>JBGMOD010000063.1:0-1995 GCA_041424235.1 Hyphomicrobiales bacterium
GCGCACCGAGCTGCCGGGCCGCGCGCGGACGGTCTGCCAGAACTTGGCGTCTTCCTTGGTCATGCTGTCGAACTCGCTCGGCTTGTCGCTCGCGACCCAGGCGGTGACGAAATAGGCGAGAATGCCCCAGCCCGAGGTCATGAAGGCGAGCAGGACGACTCCTACCCGGATGAGCGTGACATCGACGCCGGTATAGTCGGCGAGGCCCGAACAAACGCCGCTCCATTTGCGGTTGCGTTTGTCGAGATAGAATTTGGTGCGGCGTGCGGACATTTCGAATTTCCCTTCCTGTCGTCTGGCGAGACCTGCGATCAATCCTCGCGGCGCCAGTTCCTGTCTTCGGTGCGTTCCACGTTGCTGCGAGGCCGGAAGGTAGGATCGTCGTTGAGGATCCTTTCCAGGCTGACCAGCCGGTCATCGAGCCTGCGCGCCATGTCGTGGAGATCGTCGAGAAGACGCTCGTCCTCCACGGTCAGGCCGCCATTCTTCTTCCAAGCGGTGACATAGTGGAAGATCAGCCAGGGCAGCCCGATGAAGAGCATGCCGCAGACGCCGATGGGGACGAGGATGTCTTCCATGATCTCAGCCTTCCTTCGACGCGGTGCGCGCCTTCAGTGCGGCCAGCTCGGCCTCGACCTTGTCGTTCGAGCGCAGCTCGGAGATTTCCTCTTCGAGGCTCTTCGGCGCGGCGCCCATGCCGGCGGCTTCGGCGCGGCCTTCGGCCCAATCGACCCGACGTTCCATCAGGTCGAAGCGCGAAAAGGCTTCGTCGATCTTCGGGCCGGCATAGATTTCGCGCATCTTCGCGCGGTTGTGGGCCGATTCGAGGCGGGCGACGATGCTGTTCTGGCGGGCGCGCGCCTCGCGCAGCTTGTTCTGCAGCTTGCCGATATCGGTCTCCGACGCCTTGAGTGCGTCGTCTAGCAGCGTGATCTCCTCGTTGAGCTGGTCGGCAAGGTCACCGGCCTTCTGCTTTTCGACGAGAGCCGCCTTGGCGAGGTCCTCGCGGCCCTTCGACATAGCCAGCTCGGCTTTTTCCATCCAGTTGGCCTGGACGGTTTCGAGCTTCGTGATCTGGCGGCGCATTTCTTTCTGATCAGCGATGGTGCGGGCGGCGGAGGCGCGAACCTCGACCAGCGTTTCCTCCATCTCGAGGATGATCATGCGGATCATCTTGGCGGGATCCTCGGCCTTGTCGAGCAGATCGGTGAAGTTGGCGGCGACGATGTCGCGGGTCCGGCTGAAGATGCCCATGATGTTACTCCTTTGGGGGGTATTCGCTGCGAGAATGAACTGCCGGGGTGGGCGGTGAAAGCCCGGCCCCGGCATCGCCTTACCCGTGGGGCTGGGCGGCGATCTGGGTGGGGGCGGCAGTGGCGGGGCCGACGGTGCCGACCAAGGCGACCGAACCGATCAGAACCGTCGCGACCAGCGCGACCAGGATCTGGGGGAGGGAGGTACCTGCTTTATATTCGCTGTCCATTGTGTGTCTCCTGAACCGTAAACTGTGGTGCCCGGTGGGGCGATGCCAATAGCTCTGCAGGGACCGTGCCAGTTTTAGAAATGGCGGATTTTCGCGCCTTTCTGGGAGATGAACGAAAATCGCACTTGCCAAGCCTTGGGAAATTACACCAAGCCTTGGGAATGGAGCGGACAACCCACGTCATCGGCCAGTCGGGCGAATTTCTCGACGCGCTAGAACTCGCCAGTCGCGCGGCGGCGCTCGATCGCCCGGTGCTGGTGATCGGCGAGCGCGGCACCGGCAAGGAACTGGTCGCCGAGCGCCTGCATCGCCTGAGCCCGCGCTGGGACCAGCCGCTCGTCATCATGAATTGCGCGGCGCTGCCCGAGACGCTGATCGAGGCGGAACTGTTCGGGCATGAAGCCGGTGCCTTTACCGGTGCGACCAAGGCGCGGGCAGGGCGGTTCGAAGAGGCGCACCGCGGCACGCTGTTCCTCGACGAGCTCGGCACGCTGTCGATGGCGGCGCAGGAC
>JBGMOD010000064.1:0-14414 GCA_041424235.1 Hyphomicrobiales bacterium
AGGCCTTCTCGAGCTTGCCCCAGCTCTCTTCGCGGCGCGCCTTGTCGCGCGACAGCACGGCTTCGCCGAGGGCGTTTTCGATCCGGTCGAGGAACACTTCGACTTCGTCACCCACCTTGAGGGTGCTGTCGCGGCCCGGGCCGGCGAATTCACGAAGCGCCACGCGGCCTTCGGTCTTCAGGCCGACGTCGATGACGGCCATGTCCTTCTCGATGGCGACGACCTTGCCCTTGATGACAGAGCTTTCCTGCAGGTTGCCACCGCCGAAGCTCTCGTCGAGCATTGCGGCGAAATCGTCACGAGACGGGTTGTAGGAGGTAGCGGTAGATGCAGCCATTTGTTCTCCAGATGCGGTGTCTTGCCGGCAGTTCGGGGTTAAGGGCGCATCACGCGTGAAGGGCCGGGGTCCGCAACCCCGGCGACCGTCCTGCAAGCCTTCCACGAGGGCGCCCTCGCGCGAAGGATCAGCAAAAACGGGCCGGCAGAATGCCTGCACGAACGATGCGATGGTTATTCAGTCAGTCCGGGTTTTCAGGCGAAGTGCACCTGAGGCCAATCGGGCCAGAGACCGGGAGCGGGCATTCCTCCAATGACGGCAAGGGCTTAAAAGCTATTTAGACCCTGGGCCGGCCCGCTCGGACAGCCTCGACAATTGCGATGGCGGCCCGGACGCCGCCTTCTATATCCAAATGCGAATTATCCAGCAAGTATGCATCGGAGGCTTGTTTTAAAGGCGCTGCGGCCCGGTTCCGGTCGCGTTCATCGCGGCTGAGGATGTCGGCCAGGATCAGCGCTTCGTCGGCCGGCTCCCCGCGCGCCTGTGCCTCCAGGGCGCGCCGGCGAGCCCGGATCTCGGGGGCCGCCACCACGAAAATCTTCACATCGGCATCGGGGCAGATCACGGTTCCAATGTCGCGGCCGTCCAGCACCGCTCCGGGCGCGCCGGCGGCGAACTGCCGCTGAAAATCGACCAGCGCCTGACGCACCGCCGGGATCGCCGACACCACCGAAGCGGCGCCCCCCACCGCCTGGCTCTTCAGCGCCGGATCGCCGAACGTCTCCGGATCCAGCGCCTGGGCTGCAGCCACCGCCCGCGCCTCGTCGGTCAGATCGGTGCCGGCATCCAGCAACACCTTGGCGACCGCGCGATAGATCACCCCGGTGTCGAGGTGGCGATAGCCGTAATGCGCCGCGAGCCGCTTGCCGAGCGTCCCCTTGCCCGAGGCGGCCGGTCCGTCGATGGCGATGATCATGCGATCTCCGCGCCGAGCCGCCGCATCATGGGAACGAAGTCCGGGAAGCTGGTGGCGATGAAGGTCGAATCGTCGATCCTGACCGGCGCGTCGGCGGCGAGCCCCATCACCAGCGCCGACATCGCGATGCGATGATCCATATGGGTGGCGACCAGACCGCCGCCCGGCACGTGGCCGCGGCCTTCGACGATCAGATCGTCGCCGGAAATCTCCACCTTCACACCATTGACGCGCAGCATCGCGGCTGTCGCCTCGAGGCGGTCGGATTCCTTGACCCGCAGTTCGTGCAGCCCGCGCATGATGGTGGTGCCTTCCGCATAAGCCGCCGCCACCGCCAGCACGAGATATTCGTCAATCATCGACGGCGCGCGCTCCGGCGGCACTGTGACGCCGCGCAGCTTCGAGCCACGCACGCGCAATTGCGCCATCGGCTCGCCGGCATCGCCGCGCTGATGGCTTTCCTCGATGAACGCGCCCATCTCCCGCAGCGTGGTGAAAAGCCCTGTGCGCAAGGGGTTTGTCATGACATCGCTGAGCACGATGTCGGAGCCTTCGACCACCAGCGCCGCCACGATCGGGAACGCGGCCGACGACGGATCGGCCGGCACCACCACCTGCGCGCCGCGCAATTCCGGCTGGCCCCGCAGCGCGATCTTGCGGCCGTGCGTGCCTTCGCGCTCGCTGACGATCTCGGCACCGAAATGCCGGAGCATCAGTTCGGTGTGGTCGCGGCTCGCTTCCGTCTCGATCACGGTGGTGACGCCCGGCGCCGAGAGCCCTGCGAGCAGCACCGCCGACTTGATCTGGGCCGACGCCACCGGCGTGCGGTACAGGATCGGCAGCGGATCGCGCGCGCCCTGCAGGGTCATCGGCAGCCGGCCGCCCTCGGCCGAACTGGTCGCCTTCGCGCCCATCTGTTCGAGCGGATCCAGAATCCGCCGCATCGGCCGGCCGCGCAGCGAGGCGTCGCCGTCGAAGGTCGCCGTGATCGGGCAGCCCGCGACCGCCCCCATCACCAGCCGGCATCCGGTGCCCGAATTGCCGAAATCGAGCGGCGCCTCCGGCTGCGCAAATCCCCCGACCCCGACACCGCGGACCGACCAGGCCGTGTCGCCGGTGCGCTCCACCCTGGCGCCCAGGGCCTGCATGGATTTGGCTGTGTTGAGGACGTCCTCGCCTTCCAGCAGCCCGGAAATGCGGGTCTCACCGACCGACAGGGCCCCGAGAATCAGGGCGCGGTGGGAGATCGACTTGTCGCCGGGGACGCGCACCTGCCCGGTGAGGGCGGCGCTGGCGCTGGCCTGCAGCGGGCTGGCGGGCTGGGCGGAATGTGTCAAGATCGTGGTCCTTGTCGTGGTCCCGGATTGGCCACCGGTCCCTCGTGAGCGATCGCCGGGGGCTCGTATCATGTGCGGGAAGCGGCGTCATGCCTTGACTTCGCCCGAAACCCGCTATTGACAGCGGCGTCTCAACTCGCCAAGTGAAGCACCGATTTTCAGGACATTTCAGGACTCCCGCACGTGGCCAAATCCGAGCTTGGAACCAAGCGTATCTGTCCAACGACAGGCAAGAAGTTCTACGATTTGAATAAGAATCCCGTGATCTCGCCCTATACTGGCGAGGTGGTGCCGATTGCGCCGATCGCACCGGCCCGCGCTGGCCGCGGCGAAGCCGCGCGCGCAACCGCCGCCGCAGAGGATGTGGCGCCGGAGGCGGCGGAGATGGAAACCGTCTCGCTCGAGGAAGCCGATGCCGAGGAGAATACCGGCAAGGTATCCGCGGCGGTGCCGGAATCGGAAGACGACATCGAAATCGACGAGACCCTCGACGACGACGACGACGATGATTCGACCTTCATCGCCGACGAAGAAGAAGGCGATGAGGACGTCACCGACATTATTGGTGACGTCGGAGGTGACGAAGAGACTTGAGATCGTCCCTGATTTGTGTTCAGGGTTCGCCGCGCGCCGGCTGATTTGCCGATAGCGCGACGGTTAGGGGCCATAGCTCAGCTGGGAGAGCGCTTGCATGGCATGCAAGAGGTCGGCGGTTCGATCCCGCCTGGCTCCACCAATTTCCCCTCGCGGAAATTCTGTAATCTGATCGGCCCAAGGTGGCCGTCCCCGATTCCCGCCAAGGTGACGCAATCTGCGCGTGCTTGATCGCACGGTCGAACCGGTATCCACTTTTGCAACACCCCATGACGGAATGCGGCTGGCTCATGCCTGCCGCCGCCGATATGGCTTGGCCGTGTTCCACATCCATTCGATGAAGGGTGATCTCATGACTTCGGAAGCTGCTGCCGGTGCAATGACGGGATTGCGCGTGATCGACCTGACGCGCGTGCTCGGCGGCCCCTATTGCACCCAGGTGCTCGCCGACCACGGCGCCGACGTCATCAAGGTCGAGCCGCCGGCCGGCGACGAAGTCCGCGAATGGGGCCCTCCATTCCACGACGGCGACGCGGCGTATTTCATCGGCATCAACCGCAACAAGCGCTCGATCGGCCTCGACCTCGCCTCTGCGGGCGGCCGCGAGGTGCTGATGACCATGCTCAGGGATGCCGACGTCCTGATCGAGAATTTCAAGCCGGGCACACTGGACAAATGGGGCATCGGCAATGACGTGCTGCGCGCGAAATTTCCGCGCCTGATCCACTGCCGGATTTCCGGCTTCGGCGGCGACGGCCCGCGCGGCGGCAATCCCGGCTATGACGCCATCATCCAGGCCATGACCGGCATGATCGCCGCAACCGGTTCGCCGGAAAGCGGACCGATGCGAATCGGCGTGCCACTGGTCGACATCTCCACCGGGCTGTTCGCCACCGTCGGCATCCTGATGGCGCTGGCGGAGCGGCAGCGCTCCGGCCTCGGCCAGTTCCTGGAGACCACGCTGTATGAGACCGGCCTCGCCATCATGCATCCGCACACCGCCAACTACTTCCTGCACGGCAAGCCGCCGTCGCTGACCGGCAACGAACATCCCAATCTGTCGCCCTATGCGATCTTCGCCACCCGCGACGGCAAGATCTTCACCGGCGTCGGCAATGACGGCACCTTCCGCAAGCTCTGCAAGGAAATCGGCAAGCCCGAACTCGGCACCGATCCGCGCTTTGCGCGCAACCGCGACCGCGTGATCAACCGCGCCGAGCTGCGCGTCGAGCTGGAATCGGTGTTCAGCCAGCACGACACCGAACCGCTGTGCGACCGGCTGCTGTCGGCCGGGCTGCCCGCCGGTCCCGTGCAGTCGATCGACAAGGCGCTGGAGAACGCGCACACCGCGCACCGCGGCGATGTCATCGCCAAGGACTGGTACAAGGGCGTGGCCTCGCCGATCCGGTTCGACCGCAGCAAGGCCTCGCTGCGCGGCACGCCGCCGAAGTTCAGCCAGCACGCCGAAGAGGTGCTGACCGAGTTCGGCTTCGCCAAGAGCGAGATCGACGACCTCGTCGCCAAGGGCGTGGTCAGCGGCCCCGAGCGCAAGCGCTGATTCAATCCACGATGAATTTACGTTGAACCAACTCCGTCATCCTGAGGTGCGAGCGTAGCAAGCCTCGAAGGATGCACGGCCGGGGCCGTCGCCCTTCGAGGGCCGCGCTGCGCACGGCCACCTCAGGATGACGGATTACATTGAGCGACCGCGAGCGCGCAACCGATCTTGCCGCGTCGCCGCAATTCGTCCCGCCGCTGGCGTCCTAACCGCACTTTCTGCTTTCCATCCAAGGCTTTCCGCCCTTACCATCGGCGTCACACGCACGTCGTCCGGCGCAGCTAACGCGCCTCCCACGATGACGATGGTTTGAGGGAGATCTTGATGACTGTCCGCCAGCTCGGCTTTGGCTTGATGACATCAGCGCTTGTTGCGCTCGGCGCGATGGGTGCTTCGCCGGCACACGCGGTGACCGAAATCCAGTGGTGGCATGCCCTGACCGGCGCCAACAATGATGTGGTGGTCAAGCTCGCGGACGAATTCAACGCCTCGCAGAGCGACTACAAGGTGGTTCCCTCCTATAAGGGCAGCTATCCCGACACCATGAACGCCGGCATCGCCGCGTTCCGCGCCAACAACGCGCCGCATATCCTGCAGGTGTTCGAGGTCGGCACCGCCACCATGATGGCGGCAACGGGTGCCGTGAAGCCGGTCTACAAGCTGATGCAGGAGGCCGGCGAGCCGTTCGATCCGAAGGCGTACCTGCCGGCGATCACCGGCTACTACTCGACCGCCAAGGGCGACATGCTGTCGTTCCCGTTCAACTCCTCGTCCATGGTGATGTGGATCAACAAGGACGCACTGAAGAAGGCCAACATCTCCGAGATCCCGAAAACCTGGCCGGAGGTGTTCGAAGACGCCAAGAAGCTGCATGCGGCCGGCTTCACCAGTTGCGGCTTCTCCACGGCGTGGGTGACCTGGGCCAATCTCGAGCAGCTCTCGGCCTGGCACAACCTGCCGCTCGCCACCAAGGCCAACGGCCTCGACGGCTTCGACACCGAGCTGAAGTTCAATGGTCCGGTGCAGATCAAGCACCTCGAAACCCTGATCGAGCTGCAGAAGGACAAGACCTACGATTATTCCGGCCGCACCAACAATGCCGAGGGGCGCTTCACCTCCGGCGAGTGCCCGATCTTCCTGACCTCGTCCGGCTTCTTCGGCCAGGTCCGCGCCAACGCCAAGTTCGACTGGACCAATGCGCCGATGCCCTATTATCCGGACGTCGCGGGCGCGCCGCAGAACTCGATCATCGGCGGCGCTTCGCTGTGGGTGATGGGCGGCAAGAAGCCCGAGGAATACAAGGGCGTCGCCAAATTCCTCGCCTTCCTGTCCGACACCGACCGGCAGGTCGCCATCCACAAGGCCTCGGGCTACCTGCCGATCACCAAGGCGGCTTACGCCAAGGCCAAGGAGCTCGGCTTCTACAAGGATGCGCCCTATCTCGAGACCCCGCTGCTGGAGTTGACCAACAAGGAGCCGACCGAGAATTCGCGCGGCCTGCGGCTCGGCAACATGGTGCAGCTGCGCGATGTGTGGTCGGAGGAGATCGAGTCGGCGCTGGCCGGCAAGAAGACCGCCAAGGAAGCGCTGGACACCGCGGTGCAGCGCGGCAACCAGATGCTGCGCCAGTTTGAACGCACCGTGTCGCGCTGATACGATCACGGCAGGTCGCTTCATGCGGCCTGCCGTCTCGATTCATTGATCGCATTTCATTTTAGAGGTTCATGGAAAAGCAGTCGGTCTTTCAATCGCGTCTGCTGCCCTATCTGCTGCTGGTGCCGCAGCTCGCGGTCGTGCTGATCTTCTTCTACTGGCCGGCGGCGCAGGCGGTGTGGCAATCCTTCCTGCTGCAGGACGCGTTCGGGCTCTCGAGCAGCTTTGTCGCGTTCGAGAACTACGCCGACATCCTGACCCAGCCGGAATACCTCAACGCCATCCTGCGGACGTTCGCTTTCTCCGCCGCCATCGCCGGCGCCTCGCTCTCGGCAGCATTGTTGCTGGCGGTGATGGCGGACAAGCCGCTGCGCGGCGGCGCGATCTATCGCACGCTGCTGATCTGGCCCTATGCGGTGGCGCCCGCGGTGGCCGGCGTGCTCTGGCTGTTCATGCTGCACCCGGCGCTGGGCGTGTTTTCCCATGGCCTGCGGGCGATGGGCATCGACTGGAATCCGCTGCTCAACGGCAACCAGGCCGCCACGCTGATCATCCTGGCGGCGGCGTGGAAGCAGATCTCCTACAATTTCCTGTTCTTCCTGGCGGGCCTGCAGGCGATCCCGAAAAGCGTGATGGAAGCCGCGGCGATCGACGGCGCGCGCCCGATGCGGCGGTTCTGGACCGTGACGTTCCCGCTGCTGATGCCGACGGTGTTTTTCCTCATCGTCATCAACATCGTCTACGCCTTCTTCGACACCTTCGGCATCATCGACGCGATGACCGGCGGCGGCCCGGCGAAGGCGACCGAAACCCTGGTCTACAAGGTGTATCTCGACGGCCTGCTCGGCAGCAATCTCGGCAGCTCGGCGGCGCAATCGGTGATCCTGATGTTCATCGTGATCGGGCTGACGGCGATCCAGTTCCGTTATGTCGAGCGCAAGGTGACGTACTGATGGTCGAGAAAAAGGGCATCCGAGGAATGGTGGCGCACCTGATCCTGTGGATCGGGATCGTCATTGTCGCGTTTCCGGTCTATCTCGCGTTCGTGGCGTCGACCCAGGACAATGCGGCGATCGCCAACGGCCAGATGTCGCTGCTGCCAGGCGGCCATTTCATCGACAACTATTATCGCACGATCTTCATCGGCACCTCCGGCTCGACCCGCGAGCCGGTCGGCCACATGCTGTGGAATTCGTTCGTGATGGCGATGGCGATTGCGCTGGGCAAGATCGTGATCTCGATCCTGTCGGCCTATGCGATCGTGTATTTCCGGTTTCCGTTTCGCAAAACGATATTCTGGCTGATCTTCATCACCTTGATGCTGCCGGTCGAAGTCCGCATCTATCCCACCTACAAGATCGCCGCCGACCTCTCGCTGCTCGACAGTTATTCCGGCCTGACGCTGCCGCTGATCGCGTCCGCCACCGCCACGCTGCTGTTCCGGCAGTTCTTCATGACGGTGCCGGATGAACTGCTGGAGGCCTCGCGGATCGACGGCGCGGGTCCGTTCCGGTTTTTCAAGGATACGCTGCTGCCGCTGTCGCGCACCAACATCGCGGCGCTGTTCGTGATCCTGTTCATCTATGGCTGGAATCAATTCCTGTGGCCGCTTTTGATCACCACGCGCGACGACATGCAGACCGTGGTGATCGGCATCCGCAAGATGATCACCACGCAGGACGCGCTGACCGAATGGCCGCTGGTGATGGCGACCGCCGTGCTGGCGATGCTGCCGCCGGTCGCCGTGGTGGTGCTGATGCAGAAGCTGTTCGTGCGCGGCCTGGTCGAGACCGAGAAATAATTCAGGGCAAGTCAATTCAGGGGAAGTGATGGCGACCGTCGTCCTGCGAGATGTAAAAAAGACCTATCCGGGCGGCGTCGACGCCATCAAGGGCGTCAGCCTTGCGATCGGCGACGGCCAGTTCTGCGTGCTGGTCGGCCCCTCCGGTTGCGGCAAGTCCACGCTGCTGCGGATGGTGGCCGGGCTCGAGACCATCTCCAGCGGAGACATCGCCATCGGCGAGCGCGTCGTCAACACCATCGAGCCCGCGGACCGCGACATCGCGATGGTGTTCCAGAATTACGCGCTCTATCCGCACATGAGCGTTTACGACAACATGGCCTACGGCCTGCGCAACCGCGGCATGGCCAAGCCCGAGATCGACAGCCGGGTGCGCGAGGCCGCGCAGATCCTCGAGATCGGCCCGATGCTGGCGCGCAAGCCGAAGCAGCTGTCCGGCGGCCAGCGCCAGCGCGTCGCCATGGGGCGCGCCATCGTGCGCCAGCCCAAGGTCTTTCTGTTCGACGAGCCGCTGTCGAACCTCGACGCCAAGCTGCGGATCGCCATGCGGGTGGAAATCAGCAAGCTGCAGCGCCGGCTGAAGACCACCTCGATCTATGTCACCCACGACCAGCTCGAGGCGATGACGCTGGCGGACATCCTGGTGGTGATGAACGGCGGCGTGGTCGAGCAGATCGGCAACCCGCTCGACATCTACAAGGCTCCCGCAACCACCTTCGTGGCCTCCTTCATCGGCGCGCCGCCGATGAACCTGTCGCCGCTGACGGCGACGGAGGCAACGGCGCTGGCCGGCGACGCAACGGCGGGCAACACCGCGATCCTGGGCATCCGGCCCGAGGATTTTGTGATCTCCTCCGAGGCCGCGCCGGCCGGCGGAATCGCGCTGGACCTGACCGTGGACGCAGTGGAGTTGGTCGGGCCGGAGATTTTCATTTACGGCATCCGCGCCGGCGGCAAGCCCGACGCCAGCACCGACATCATCGTCCGCATCCCTGGCCAGACCGCGCCGGCACCCGGCGAGACATTGCGGGTCGTGGCGGCGCGCAGCAAGCTCCATCTGTTCACGGCGGATGGACGCCGACGGATCGCGATCCCCTGATGGCACGGCGCCGACCCATCAACCTGCCGGCGCCCTATCTGCGGCGCATCACCCTCGATGTGGACAGGATTGCTGATCGCCAGCGCTATCCGTTCTGTCTGCCGCTTTTCGCCGATGGCTTCGAACTGCAATTCGACGCCGCGATCACCGTTCTGATCGGAGAGAACGGCACCGGCAAATCGACCTTGCTCGAAGGCATCGCCAAGCTTGCCGGCTATGACGAAGCCGGAGGCGGCAAGGGTTATCGGCCGGTCGATCACTCCCGCGCCCTCGACGCCAGCGGCGGAGAACTGGAGACGGCGCTCAAGGCGGCGTGGCTCCCGAAAATCACCGAGGGCTGGTTCTTTCGCGCGGAATCCTTCTTCAGCGTGGCACGTTATCTCGACGAAGCCGCGATCGATTCTGGAGGCATGCCGCCGGACTTCCTGTCCCACTCCCATGGCGAGGGCTTCCTGCGTTTTTTCGAGGAACGCTGCGAAGCACAGGGCATCTACATCTTCGATGAGCCGGAATCGGCGCTGTCGCCCACCCGGCAAATTGAGTTCCTGAAGCTGCTCGCCCGCATGCAGGCGTCGGGGCGCAGCCAGGTGATCATGGCCACCCATTCGCCCATGCTGATGGCGATGCCCGGCGCCACGCTGCTGAGACTGACGAAATATGGCCTGGAACCGACGAGCCTGGAGGCGACCGATCATTTCCGGGTCCTGCGCGAATTCTGCGCCGACCCCACGCTGTTCATTGCCACACAGCTCGAAGGGTGAGATCGGCAACCTCTCCGCGCCCCGCGAATAGCTCCGCGGCACGGCGCTCCTCCCGAGCGGCACTCGGCTACCGCGGACGCGACCGCCGAATCACAATCTTGTAATGATTTCAACCCGGTGAACAACGTTTAGGGGTTCTTGAACCCGGTTCTGCAATGCACATATGATTGACACCGGTCGGTGAGAATCACCGGTCGGGAGGGGTGCCAATCCTGGGCCTCGTCAAAGTCGCTTCGAGAGGACTTTGCAGAATGTCTCGTGTTCCTTCGTTGTCCAGTCCGTTCCTTTTGGGATTCGACGAAATCGAGCGTGCGCTCGATCGCGTTGTGAAAGGCGCCGACGGCTATCCTCCCTACAACATCGAGCGGCTCGACCGCGAAAACGGTGAGCCCGAGCGCCTGCGCATCACGCTGGCGGTGGCGGGGTTTACCCGCGACCAACTCGATGTGACTGTTGAGGAAAAGCAGCTCGTCATCAGGGGCCGCCAGCAGGACGACAAGACTCGGCAGTACATCCATCGCGGCATCGCCGCGCGGCTGTTCCAGCGCACTTTCGTGCTGGCGGACGGGATGCGGGTGCTGGGTGCGGATCTGAAGAACGGGCTGCTGTCGGTCGACCTCGCCAGGCCGGAACCTGAACGGGTCGTTAAGACAATAGCTATCAATGAGCACGAATAATAACGGAACGACAGCGGACTCGACCGCTTGTTTAACTAGAGGAGTCGAGGACCATGACTGAGTTGAATGTCATTACCGACACTGCGAACGTTTCGCCGGAAGCCCTCGCATCCATCGGCGAAGGCCACATCGCATACATCAAGCAAATCCGCTCCGAGGATGTGCCGAACCTGTTTCCGGAAGCGCCTCACATTGCGCCGGGCCTGAAGCTCTTCACGCTGCATTCCGCCGACGGCACGCCGATCATGCTGACCGACAGCCGCGAAGCGGCGGTCGCCAATGCCTGGAGCAACGAGCTGGAAGCGCTCAGCGTCCACTGAGCGACTGACGCGAGTGGCTTGCAGATCCTGTCGAGATGATGCGCGAGCCCATCCGCGCATGAGATTGCAAGAGAGAACGGCGGCGCCTTAGGCCGCCGTTGCCGGGGGCAACGCCAGCACCGAATAAAGCGCCTGCGCATCGCTCGATGCCCGAAGCTTTTTCGCGATATCCTGATCCCGCAACAAACGCGCGATGCGCGCCAGCGCTTTCAGATGGTCGGCACCCGCGCCTTCCGGCGCCAGCAGCAGAAACATCAGATCGACCGGCTGGCCGTCCATCGCCTCGAAATCGATCGGACGCTCAAGCCGCGCGAACAGACCAAACAACTTTTCCAGCTTGGGCAATTTGCCGTGCGGGATGGCGACGCCGTAGCCGACGGCGGTCGTTCCGAGCTTCTCCCGCTGCAACAGCACTTCGAAGATCGCACGCTCGTTCTGGCCGGTGAGCTCGGCGGCCCGCGCCGCGAGTTCCTGCAGAGCCTGCTTCTTGCCGTTGACTTTCAACGCCGGGAGAATCGCCTCGGGCGCGACCAGATCAGTGATCATCATGGGACGTTCCGAGGATTAACGCTTTGCCAGGTTAAAGTGGACCAGCAGGTTGCAACTGTATGTCTCCCAGACGGCTGCATCCCGGTGCAGAGGTGGCCTGGGGCCGCAAAGGCGCCGGACCATAGGGACGGTCCGGCGGGGCGTCAATGGCCGTTCTAGGCCGGTTCAGGGTTAACCACCGGGGGGTCGACCCAGCCCACATTACCATCCGCCCGGCGGTAAATCACATTGATCCGGCCGCTGGACCCATGCTGGAACACCAGCACCGGGGCCCCGGTGAAATCGAGTTCCATCACCGCCTCGCTGACCGACAGCGCGCGGAGCGACGTCGTCGATTCCGCGATGATCACCGGGTTGAAGGCCGTGACCTCGTCCTCGCCGTCCGCCGGCGCCTCGATCACGTAGCTCGGCGCATCGAACTCGGACAGCGCCGCGGCTGCGGCATGGGCCTTGCGGGTGGAGCGGTCCTTCAAACGACTTTTATAGCGACGCAGGCGCTTCTCGATCAGCACCAGCGCCTGATCGGCGCTGACATAGGCATCCGACGCGACGGAATCCGCCTCGAGCGTGATTCCGGAATCGAGGTGCAGCGAACAATCGGTGCGGAAGCCGAAGCCATCCTTGCTGAAGGTGATATGGCCTGAATAATTTCCGTCGAAATATTTTCTCAAAACCTCTTCGGTGCGATCACTGACGCGGCCGCGAAGGGCTTCGCCGACGCTGATGCTCTTGCCGGAGACTCTGATCGTCATGTTGTGCCTCGCAGGTCATTTCGCTCGCAGTCATTTCACTCACAAATGCACGTCCACTCACAAGTGCATTTCGACAGACACCGCGCGCAGTCTGCTCCTGTGCGATCGGACGACGCGCAGGTTCGTAGCATTCCGGCTGTTGGCGTCGCCGTCAAGCGGTTGCAGTGTCACGGGAGCGGGAGGTCATGTTCAGCGCACTCTGCTTTTCGCGCCGTCGCTGGACGGACGACGGAATCCGCATGGCTTCGCGGTATTTCGCGACGGTCCTGCGGGCGATATCAATTCCATCGGTACGCAGTTGTTCCACGATGGTATCGTCTGACAGAATGGCCGTCGGGCTTTCGGCATCGATCAAGATCTTGATGCGATGGCGAACGGCTTCGGCCGAATGCGCTTCACCGCCGTCGGCGGCGGCGATCGAGGCGGTGAAGAAGTACTTCAATTCGAAACTGCCGCGATTTGTCGCCATGTACTTGTTGGCGGTGACGCGCGACACCGTCGATTCATGCATCTGGATCGCGTCCGCGACGGCCTTGAGATTGAGCGGACGAAGATGGGCGACGCCGTGGGTAAAGAACCCGTCCTGCTGGCGTACGATCTCGGTCGCAACCTTGAGGATGGTGCGGGCGCGCTGATCCAGCGCGCGCACCAGCCACGTTGCGCTCTGCAGGCAATCGGAGAAGTATGACTTGTCGTCCGCCTTGCGGATCGTCTTCGACAACTGGGTGTAATAGGTCTGGTTCACCAGCACCCTGGGAAGGGTATCACTGTTGAGTTCGACCAGCCAGCCGCCGTCCGGGCCCGGCCGCACGTAGACATCCGGCACCACCGTCTGCATCCGCGTGGTGCCGAATCGCAGCCCGGGCTTGGGATCGAGGCGGCGGATTTCCGCGATCATGTCGACGAGATCGTCGTCGTCGACGCCGCAGATTTTCCGCAGCTGGTTGAAGTCGCGTTTGGCGAGCACATCGAGATGTTCGACCAGCGCCTGCATCGCCGGATCGAAGCGATCGCGGTCGCGCAGCTGGATCGCGAGGCACTCGCTGAGGTTGCGCGCACAGACGCCCGGTGGATCGAACTTCTGCAGCACCGCGACGACGGCTTCGACCTCCTGCTGCGCTGCGCCAAGCCGTTCGCCGGCCTGGCCGAGATCGGGCGGGAGATAGCCGGCCTCGTCCACCAGATCGATCAGGTACTGCCCGATCATCCGCTGCGCCGGCGCCGTGAAGGCGACAGCAAGCTGCTCCGCGAGATGGCCGGCAAGCGTGGTTTCCGCGGCGACAAAGGCTTCGAGATTGTAGTCGTCGTCGTTGGACGAGCCGCCGCCCCATTCGGTGTAGGCGGTCGGCGCGGCATCCTGCGCAACGCGCGCGGCCGCTTCCGCCGGCTCCTCGGTGAAGACGTTGTCGAGGCCGGTATCGAAGGTCTGCTCCATCTCGGAGCGGGTGCCGAGGTCGCGGCTGAGCCAGTCCTCCGGCGCCGGATCGGCACCGTTCGCGCCGGAGTGCTCGAATCCGTCGCCGGCTCCGCCATCGCCCTCAAACCCGGCGCCGTCGCCGCCGGAAAAGTCCCCGCCATCGCCGGAGGCTTCAAAGGCGGGTTCCCGGGGTTCCACAGGCTCGCCGGTCTCGGCGGCGCGATCCAGCAGTGGATTGCGTTCCAGTTCCTCCTCGACGAACGTGGCCAGGTCGAGATTCGACAGCTGCAGCAGCTTGATGGCCTGCATCAGCTGCGGTGTCATCACCAGAGACTGGGTCTGGCGGAACTCTAATCTCTGGGTCAGCGCCATAGAGGCAAGAACCGTTCCGTAAAAATGGTCCGATTTTTGCTTATACCTAGTCTGGCGACGAAGTACACGACTTGACGTACGGAAAAACGCGGTCGTAGCGCGGTGGTTAAGAAAATCCGGCGCTCCGCCTGCCCAGCAAATACACACGTCTCCGCCCTTGTTGATCGTCGTTACCTCGTCGACGCGCTGAGCCGTTCCCTCCCCCCTTGTGGGCTGTCGAATTCACACATCTTCTGCCGCGAGAAAGAGAATCTGCATCAAGGGCTTAGCT
>JBGMOD010000065.1:0-1968 GCA_041424235.1 Hyphomicrobiales bacterium
CTCGACTGGGACGCGCACCCTTACTTCCAGTCGATCCGCGGGCTCGAGGTGTCCTCGCATTTCTACGTGCGCCGCAACGGCGAACTCTGGCAGTTCGTGAGCTGCGACGACCGCGCCTGGCATGCCGGCGTGTCGTCGTGGCGCGGCCGCGGCAACTGCAACGACGACTCGATCTGCATCGAACTCGAGGGCCTCGAAGGCCTGCATTTCGAGGAGGCGCAATACGAGACGCTCGCAAGCCTCTGCGCCGCCGTCGCGCAGCACTACGCCATCGCGCACATCGCCGGCCACGAACACATCGCACCGGGCCGCAAGCAAGACCCCGGTGAAGGTTTCGACTGGCCTTCGCTGCGCGCGCGGCTCGGGTGGAGTCCACAAATGTTTCCCGCTCAGGTGGTGCAGCGCTAATTTTTTCAATCGCGTTGCGTCCCGTGATGCGCCGTTCTTGCGGCGCAGCAATGCGACAATTGCAAACGCCAGATCCAGCAACCATGCGCCCTGCAGGCCCAAATCGGCCCGCAAGCCAAGCCCCATGCGGCTTGCGCCACCATAGGCCAGTATTGATGCGGCACCGCTGGCGGTGTCCTATGCCGAAAGAAATATCGGCAATGTTTGTATCCATAGGAAAACGCTACATCTAGTGGGTTGTAGCCCCCTCACACCCTAGATATAGTGTCTTCCGTCCGACGCTCAATGTCGGCGCGACGCCCAGCCAAGGCGTCGCCATCCAACAAGAATTGCCAACCGAGAGGAAGCGAATGCAAACAGCCCTGAACACCCCATCGACCCCGCGTGCCGTTCCCTCGACGCCACCGCAGCAGCAGCGAGACACTGCTGGCTCCCCCACCGGCCAGAACCTGGCGCACTATCAGATCATCCGCCGCAACGGCGCCGTCGTTCCCTTCGAGCCGAACAAGATCGCCATCGCGATGATGAAGGCCTTTCTGGCCGTGCACGGCACCCAGGGCGCGGCCTCGGCCAGCGTGCGCGAGACCGTCGACATGCTCACGCAAGGCGTGATCCGCGCCATGGTGCGCTCGCGTCCGGGCGGCGGCACCTTCCACATCGAAGACGTGCAGGACCAGGTCGAGCTCGGCCTGATGCGCGGCGGCCACCATGAAATCGCACGTGCCTACGTGCTGTACCGCGAACGCCGCACCCAGGAGCGTTCGAAGCAAGGCGAGCAGGACCTGCCCGCCGCGCCGGTGCTGCACGTGCTCGACAACGGCGAGCGCGTGGCGCTCGACCTGAACGAGCTCAAGGGCCTGATCGAATCCGCCTGCGAAGGCTTGGGCGACAGCATCACGGCCGCGCCGATCCACGCCGAGACGATGCGCAACCTGTACGACGGCGTGCCGCTCGACGAGGTCTACAAGGCGTCGATCCTGGCCGCCCGCACGCTGATCGAGAAGGACCCCGACTACACCTTCGCCACCGCGCGCCTGCTGCTGCACACGATCTTCAAGGAGATCATCGGCCGCGAAGTGATGCCCGCGGAACGTTCGCAGGCTTACGTCGACTACTTCCCGCAATTCATCAAGAAGGGCGTCGACAACGACCTGCTCGACGAGAAGCTTCTGCAGTTCGACCTGCCGCGCCTGGGCGCCGCTCTCAAGGCCGAGCGCGACAACCAGTTCGACTACCTCGGCCTGCAGACGCTGTACGACCGCTACTTCCTGCACGTGCGCAAGACCCGCATCGAGCTGCCGCAGGCTTTCTTCATGCGCGTGGCCATGGGCCTGTCGCTGAACGAAATCGACCGCGAAGCGCGCGCCATCGAGTTCTACGAAGTGCTGTCGTCGTTCGACTTCATGTCGAGCACGCCCACGCTGTTCAACGCCGGCACGCTGCGCTCGCAGCTGTCCAGCTGCTACCTGACCACCGTGCCCGACGACCTGGACGGCATCTACGAGTCGATCAAGGAAAACGCGCTGCTGTCGAAGTTCGCCGGCGGCCTGGGCAACGACT
>JBGMOD010000066.1:0-294 GCA_041424235.1 Hyphomicrobiales bacterium
CCCTCACCCGCCGCGCAAGAGCGCGGCGACCTCTCCCCGCAAGCGGGGCGAGGTGTCGCTGCGGCACTGTCGGTACCAGAGAAATTTATAGGCTTCGGCCGAAGTGTTTCGGCTCCCTCTCCCCGCTTGCGGGGAGCGGCCGTCCTCACCTATGTCCGCAACCGCCGGAGGTCGGCACCAACTCGCGAAATCAAGCCAGTGAGATCGGCATCTTCGCCCGTGCCAGTTGGAACGATGGCCAGAACGAAATCCTGCCAAATCTCCTGATCGACCACTCCATGCGCAATCCGCATG
>JBGMOD010000066.1:304-11486 GCA_041424235.1 Hyphomicrobiales bacterium
CCCTGACCCTCCCCCACAAGGGGGGAGGGAACGGCTGAGTGAGACGCTGATGCCGATCGACGAAAATGCCAACACTGACATCACCACACGCGAGCTCCTGCGGCCGAATGGTCGGGTGCTGCTCTGCGGGTCGATCATTGTCGCAGCGATTGCCACCGCAACCCTGCCGTGGCCGGACGCGATCGCATCGACCGTGCTCGGCATCCTGATGATCGCCGGCGCCGATGTCGATGCACGCAGCTTCCTGCTGCCCGATCTCGTCACCGGCGGCGCCGTGCTGTGCGGGCTTGTTGCGACAAGCCTGCTCGATCCGTTCGATCCCTGGCGCGGCCTGACCGCGGCCGCTGGTGGCGCGGTGCTGGTGGGCGCCCTGCTCTGGCTGGCGCGCTGGGCTTATGCGCGGCTGCGGCATCGCGAGGGCATCGGACTTGGCGACGTCAAGCTGGCGGCTGCCATCGGTGCGTGGCTGCCGCTCGATGCCGTGGCCATCTGCTTTGCGCTTGCGACCAGCGCGGCCCTCATCGCCGTGCTGCTGGCGCGGCTGCGCGGCCAGCCGATCGAACGCACTGCACGCGTGCCGTTCGGAGCGTTTCTCTGCCCGGCCCTCTGGCTGGTCGACTACGCGACACGATCGCTGCAGGGCTAGCGACTCCATTCGACATCCCCAATCGGGCGTTTTAGTTCTGGAGCGAGATGAGTTTACGCTGAATCAACTCCGTCATCCTGAGGTGGCCATTCGCAGAATGGCCCTCGAAGGACGACGGCCGCTGCCTCTCGGGCCGTCGTCCTTCGAGGCTCGCCCTGCAGTGCAATTGCACTGCAAGGCTCGCACCTCAGGATGACGGAGTTGATTCAACCTCAATTCATCATGCTCTAGATCACCACATCATGTTCCGCCGCCGAGCGGCCATCGGCGCGCGACGGATCCGTTCGCCGGCGGCAGCGCGCGGCGGTCGCGATCCCGCGGATCGAAGGGACCCGGGCGACGAGGCGCCGCACCGGACATGGTCATGCCGCGGTCGAGGCGCACCGCGCAGTGCGCCAGAGCCTGCTTGATCTCGACCTGGACGGTGCGCACGCTGATGCCGAAACGCTCGGCGATCTGGCGCAAGGGCTCCTCGTCCACGAAGGTCGCCATCAGGATGGCGCGGCGGCGGCTCGGCAATTCGTCGATCACCCGTTTGAGCGCATCGATCTCCGAGCGCGCCTCGATGATCCGGTCCGGCCCCGGCGTCTCGTCGGGCAGTTCGAACAGCGCATCGGTTTCCGAGACGGTGAGACGGCGGCGCTCCGCGACACGCCGGTTGCTGGCGACACTCATCGCGACGCGAAACAGATAGGCGTGCAGGTCCCGCACCGGTCCAATGACGGTGGCGTTGTTCAAGCGCAGGAATGTATCCTGCAACACTTCGTCGGCGACGTCCGCAGATCCTGCACGACGCGTCAAACGCTGCTTGAGATCGTCGTAGCTTGCGACGAGAAGCGTGAGCAACGCCGTTCGATTGGTGTCGCTCATCGCAGGGACCCCATCCCCAGCTTGCGGCCTTGTGCCGCTTCAATTCAGCCTCGCCGTTTCTAGCTAGGGTTGATGACACAGCAATGAAATCGCCGTGCGTGCTCGATCGGTGACGCACATCATCATCGACACGCAAAGATGTTTGATTTCCAGTGCATAGGCTCATCGCGCCGCTGCAAAATACGCCTGCGCGGATCCGGTTCTCACACGCTTTGTTGCTGCAAGTCCCGCTTTTGGAAATCTTCTTTCCACGGCTCTGGTTTGCACAGGTCTGGTTTGCACAAACCGCGCATGCGGCGCGAGATTGCAGTCGCATGCGATCTGTGCCCTGCGCAAGCGCGTGCATGTCAAACCGTCTCGGCAAGAGCCGCACGATCCGCGTTCGACGCCCGCTCGATCCCGCGCAGCGCCACCGGGCTGGCCGGATCGACGGCGAGCGCACTGTGAAAACTCGCCTGCGCATCATTTGGGCGTTTCAGCACGAGATAAAGATCCCCCAGGGCGCAATGCGCCGTCACACGCTGCGCATCGAGCGCAAGTGCATGTTTCAGGCTGATTTCCGCGCCCTGCGAGTTGCCGCGCGCCGCGCAGGCGCGGCCCAGTGCCTCGTAGAATTCCGCCGATTGCTGCTGGTTGATCTTGGTCGCCGCCAGGAAATGGGTCATGGCATTGTCGAGATCGCCGAACTCGCACAATGCAAGTGCATATTGCGCATGCATCGCGTCGCTGTGCGGCGCCAGCTCCAGCGCCTTGCGATAGTGGTGATGAATCAGGCGCTTCGCCGCAGCGGCAGGCAGGCCACTCGCCTGCTCATCATCACCGAGCTTGCGCAGCGCATTGGCGTAGGCGGCATGAACGCCGGCGTTTGTCGGCGCGAGTTCGGTCGCCTTGCGGTATTGGGCAAGGGCCTGTTCGGTTTTCTTGATCTCGATCAGCGCCTCGGCCAATCCGATCCGGGCCGGAACGAGGTCGGGGGCCAGCTCGACGGCGGCCTGCACCAGCGCGAGCGCACGCGTGCCATGGCCGGTGTCGAGTTCCAGCGCGCCGAGATTGCACAGCGTGTTGACATGTCCGGGGTCGAAGGAAAGAATTTTCTCTAACAGCTTCCTCGCGCGATCGAGATCTCCTGCGCGGTGATGCCGGCACGCGTCGACAAACAGCGCATCGCAAAGCACGGGGTCGCTGGCGCGTGGCGCCGCCGTCATCCGCAAGGCCGAGGCCGTAACCGGGTCCACGATCCTGGCCGCCGGTGACGTTGCACTGGCGCCGGCGAACGACCATAGCGCCGTACACACCCGCGCGACCACGCCGGCCCAGTCGCCCGCCTCGCTCTGCCGGAACAACAGGGCCTGCGGATACCAGGGCGTGTCGTCGCGCCCCTTGAGCCAGCGCCAGTCATTGCAGCCCGCGAGCAGGATCCAGACCGGTTTGCCCATGGCGCCGGCGAGGTGCGCGATCGCACTGTCGATCGTGATCACAAGATCGAGATTGGCGATGATCCCAGCCACATCGGCAAACGATGTCGTGTCGATCTCCGCGGCCGGATCGATGATGCGCCCCGCAAGCCCCTGCGCCTGCTGCTGGCCGTAGCCGATCTGCAGGCTGACAAAACGGGCGCCCGGACAGTCGAGCAACGGCCGCAACTGATCCAGCCGCATCGAGCGGCGCCGGTCGTTGGGATGCGCCGGATTGCCCTGCCAAACCAGGCCGACGGAAATGCCGGAATGCGCACCCAACCGCTCGCGCCACTGCAAGACCCGATCCGGATCGGGCGCGATATAGGGACCTGTCGCAGGAACTGTGTCGTTTTGCGTGTCGAAGATCAGCGGCAGCGACATCAGCGGCGCATGCAGGTCGAAGGCCGGCGCTTTCGTCTCGTTGTCGATGATGTCATCGACACCAGCCACGGTTCGCATCAAGGACATCAGGGGTTGCGGAGCACGCAGCACCACGCGGCCGCCGCGCGCCTTGACCATCGGCGCATAACGCACGAACTGGAGGATGTCGCCGAAGCCCTGCTCGTACTGCAGCAAGATCGTCTTGCCGGCGAGATCCTCGCCCTGCCAGCGCGGCCGATCGGTCGGCAACAGGTGCTTGCTCACCTCCGGGTCCTTGAGCCGCCACTCGTACGACGGCCACGCCGCCGGCCAGTCGCCACCGATGAACAGGCAGACGAACAGCATGGTGTGGAGATTAGCGTGCTCGGGATGCCGCACCAGCGCATCACGCACCAGTACGAGCGCCTCGTCCGTCCGCCCCATGTCGTTGAGCAAGGCGGCGAAATCGACCACGGGATCGACATAGTCGGGCGCGCGTGCCAGCACATCGCGGAACGCGTCATGGGCGAAGCCGGTCAGATCCTGCTTCGTCAGCGCCTGGGCCAGGCCGAACAGCGCCGGCACATTCTCCGGCTGCAGCGTCAGCGCCGCCGCAAACGCGGCGAGCGCCTGCGGATACTGGTGGTTCTTCAACAGCAACGCACCGAGATTGGCGTGGGCCTCGCCGTCGGCGGGATCGAGCCGGATCGCCTCGTCGAGCAGGTCCAGCGCCCGCTCGTCGTCGCCACGATACAGCGCGATCACGCCACGCAAATGCAGCACCTTCTGGCGCACCGCGGTGTCCTGCTCCATGGTCTCGAGCAGCACATCGGCACTGTCAAGCTGGCCGCTTTGAAGCAGCGTGACGGCGCGATTGACGACGCTGTGGACGAATTCCGTGCGTTGCTCGGAGGAGGCCCCCTGGAGCATCGCAAGCCCCGCCTGCATCGCCTGCGCCTCGCCGCTCGCTGCTTTCGACATGTGCGGAGTCCTTCTTGAGTTAGAGCGATGCGCTTTTTTCTCTGTCATGGCCGGGCTTGTCCCGGCCATCCCGACAAGGGAGGCACTGCGTCCCTAAGCGGGGTCACCGGGACAAGCCCGGTGACGACAACGAAACGATGTAGGCCGGATTAGCGCAGCGTAATCCGCTATTTGATGCCATCGAGCGGCGGATTACGCCTTCGGCTAATCCGCCCTACGAGCAGCGCTAAGCCGCGTTGCCCGCCGCCTTCGCCGCGCACCACTCCGTCCACAGCCGCATCAGTTCGTGCGAGAGATTGTTCGCGAAACGCGGCGGATCGCACAATGGCGAGGCGGCGACGCGATCGCGCAGGCCGGCGCGCAGCTGTGCGAGCTCATCGCGCCGGCGGGTCCAGTCGACCGCCATGGCGACGTAATCGTCGACGCTGGGGGCACAGAAGCTGCCCAGTCCTGCCGCGGTCAGATGCGCCGCCGAGTGGCGGCCGGCGAAGGTGTCGCCGACAAAGGTCACGGTCGGCACGCCCATCCACATCGCCTCCAGCGTGGTGACGCCGGCCGAATAAGGGAATGGATCGAGCGCGAGGTCGACCTCGCCGTAAGCCTGCAGCAGCTTGATCTGCTCGCCCTCGCCCACCAGCTCGACGCGCTCGGCCGGCACGCCGCCCTCACCAAGCACGCGGTGGATCGCCTCGCGCGTGCTGGTCTCGCCAAGGCCGCCATAGACCATCAGGATGCGCGAGTCCGGCACCTCCGCGAGAATGCGCGCCCAGGCCCTGCCGACGTCGGTGTTGAGCTTCGCGGGCCGATTGAAGCAGCCGAAGGTGAAGCGGCCGCCGTTCAGGCTCGGCAGCGCAGGCACCTCCGGCGCATTGGTCGGCGGGTGATAGCAGACATAGCAGTCCGGCAGGCGGACGGGACGTTCGACATAGGTCGCGTCATGCTCCGGCGGGATTTCCACCGGGTCCGCGATCAGGCCATCATAAGTGTCGAGACCGACGGTGCCGACATAACCGGCCCAACCGAGCTGGATCGGCGCGGCGCGCCCGGCGAACAGCGACAGGCGGTTGCCGGCGGTGTGGCCGGAAAGATCGAACAGGACGTCGATACGGTCCTCGCGGATCTGCCGCCCCAGTGTCGGATCGTCCATCCCGGACACATCGTGCCAGGCCACCGCGATCGCCTTGTAACGCTCGCTGAAATCGTCGTCCTGCCGCTTGCTGTCGGTCTTGTAGCAAACGATCTCGTAGCCGAGATCGGCAAGCGCCTCGAAGGCGCGAAGGGTCAGGAACGCCACCGCGTGACGATGCAGGTCTGCCGACACCAGGCCGAGCCGCGGCTTGCGCGCCGGATCCGGCGCATTCGGGAAGTCGAGCCGATCGATCGGGGCGAACGGCCGATAGAGCGTCGCCCACCGCTTGTGCTCGCGCAGCAGCTCGTCGCGGGTGACACCGGGCTTGTGCTGGAGCGCAAACAACAGGGTGCCGGCGATCCCGGCATTGGCGGGATCGAGCTCGCCCGCGCGCCGATAGGCGGCGACGGCGTCCTCGACGCGGCCCTGCCCCAGGAAACCGAAACCGCGGCCGACATGGTGCTCGGCCTGCAGCGGATCGAGCGCCAGCGCGCGGTCGATATAGCTGAGGCCGCGCTCGAACGCGCGATGATTGATCAGGAAGTGACCGTACATGTACTGCGGCAAGGCGACATTCGGCGCACTCTCGGCGGCGAGCTCGAACAACCGCGCCGCCTGCTGGTTGCGCTCCGCCGCGCCGAAATTCATGCCGAGCTCGATGATCGCCTTGTAGTTCTGGCTGTCGAGGGTGGACGCGGCGCGAAGATCCTCCACCGACTTGTCGAACTGCCCGTCCATCACATGCGCAAGGCCGCGGGTGCGATAGGCGTCCACATAGGCGCCGTCCAGCGCAATCGCCTTGTCGAGGGCATCGATGGCTTCGCTGCGGCGGTTCTCGGTCAGCAGCGCAAGGCCGAGGCTGTATTGCGCAAGCGGCATGTTGGGCATCAGCCGCAAGCCCTCTTGCAGATAGGGAATGCCGTCGCGCGTGCGCCCAGTGCGGGCGAGACAGGTGCCGATCTCGGTAAGCGCCGGCGCATGCGTCGGCGTCACCCGCAGTTCCGCCATGAAGGCCTCGCGCGCGTCGTCGAAACGATCGAACCGGCACAGCGCCACGCCCTTGCAGTAATTAAAGGCCGGCTGGTCCGGCGCCAGCCGCACCGCGTCGTTGAACGCACGCAACGCCTGGCGCCAGCGATCCTGCCGCGCATGCGCGATACCTTGCTGATGCAGATCCTGCGCGCGTTTCACGTTGGATGCGGGAAGCTCGCCGCTTCCATTGGCAAAGGACTGCTGCATCGGCCGCGCCAGAATTGCATGGCCGCCATGCTCCACGCGTATCGCGAGGCGCCCGCCCGAATTGTCTTCCATGTGGGAGGCTCCGTTTGAGACGACATCCCGCGACGGTCACATCGTTTGACCGATCAGACTTGCGGGGATTGTTAGATCATCATCGATCGTATTGCCAAGAAATTTTTTAGATGAAGTTCAAAAATTATCTCTGCGCGAATCCGAATGTCGAGTTGTCTATTAGTCGTTAGCCAATCATCGACAGCGGCATCATCCTGCCGAACCACGAGATATTTGCACTCTTCTCAAGCCCATCGCATGGGATTCCGGAAGTATGGCAATAATACATTCGCTCTTCTTACAATTACTTGGCGATCTCGTGACGACGGGATGACGGCGTTATGTCGATGGCGACGCTGACGACAAACCCCACAGGACCTGTGAGATGAAAATGCAATCGTCCAAACACCTGCTCGGCACCGTTTCGGTGCTCGCAATGCTCGCATCGTCGGCTGTCACGCCTGCGAATGCCGCGGCCAGCAACGGCCTCTATTTCGGCGGCAGCACGCTCGCCTCCGAAGCCTTCCGCCAGATCTTCAACTGCTACACCGGCGCCACCGTCGGCACCGGAGCCTGGACCGACGGCTTCCAGTTCTCGTCCAGCTTCAATTCGGCGACGCCGACCCCCGGCCTGCTGCCGACCACCTGCACGGTGACCTCGACGGTGCAAGGCATGTATGCCGGCGTCGGCTCGGGCAACGGCGTGCGCGGCTACATCGCCAACGATCCAAAGCAGTGGTACGGCGGCACGATCAATCCTCCGACCACCATCAACCTGACCGCCACCAACCAGCAGCCGGGCTTCCCCTCCGCCCAGCCGCCGTACGTCGACACCCTCAACACGACCTTCGGCGCCTATCCATATCCGCGCGTCGACGCCGGCCTGTCGGATTCGCCGCTGCCTGCAACCCTCGCCGCCATGACCACCGCGGCGCTCACCCTCACCGCGACAACCGCCGCCGGTGCGACAACCAACTGGGTGTCTCTGCCGGTCACGCTGACGGCCAGCGGCAGCGCCACCGCCAACTACACCACCACGTCCACCTACGGCGCCCCGATCCAGCTCCCGGCCTTCTCGGTCAACGTCGCGATCCCGGTCAACGTCAGCACGTTTTCGCCCAACTCGCAGATCACGTCCGGCGGCAGCATCGTGCCCGGCGGCGCCGTCCAACTCTCGAGCGCACAGCTCTGCGCGATCTTCTCGGGCCTGGTGACCAACTGGAACAGCACGACCACCATTCCATATCTTGACCAGACCGGCACTCAGCAAACTGCGCCGTTCTACTACACCAACGTCGGCAACGGCCTGGGAGCAGCGCAGTATACCACCTCGAACGTGCCGATCACCGTGGTGTACCGCTCGGACGGCAGCGGCACGAGCTTCATCCTGACCAACTACCTGAAGGCGGTCTGCCCGCTGATCGATCCCCCGACCACCGGGCATCCCAACGGCAGCTATGGCTACACTGCGATCTTCGGCGCCTCGAACCTGCCGAGCACCAGCTTCAGCAACCTGATCACCAACATCAACAACTCGGCCATCACGGGAACCTGGGTTGGTGCAAGCGGAAGCGGCGGGGTCCAGTCCGCTGTTGGCGTCACCTCCACCCAGGGTGGCCGCATCGGCTATGTCAGCGCCGATTTCGTCAAGCCCTATGCCATCAACACCCAGGCGCCCTACTCCGCGTCGCTGCAGAACGAGCAGCTGCGCGCCGCCGGCACCAATATTCCGACCACGACCACGACCACAAGCCCGACCTTCATCGCGCCGACCCCGGCCGCTGCCGGTCTCGCGTGGGGTGATACCCGACTCCAGACGCCCGCGGCGACCTGGACCTGGAACGACTACAACATCTACAACAACACCTTCACCACCCCGGTGGTCCAAGGCGGCGTCACGCTGTCCGGCCAGTCGGTGCTGCCGCTCACCAACGTGACGGGCGCCTATCCGCTCAGCGGCACCACCTTCCTGGATCTCTATAGCTGCTACAGCGTCGCGGTGGACTCCGGCCGCGTGACCAATCTCAGGGCCTTCCTGAGCTGGTACTTCGGCGCCAGCAACGCCCTCGCCACAGCCGTGATCCAGAACAACGGCTTCAACCCGCTGCCGGCCAGCTACACGACCGTCATCCGGAATAAATACCTCAGCGCCACCAACGCGGGCCGCATCGCCGCGGCGGGCACCGGCGTTGGCGGATGCACCGGCGTCACCGGCGGTGCACTGTAAGCCAACGCCGACGTTAAACTGACAAGACGACCCGGGCGCCTCGATCGAGGCGCCCGGTTTTTTTCCGGTACTGGTCACGGCGACGCTGTGGCGGCACGAACGATTTTCCCTCTGTCGTCACCAGGCTTGTCCCGGTGACCTCGCTTAGGGACGCATTGCGCGCAACGGTTAGGATAGCAAACGCATTGCGTCCCTAAGCGGGATGGCCGCGACAAGCGCGGCCATGACAAAAGAGACGCAATCCGTCCGTTACGGGAAAAGCTGTCCCCAACGGGTCAGCTACAAAAATCAGCACAATCAGCTGCGCATCGTACTCGCCAAAATTGTCTTGAAAGATGGGAACAACGCATTGGCGCCGACACCGACGCGCCAAGCCGTCGCCTTTTACGCCGGCGACATTTCGCAACGCTGCATTCCATCACCGAACGGGGGCCTCACCATGAAAATGCAATCCTTCACCGGACGCCTGCTGGACACGACATCCACGCTCGCGCTGGCGACCGCGGCTTTCCTCGCAGCGTCGGGCACGCCCGCGAGCGCCGCGGCAAACAATGCAATCTATTTTGGCGGCAGCACGCTCGGCTCGCTGGTCTTCCGGCAGATCTTCGACTGCTACACCGGCGCCACCGTCGGCACGGGAGCCTGGACCGACGGCGTCCAGTTCTCGTCCAGTTTCAATTCTACGACACCGACCCCGGGCCTGTTGCCAACCACCTGCACAGTGACATCGACGGTCCAAGGGATGTACGCCGGTGTCGGCGGCGGTAATGGCGTCCGCGGCTTCATCGCCAACAACCCGCAACAATGGTATGGCAGCAGGGTATTTCCCCCGGTTTCGATCACCGTGACCACCACGATACAACAATGGTGGCCCTTCCCTTCGGTTCAACCGCCATTCGTCGACACCCTCAACACGACCTTCGGCGCCTATCCGTATCCGCGCGTGGACGTCGGCCTGTCGGAAGCGCCGCTGCCCGCAACCCTCGCGGCCATGACAACGTCATCGATCAGCTTCTCTCCGACGACCAACTGGACATCTCTGCCGTTTACGCTCACTGCAAGCGGCAGCAGCACCGCCAACTACACCACGTCCAGCTACGGTCAGCCGATCCAGATCCCGGCCTTCGCGGTCAACCTTGCGATCGCAGTCAACGTCGGCATCGGCGATCCCGCGACGGTGTTCAACGTCCAGTCGCAAATCAGTTCCAGCGGCAGCGTCGTCAACGGCGGCGCCATCCAGCTCACCGAAGGCCAGATGTGCGCAATCTTCTCGGGCCTGGTGACCGACTGGAACGATACGACGACCATCATCCCCTACCTCGACAGTACCGGCACACAACAAACTGTGTATTTCAACTATGCAAACGTCGGAAACGGCCATGGCACGCCCGTCGCCTACGCGGCCTCATCCAAGGCGATCACCGTAGTGTATCGCTTGGACGAGGACGGCACCAACTTCATGCTAACTAACTATCTGAAGGCGGTCTGCCCGCTGCTCGATCCCCCGACGTTCATGCATCCCAACGGCAGCTATGGCTACACCGCGATTTTCGGCGCCGCGAACCTGCCAAGCACCAGCTTCAGCAACCTGGTTACCAATATCCAGAACGTCCGGGGTGACGGGCCGTGGACGGTGGGCTGGAACTGGGTTCGCGTCATAGGGGACGGCGGAGTGGCGGCGACGATCGGAACCGGCTCGGCGCAAGCGGGCTATATCGGATATGTCGGCGCCAACCTCACCAAGCCGTACGCCCAGACCGTGTCCGGGGCAGGCTTGGCCAATGTTGATGCGCCGTATTCAGCCGCCCTACAAAATGAGCAGCAGCGCAGCGCGGGTATCAGCATCCCCATCACGATCACGACCACAAGCCCGACGTTCATCTCGCCGACACCGGCCAGCGCCGGCCTCGCGTGGGGTGATACCCGGCTCCAGACGCCCGCGGCGACCTGGACCTGGAACGACTACAACATCTACAACAACACCTTCACCACCACGCCCCCCTTTACGACCCAGGTGATCCAAGGCGGCGTGAATGTGACGGGCCTGTCGGTGCTGCCGCTCACCAACGTCACGGGCGCCTATCCACTCAGCGGCGCTACGTTCCTCGATCTCTACAGCTGTTACAGCAACGCAGCGGACACCGGTCGCGTGACCAACCTTAGGGCCTTTCTGAACTGGTACTTCGCCTACAACATCCTAATCAGCAGCCGCCAGGTCGCAC
>JBGMOD010000066.1:11496-14118 GCA_041424235.1 Hyphomicrobiales bacterium
ACCCGTGCTTCAGAACAACGGCTTTAACCTGCTGCCGGACAGCTACTCGACCGTCATCCGGGCGAAGTACCTCAGCGCCACCAACGCGGGCCGCATCGCCGCGGCCCCTGCCTCGGGCGCAGGAACCGCCGGCGGATGCACCGGCGTCACCGGCGGCGCGCTGTAAGCCACCGACGACGACTTGCCTCAACACCACGACCCGGGCGCCTCAATCGAGGCGCCCGGTTTTTTTGTGCCTGACCTTTTTTCCAGGAAGCGCTTCGACTCCCACATTGTCGTCACCGGACTTGTTCCGGTGACCTCGCTTAGAGACGCAGTGAGTCTGTGATCAGAGTAGCTAACGCACTGCGTCCCTAAGCGGGATGGCCGGAACAAGTCCGGCCATGACAAAGAAAAAAGCCCGGCCATGACAAAGGAAAAGAGAATACGACACGCGTCAGCTCGTAATCTCGTCGTAAAGATCACGCCACGTCGCGTTACTCGTGGCAATCAAGCGCGTTTTGTAGGCACGCGGCCAGTGTTTGATGTTCTTCTCGCGCTGAAGGGCATCGCGGATCGCTTCGAAGATTTCGAAATGGACCAGTTGCTTGATATCGTAGGTGCGCGTGTGCCCGGCAACGAAGCCTTCGCGGTGCTCATAGACGCGACGAACGAGGTCGTTGGTGACGCCGACATAGAGCGCGCCGCCTGGCCGGCTTGCGAGGATGTAGACGTAGTAGGGCATCGCGGGTTGATGATGACGGATCGGGATGGCTGGGACAAGTGTTTCGACAATTTCCTCGTCGCCACCGGGCTTGTCCCGGTGGCCTCGCTTAGGGGCGCAGTGAGTCTATAATCAGCGTGGCAAACGCACTGCCCACCTAAGCGAGGTTGCCGGGACAAGCCCGGCAACGACAAGAAAAAGAATGCCGTCATGACAACGCGACGACGGCGTTTGCGCAAATGCATGCGCATCGAAATGCTCGCGCGCCGGTAAAAATAAGGCGAAAGCCGCTGCGCATCGCGTCGATTCAAATTGTCTAGGAGATGTGAGTCACTGCACTGGCGTCGTTGTCGATACGGCGCATGGGGCCGTTTGCCCTGCGCGTCTTGCTGCCCATGATTTGACGGACTTCCCCGAAGGTCTTCTTCATCGCTGTTCATTCATCGCATCGAACAAGATCCTTTTCCGGTCCCGATAGTCATTGGCGGGTCGCGCGGCGCCGCATCACATCGTGAAACAGGGAACATCAAACATGACAACGACATCCTTTGCCGGGCGCCTGCTGGGCACGACCTCGCTGGTCGTGCTGTCGGCCGCCGCCATCCTCGGCGCGCAGCCGGCTGCGGCGCAGACCACGATCTCGAGCGGGATCTACGGCGGCGGCAGCACGCTGCCCTCGCTGGCGCTGCGGCAGATCTTCGACTGTTATGCCGGCACCACGGTGGCCAATGACGGCCAGACCTTCTCGCCGGGCTTCTCCACCGGCACGCCGAGCCCGAACCTGCTGCCGACCAGTTGCACACTGGTCTCGACCGCCATCGAAGGCCTGTTCGCCGCGGTGGGCTCCGGCAACGGCCAGCGCGCCTACATCGCCAACGATGCGAAGCAGCTGTTCCGCGGCAGCCCGGCCTCCGCACCGGCGCTGGTTCGCAAGCCTTCCGCCAAGCCGCCCTATCGCGACACGGCCAACGCCAACTTCTCCAGCTATCCGTATCCGCGGCTCGACTTCGCCGCGAGCGACGCGCCGCTGGCGAGCCCCGTCGCCAGCCTGACCACCGTCGCGTTCAGCAACTTCCTGCCGACCACCAACTGGCAGAACACCCTGTTGATCGCCGCCGGCACCAGCGCCGCCGCGAGCTTCAACACCGCGACCGTCGGTGCGCCAATCCAGATCCCTGCACTGGAAGTCCCGATCACGATCGCGGTCAACACCGCGAATTCCGTGACCGGCGCGAACTGGACCAACCAGTCGGCGCTGTCGCCGAACACCCAGGCCGGCGGCGCGATCCAGCTCTCGGCGGCGCAGCTCTGCGCGATCTTCTCCGCCACTGTGACGGACTGGCATGACACCACCACGCTGATCCCCTACCTCGACGCCAACGGCGTGCAGCAGTTCCAGCACTTCTATGACGACAACACCAACGGCACCCTGACCCCGGTCGCCTACACCAGCGCCCGCCTGCCGATCAAAGTAGTGTACCGTTCCGACGACGCCGGCGCGAGCTACATCCTGACCAACTATCTCGCCAACCTCTGCCCGCTGCTCGACCCGACCGGCACCTACAACTACAAGAAGATCTTCACCGGCGTCGGCGCCGGCAGCAACACCACGGCGAACCTCCCCTCCAGCACGTTCCGCAACCTGCTCGACAACATCCAGGCGGTGAAGGGCGCGGCCGAGCACGATCACCACGACACCTACGACGTCGACGACGCTTCGGACCGGCCCGACCCGCGCTGGATCAACGCGGAAGGCGCCAACCAGCAGGCGCTGAAGATCGGCACCGGCTCGCTGTTCGCTGGCCGGATCGGCTATCTCAGCGCCGACTTCACCCAGCCCTATGCGCAGACCGTGACCGAGGAAATCGCCGGGGTCACGATCTCCGCCGCGGCGCCGCTGTCGGCCAGCATCCAGAACG
>JBGMOD010000067.1:0-13945 GCA_041424235.1 Hyphomicrobiales bacterium
CGCCGACCTTGAGGTCGATCGGGATCAGCTTGCCAGCTTCATCGCGGCCACCCGGACCCACGGCGACGATCTCGCCCTGAGACGGCTTTTCCTTCGCAGTGTCGGGGATGATGATGCCGCCGGTGGTCTTGGTCTCGGCGTCGATGCGCTTGACCACGACACGATCGTGAAGCGGACGGAATTTCATCGCGTTTCTCCTAAGCCTCTGGAATTTTTGAATTTTACGAACGGTTGGCAGTCGCGGCACCTGAGTGCTACCGCGGCTGGACCGGACATAGTCGGGTCCACGCATATGATCAAGGGTGCCATGCAAAGAATCTGGCACTCAGGGTTGATGACTGCCAAACATTTCCCGAAGCCAGGATCCGCTGCGTCACGGCCGAGCGGCGCCCAACGTTGTTAGCAATTATCCGGCCCTGCTGCTAATGCATTGAATATCAACACTTTATTCAACTTTTGGGCTTGAGATGGGTTAATGTACTGCGTCAAATTTCATGGGAGCGCCGGTCGCGCTCGAAGCATGGAGGGTGGCATGGTTTCCAGGAGTGTTTCCAAGAGCCCGGTCTCAGGCGACTTCAATAAACAGCTCATGGGTTACGGGCTGACGACGGCAGAGATCCTTTATCGCCGTCCGGACCGTCGCTGGCTACTGCAAAGCTACGTCTGGCAGAACTACGACCTGTTCCCGAATTTTCCCGCCCTGAAGGACTTTCTGGCGTTCTGGCAGGAGAAGCTGGAAGGGCCGCTGTTCTCGGTCACGGTCGCGCATTCGCGGCTGATCAAGCCGGCCGAGATCAAGGCGGTCGACGGCGTGTTCCGGTTGCACTGAAGGGCACGTCCGGCGGCACGAGTTGCATTGTCGCCGCAGCGGCCCGTGGCTAATCTCCCGTCATAAAAAACGGGAGGTACCCATGGCGAGAGCAAGAACTGCCGCGACCAAAAAATCCGTGACCCGCAAGACTGCGGCGAGATCATCGTCCGCCAAGCGTTCGCCGCGTCGTCCCGCGCTCGCCAAACCTGCTGCAGACAAGACGACGGCACGCAAGACGGCTGCGGTCAAAGCGGCGGTGCGCAAACCCGCGAAGGCGAAACCGCCCGTGGCGACACGCCGGCCACCGCAACGTTTCGTGGTCAGTCATCATCGCGATGAGGATTTCGCCACCGGCCTGCGCGCGTATGCGCAATACCGCGATCTCGGCATCGCGGCGGCGTCGCACGGATTGGCGCAGGCGCATGTGATCCGGCTGATCGGGCCCTGCGACCCGGCGGAAGTCTCGAAGCTGCACTATCACGATGTCGACTTCCAGATGGTCTATGTGCTCAAAGGCTGGGTCAGGGCGCAATTCGACGGCGAAGGCGAGATCACCATGCGCGAGGGCAGTTGCTGGACCCAGCCGCCGCGGATCAAGCACATGATCCTCGATTATGCCGACAACTGCGAATTGCTGGAAATCATCCTGCCCGCGGAGTTCGAGACGGTTGAACTGACCAAATGACCTCCGTATAGACCTTGGCCCATGGATCACCCCATGGACCAAGCCATCATCGCGCCCGCGGGCGCCGGGATCGTCGCGCCGGCTGTTGCGGCCGCCACACGACGCAGTGCGCTGGAGCGGCTGAGCTGGTTCGGCTGGCGCGGCGGTCTTGCCGCCATCATCACCGGCGTCATCGCGTCTTTTTTCCTGTTCGGCTATTTCGCCATCTACTGGCGCAACGCCGATATGGACCTGATGATCGTCTACAACGCCCTCGTTCTCAACGACGGCCTGCCGCAGGAATATTTCGATCATCCCTCGTACTTCACCATCCTGTCGGTGCAGTATTTCTTCAGGTTTCTGCATGCGGCCGGCCTGCTCGATGCGTATTCCCTGTCGCACATTCCCTCGGCCAGCCATGTCGCCGCGTTCGATGCGGCAATGACGCACGCCGTGCGGGCCGGGCGCCTCGTGGCGCTGATGACGGCCTCGGCCTCCATCCTGGTCTTCGCGGCGCTGATGCGGCGCATGCTGCGCGACTGGCGTATCGCGCTGCTGGCGACCCTGGCGTTCGCGTGTTCCGGCGGCGTAGCCGTGCATGCCCGCATCCTGCGCAGCGAAATGATTGCCGGCTCGCTGGTGACCTTCGCTCTCATCGTCCTGATCATGGCGGCGCGGCGTGGCACCGCTTGGCGGCCGCTGTTGCTGGCCATCGCCGCCGCGCTGTGTGTGCTCGGGCTCGAGAACAAGGTGCACGTGATCCTGGTGATCGCCGCGCTCCCGGTGCTCGCCGTGGCGTTCGGCGAGCGTACCGGCACCAGCGTGGCGTTCTGGCGCACGTCGCCATGGGCGTGGGCTGCGGCACTCGCAGCTATGTTGTCCGCCGCGCTGCTGGCCTGGGCCGCCAGTCCGATCGTCGCAGCCGGCATCGATCCCCTGAACACCGCGGCGGCCGAACTGCATCCGTTCCTGTTCGGTGCTTTCGGCATCTATCAGGGTGCGCTGCTGCTCTATGCGTGGGCGGCGATGATCGTGTTCGCCGTCCTCTACAAGGTCTCCGCCCGGGAAACCCTGACGGCGATGTTCGCCATCGTCGCGGGTGCGGCCCTCGGGCTGCTGGCGCTCGATTTGCAGTTCTTTGCGGGCAACGCGGTCGCTGTCGTCAATCCGCTGGAGAAGATGCTGGGATTTGCCAGCCTGTCGCCGACGGGTGTCAGCGACATCGGGTACGACGTGTATGTGTTCAAGACGTATTTTTTGAACGTCCTGGCGCGTTATAGTTTCTTTCTCTTCACCTCGGCGCGGCCGGCGGTGTTCCTGATCTGGCTGATCGTGCCGGGCATCGTCTACGCGTGGCTGCAGGGCAAACGTCAGCTCGCGCTGCAGGCGGCGCTGCTGCTGGGGCTGGCCGCTTGCGTCGACACGCTGGGTGTCGGTCGCGGCCTGAAAGCCGAATACTTCATTTTCACCGATCCGCTGATCATCATCGCAGGCGCGGTGCTGCTCGATGCGTTGCCGCAGGTCGCCTCTATGCGCTGGGCCTATCTGATCGGGCTGGTGCTCTCATTCGTCCACTTCTTCGGCAGCCAGCCCGAGCCGTTCAAGATGATGAGCAAGGTCAGCGGGCCGGAGTACATCTGCGACTGGAACCAGATCTACCAGTCGAAGATGCCGCTGCCGTGGTGCGACCTGCCGCCGAAGCGGCCGTAAAGCCGAAACGTTCGGGGATCAGCGGCTGACCGTTCCGCCGGCCAGTGCCGCGGCCTGCGTGGTGCGGACGGACAGGCCGTAGTAGAGACCACCGCCGAGCAGGGCGCCGATCAGCCAGCCCCAGTCGCCGACATTGATGATCAACCCGTAGGCGCCGCTCAGCGCCAACCCGATCGAGACCGCGCCGGAGATGGCGAGTGTCGCCAGCGCCCGCGTGTTCCAGCCGCCCTGGTAGTAGAGGCTGCCGCTCGGCGACATGCTGTAGAGATCGTCCATCACCACGGTTTGCCGCCGCACCAGGTAGTAGTCGCAAATGATGATGCCGAACATCGGCCCGAGCACCGCGCCGAAGATGCTGACAAAGATGGTGATTGCCTGCGGGCTGGAGACGAACAGCCACGGGCACACCAGCACCGACAGGATCGAGGTAATGAGACCGCCGAGCCGGAAACTGATCTTGTCCGGTTTCAGATTGGCGATGTCATAGGCGGGTGACACGAAATTGGCGACGATATTGATGCCCATGGTGGCGACGATGAAGGTGATGGATCCCAGCGCGACCACCCACGGATTGCCGATCCGCTCCACGATGTGTACTGGATCCATGATGGCCTCGCCGAACACCTTCAGCGAGCCCGCGGTGACGATCACCGTGATGATGGCGAACACCAGGAAGTTCAGCGGCAGGCCGAGCAGGTTGCCGAGCTTCATGGAGCGTTCGTCCCTGGCGAACCGCGCGAAATCACCGAAGTTGAGCAGCAGGGCCGCGAAATAGGCGACGATCAGCATGGCGGCATTGGCCATGTGGGCGAGGATCGATCCCTCCGCCGGTTTGCCCAGTTGCAGCGACAGGCTGGACAATCCGCTTTGCGACAGGATCCAGAGCGCCAGCGCGAACATCACGACATAGACGGCCGGTCCGCAGAAATCGATGAACTTGCGGATCGTCTCCATGCCGTTGAGGAAAATCACCAGCTGGAAAAACCACATGAACAGGAAACTGAGCCAGCCGAGCGTGGAGAGGCCGACAATGCTGTTATGGGTCAGGGCTTCCGCGCCGGGCGCGAAGGTGAGGACCAGCACCTGCACCGCCTTGGAGGCGAAGTAGGTCTGCACGCCGTACCAGACGATGCCGACCACGCCGCGCACGATGGCGGCGAGATTGGCGCCCATGACGCCGAACGACATCCGTGCCACCACGGGATAGGGGATGCCGTATTTCAGCGAGGGCCGGCCGATCAGGTTGATCAGCAGGTAGACCGCGACAATGCCGACCAGCATCGACAGCAGCACCTGCCAGCCGGTGAGGCCGAGAAAGAACAGACTGGCGGCGAACGTGTAACCGCCGACGGAGTGCACATCCGACATCCACATCGAGAAGATGTCGAAGGCACCCCAGGTGCGTCCAGCGGGTGCAGCCGGCGCCAGGTCTGTGTTGTAAAGCTGTGGATCCGCGCCGGGAATGTCCAGCACCGGCGGTGCGTCATGACTGTGTGTGGCCATTGCAAGACCCCAAAGCGATGATCGGCGCGGTCGTCAATGCAGGTTAGGTGACGTTGCCCGCGCAAGGCAAGCATTCACAGTCGTTCATCAAAACAATCTGCAGGCAGATCGGCCCGCGATCACCTAAGTCAGCACGCCGACGATTGCACCCATCAGGCAGGTGACAATGGTTCCCGACACGATCGACATCAGGCCCAGCGCATTGATCTCGTCGCGCCGCTCCGGCGCCATGATGCCGAGCCCGCCAATCATGATGCCGAGGCTGCCGAAATTGGCGAAGCCGCACATGGCGTAGAGCATGATCAGCCGCGACCGCGGATCGAGCGCGCCGGCCGGCAGCTTGGCGAACTCGACATAGGCGATCAGTTCGTTCAGCACCGTCTTGATCCCCATCAGCCGTCCGGCGGTGAGCGCCTGGTCCCACGGCAATCCCAGCAGCCAGCATACCGGGGCCATCAGCAAGCCAAGCCCGCGCTGCAGCGAAATCGGCTCGCCCGCGATCGACGGCAGCAAGGCCAGGACGGCGTTGACCAGATAGACCAGCGCCACCAGCACCAGCAGCATGGCGATGATGTTGAGCAGCAGCTCGAGACCGGCGGCGGTGCCCTTGACGATGGCGTCCATGGTGCTTCCGGCCACTTGGCCGGGATCGTCAAGACTGCCGCCGGTGCGGCGCGGCTCGGTTTCCGGCACCATGATCAGGCTGACCAGGATGGCCGCAGGGGCGCCGAGCACCGAGGCGATCACGAAATGCGCGGCCGCGTCCGGGATCAGCGGTGCCAGCAGGGTGGCGTAGAGCACGAGCACAGTGCCGGCGATGCCGGCCATGCCGCCGGTCATCACCAGGAACAGTTCGCTGCGGGTGAGCTGTCCCAGATAGGGGCGGATGAACAGCGGCGCCTCGACCATGCCGAGGAAGATGTTCGCTGCTGTTGACAGCCCGACCGCGCCGCCGACGCCCAGCGTGCGCTCCAAGAGCCACGCCATGCCGCGCACAATCGGCGGCAGCACCCGCCAGTAGAACAGCAGCGTGGTCAGCACGCTCATCACCAGCACCACCGGCAGCGCCTGGAATGCCAGGATGAAGTCGGCGCCGGGGATCTTGACGTCGAACGGCGCGGGACCACCGCCGACATAGCCGAACACGAACGAGGTTCCGGCGCGGGCCGCAGCCGCGATGGTGCCGACCGCCTCATTGATGGCGGCGAACACGGCGGCGATGTGCGGCAGCTTGAGCAGGGCGGCGGCGGCGGTGAACGTGACCACCAGCCCGATCGCGGCCTGTCTGCCGCTGACCGCGCGCCGGTTTTCCCCAAACGCCCAGGCAATCGCCAGCAATGCGACGATTCCGAACGCAGATTGTAGCTGTGGCATCAGTGATTGGCCCCGCATCCAGGCTCGCGGATGAGAGCAGCAGACGTGGCGTTTGAAAAGTCTTTGTTGCCGGGAGAGCTGCCGGACCGATGCCTATCCCCGTTTTTGCGGGGATAGGTCACCGTTTGGCAATTTAGCCGCGGCCGACGAACGGCATCTTGGTCGCCATCACCGTCATGAACAGCACGTTGGCGTCGAGCGGCAGGCTCGCCATGTAAACCACCGCATTGGCGACGGCCGCCACGTCCATGCGCGGCTCGGGGATCTTGCGGCCGTCCGGCTGCAGCACGCCGTCGACCATGCGCGTGGTCATGTCGGTGGCCGCATTGCCGATGTCGACCTGGCCGCAGGCGATGTCGTAGGCGCGGCCGTCCAGCGAGGTCGACTTGGTCAGGCCGGTGATGGCGTGCTTGGTCGAGGTGTAGGCGGCCGAGAACGGCCGCGGCGCGTGCGCCGAGATCGAGCCGTTGTTGATGATGCGGCCGCCGCGCGGGGTCTGGTCCTTCATGATGCGGAAGGCGTGCTGGGTGCACAGGAACGGCGCGGTGAGGTTGGTGTCCACCACGGCCTTCCACTGCGCGACGCTGACGTCTTCGAAGGGGACCGGCGGTGCGCCGATGCCGGCATTGTTGAAGACGAGGTCGAGCCGGCCGAAGCTGTCGGTCACCTTGGCGAACAGCGCTGCGATCGATCCGGGATCGGTCATGTCGGTGGGCACCGGCAGGCCCTTGCCGAAGGCTTCGCCGAGCTTGGCGGTCTCTTCCAGCTTGTCGGCGCGGCGTCCGGCGAGCGCCACCGTGTAGCCGGCCTTCATCAGCGCGAGCGACGTTGCCCGTCCGACGCCTGAACCTGCGCCCGTGACGACCGCGATTTTCTGCAGGGACATTTCCTCATCCTGTTTTTGTTGTGGTGGGGGGAGTGGTTGACGGTGCGTTGACATAGGGCGGGCGCGGGATGTTCTGGTGCGCCGCGCGCAGCGCCGCCGACCAGCGCGCGCGCAGGTCGTGGAAATAGGGTTCGCCGGCCTCGATCCGGTAGTTCAGTTCCGGATCGCAGACGTCCGGCCGCACCACCAGCACGTCGATCGGCATGCCGACGCCGAGGTTGGAGCGCATGGTCGAGTCCATCGAGACCAGGCTGACCTTGAGGGCGTCGTAGAGGTCGACATCATAGGCGATGGCGCGGTCGAGCACTGGCTTGCCGTATTTGTGCTCACCGATCTGCAGGTAGGGCGTGTCGGTGGTGCACTCGATGAAATTGCCGGCGCTGTAGACCATGAACAGCCGCATCCGCGAGCCCTTGATCTGGCCGCCGAACAGGAATGAGACGTCGAAGGAGATATCCTCGGCACGCAGCGCGGTGCCTTCGAGCGCATGGACCTGCCGGATCGCGCGGCCGATCCGCTGTGCCGCCTGGAACATGGTGGGCGCGTTCATCAGCGTCTCGGTTTCGCCGGTGTCGGGATTCTCGACGCCTTCGGTCAGGGTCGAGAGCACCGATTGGCTGATGGCAAGATTGCCGGCGCTGGCGACGGCCATGATGCGGTCGCCCGGCTGGTTGAAGATATGCAGCTTGCGGAAGGTCGAGATGTTGTCGAGGCCGGCATTGGTGCGGGTATCGGCGATCATCACCAACCCGTCGCGCACCAGAATTCCGCAGCAGTACGTCATTGCCCCATCCTCAGTTCAAGGCTGGAGTTTTACGCGCTGATAAGCCGTGCGGCAACCGTCGCACACCGCAAGATCGTGATCCCGCACTTCGGGCATCCCACTATGCAGGCAGCCCACTTGTCAGGATTGGCTCTGGCGCCCGGCCTGGTTGACGTTGACGGCGACGGACAAGGTTTCCGTGCCGCCGCCGTAGCGGGTGCCGCGCACCGGTGCGGCGCCGAGGTAATCGAGGCCGATTGCGACACGGACATGGGAGTCGGTGGTGGAGATGGCGTTGGCGGCGTCGAACCCGACCCAGCCCAGCTTGGGTACGAAGGCCTCCGCCCAGGCGTGGCCGGCGTCCTGCTGCACCACGCCGTCGGAGCGCAGGAAGTGCCCGGAGACGAAGCGGGCCGGCACGCCGCCCGACCGCGCGCAGGCGATGAAGATGTGCGCATAGTCCTGGCAGACACCGCGTCGCAGCGCGAAGGCGTCTGCGGCGGTGGTGCCCGCGTTGGTCGGATCGATATCGAAGGTCATGTGCTCGTTGATCTGCAGCAGCAATCCATGCAGGAAGCCGAGCGTATCGTCGTCGGACACCGGCCGCAGATCGTGCGCGAACGCCCGCATCTCGGCACTGACCTCGGTCAGTGCGGTGGAGCGTAGGAAAAAGTCCGGCGGAAAGCGCTCGTCGGTTCCCTTCAGGACACCGCTGGTATCGTGGGTCTCGACCAGGCCCTCGACGTTGATGGTGAGATCGGCGATCGCGCCGTGGGTCAGGACATGGGTGATGTTGCCGTAGGCGTCCTGATGCATCTGCATCCGCGAGTCGGTGGAGACGAACACCTGCCAATCGGCGACGTATTGCCCGTCATAACTGCGCGGCGTCATGCGGATGATCTGGATCACGCCGGTGGCGGGCGGCTCGTAACGGTAGGTGGTCGAGTGGGCGATACGCAGGCGCATGACAGGGACGTGACTTCCGGCTCGTAAGGTAAAGGATCCTATATCAGGTACTGCTTGGCGATGATTTCGCCAAGCCGGTTGTTGTCCGAGATGGATTCCTGAATGAATTCATGCAGCCCGTGCTGAAAGATGTCATCTATGTGACTGTGCTCGAGGCGGTTGCGGATGCCGCGCGCATGCCGCTGCGCCGGGCCCTGGCGGCTGTAGGCGACGCCGATCTGGTCGAGATTGCGCACCAGGTTGCTGTAGCAGCTCGACAGCGAGCGCGGCAGCGTCTCGTTCAGGATCAGGAGATCCGCGATCAGCCAGGGCTTGAGCGTCTCGCGATAGACCCAGTGATACGCGGTGAGCGCTGACACCGACCGCAGGATCGAGGTCCATTGATAATAATCCAGCGGGCCGCCGACGTGTTCCTTCTCGGGCAGCAGCATGTGATATTTCACGTCGAGGATGCGCGCGGTGTTGTCGGCTCGCTCCAGGTGCAGGCCCAACCGCGAGAACCAGTAGGCGTCGTTGCGCAGCATGGTGCGATAGGCGGAGCCGTCGAACCGCAGCGAGGTTTCCTGAACGAAACGGAGGAACTTGGCGAGGTCCTCCCGTGACCGCACGCCGCCGCTCCAGACCTCCTGCAGCTCGATCCAGGCGCCGTTGATGGTGTCCCACATCTCGCTGGTCAGCGCGGTGCGCACCGAGCGTGAGTTCAAGCGCGCGGCTTCGATGCAATTGCGGATCGACGATGGGTTCTCCGAGGAGAAGGCGATATAATCGACGACACTGCGTTCGTCCGCTTCGGCGTGGACCTTGTAGAAGCCGTCGCCGATGCCGGCGGTGAGCAGCGCCGATTCCCATTCGTTGGTCTTGCCGACATAGGCGGCTGGCAACGCGGTGGCGCGCAGCGTCGCCTCGATCGTGCGTGCGAGATATTCGGCGCGCTCGACATAGCGGGCCAGCCAGAACAGGTTTTCAGCGGTGCGCGACAACATGCGGGAATGATGCTCGTTCGGTGGCGATATGGATTGGCGAGAAATTCAAGTGACTTGGTTCGAGGTTCGGGTCGCGCACGCTCCTCTTCGTTGGAAATCGACGTCTGCTCGTTCTGTATCCAGGTCTATTCGTCCAGTATCCAAATCTTACTCATCAAGTCTTACTCATCTAGAATCCACGTGTCCTTGGTGCCGCCGCCCTGGCTCGAATTGACCACCAGCGAGCCCTCCTTCAGCGCTACGCGAGTCAGCCCGCCGGGCACGACGCTGACATTGTCGCGGCCGGTGAGAACGAACGGCCGGAGATCGACATGCCGCGGCGCCAGCCCCGACTGGGTGGCTGTCGGGCAGGTCGACAGCGCCAGCGTCGGCTGGGCGATGAAGCCCTCGGGGGCATGGATGAGCTTGGCGCGGAAGGCCTCGATCTGGGCTTTGGTCGAGGCCGGGCCGATCAGCATGCCGTAGCCGCCGGAGCCGTGCACTTCCTTGACCACGAGGTCTTCGAGATGGTCGAGCACGTGAGAGAGGTCGTCCTTCTCGCGGCAGCGCCAGGTCGGCACATTCTTCAGGATCGGCTCCTCGCCGAGGTAGAATTTCACTACGTCAGGCATGTAGCTGTAGACCGCCTTGTCGTCGGCGATGCCGGTGCCCACGGCGTTGGCGAGCGTGACGGTGCCGGCCTTGTACGCCGACATCAGGCCAGGGACGCCGAGCACCGAATCGGGCCGGAAGGTGAGGGGGTCGATGAAGTCGTCGTCGAGCCGGCGGTAAATGACGTCGACGCGCTTGAGCCCCTCGGTGGTGCGCATGAACACCTCGTCGCTCTTGACGATGAGATCGCGGCCTTCGACCAGTTCGACGCCGAGCTTGTCGGCCAGGAACGAGTGCTCGTAATAGGCTGAGTTGTAGACGCCGGGGGTCAGCAGCGCCACGGTGGGTTCCGCGGCGGCAGTGTGCGGCGCAACCGAGCGCAGCGCCGACAGCAGCGCATCGGGATAGTTTTCCACCGGCGCCACGCGGTGGCGGGCAAACAGGTCCGGAAACAGCCGCATCATGATCTCGCGGTTCTCCAGCATGTAGGAGACCCCGGAGGGGGTGCGGGCGTTGTCCTCCAGCACATAGAAATCGTCCGGACCGACGCGGACGATATCGATCCCGGCGATATGCACATAGACGTCGTGCGGCACGTCCTGGCCGTTCATTTCGGGCCGGAAGACCGGATTCTGGAAGATCAGGTCGTCGGGAATGATCTTGGCCCGCAGGATGTCGCGCGAATGGTAGATATCGCGCAGGAACATGTTCAGCGCCTTGACCCGCTGCTTCAGTCCCCGTTCGAGGTGCGCCCATTCCTTGCCGGACAGGATGCGGGGCACCACATCGAACGGAATCAGCCGCTCCTGGGCATCCTGCTCGCCGTAAACCGCAAAGGTGATGCCGATCCTGCGAAACAGCAGTTCCGCTTCCTGGCGGCGATATTCCAGGGCGTCCGGGGGCATCCCCTTGAGCCAGTCGGAGAGCGCCTCATAAGCGGGGCGGAGCGAACCGTCCGGCCCATTCATTTCGTCGAACGCAACTGCCATAAGTCCTGACCGCCTTTCGGGCTCACAACCGGAGCATGCTCGAAGCATGCGCAGAGCATTGCTAGAGCATGCTGACTTAAACGGATGGTAGCAAGGGGCGGGCCAGCAGGTTATGCACTGCGAGCGGGCAATTCGTTGGGGTCGGCTCCCCGGGATGCCCCAAAAAGAGGCGTGGAAATGCTCATCCGTCAGGCAGCAGGCGCTGGCCACGCTGCCTGGGATGGGTAAGGATTTGGAATGACGAGGAGTACAGTGCGATGAGCGAGATCGTCACCGCCGGCATCCTGGTGATCGGCGACGAGATTTTGTCGGGCCGGACCAAGGACAAGAACATCGGTTATATCGCCGAATACCTGACCAATATCGGTATCGACCTGAAAGAGGTCCGGGTCGTCTCCGACGACGAGGGCGTTATCATCGAAGCGCTCAATGCCCTGCGTGGCCGCTATACCTATGTGTTCACCACCGGCGGCATCGGTCCGACCCATGACGACATCACCGCCGACAGCGTCGCGAAGGCGTTCGGCGTCGGCATCGACCATCATCCCGATGTGGTGGCGCGGTTCCGGCAGCGGTTCTCGGACGCCGAGCTCAACGAGGCGCGGCTGCGGATGGCGCGGATTCCGGACGGCGCCGAACTGATCCAGAGCGCGACGATTCTGGCGCCGGGCTTCAAGATCGACAATGTGATCGTCATGGCCGGCGTGCCGTCGATCATGCAGGCGATGATGGACATCGTCGCGCCCAAGCTGAAGTCGGGGGTCCGCATGCTGTCGGATTCCGTGCGCGCCAACGCGCGCGAGGGTGATATCGGCAGCCCGCTGCGGGCGATCGCCGCCGATCATCCCGACACCAGCATCGGCAGCTACCCGTTCCTGGACGAGAACAGCAAGCCCAACACCAACATCGTGGTTCGCTCGCGGGATGCCGACAAGCTCGAGGCGGCGATGGCCGCCGTGAAAACGATGCTGGCCGGGCTGAACGTGACGCGATAGGTAGGCATCATGACCCCTGTGACCAACGAAACCTCGCCCCGCCCGGAAAAGATGTTTCCGGTGTCGTGGGATCAATTTCACCGCGATTCCCGTGCGCTGGCCTGGCGGCTGAATGACGCCGGCCCGTTCGAAGCCATTGTGGCGATCACCCGTGGCGGTCTGGTCGCCGCCGCCGTTGTCGCCCGCGAGCTCGGTGTTCGCGTGATCGATACGGTCGGAGTTGCCAGCTACAATCACCAGGACCAGGGCGCGATCAAGATCCTGAAAACGGTGTCTCCGGACATCCTCAAGATCGGCGGCGGCACCGGCAAGGGCATCCTGATCGTCGATGACCTCGTCGACACCGGCAAGACCGCGCGCGTGGTGCGCGATCTGATGCCGGCGGCGCATTTCGCCACCGTCTATGCCAAGCCGATGGGCCGCCCGCTGGTCGACAGCTACATCACCGAGGTGTCGCAGGACACCTGGATCTTCTTTCCCTGGGACACCGGCCTGTCGTTCCAGCCGCCCATTCGTGACGGGGCGGCGTAACGCGTCACTCCGCCACGATCCTGCTGCCGCTTTTTGGCGACGGGGCATGATCTGATCCAAAGCCGGTACTCGTTTTGGAGGATCGTGCCCATGCCGTTGCAGAACCGTGTGACTCCATCAGGCGATATTGTCGCGACGCCGCATCGCGGCCTGTTCACCGGCAACCGCGGCATCATCCACGATCCTGCGAGGCGAACCCTGCTGGGCCGGCGCTGGACCACCAAGGCGTGGCTGATCTGTGTCTGCGAATTCCGCGGTCGCCGCCGCAAGGTGATGGCGACACAAAGCTGGACCGAGCTGTTTTTCCTCGACGAGGCCACCGCGTTGGCGGCGGGCCATCGCCCCTGTTTTTTCTGCCGCCGCGATGACGCCGAGGCGTTTCGCGTGGCGTGGGCGCGAGGGCAGGGCGTCGACGGCCCACGTGCCGCCGAGATGGATCTGGTGCTGCACGACGAACGGTTATCGGGACGAACGCGGCGGCTGCACGCACCGCCGTCGGCATTGTCAGCCTTGCCTGATGGCACGATGGTGCAGTCCGGGGGAGAGAGTTTCCTGATGGCCGGCGGCCGGCCGCTCAAATGGTCGTTCGCCGGCTACACGACGGTGGAAAATAGTCCCGGCGACGCCCTGCTGCTGACGCCGCCCTCGACCGTCCGCGCATTGAGGGAAGGCTACCGGCCAGTGCTGCATCCGAGTGCGATGCCGGCGGCCGCATCATCCCCACGGCTGTCATCGGCCGCGAACGCGGGCACACCGGTGGAGAAAAATTAAGCCCTACCCGAACCGCTCCCGTGCCAGCTTCGCGCCGGCGCCGAGTGCGCGCAGCTTGGCTTCCGCGATATCCCGGCGCATCGGCGCCATGCCGCAGTTGGTGGTGGCCACGATCTTGTCCTTCGGCACCACCGCCATGACGGCCTTGATGGTCTCGGCGACGTCCTCGGCGGTTTCCACCGTGTCGCTGGCGACATCGATGACGCCGGCCTGCACCACCTTGCCGGGCAGGAGCTTCAGCAGGTCGAGCGGCACCCGCGAGTTGCGGCATTCGATCGCGACCTGCTGAATGCTGCTGGCGGCAATCGCCGGGAAGATATCCTCATATTGGCGCCACTCATTGCCGAGCGTCGCCTTCCAGTCGGTGTTGGCCTTGATGCCGTAGCCGTAGCAGATGTGCACGGCGGT
>JBGMOD010000068.1:0-1942 GCA_041424235.1 Hyphomicrobiales bacterium
CCCCCGCTCCCACAGGAGGTGTGGTTTCAAGCGTGCGCGAGGCGTTCGAGGCCTACGAACGGGCAGGCGGCGAGCAGATCGGACAGCGCGCGGCCATCGGCCAGGCGCAGGTCTGCGGGAGCCAGTTCGGCCAGCGGATACAGAACGAACGCCCTTTCCTGAATCTGATAATGCGGGACTTTCAGCCGTGGCTCGTCGATCAGGCGATCGCCGAACAACAGGATATCCAGATCCAGCGTGCGCGGCCCCCAGCGTTCCAGTCGCTCGCGGCCCTGATCGTTCTCGATGGCTTGCAGCGCATCGAGCAGGTCCAGCGGCGCGAGGTCACTGTCGAGGGCAGCGACCGCGTTGGTGTAACGCGGTTGCCCTGGCAGCAGTGAATCGCTCTGATAGAACGCCGAGACGCCGGCGAGGGTGGTCTGCGGCAACTGCCCCAGCGCGTTGAGCGCGCTGCGCAATTGTTCGGCCGGGTCAGCGAGGTTGCTGCCCAGGCCGATATAGATGCGTTCCATGCCTTATTCGCCCGATGCGCTCGGGGCCCCGGCGCGCTTGCGCTTCGAACCGCTGCTGCGACGACGTTTACGTGGCGCGCCGCTGGCGTCATCACCCTTGCCGCTGAGGTCGCGGATCATGTCGCGACGTTCGCTGTCGTTGGCGTCCTGATAATCCGTCCACCATTCGCCGAGACCTTCAGTCTGCTCGCCAGCGCTTTCACGCAGCAGCAGGAAGTCGTAACCGGCGCGGAAGCGTGGATTGTCCAGCAGCAGGTCGGCGCGTTTGCCGCTGCGGCGTGGCAAGCGTTCCTGCATGTCCCAGATTTCGCGGATCGGCATGGTGAAACGCTTCGGAATGGCGATGCGCTGGCACTGTTCGGCGATCAGCTCGTGCGCACCTTCCTGCATCGCCGGAATCGGCGGCATGCCACGCTCTTGCAGACGCAACACGCGGGCCGGCAGGGCAGGCCAGAGCAGGGCGGCAAACAGGAACGCCGGGGTTACCGGTTTGTTCTGCTTGATGCGCAGGTCGGTGTTGGTCAGCGCTTCGCTGATCAGCGTGTGGGTGTATTCCGGGTTGTGCTCCAGTGCGTCGGCACTGGCCGGGAACAACGGGGCAAACAGCTGCAGATCGACCAGCATCTCGAACGTGATTGCGCCATGGCCGGAGAGGAACAGCTTGAGCACTTCCTCGAACAGGCGGGCCGACGGGATCTCGCGCAGCATCGGCGCCAGTTCGCGGATCGGCTGCACAGTATGTTTTTCGATGCCGAAATTCAGCTTGGCGGCGAAACGCACGGCACGCAGCATGCGCACCGGGTCTTCCTGGTAACGCTGCTTCGGATCGCCGATCAGGCGGATCAGGTGATTGCGGATGTCGTGTACGCCGTTGGCGTAATCGAGAATGCGCTCGCTGACCGGATCGTAATACAAGGCGTTGATGGTGAAGTCGCGGCGTTGCGCGTCTTCTTCCAGGGTGCCGTAGACGTTGTCGCGCAGAATCCGCCCGCTCTCGTTGCGCGAAGACTGGTTGCTGTCCTCGTCGTCTTCATTGACCGGGTGATTGGCGCGGAAGGTCGCGACTTCAATGATTTCGCGACCGAAATGGATATGCACCAGTTTGAAGCGGCGACCGATGATCCGCGCATTGCGGAATTCGGCACGGACTTGCTCGGGGGTGGCGCTGGTGGCGACGTCGAAGTCCTTGGGCGTGATGCCCAACAGCATATCACGCACGCAACCACCGACCAGATAGGCCTGGTAGCCGGCGCCCTGCAAGCGTTCGACGATATTGACCGCATAGCGGCTGAATTGCCCCTTCTGCAGCGAATGTTGGCCGCTGTTGAGCACTTCAGGGGTGCTGCGGATGTGTTGCGTACGACGCACGGGAGTTCGGAATGACTGGAACAGCTTCTTCAGCATGGGATGCACTGTTTGAAGGAATGTTC
>JBGMOD010000069.1:0-13884 GCA_041424235.1 Hyphomicrobiales bacterium
GGTTAGGGAGGGGGGTGGATGCGGGGACCCCCCTCCCCGGCCCTCCCCCACAAGGGGGGAGGGAGCCGAAAAGCATCACCTCGGCGTCAAGCCTTCCTGATCGAGATGTGTGAATCCGACAGCCTCTTGTGGAGGGGGGGCGCCGCGCATTGCCGAGCGGAATCGCGCTCGCAGAAAATGAGACGATCGATTCGAAGCTGTTCAACCGAGGGGACGCGCCCGACAGCGCCCATAGCTCGTGGCGAGAGCTGAATCGTCCCGGCACCCTCAATGCTGCCGTCAGCCGGAAAAACTAAAGCCGGAATTCCTCGCCGAGATAGAGGCGGCGCACATCCGGATCGCTGACGATCTCTTCCGGGCTGCCTTCGGTCAGAACCTCGCCGGCATAGACGATATAGGCGCGGTCGGTGAGGCCTAGCGTTTCGCGAACGTTATGGTCGGTGATGAGAACGCCAATGCCGCGATTGGTCAGATGCCGCACCAGATCCTGAATGTCGCCCACCGCGATCGGATCGATGCCGGCGAACGGCTCGTCGAGCAGCATGTAGTTCGGCCGCGTCGCCAGCGCACGTGCGATCTCGACGCGGCGCCGCTCGCCGCCCGACAGCGCGATCGACGGCGATTTGCGCAACCGCGTGATGTTGAATTCGTCGAGCAGCGAGTTGAGCTCGGCCTCGCGCTTGCGCCGATCCGGCTCGACCACTTCCAGCACCGCGCGAATATTGTCTTCGACATTGAGGCCGCGGAAGATCGAGGCCTCTTGCGGCAGGTAACCGATACCGAGACGGGCGCGCTGATACATCGGCAGCTTGGTCACGTCGTGGCCGTCGAGCTCGACGCGGCCGCGATCCGCCGGGATGAGGCCGGTGATCATGTAGAACACCGTGGTCTTGCCGGCGCCGTTGGGGCCGAGAATGCCCACCGCCTCGCCACGCCGCACATAGAGGCTGACGCCGCGCACCACCTGCCGCGAGCCGAAGGTTTTTTCGACGCCGTGAATCGCCAGGAAACCCGAGCGCGGCGCCGCGCGCTGCTGCGCGGCCGTGTTGGGCTGAGCGCCGCCGTTGCCCATCCAGCGCGGTTGCTGCGGCGCCTGCGGACTCGCGGGCGGCGCTTCGCGGGGCCGTTCGGCTTTCTTGCCGGACGGCGCTGGCGTTTCACGCAGCGGATTGCGGAACAGATCGCTGACACGATCGCCGAACGAAGTGATGTCCTTGGCGCGCCCGAATGCTTGCGGGCCGCGCGGTTCATTGCGACGGAACATGCGCAGGAGATCAACCATGCCCGCTTCGATCAGCCTTTCGTGGCGGCTGCATCCGCCGTGCTTCGCAGCATCGGCCCGCAGTCCCACAGCGAGAAGAACAACGAAGAGATAGGTGCGCCGGCGCGAATGCCCAACGCGCGCGGTCCCGGTCCCCTACGGCCCCCAATACAGGCTTGCGCCGCAGCATTCAACCTCAGCGCGTTCCGGAATTATTCAAGCCGTTGAGATTCAATGGCTTTCCCGCCCCATTGGATGACGAGCGCGCGGTCGGCGGCGCCGGCTCGGGAGTACTGCCGGGAACCAGTCCGCCCGGCCCGACGGACTTGCCTGCGTTGGGAATCAGCATCTGGACCTTGCTACCGGGCTTGACCTCGACCCGAGAGACGCCGGTGGTCATGTCCACGATCAGCTTGTCGCCCCGCAGCACCTTGTCGGCCTGGGTCATGACCACGTTGCCGTTCATGGTGACGGTGTTGGTCCGCATGTCGAAATCGCCGGTGTCGCCGGTCACGGTCTGGTCTTTCTGGGTGACGATGACGCCGCCCCTGGCCTCGAGCCGCTTGATCGACGAACTGCCGGTGGGACCGGGCGTCGCCGACGTCATGGTCGGCTTTGGCTGCGGCGGGGCGCCCGGGCTGGCGCTGCCCTCGTAATACACCACCAGGATCTTGCAGCGCATGGTGGTGTCGCCCTGCACCACCTTGACGTTGTCCTTGAATGTCGCGGCCTTGTCCTTGTCGCGCAGCTCGAGGCTGCCGGCGTCGATCTGGATCGGCTTGTCGCGGTTCTGCGAAAAGCCCTGCATGGCGTTGGGGACGCCCTGAACGGTCGTCCCCCCTTGCGCCCGCGCATCGCGCACGGCGACACACGCGATCGCAAGCGCGATCAGCGCGGCACCGGCACGCCACGTTTTCATTCCGTGCGTCGTCGACACAAAGCTCATCAGTCTCGTTTCTTCTTCACTGGCGGCGCGGGCTCGTCGCGTTGAGCCGTCGCCGCGGGCGCGTTGGTGGATTCCTCGGGGATCAGGACCATCGAGACGCCGGCGTCGAACACCACCAGCGCGCCGTTATCGGTGATGCGCAGCCGATTGGATTTCAGCGTGCCGTTCAGCAGCTTGACATCGACAGGCTGATCCGACGCCACCGTCCCCTTGGCGATATCGACCTGCGCCTGGCTGAGTCGCGCTTCATATCCGGTCGAGGATTGCAGGAAGATGTTGTCCTTGAGATCGAGGATCTGCGACTTGGTATCGAACCGGCCGGTCAGCGCATCCATGGTCACCGTCGACTTGTCTTCCATCTGAACCTTCGCGCGCAGCTGGTGCAAATCGACATGATTCGGGTCGGTGATATCCTGTGTCGCGGTTTTCGCCTGCAGGTCATAAGGCCGCTGGTCCGGCGTGAAGCCGGCCAGATGCGGCGATTCCATGGTGATCTGGGTGCCCGAAACCGCCAGATTGCCGACACTGAGCGGCAGTTGCGCGAGCAGCCGGAACGGATTGAAGATCGAGGCCGCGACGATCACCAGCATCGACACCCCCACGACAATCGGGATCCCGATGCGCAGCAGGCGCACACGCCGGCTGTGGCGGTCGGCGCGCGCGAACCGCACCTCCATACCGGCCTGGTAGGTCTGGCCTTGAATCGACGACACGGCCACTCCGCAGCACTTCAGTAATCGGACGAACTTCGAACTCGGGGCACCAGAGCTTCAGGAACAAGTCTACGCCGATCCGCCCCCCGATGCAGCCTGCTCAGTGTCACACAGACCGACGACTATGACCGAAACGGGGCATACCCAGGATGAACGCACCAGATGAACGGGATCCGCGATCCCATCATGAATGGGCGAAAATATCCTGCTCGCTCCAGCCCTGCAGATCGAGCAGGGCACGCGACGGAAGAAATTTGAAACAGGCCTCCGCCAGTCCCGTCCGCTTTTCCCGCACCAGCATCTCGTCGAGACGCTCGCGCAGCTGATGCAGGTGCAGCACGTCGGAGGCGGCATAGGCGAGCTGGGCTTCGCTCAGGGTCGGTGCGCCCCAGTCGCTCGACTGCTGCTGCTTCGACAGGTCGATGCCCAGGAGCTCGCGCACGAGATCCTTCAGGCCGTGACGATCGGTGTAGGTGCGAACCAGCCGCGACGCGATCTTGGTGCAGTAGACCGGCTGCGGCATCACGCCGAGCGCATGGAACAGCACGGCAAGATCGAACCGGGCGAAGTGAAAGATCTTGGTGACGGCGGGATCGCCGAGCAGCTTCTTGAGATTGGGTGCGTCGCTATGTCCGGCCGGAATCTGCACCACGTCCGCGGTGCCGTCGCCGTTCGACAGCTGCACCACGCAGAGCCGGTCGCGGTGCGGATTGAGTCCCAGTGTCTCGGTATCGATGGCAACCGAGGTGGTGTAGCGCGACAGATCCGGCAAATCGCCGCGATGCAGGCGGATGGTCATACGTCTCAACCTGGATTCATGAACAATATGAGGGCCGTTTAGCCCACTCTGGCCCGCGGCGCATCAAAATAACGGGCAAATCTTAATGGACCTGACTGGCCGGGGCGGGCCCGTAGCCGCCGCCAAGGCGCCATCGCCGCTCATATCGCTGCCGCTGCGACACTGTCCAGGCCGGGTCGTTGCCGGACAGTATAAATACAAGCAAAATCAGATGCTTATATCGGATTTAGACGAGTTATCGGCGCGTATCGGCCAATCAAGCGGTCCTCGGAGCGACGATGCCGGCGTCGCGCCCCGGCAAATTCAGACTCAAACAGCGGCTAATTGCGCGTCAGATAGAGCGGCGTCCTGAACGTCAACTGATAAGACGGCTGCGGGATCCACTGGATCTGCACCATCAAACCGAACACACGATTGTCGTTATCGTCCATGCGGTCGAGGTCAAAGCGCATGATGGGTTGGGTAAAGGATCGCACCAGCGTTCTGTTCAGGAGTTCAACGCCACCGAATGATTGCACGCCGACGCGCGCGGACACTTTCCAGTTGCTCGGCCACTGGTAGTAGCCACCGGCATACCCGATCATACTCGGATGGACCTCCGCTGATCCGCTCTGGACCGCCACGCGGGTGTCCTGGAGACCAAAGAGGAATCCCTTCGTCTGATCCTCGTCCAGAGCGTAGTCGAATTCGATGACGTTGTTGAAATTCGTCGTCGCGAACGGTCCGCTCGGCAGCGATTGAGTGATGGTCGATTGGACGGTGATGGTGGGGAACACGCCGCCGTTCTGTTTGAAGAGATCAGCCTGAAAGCCGACGTTCCAGCTCGCGATGTCGATATCCGTCCAGCCGCCGAGCGGCATGGTGTTTGCGTTCACTGAAACGCCGCCATAGACCGACACCCGATCGCTTAAATCGATGGTCAGCGGGACATCAACCGTGACTGCGTGCACCGCCGGCAATTTTTTATGGGTCGGCATTGTCGGCGGCGTGTTGCCGGTCGCAAGGGCGATTGCCCCCAGAACCGAAAACAGGGACGTGTTGCCGAACCCTATTCCGATCGCGCCGCCAGGGGCTGTCGCGTAGGTGGTGCGGAGATCCAGATAAACGGTCGGTGGGGTGAATTGAGCCGCTTGATCGTTGTCGTCCTTGCCGAAGGCCGCGTTGGTCACACCCGTGCAAACGGTGCAAACCAGAAGCCATCCATGAATTGGTCGAAGGCGCCCACTGCTCAAAGTCAGGGCCCGCCTACTGCGTGGACAAGGCTGCTGCCTCGGCGGCGCAAGCCGGTGCTGGCGCAGCGCGCTTCGCTGCCTTCATCTCCGCCTTCGCGGCCTTGAGGTCGGCAAGGAAGGTCGCGTTGGTCTGCAACCGCGAGACGGTCGCTGCCCCCATGATGCGCCCCGCATCGACATCGCTCTGCCAATGCGCATCACAGATCACGCGGCTCTGTCCGAAGGCGATGCCGCGCTTGAACAGCTCGTTGGACCGTTCGGGATTGATCTGCGCGAATGCGAGACTGATCCCAACAGAGCGGAACATGGACGGACCCCTTCATTCAATCTGACTAGAGTTATTTCCGTTCCGATAGAATCGGAACGGAGCTCTAGCTTCTTGTTTTGACGCGTTTTCTTGACGCGAACCGGTATCCACTTCGCTGGAAAACGCTCTAACGACGCGAGGGGGCATTTCGAGCATGGGCAGATCACGCGTCTTGTCATTTCGCGCCAATTGCCATCCGGCGACTGCATTACTTCCATTCGAGAGATCGAGGGCCCGGACTGTGATCGCTCACACCCCGACACTGCTCGTTGCGCTGAGACACGCCTGCCGTCGAGCGTCACGAGGGGATCGGGCAAAACCCCATGCCACCGCCTGAGGGACGCCCTCATCGTCAACCGTCACCCTTCCGAGGTGCGAATCGAGAACCTGACGGCCTGCGCGTCGGCGCCAGGCGTCACGAAAGCGAAGCCATCTCCAAGCGGAAGCGCGAAGGGATTGCCGATCACTCTCTTCCGACCGTCTACGGGAATTCGCTGAACGAAAAGCGAGCTGAAAGAAACATCCCGGCGCATTGGCCGAACAACCGGGGCCGGCGCAATACTCTGATCGGGCTTAACTTCTTGGAATGGCATCACATCAAGAAGTTGATGGTGCCCAGGAAAGGACTCGAACCTTCACGACCTTGCAGCCACTGGCACCTGAAGCCAGCGCGTCTACCAATTCCGCCACCTGGGCATTGGGGCGACACATAGAGGGTCAGGTTTCGCCTTGTCAACAGGGGGATACCGGTCCTGCCGGATCAGGACCACAAAACCCCCGAAACATTTGGCAAACGGGCCTTTTTGCGGGTCAGGCTTGCAGCACCGGGGGCGGTTTTTCGATCAGGACTGGGCAATCCGGCCGATCAGGTCGCGCAGCGGCCGATCATTGGCAAACTCGGCCAGAAGCGGCGCCGCCCGTTCGATGAACGGACGCTTGTCGGGCTGGGTGAATGTCACCCCCATGCGCTCCACCCCGACCCGCGCCTTGGTCTGGAAATCGGCCCACAGCACGTTCATGCGGTCATAGGACGCCAGCGCGGCCTCGCGAATCATCGTCTGCTGGAGCGAGGTCATGGTGCTCCAGCGCGCCGCGCTCATCAGGAAAACGTCGGGCACCATGGTGTGCTCGTCGAGCGAGTAGTTCGACACCACCTCGCCGTGCCGGCCGACGATCAGCGCCACGATGCTGTTTTCGGCGCCGTCCACCAGGCGCGAACTCAGCGCCGTGAACACCAGGTCCCAGGCCATCTCGACGCCCTCGGCGCCGAACAGCCGCATCATCTGCACCATGGTCGGCGACGGCTGAATGCGGATCTTGAGGCCTTTGAGGTCGTCGGGATGGTTGATCGGCCTGTGTCCGTAGAAACTGCGCGAGCCCGCGTCGTAATAGGTGAGGCCGACAAGGCCGGCCGAGGATCCGGAGGCCAGGATGCCGTCGCCGATCCCGTTGGTGGTGACGGTTTGCCAGTGGGCGTGATCGCGAAACACGAACGGCAGGCTGAACACGCGATAGGCCGGCGCGTCACGTTCCAGCACGCTGGCGCTGACCTTCGCGAAATCGAGCTTGCCGGCCTTGAGTTGCGCCAGCAGGTTGACCTCCTGCCCGATCTGCCCGTCCGGAAAAATCGCGATATCGATCGCGCCGCCGGATTTCTCGCGCACCACATCGACAAAATGCTGCAGCGACGGATGCACCGGGTGGGTGACCGGCAAGGCGTGACCAATCCGCAGCCGGAGCGGTTCGGCGCGCAGCACCGTCGGACAGGCAACTGGGCCGGCGAGCACAGCCCCGCCGATGGCCAGCACGCGCCGCCGCGACCAGTTTCCCATTCCCCGCCCGAGCATCGTTCAAATCCCCGGCATACGCCGTCAACACGACCGTTTCGGCAGCCCCGATGGGCCCAATTCAGGCCTTGAACAGGCCTGTCATCGTCATCTATCTGGTATAAGTATGCGACAGCGTCGCACCCCCTTACAACTCCCGCCACCATCGGGGGGAGCTGGCGACCAGCCCGGAAGATGATGACATGACCGAAGCGTCCGCGACCACAGCCCCCGTCTCCAGCCCGACGGACACCCTAGTTACGATCTTCGGCGGATCCGGTTTCCTGGGACGGCATGTGGTCCGCGCACTGGCCAAGCGCGATTATCGCATCCGCGTCGCCGTGCGCCGCCCCGATCTCGCCGGGCATCTGCAGCCGCTCGGCAAAGTCGGGCAGATTCACGCGGTTCAGGCCAACCTGCGCTACCCGGACTCGGTCGGCGCCGCGGTCCGCGACGCGCATATTGTCATCAACCTGGTCGCGATCCTGGCGGAGAGCGGCGCCCAGACCTTCAAGGCCGTCCAGGTCGACGGCGCCGCCGCCGTGGCCGCTGCTGCAAAAGCCGCCGGCGCCCGCCTGATCCATGTCTCCGCGATCGGGGCCGACGAGAATTCGACAGCGGCTTATGCGCGCACCAAGGCCGCGGGCGAACAGGCCGTGAGGGCCGCCGTGCCGGATGCCACCATCTTCCGCCCATCGCTGATGTTCGGCCCCGAAGATCAGTTCACCAACCGCTTCGCGGCGCTTGCCCGCGTGATGCCGGCGCTGCCGCTGATCGGCGGTGACACCAAGGTGCAGCCGGCATTCGTCGGCGACGTGGCCACCGCGATTGCGGACGCCGTCGATGGCCAGACGCGCAGCGGCGCCACCTATGAGGTCGGCGGCCCCGAAGTGCTGACCATGCGCGAGGTGCTGGACTTCATTCTGAAGACCATCGAGCGCGAGCGGATGCTGGTGCCGCTGCCGTTTGGGCTGGCCAAGATCAAGGCCGCGTTCCTGCAGTTCGCGCCGGGCGCGCTGAAACTCACACCCGATCAGGTCGAGCTGTTGCGATCGGACAATGTGGTGTCGGATGCGGCAAAGGCCGCCGGCCTGACGCTGGACGGACTGGGCATCGTTCCGGAATCGCTCGCCGCCATCGCGCCGGGATATCTCTGGCGTTTCCGCAAGACCGGCCAGTTCCGCAGCAGCGCGGCGTAATATCACCCAAACTCAGAAAGGCACCTCATCCTGAGGAGGCGCGGAACGCGCCGTCTCGAAGGATGAGGCCGAGGTCTCGGTGGCCTCATGGTTCGAGACGCCGCTTTGCGGCTCCTCACCATGAGGGGGCGAATTTGATCCTACAGCCCGAGCGCCAGCGCGATCAGGCCGAGCACGCCCACCGTCACGCGCCACCAGGCGAAAAACGCAAAGCCGTTGCGGGTGACGAAGTTGAGGAATGTGCGCACCACGATGATCGCGGTGATGAAGGACACCACGAAACCGATCGCGACGATGGTGATGTGGTCGGTGTTCATCTCCGCGCGGTTCTTGTAGAAATCATAGGCGAACGCGCCCACCATGGTGGGGATGGCGAGGAAGAACGAAAATTCCGCGGCCGACCGCTTGTCGGCGCCGAACAGCATCGCCGACACGATGCTCGCCCCCGAGCGCGAGACGCCGGGAATCATCGCCGCGCACTGGGCAATGCCGATGCCGAGATACATCGGCAGCGAGAACGCGGTGGCATCGTGATAACGCGGCTGCAGATCGAGCCGATCGACCCACAGCAGCACGGCGCCGCCGACGATCAGTGAGAAGCAGACCACCCAGGGATTGAACAGGTAGGCCTTGATGTAGCTGCCCGCGATCAGGCCGATGATCACCGCCGGCAGGAACGCGACCAGCACGCCGATCACAAAGCGCCGCGCATCCGGATCGCTGAACATGCCGAGCGCGATGCGCCACAACCGGGCGAAGTAGATGACCAGGATGGCCAGGATGGCGCCGAGCTGGATCAGCACCGCGAACGATTTCCAGAAGCCGCTTTCATCGAGGCCGAAGAAGCGCTCCGCCAGCAGCAGATGGCCGGTTGAGGAGACCGGGAGGAACTCCGTGACACCCTCGACGATCCCGAGAATGATCGCCCTAATCGTATCGGAAAGCATGTCTTGACCTCGATCCTGCCCGACAAAAAGCGGGCCCCTTGTGGCCTATTCGCCTGCCAGCCGCAACGTCAAAAGAGCCTCCGCGCGCCGCACAAAACGGCGTCAGTGAGCCTCAAGACATTGACGTTATGGTAGTTCTCGCGACTGAGCCGAAACTTAGCCCCCGGATCATGGCCTCAGCCACGCACATGGGTAGTGTGCAACACACGGCTGTCATATAACGGCCACGAACTTTTAAGCTTTTCCCTGTCTATCCTCGGGTTTTCTTGGGTCCTCATGTTCACACTGTTCCATCATCCGTTCTGCCCGCACTCCCGCTTCGTCCGTCTCGCGCTCGGCGAATACGGTCTCGACGTGCGGCTGGTGGAGGAGCGGGTGTGGGAGCGGCGCGAGGCGTTTCTTGCCCTCAACCCCGCGGGCGCAACGCCCGTGATCGTGGCCGAGGGCGTTCCGGCGATCCCGGGACCCGCCATCATCAGTGAATACCTCGACGAGAACCATGGCGCGGAGCTCGCCGACCATCGCCTGCTGCCGACGGCGCCTGGCGACCGCATCGAGGTGCGCCGGCTGATGGCCTGGTTCAACGAGAAATTCTACAATGAGGTCAGCAATCCGCTGGTCACCGAGCGGATCTACAAGCGCTACATGAGCGAAGAGGACGGCGGCGGCGCGCCGTCGATGGACGTGATCCGCGCAGCCAAGGCCAATGTGCGCTATCATCTCGCCTACATCGGCTGGCTGGCCCGCTCGCGCAATTTTCTCGCGGGCGACACGCTGACCTACGCCGACCTCGCGGCGGCAGCACACCTGTCGGCCATCGATTATCTGGGCGATGTGCCATGGATCGAAGACGACGCAGCAAAGGCGTGGTACGCGCGGATCAAGTCCCGCCCGTCGTTCCGCTCGCTGCTGAGCGAGTGGCTGGCGGGCGTGCCGGCCTCGCCGACCTACGTGGATCTCGACTTCTGAGCCAACCCCTCCCGGCAACCGGCGCCGATCTCCGGGATGCGCTGGCGCGCGAAGCCGCCGCGCTGGGTTTCGATGCCATCGGCATCGCCGACCCCAGCATTGGAGACGCCGGCGACAAGCTGAAGCTGTTTCTGCAATCCGGCGCTCATGGCGACATGGCGTGGCTTGCGGATGCGCGCCGCACCGATCCCCGCCTGCTGTGGAGCGACGTGCGCTCGGTGATCATGCTCGGGGTCAATTACGGGCCCGACGACAACCCGCTGGCGATTCTGGCTGATCGCAACCGTGGCGCGATTTCAGTCTATGCTCGGGGCGACGACTATCACGACCTGATCAAGAAACGCCTCAAGGCGCTGGCGCGGTGGCTGCTCGCGCAGGCCGGCGGCGGCGACGTCAAGGTGTTCGTCGATACCGCCGCCGTCATGGAGAAGCCGCTGGCGCGCCAGGCCGGCCTCGGCTGGCAGGGCAAGCACACCAATCTGGTGTCGCAGGATTTCGGCTCCTGGCTGTTTCTCGGCGCGATCTTCACGACGCTCGACCTGCCGCGTGACGACGCCAAGACCGATCACTGCGGCTCGTGCCGGGCTTGTCTCGACAGCTGCCCGACCGCGGCCTTCCCAGCGCCCTACCGGCTCGATGCGCGGCGCTGCATTTCCTATCTCACCATCGAGAACAAGGGACCGATCCCGCACGAATTCCGCAAGGCGATCGGCAATCGCATCTATGGCTGCGACGACTGCCTGGCGGTCTGCCCCTGGAACAAGTTCGCCCAGGAGGGACGCGAGGCCAAACTCGCGGCGCGGGACGAGTTGCGCGCGCCATCGCTGCAGGATCTTGTCCGGCTCGACGACGCCGCGTTTCGCGCCCGCTTCACCAAATCGCCGGTCAAACGCATCGGCCGCGATCGTTTTGTCCGCAACGTGCTGATCGCCATCGGCAATGCGGACGACCCTGCGCTGGCGCATGATGCGAAAAACTTGCTCACCGACGACAGCGCGCTGGTGCGCGGCGCCGCGGTGTGGGCACTGGCGCAGTTGCTGCCAGCCGACGAATTGTCAAAGCTTGCCGCGTCCGCGCACGATCCGGACGAAAGTGTGCAGCGGGAGTGGGCACTGGCTGTCGGCGCGTGAGCCCGCGTCACCTCTCCCCCGCATCAAAAACCCGCGCTACGACAGTTCCGCGACCGTCGCCAGCAGGCGCGAAATATCCTGCGGGCGGGAGAGCCTGTGATCGCCGTCCTGGATCATGGTGAGAACCACATCCTCGCTCGGCAGACGATGGGTCAGCTCGAAGGCGTGCTGCCAGGGCACATCGGGGTCTTTCGCGCCCTGCAGGATGCGCACCGGGCATCCGGTGTCGATGGTCGAGCCGAGCACGAGATGCTTGCGCCCGTCCTCGATCAGCGCGCGCGTGATCGGCTGCGGATCGCCGTACTCGGAGGGGCGAAACCAGACGCCCTTGCTCTCGATCTCATCCCTGATCTCAGGCGAGAACGCCTTCCACATCAGGTCTTCGGTGAAATCCGGCGCCGGCGCGATCAGGATCAAACCGGCGAGCGAGGCGGCCGGCTGGGAACCCGCATTGCCCGGCGCTTTTGCGCGCTTCATCAGTTCGCGTGCCAACAGCAGCGCCATCCATCCACCCATGGACGAGCCGACCACGATCTGCGGCCCCTCGCAGAACCGGTCGAACACCGCGAGGCTCTCCTCGGACCAGCGGCCGATGGTGCCGTCGATGAATGCGCCGCCGGACTCGCCGTGCCCCGAATAATCGAAACGAATGCAGGCCCGGCCTTTCGTCGCCGCCCATTCATCCAGCGCCTGCGCCTTGGTGCCCTTCATGTCCGAGGCGAAACCACCGAGCCAGAACGGCCCCGGCGAAGTTCCGCTCCGCGCGCGCACCGCGATGCGCCGCGCGCCCTGCGCAGAGCCGACATCCAGGAAGACAGGTGCTTCAGCACCGGAAATGCTCATGAATTGACCGCCTTGAAGATGAAACCCGAAACCGGGTTTCGCGTTACCGCTTGCGGAATCCGGCTGCTCTTTCTATGTCACCGCCGGGTGTTTTGAACCACTTGATATTTCCGGACTACCCAAGAGCTGATGTTGGCGCACGTGGCCAAAATACCTCTCATTTGATGGTTTTGGCGCCAGACCTGCGTATCGGCGCTTGCTCGCACCGGTTGAATGCTTCAAACTGCCTGCTTCACCAACAACATTGGAGTTTTACCCATTCGCCGTCCCAGCAGAGCGCCAGCCCCCGTCCAGAAGGACGGACCGCGCATCAACGATGAAATCCGCAACGCGCAAATCCAGCTGATCGATCAGAACGGCCTCAACCACGGCACCGTGGAAACGATCGTGGCGGTCAAGATGGCCGTCGAAGCCGGCATGGATCTGGTCGAGATCTCTCCGAACAACAATCCTCCCGTATGCAAGATCATGGATTACGGGAAGTACAAGTTTCAGGCGCAGAAGAAGGCTGCCGAAGCCCGCAAGAAACAGAAGGTCGTCGAGATCAAGGAAATCAAGCTTCGTCCGATGATCGACGATCACGACTACGAAGTGAAGATGAAAGCGATGCAGCGGTTTTTCGAGGAAGGCGACAAGGTCAAGATCACCTTGCGCTATCGGGGCCGCGAAATGGCGCACCAGGAAATCGGCACCAAGCTGCTTGATCGGGTCAAGACCGACGTCGCCGAGCTCGCCAAGGTCGAGCAGGACGCCCGCTTTGAAGGCCGCCAGGTCGTGATGGTGCTGGCGCCGCGCTGATCGATCCGCGATATTTGGTTTGACGGCCCGTCAGCACCTGGCGGGCCGTTTTGCTTTGAGGCCTGGTTGCCTTGGCGCAAGCGCCACATACAAAAATGGCGCCGCAGACAATGCGACGCGATCTCGAATTTCAGCGACGACGAATTACAGGCTGCGCACCGCTTCCCAGCGGCCGCTGCAGGCGGTCGAGGCAGACTTGCCGCTCCATTCGCCCGCGCCGGCGTTGCCGTTGAGCTTACCGCTGGCATTGGCGCGCTGGTCGCCGCGGGCGATCGACACGTTGACGTTGCCGGCTTCGCCGACATTGCCCGAGATATCGAAGTCGCCGTCGCCGGAATAGCTGACCTGGCCGCCCGCCACTTTCACGGCATAGCTGTAGGCCGCATCGCAATTGCCTGACTGGGTGATGATGGTGACCCGCCAGATGCCGTCATGGGACGCGCCCGCCTTGGAATGGCCGGCCAGCGCAATCGCCAGCGCAAATGCGGCGACGGCGAAGATCCAACGAAACAGCTGCAGGCGCGAGGTGTCGGGAGACACGGCAATCGTCTTGGCAAAACGGGCCATAGGGGGAGCGTCCGGATGGAATGAGAAAGAAAGAATGAGGCGGCGGCGAAGAACGGGATATAGGGTTCCCCGGCCCATTCCGCCAGTGCATTGCACAATAAACCCGTCACCCGGTTGCCATTTTTGCGTCTGTCTGCCATAAGCCCAGCCTTCGTCGCCCGGCTGATTAAGGGCTGCCGTGTCGACGACCCTGCTGGCCGTCTTGATTATTTCGAGATATCCCAGCAATTTCAACGCTCTAGCGAGCATTTAGCCGACCGAACCCCCTCGCGGGGAGTTCTTGCGTGTCGGAACAGGAGAGCCAAATGCCCAAGCTGAAGACCAAGTCGGGCGCTAAAAAGCGCTTC
>JBGMOD010000070.1:0-1932 GCA_041424235.1 Hyphomicrobiales bacterium
GGCATCCGCACATCGGTGAGCAAGAGATCTATCGGCTCATCACCATGTCGCAGATATTCGAGCGCGCTTGTTGCATCGGCAACTTCGATGACTTCGTGCCCCAACTCGCGGAGCAAATCACCCGTGATCTCTCGAACCATCCGATCGTCATCGACACACAAAATAAGCACGGAAGAGCATCCTCCTATTGCCCCCGCCGCTGCAGCCTGTGCAATTCCGCCATTTCCCTAACCCGGCTTATTCATGAGCCCGCTGCACTGGGGCGTGCCGGGTTTGATGTGTCGGTGGCCGCGTGATCCGGGCGCGCGGTTTCGGCGGCGTTTTTCGCCGCAGCAAAACCGATGGCTTTTCGAGGTTGATGGGCGATGGCTCGGGCTTTGTGCGGCACAGCCGCGCTGGCTATGTCGGCGCTGGCCGGAGACTGGTGGCGATGGCTTTGAACACGCCGGCGTCGGGGCATGCTGACGCGAAGGCGACACGGATGCGCGAGGCGGTCTCGATGACGCGGGCGGCGACCTTGAGCAGCCGCAGGCGCAGCGTTGCGAACTCGGCAGTGGCCAGAGAGGTGGCCTTGGGGATGGCCTGCTGGACGCGCCACATCAGCCAGTAGGCGGCGGTATGCAGGATGAGGCGCATCTGGTTGGCATTGGCCGAGCGGCACGAGGTGCGATCGCTGGCCAACTGGGTCTTGTGGCGCTTGATCAGGTTTTCGGCTTGGCCGCGCGCGCAATAGAGCGTGTCGTAAATGTGCTCGGGCGAGCCTTCTGTCAGCGAGGTGACGACATAGCGGATGTCCATGCCCAGCGTGCTGGCCTCAATCCGGGCGACGACGCGGCGTTGGCTCTTCCAGCTTTTGGCGCCGTAGCGGGTCTCGACATAGTTGCGCAGGACCGGATGTTGGGCCTGGGCCCGCTTGACCGCGCAGGCATCGGCGACGGCAACGATGGCCGGATCGGCCCGCAGCGCGGCGTTGGTCGGCAAGCCGAACACGTAATCGACCCCGGCCGCCTCGCAGAACGCCATGATCTCGGGACGGGCGTAGTGCCCATCGCCGCGGATGGTGATGTGGGTATCGGGCCAGTGCTGGCGGATATGACGCACCAGGCGCCGGATGTGGCCGGCACCTTCGGCACCCGACGGCGTCTTGCCAGTGCGCAGCAGCATCGCCACCGGCCGCCCGCTCGCGGTATCGTACACATGGATCGGCAGGAAGCAGCGCTCACCGTGATGTCCGTTCCAGAACGAGAGCTGCTGATAGCCGTGCACGACATCACACGTGTCATCGATATCCAGCGTCACCGCCGCCGGTGGGGCCGGATAGCTGGCACAGTAAACGCCGATCATCGCGACCATCATCCGGGCCAGTTCACGCGTGGTCGGTGCATTCTCCCAGCGGCTCATCGTCGGTTGGCTGGCCAGCCCCGCGCCCGATCCCGGCAACTTGCCCAGCGCCAGGCGGAAGCCCGGATCGTCGCGCAGGGCATCGAGATCATCGGCGTCCTCATAGCCACACGTGATCGCGAACACACGGGCACGCAGAATGTCATCGAGGCGATGGATCACCCGCGTCGGGTCACGCGGATCGGCGATGCACGCAGCAAGCTGCCGGCAGATCCCCATCGCGCGCTCGGCCTGCGCCAGCAGCAGAACGCCGCCGTCAGAGGTCAGCCGGCCACCGTCGAACGCGGTTGTGACCTTCTTGCCGCCAACCGCTGGAAACGAAAATCCCGGTGCGCTATCATCGCTCCCGGCGGGTGTGGTCCGTGGCATAAATTGCCTCGCTGAAGGACTGGTCTAGACACCCATTTTCCTACTGCAAAGCAATCGCTTACGCCACTCCCGCCAACCCTCTCACCCGCCGCGGTGAATAAGACAGGTTAGGCGGTAACTGTCACCATTCATGGTCAGGATGCTGACGTGGTGGGTCAAACG
>JBGMOD010000071.1:0-1929 GCA_041424235.1 Hyphomicrobiales bacterium
GCGGTCGCGCTCGACAAGCTCGCCCGGCTCGGCTGGATCGGCGATGCGACCTGGGTCAGCATCGAAACCGCCAAGCCCGAACTGGTCGAAGTCGCAGGCTTCGTCGAAGACGTCAGCCGCGTCCACGGCAAGGCGCGCATCACGCTGCTACGCCGGGGTTAGAGTGCCATGCTCCCCTCCCCTTCAGGGGAGGGGCTGGGGGTGGGGCGTATCCGTCTCACCGAGACCGAGACAGGCGGGGAGAGGCCCCACCCCAACCCCTCCCCTGAAGGGGAGGGGCTTGCCGGATCACGTAACGTCGTTCCGCTCCGATGCCCCAATCCCTCTCCCGCTGGGAGAGGGAAGATCCTCAGATCTTGGTCAGTTCCAGGAAGATCCAGTACAGGCTGCCCGACAGCAGCATGGCAGCGGGCAAGGTCATCACCCAGGCCAGCACCATGTTGAAGATGGTGCGGATCTGCAGGCCCGCGCCACTCGCGACCGAGGCCCCCGCGACACCGCTGGTCAGGATGTGCGTCGTCGATACCGGCACCGCGATACGGTCGGCAAAGGCGATCGTCACGGCAGCGACGATTTCCGCCGCAGCGCCCATGCCATAGGTCAGATGCGTCTTGCCGATCTTCTCCCCCACGGTGATGACGATCCGCCGCCAGCCGACCATCGTGCCCAGCCCCAGCGCCAGCGCGACGATCACCTTGACCCACACCGGAATGTAGCGCGTGCCCTTTTCCAGATTGCTCTGGAATTTGGCGACCGCGGCTTGTTCGGGTTCGGAGAAACTCGCCTTGATGGTCTTATCGGCCATGGCCAGCCGGGCGCTGTCGAGCAGCAGGTACATGTCGTTGCGCAAATTGGGGGTGGCGGCCGCCGGCACCTTGTCGAGCGAACCATAGCCGCCGATGCGCTGTGCGATATTGCCCGAAAGAACGCTGATCGCGGAAAAGACGGTGCGGTCGCTGCGATGGCTCTGCAGGGCCTGAGTCAGCGTCGCCCGCGCATCGCTCAACGCGACGGGAGCCGTGCCGCTGGCATGCGCCGCGAAGACCTGGCCCGCCGCGGTCACGCTGGCGACGAAGGCGGGCGTCTCGCTCTGTGGCATGGTGCGGTTGAGCGCATAAGCGGTGGGGGCGCAGCCGATCAGGATCAGCATGATCAGCCCCATGCCCTTCTGACCGTCATTGCTGCCGTGGAAGAAGCTGACCGCGGTGCAGGTGCCGATCAGCAGCGCGCGGATGCCGCGCGGCGGCGGCGCGTTGCCTTCGGGTTCGCTATAGAGCTTCGGGTTGCGGATCGTCAGCTTCATCACCCACAACAGCACCAGCGCCCCGATGAAGCCCATTAGCGGGCTGAACAACAGGCCCGAAAAGACCTTGACCGCCTGGCTCCAGTCGACGCCCGAGGTGCCGCCCCGGCCCGCCGACAGCAATTGGTTGGCAAAGCCGACGCCGATGATCGACCCGATCAGCGCGTGGCTGGAGGAATTGGGGATACCGAAATACCAGGTGGCGAGGTTCCAGATCACCGCCGCCAGCAACAGCGCGAAGATCATCGCAAAACCGGCATTGCTGCCGACATGGAGGATCAATTCGACCGGCAGGAGCGTTATGATCGAATAGGCCACGGCCCCGCTCGACAGCATGACGCCGAGGAAATTGCAGCAGCCCGACCACACCACCGCCAGCGGTGCCGGCATGGAGTGCGTATAGATGACGGTGGCAACGGCGTTCGCGGTATCGTGGAAGCCGTTGACGAATTCAAAGCCGAGCGCGATCACCAGCGCAAGACCCAGGAACACGAAGGTGCCGAGCGCGAGGCCCTCACCCACTTCGGCCGTGTCCACGAAAATGCTGTAGGCGGCATAACCGAGCCCGACCGCCAGCAGCGCCAGGAAAATCCAGCGCCCAGCAGGGTGCAGTCGATGATCGAGCC
>JBGMOD010000072.1:0-13722 GCA_041424235.1 Hyphomicrobiales bacterium
AGATCAGCAAGACGTGATGCGAGCACCAGTTCGGAGCGTGCAGGCAGCAGCACCTCGGAGGTATGCGCGCACCGAAGATCGGCGCAGAAGTCGACCGAACCGAAGGCAAGGCGGATCACGCCTGGCACAACGGCAATCGCCCGGCCTTGCGCAAGACCGCGGGCGGTTTCGACAAGGGCGACCAAGGGTATGTCGCCCAACGCGGCAGAGATGAGTTTGAGATCGTCGGGGGCCTCGGCCTTGGGAACCATGACGGCGGAGGGGTGAAGCGACGTTGCCGCCGCAAGGTCGTCTGCATGCCAGGCTGTCCCGGCAGCATTGATGCGCAGGATCACCGGCAGGGTGGTGAAATCGCAGCGCAGCGCAGCGCGGGCGGCGGCCTTGGCCGCGGGGGCCACGGCGTCCTCCAGATCGAGGATCACCGCATCAGCCCCCGAGGCCGCCGCTTTCCCGAAGCGTTCGGGCCGGTCGGCGGGCACAAACAGGGGTGCGCGAACAAGGGTCACCATTCCGCCCGCGCTTCCATCGCCACCGGCCCGCCCTCGGCCGCGGTCCAGAGCCGCAATGTGTTCGCCTCGTCCTGCGCATGCAGGGTGAAGCCGGCGGTGTCGAAGAGGGGGGAAAGGCCGCGAAAGCCGATCTGCGCGGGGCGCTTTCCGCGCAGGGCTTCGGCGAACTGCAGCAGAAGCGTGGCCTGCAGCGGCCCGTGCACGACGAGCCCCGGATAGCCCTCCTCCGCCCGGGCATAGGGCGCGTCGTAATGGATCCGGTGGCCATTGAAGGTCAGCGCCGAGTAGCGGAACAGGAGCGCCGGGCCTGCGTCGACCGCTTGGCGATACCGGCCCTGCGGCGCGGCCTCGGCAGTGGCAGACGAGGGAGCGCCAGACGGGGGGGCGGCGGGACCGGCTCCGCGATAGATGATGTCCTGGCGTTCGGTGATGGCAAGCGCGCCGCCGCTATCGATGCGATGCTCGACCGTGACGAGGCACAGCGGGCCGCTGCGGCCTTGCTTGACGGTCACATCGCGGACCACCGAGTGGCGGGTGACCGTGTCGCCGATCCGGATATTTTCGTGAAAGCGGAAATGTCCGCCCGCCCACATGCGGCGGGGCAGGGGCACGGGCGGCAGGAAACCGCCCCGGGCCGGGTGGCCATCGGGGCCAAGCGTCGAGGTCGGCGCAGTATCGGGGGCGAGGCAGAGGTGGATCAGGCTCGGGGCCGGTTCGCCTTCCGATGGGGCTTCGGGGCGGTCGAAGGTGGCATTGAACCGCGCGGCGATTGCGGCGGTCAGCCGCTCGGCCCGTGTCTCCTCGCGGCCAATCCATTGGCGCAGATGGTCAAGGTCGAGCGGGATCATGTCATCATGCCTCGGCAAGGGGTTGAAGCGGCGGGACGGGGCCATAGCTGCGGTCCTCGCCCGAAAAGATCGGTGCGGGCGCGGGAATCTGCACCGGGCCGTTCGGCGTGGCGACGGTCACCCGGCGCAGATGCGGGTGGTGCGACAGCTTTTCCATGTCATTGACCGAGGCCAGAGCGATATCGGCGGCCAGAAGAACCTCGATCGCGCCGGCCGCATCGTGGTTGGCAAAAGCTCTAGCGACCGCGGCATCGGTTTCCGCCCGGTTGGCAACGCGGGCGACATTGGTGGCAAAGCGCGGATCGATGCCCAGCGCCGGATCCCCCAGAAAGTCCTGGGCGAGGGCTCGCCATTCGCGGTCGCTCTGCACCGCGATCAGGATCGGCGCACCGTCGCGGGCGGTGAAGACGCCATAGGGGGCGATCGAGGGATGCGCCATGCCGATGCGCTTGGGGCTCTTTCCGCCTTCGTGATTCAGGAGCGGCACGGTCAGCCAGTCGGCCATGACATCGAACATCGAGACCGAGATCGCAGCCCCTTTCCCGGTGATGCCTCGGCCGATCAGCGCTTCAAGAATGGCCGAATAGGCGGTTGCGCCTGTCGCGATATCGACCAGCGATATGCCCACCCGCGCCGGTTCCGAAGGCCCGCCGGTGATGGAGCAGAGCCCCGCCTCGGCCTGGATCAACAGGTCATAGGCCTTGCGGTCGGCCATCGGCCCGTCATTGCCATAACCGGAAATCGAGCAGGTGATGAGCTGGGGAAAGTCCCGCGCCAGCCGCTCGACCGGAAAGCCTAGACGCGCCAGCGCGCCGCGCCTCAGATTCTGGACCAGCACATCGGCGTCGCCGATCAGCCGCGCCAGTTCGGCCCTGCCCCAGGCTGAGCCGAGGTCCAGTGTCACCGATGTCTTGCCGCGGTTCAGCCAGACGAAATAGCTCGACTGGCCCCTGGCCGCATCGTCATAGCCGCGGGCGAGATCGCCCTCGGGCCGTTCGATTTTGATCACCTCTGCCCCGGCATCGGCCAGACGGGCGGTAGCAAAGGGCGCGGCCACGGCCTGTTCGATGGCGACGACCTTCACTCCCTTTAGCGGCAAGCCCATCAGAACGACCTCGGCATGCCGAGGATATGTTCGGCGACATAGCTGAGGATCAGGTTGGTCGAGATCGGGGCAACCTGATAGAGCCGGGTCTCGCGGAACTTGCGCTCGACATCATATTCGCAGGCAAAGCCGAAGCCGCCGTGGAACTGGATGCAGGCATTGGCGGCCCCCCAGCTGGCCTTGGCAGCCAGGTACTTGGCCATGTTCGCCTGGGCCCCGCAATCAAGCCCCGCGTCATAGCGCCGACAGGCCTCCCACCGCATCAGATTCGCGGCCTCGACATCGATGAAGGCCTCGGCGATCGGGAATTGCACGCCTTGGTTCTTGCCGATCGGCCGACCGAAGACCTCGCGTTCCGAGACATATTTCGCGACCCGTTCGGTGAACCAGTAACCGTCGCCGATACATTCGGCCGCGATCAGCGTCCGCTCGGCGTTCAGCCCGGTCAGGATGTACTTGAACCCCTTGCCCTCTTCGCCGATCAGGTTCTCGACCGGGATCTCCAGATTGTCGAAGAACAATTCGTTGGTCTCGTGGTTGACCATGTTCGGGATCGGGCGCACAGCCATGCCCGCGCCCATCGCCGCCTTGATGTCGACAAGGAAGATCGAAAGGCCCTCGGATTTCTTCGCCACCTCGGCCAGCGGCGTGGTGCGGGCCAGCAGGATCATCAGATCCGAATGCTGCACTCGGCTGATCCAGACCTTCTGGCCGTTGATCACATAGCGGTCGCCCCTGCGGACCGCGGTAGTCTTGATCTTCGTGGTATCGGTGCCCGTTGTCGGCTCGGTCACACCCATCGACTGCAGCCGCAGTTCGCCTGCGGCGATCTTCGGCAGATAGCGGCGGCGCTGTTCCTCGGAACCGTGCCGGATCAGAGTGTTCATATTGTACATCTGGCCGTGGCAGGCGCCGGAATTGCCCCCCGAGCGGTTGATTTCCTCCATGATTACTGAGGCTTCCGTAAGGCCCAGCCCCGAGCCGCCGTAGGCTTCGGGGATCAGCGCCGCCATCCACCCCGCCCGGGTCAGCGCCTCCACAAACTCTTCGGGGTAGCCGCGGGCCTCGTCGACTCGGCGGTGATACGCATCGGGAAACTGCGCGCAGAGCGCCCGCACCGCATCGCGGATGTCCTGGAATGCCCCTTTTCCGGTCTCGATCACCTGTCTGCTCCTCTTTTTCGATGCCATGCAGTTAGTGGATGGGCGCCACATCGCACAAATATATAATCGCGACGGCAGCCATGCTAAAATATGATTGTTAGAGCGAGAGGAAGGACTGTCGGTGGACCTGCGACAGCTGCGCTATTTTCAGGCGATTGCCGAGACGGGGTCGATCTCGGCAGCGTCGCATCGGCTGAACGTCGCCCAGCCCTCGCTATCGCTGCATCTGCGCAACATGGAAGAGCATCTGGGTACCAAGCTTCTTTTGCGCGGTGCGCGCGGGGTGCAGCTGACCGAGGCCGGCGAGATGCTGCTGGCGCGGGCAAGGCGGCTCTTGATCGACATGTCGCGGATGGAGGACGACATCCGCAACCTCGGACGCGAGCCGCAAGGCGAGGTGCGGCTCGGCTTGCCCGGCACGATCGGCGGAATGCTGTCGCCGGATCTGGTGCTTGCGGCCAAGGCGCAGCTTCCCGGCGTACGGCTGACGATCTCCGAGGCGATGAGCGGCTTCGTGCTGGATTGGTTGCGCGAGGGCCGCGTTGACTTGGCCGTGCTGTATCTGCCAGCCACCGATGCCCGTTTCCGATCAGAGCTGCTTCTGCACGAAGAGTTGGTGCTGCTGGTCCCGCCCGGTCACGACCTCCCGGCCAAGATCGGGGCCTCGGCGCTTTTGGGCTTGCCGCTGATCCTGCCCGGCCCGGCGCATGGGCTGCGGCAGCTTCTGGAAGGCTGGGCCAGCGCCAAAGGGATCAGGCTGTCAGTGGATATCGAGCTGGACTCCTATCAGAACATCAAGGAGTTGGTCGAACGCGGGAAAGGCGCCTCAATCCTTCCCTTGCATGCTATCGCGCGCGAAGCAGCTGCCGGCACATTAAGGGTCGCCCGCTGGCGCGCTGCGGATTGCCTGCGCGAGGTATATCTGGTGGGGCCGCTGGCCGAAGCCTCAAGCCATGCTTGCGCGGCGGTGATGTCGCTACTGCGCGAGTTGATGCGCAAACAGGTTGACGTCGAGCGCTTGACCGGCACGCGCTGGCTTGGCTGTGGATCGGCCCTTTAATCCACTGTGGAAATCCCCCGGCTATGCCGGGGCGACTATGGACGTTTGACGTATGGGGGAAGCCAGCGGGAAGCTGCGAAGGTCTTTGGACTGAGCGGCGAGACGATATCGAAGATGTGCCGGTTCTCGCTGCCGCCGGGCTACACGCCGACCAAGCCTGTGGCGAAGCCGAAGTTGGGGCCACTGCTGCCAGTGATCGACGCGATCCTGGCAGCGGATCGCATCGCGCCTGTGAAGCAACGGCATAGCGCCAAACGGATATTTGAACGTCTGCGCGACGAGCATGGCTTTGGTGGGGGCTACACTGTCGTAAAGGACTGTCGTAAAGGATTATGTCCGGCTGTGCCGTGTGCGCGGGCGCTAGACGTTCGTGCCGCTGGCGCACCCGCCAGGACATGCGCAAGTGGATTTTGGCGAAGCGGTGGGCGTGATCGATGGTGTCCGCCGGAAGATGCATTTCTTCTGCATGGACCTCCTGCAATCGGATGCCTGCTTCGTGAAGGCCTATCCAGCCGAGATGACCGAGGCCTTTCTGGACGGGCATGTATCGGCGTTCGCCTTCTTCGGCGGTGTGCCGCTGTCGATCCTTTACGATAACACGAAGGTCGCGGTTGCCAGGATCTGCGGCGAACCCTGGACTCCGGTGCGCGTGGTGAAACGCTAAAGATCAGCTGTTGACGATGGCGATTAGAGAACGCGGTGGGACACGATATTTTCTCATAGACGAAATGGGTTCTTTATGCGAAAAAATGGCTCGATGATTGATTCTGCGTTGCAATGGGAGGTTGCGATGCTGTGGGCCACCGATCCTGGAACCGGGCAGGTTGCCTGGCACGCCCGCGCCAACCCTTCCCGAAGCGATGGAACTGGATGTGAAGGCATATCAGGCTGCTGGTCGGCATGATTGGCAAATGGGGCGTGCGCGCGGGGCAGATCCGGTTCTGCCGCGCCAGCAGCCTCGTCCGAGGAGGGGAATGATGGGCGATACAGCCGCCGCAAAAGCAACCGCCGGGCCGCAGGCGATCTACGAGGCGTTCCTGGCCGAGGGACGTTTCATGATCCAGCGCAGTCGCGAGACGGGCGAGTACGTCTTTTATCCGAAGGTGATGGCGCCTTCCGGCGCGGTCGATCTCGACTGGGTCGAAGCCTCGGGCGGTGGCACGGTCTATGCCATCACGGTCAATCGCAAGCGCGAAGGTTCCTACAACGTGGCGCTCATCAACCTTGATGAGGGGCCGCGGATGATGGCCACGGTTGTCGGTGTCGAGACGCTGCCCATCGGGGCCCGCGTCAGGGCGCGGATCGAGGCGGGAGAAAATCCCCGCGTCGTCTTCGAGCCGGAGGAGAAGTGACATGAGCCATTCCATTCGCGGGAAAACAGCGATCGTCGGCATGGGTGTGGCGGGTGTGGGTGAGGCGCCCGGCTACTCGGCCATTGAACTTCTGGGGCTTTCCGTCCATGCGGCCCTGGCGGATGCCGGCCTTAGGCTCGGCGATATCGACGCGGTTTTCGCGGCGACCAGCAGCCACGCATTCGCCTCGATGAGCGTGACCGAATATCTTGGCCTGAAGCCGAAATACTTCGACAGCACGAATGTCGGCGGCTCCAGCTTCGAGATGCATCTCTTGCAGGCATCTCTCGCGCTGGACGCAGGGCTTTGCGACGTGGCGCTGATCTGCTACGGTTCCAATCAGCGCACGGCAGGCGGTCGCCTCGTCTCCATGTCGGAGCCGCAATGGCACGAGACGCCCTACGCGCCACGCCATCCGATCACGGCCTATGCGCTTGCCACCAGTCGGCATATGCACCAGTACGGAACCACTCGGGAAATGCTGGCCGATGTCGCGGTTTCCGCGCGCCATTGGGCGAACCTCAACCCCGATGCCTTTGCGCGTGGTCCATTGACCCGCGACGACGTATTGTCGATGCGCATGGTCAGCGATCCCTTGACTGCCGGCGACTGCTGTCTGGTGACCGATGGCGCCGCGGCCTGCATTCTCGTCCGTTCCGAGAGGGCCAGAGACTTCCCTAAAAAGCCCGTCTATTTCCTCGGCGCGGCCGGCGCGAATTGGCATAGATCGATTCAGGCCATGCCCGACCTTACCGTGACCGCAGCCAGTGAAAGCGGGCCGCGCGCCTTCGAAATGGCGGGTCTGGCCCGCAGTGAGGTCGATCTGGTCATGCTCTATGACGCCTTCACGATCAATACCATCCTCTTCCTGGAGGATCTCGGCTTTTGCCCGAAGGGCGAAGGCGGCCACTTCGTTCAGGACGGACGCATCGCACCGGGGGGCGAACTGGCGGTCAATACCAACGGTGGCGGCCTGTCCTGTGTTCATCCGGGAATGTACGGCATGTTTCTGATTGCCGAAGGCGTGGCCCAAATTCGGGGGGAAGGCGGCGAGCGCCAGTTGAAGGCAGCGGAGGTGGCGCTTCTGCATGGCAACGGCGGAACGCTGTCGAGCCAGGTTACGGCGTTTCTCGGTTCGGAGGTTGTGCTGTGAACATGAACGCGAAGCCTCGGACCTATGATTTCGCATCCCTTGGTGCGCTTCTGGCGCCGCGTTCCGTTGCGATCATCGGCGCATCCGCGGATCCTGCGCGTATCGGCGGACGCCCGATAGCCGCCATGCTGAGCGGCGGTTACAAGGGTCGAATCCTGCCGGTAAATCCCGGCCGTGACGAGGTGCAGGGGCTTGCCTGCTATGCTTCGGTCGCCGATCTGCCCGAGACGCCGGAGGCCGGCATCATCGCTGTCGCGGCGAAGCAGACGCCGGAGATCGTAAGGGCTCTTGGCGAAAAGGGATGCCGCTCGGTCACGCTGTTTTCCGCAGGATTTGCCGAAACGGGTGCGGCCGGAGAGAAAATCCAGGCCGAAGTGCTGGCCATTGCACATGGTTACGGCATGCGCGTGCTCGGTCCCAACACGTTGGGGGTCTACAATGTTGCCGTGGGGTATTACGGCACCTTTTCCTCATCGTTGGAAATGGCTTTCCCCTTGCCGGGCAATGTCGGCATCGCTAGCCAGTCAGGCGCTTACGGGGCTCATCTTTCGGCAGTGGCGCGCGTGCGCGGGCTTGGTGCGTCCGTTCTGGTCACCACCGGCAATGAAGCGGACGTGACGGTCGCTGACGCAATCGGCTGGATGGCCGGCAGTGACACGGTGGACGTGATCTGCGCCTATCAAGAAGGTTTTCGCGACGCGGACCGCATGATCGCCGCCCTCGATACGGCGCGAGCGGCCGGCAAACCGGTCTTTATGCTGAAATCCGGACGCAGCCCTCTCGGCGCTTCGGCGGCCGCCTCGCATACAGCCTCGCTAGCCGGGGACGATGCCGTGGCCGAGGCGGTTCTCGCCGAGCATGGCGTCATCCGGGTGCGTGATACTGAGCAGATGCTTGATTTCGCCTACGCGGCGCGGCAGCGGATCTATCCTGCCCAGAATAGTCTTGGCGTGATCACCATCAGCGGCGGCGCGGGTATAGTCGCCAGCGATGAGGCGGAACTGGCAGGCTTGCCGATGCCGGCCATGCCGGCCGAGGCGCAGGCCCGGTTGAAACAGCTTCTGCCCTATGGCGCTCCGGCCAATCCGCTCGACTGCACGGCCCAGGCGCTGAACGACATGTCATTGTTCGAGGAGTTCACCCGCGCGGCGCTCAGAGATGGCGGATACCGGTCGATCCTGTGTTTCATGACCTATGTGGCCGGAAGCGCGACGCTTGCGCCGAAACTGCGCGAAACCTTGCACAAGATCCGCACCGAGTTTCCCGACCGGCTGCTGGCGCTTTGCATCATCGCGGATGACACCGTCACCCGCGCCTACGAAGAGGCCGGTTTCCTCGTATTTTCCGATCCAAGCCGGGCCGTGCGGGCCATGGCGGCGATGGGACGGGTCGGCGAAATGATGGCGCGAAAGCCGAAGGTTCTGCCGGATCTGCCGAATGTCCACCTCCCGGCCGTCAGCCCCGACGAATTCGCGGCAAAGGCGCTTCTTGCGAAAGCCGGCATAGCGGCTGCGGCCGAGCGGATCGTGCACTCGGCGGAGGAGGCGGTAGCCGCCGCTGCCGAACTCGGATTCCCTGTCGTGATGAAGATCGTTTCGCCCGACATCGTTCACAAGTCCGATATCGGCGGTGTCAGGCTGAACCTGGTCGATACCGATTGCGTCCGTGCGGCCTATCAAGAAATTCTCGACACGGTCGGCAGGACGGCGCCCGCAGCGCGCATTGCCGGTATCCTGGTTGCCCGACAGCTTTCGGGGGGCGTCGAATGCCTGATAGGTATCAGCCGCGACCCTGTCTTTGGCCCCGTCGCCGTCTTCGGTCTTGGCGGGATCTTTGTCGAGATTCTCAAAGACGTGGCGATCCGTCCCTGCCCCTTCGACGAGGCGACGGCGCGGGAGATGATCCTGTCGATCAAGGCTGCGGCAATCCTGACCGGGGCACGCGGCCGCGCGCCCGCCGATCTTGATGCGCTTGCTTCCATGTTGTCACGGCTTTCCGCCTTTGCCGCCGCTGCGGGCCCGCGCCTGCGCGCGATCGATCTCAATCCGGTGCTCGCGCTGCCCGACGGGGCCTTCGCGCTCGACGCAGTGATCGAGTGCGATGATGAGGTTTTGCCGTGATCGACTACGAAAAGCTGATGGCCTACGACATTCCCGAGGTCCGTCAGAGCTATGGTCCGCGCGAGTGTGCCTTCTACGCCCTGTCCATCGGCGTCGGACAGGATCCGATGGACAGGGGTGATCTGCGGTTCGTCGGCGCAGGTCCGCTGACCCCCTTTCCGACCATGCCCCTGGTGCTCGGGCATCCGGGGTTCTGGCTTGCCAACCCCGATACCGGGGTCGATGCGCTGCGCCTCGTCCATGGTGAGCAGGGCATTACGCTGTATGGCCCGTTGCCGCCGGAAGGCGTGGTGATCGGCAAGACCCGCGTGACGGGAATCATCGACAAGGGCGCCGGGCGCGGCGCGCTGCTTTATAGCGAAAAGGAACTGCGCGACGCGGAGGATGGCAGGCTCTACGCGACGACCCGTGCCACCACCTTCCTGCGCGGGGACGGAGGTTTCGGGGGGCCGGCCGGTCCGGTGAAGCAGACCCATGCGCTGCCTGAAACGGATCCTGCGTTTGTGCGCAAGACGCAAACGCGGCCCGAGCAGGCGCTCTGGTACCGTTGGAATGGCGACGGGAATCCCTTGCACATTGATCCTGATGTTGCCGCCAAGGCCGGATTCGAGCGACCCATCCTGCACGGATTGTGCAGCCTGGGCATCGTAGCGCATGCTCTGATGAAGACGCTTTGCGCAGGCGATCCGACGCGACTGAAGGGGCTTGATGTTCGTTTCAGTGCGACGGTCCTGCCGGGGGAGACCCTGCTTACGGAAATCTGGCCGGACGGCTCGTTCCGCATTCGCGTGACGGAGCGCGACGTGGTGGTGCTCGCAAACGGTCTCGCCCAATTCGAATAAGGAGGAAACGGCGATGGCTGCAGCGCTCGCAACGGGCGAGGACAGGCTTGAGGGGGTGCGCCTGCTGGTCGAAAGCGCCGCAGGCATTGCCCCGCGCGATGGCGATCTCAAGGCGGTTCGACATCTGCGCTTTGGCAGGCCGGGAATGGATCGAGGACGCTGGAGCGAGATTTCCGCCATGGGGTGGCTTGGAATTCGGCTGCCAGAAACGGCAGGCGGGGCAGGTCTCGGCATGGCGGAATATGCGGCACTCGCCGGTGAAGTCGGAGCGGCGTTGCTGCCCGAGCCGTTCATCGAGGCCCAGCTTGCTCTCGATCTCATGGGCAAGGACGCACCCGCCGAAGCGTTGAGCGGTGACAAGCTTGTCTTGCCGGCCTGGCTCGATACCCCCGATGGCCTCACGCTCGCCGGAGGCATCACCGAGGCCGAGGGGCGGATATCGGGAAGACGGCGTTTCGTGCCAATGGCCGCCGCCGCCGATGTATTTCTGGTCGTTTCAACGGAAGCCTGCTGGTTGATCGACGCGAAAGCCGCGGGCGTGTCGCTTGAAATCGAAAGCACCCTCGACGGCGGTCACACGGCGACCTTGATCCTCGATGGGGTCGAGGCGAAACGGTTATCGGCGCCCGATGCGAAGGCGCTCGAAGCCGCGGCCCTGGCCACGGCGTCGGCATTGCTCGGACTCATGGAGCGCGCCTTTGCCATCACGCTTGACTACCTCAAGACTCGCGTCCAGTTCGGCCAACCAATCGGCTACTTCCAGGCGTTGCAGCACAAGGCTGTGGATATGGAAATCGAGATTGGCTTGACGCGGGCGGTGCTGCGCGATGCCGTCGAAACCTTCGATACGGGCGACGACTGCCGTCGTATCACCTCCAGGGCGAAGGCGCGGGCGGCCGATGCCGCCATGCTGGTCACGCGACAGGCGGTGCAGTTTCACGGTGCCATCGGTTACACCGACGAGGCCGATATCGGCTTGTTCCTGCGCCGCGCCATGGTGCTGGCGCCGCGCTACGGCAGTGCCGGCTTTCATCGCCAACGTTACGGCGGCCTGAGGGAGGGACGGCCATGAGCGGGATCATGGCGACTGTTGAGGAAGGGCGCGCAGCCTTTTTCGGGAAACCCGCACCCATATCCGGGGAGAGCGACATGACAGCCATCACTAGCCCGACCGCGCCACAGCCGCATGCGGACCTGGACCCGCTCACAGACGCCGACTTCCGCGCGGCGGTCCGGAACTGGATCGCCGCCAGCTATCCGCAGAACCTGCGTAGTCCCCCCAAACGGTTGCACGCTGCAGAAGCCATGCCCTGGTACAGAATCCTGTCGCAGCAGGGCTGGCTGGCGCCTGGCTGGCCGCGCGAATATGGGGGGATGGGACTGTCGCCCTCGAAGCTGCTGATCATGATCGAGGAAATGGAACGCTATGGTTGCGCCCGACTGCCTGATACCGGACTGACCATGGTAGGTCCTCTCCTGATCGCCCATGGAACCGATGCTCAACGCGCCTACCATCTGCCGAAGATCCTCTCGGGCGAAATCATCTGGTGTCAAGGCTATAGCGAACCCGATGCCGGCTCCGACCTGGCGGCGCTCCGTACCTCCGCTGTGCGCGAAGCCGATCAGTGGGTAATCAACGGCCAGAAGGTCTGGACGACGCTGGGCATGGACGCGCAATGGATTTTCGTGCTTGCCCGCACGGATCCTCAGGCCGCCAAGCAAAAGGGCATAAGCTTCTTTCTTATGCCGATGGATATGCCCGGCGTAAAGGTGCGTTCGATCGTCAACATCGACCTGCACGCCGAATTTGCAGAGGTCTTCTTCGACGATGTCCGCATTCCCGCTGACGCGATTGTCGGCGAGGTGAACGAGGGTTGGACCATCGCCAAGAACCTCCTTGGCTTCGAACGCCTGTTCCTGGGCTCGCCAAAGCAATCAGAAGGCGCGCTCGGCCATCTCGAGCGGCTTTGCGACCATCTGGGGAAGAGCGGCGACCATGCATCGCTCCTCAACGGATTGCGCATGGAACTCGAGGACCACAAGTCCTTCTACACGAGCTTCGCAGACAAGGTGCGACGCGGCGAAAGGCTCGGTCCCGACGTTTCCATGCTCAAGATCAACCAATCCGCGCTCTACCAGAAGATCACAGACCGCATCATGGACGTTGCCGGGGAACTGGGAACACTTGCCGGACAGTTGCCGGACACGCCGACGCTCTATCCTGGCAGCGTCTTCCTTCAGGCACGCCCGACGTCGATTTATGGCGGGTCATCCGAAATTCAGCGCAACATTGTTGCCAAGCAAGTGCTCGGTCTCGGCCGATAAGGCAGCCTGTTCAAGGAGGAAGTACGAAATGACAGTGGGTTTGGGACTTGAGGGCAAGGTTGCGGTCATCACGGGAGCGGGCGGCGGGATCGGTCGCGGCATCGCGCTGGAATTCGCCAAGGCGGGCACTCGCGTGGTGATCAACGATATCGGCGTATCACTGGGAGGAAGCGGCGAGCGCTCCAGCGCACCCGCGGAGGAAACCCGGGCGATGATCGAAGAGATCGGCGGGCAGGCGATCATCTCGGGCGAAAGCGTGTCCGAATGGAATGCCGCGCGCCGCACCATCGAGATGGCGATGGACAGCTTTGGCCAGGTCGATGTGGTGGTCAACAATGCCGGGATACTTCGGGATGTCATCTTCCACAAGATGGATCCGTCCGATTGGGAAGCGGTGATCAACGTCCACCTGAACGGCAGCTTCTACATGAGCCGTGCGGCGGCCGAGCCGTTTCGGGCCCAGGGCAGCGGCGCTTTCGTGCATATGACCAGCACCTCGGGGCTGATCGGAAATTTCGGTCAGGCGAATTATTCCGCGGCCAAGCTCGGTATCGTCGGCCTTTCGAAATCAATCGCTCTGGACATGAGCCGGTTCGGCGTGCGCTCGAACTGCGTCGCGCCCTTCGCCTGGAGCCGGATGACAAGTTCCATTCCTGCAACGACACCGGAGGAACAGGCGCGTGTCGAACGCATGAAGCGCATGACACCGGAAACCAACGCGCCGCTCGTCGTCTTCCTGGCCTCGGCGGCGGCAGAGGGTGTTACCGGGCAGGTCTTCGCAGCGCGTCTCAACGAGCTGTTCCTGTTCAACGCCATGCGACCGATCCGCAGCGTCCAATCGGGAGGTGGCTGGACGCCGGCCCTGATTGCAGAACGCGCCCTGCCTGCCTTCCGCGCGGCTTTCACCCCGCCGGAGCGTTCGGGTGACGTCTTCTCTTGGGATCCGATCTGAGGCACCGGGGCAGAAGACAACCGACGGGGCTTCCCCGGGCTTGTCGAAGGGACGGTCCCGACGGCAGGAAACACTGGAGCTTATCAAGCAGAACATCGTCATCGTCGCCGGCAAAATCGGTCAGGCTTGCGGATCGATGTCGTTGAGCTTTGCCGTGGCAATGAGGCTCATCATGACGGCGGTGCGCTGACCGCCGCGGTCTGAACCGGTGAAGAGCCAGGATTTTCAGCGCAGGGCAAAGGCTGATTCGTTGTGCACCCCCTTTTCAAATGTCGGAAAATAGCGATTCCTGG
>JBGMOD010000073.1:0-1919 GCA_041424235.1 Hyphomicrobiales bacterium
ACCAGGAGTTCAGCGGAAAGGCGGTCGTGGGCGTTTTCATGAATACCCAATGTATACAGAAACACGAAAATTTCCAGCCATTTCGGGCATTTATAGGGAAAACACTGAGATTTCTGTATACATCCATCGCAGTTTCGATGGCGATACGATGTCCGGCCAGTTCCCCCTCATCAAGACGGAGTCATCCATGTCACAGCACGCCGCCCTGCCCGCCCGCTACGACCACGTGGGCAGTTTCCTGCGCCCCAAATACCTGCTCGAAGCCCGCGAGCAGAAGGCCAAGGGCGAGATCACGCCCGAACAGCTTCGCCTGGTCGAAGACAAGGCGATCACCGAGATCGTCAAGTTCCAGGAAGACATCGGCCTGAAGAGCATCACCGACGGCGAGTTCCGCCGCACCTATTTCCACATCGACTTCCTCGACCAGCTCGGCGGCGTGAAGACCGACATTCCGGTCACCATCCGCAAGCCCGACGGCACCGAAGAACTGGCGCCGCCCGCGATGCGCGTGATCGACAAGGTGCGCCACGTCAAGGACATCCAGCTCGCCGACTTCCAGTACCTCAAGAGCCAGGTTTCGGCGGGCCGCACGCCGAAGGTGACCATTCCTTCGCCGACCATGCTGCACTTCCGTGGCGGCCGCGCCGGCATCAGCAAAGAGGCGTATCCCGAACTCGACCCGGTGTTCTACGACGACGTGGCCAAGGCCTACGGCGACGAGCTGCGCTCGCTGGCCGCCGCCGGCTGCACCTACGTGCAGATGGACGACACCAACCTCGCCTACCTGTGCGACGAGCACATGCGCGAAGCCGCCCGCAAGCGCGGCGACGACCCGAACGAACTGCCGCACCGCTACGCCGCCTTCATCAACAAGGTGGTCGCGCAGAAGCCGCCGGGCATGCTGCTGGCCATGCACCTGTGCCGCGGCAACTTCAAGAGCACGCATGCCGCGGCCGGCAACTACGAGCCGGTGGCCGAGGCGCTGCTCAAGGAGATGGACCTGGACGCCTACTTCATGGAATACGACGACGCCCGCTCGGGCGACTTCAAGCCGCTGCGTTACCTGCCCAAGGGCAAGACGGTGGTGCTCGGCCTCGTGACCACGAAGTTCGGCCAGATGGAAGACAAGGACGAGCTCAAGCGCCGCATCGAAGACGCCGCCAAGTACGTGCCGCTCGAACAGCTCGCGCTGTCGCCGCAGTGCGGCTTCTCGAGCACGGTGCACGGCAACAACATCGCGGTGGAAGCGCAGCGCAACAAGCTGCGCCTGGTGGTCGAGACCGCGCAGGAGGTCTGGGGCTCGACCTGAGGCGCCGTTTCTGGTGAAGTCGGGGGCATGACGACTCACATCTATTCCGGCCCCCTCAGCATGTTCGGCGCCAAGGTCGAGATCGCGGCACGCGAAAAAGGCGTGCCCTTCGAACTGGTCATGGTGCCCTTCGTCGAAGGCGACGCCTACGAACCCAAGCACCCCGAGGTGCTTCGGGTCAACCCCGTCAAGCAGCAGGTGCCCGTGCTGGTCGACGACGAGGTTTCGCTGTTCGATTCGACGCAGATCTTCGAGTACCTCGAAGACCGCCATCCCAGCCCAGCGCTGTGGCCCCAAGGCATTGCCGAACGGGCCCGCGCGCGGCAACTGGAGCAGAAGTCCGACGAGGTCTTCTTTCCGAACGTCATCAAGCTCTTCGGCCTGCAGGAGGCCATGCAGAGCCCTCCCGCGATCGCGGCCTGCGCCGGCTGCGCGCGCTTCTACGAAGAAATGGAAGGCCTGCTGGCCACGCGCGACTACCTCGCGGGCCCGTATTCCTTCGCGGACATCGCCTTCTACATGGCCCACGTGTTCGCCGACCGCAAGGGCGCCGGCATGACCGATGCCACGCCGCGCCTCGTGGCCTGGCGCGACCGCGTGGGCGACCGGC
>JBGMOD010000074.1:0-1891 GCA_041424235.1 Hyphomicrobiales bacterium
TCGCTCCCCAAGCCCGCAAGCGGTCTTGGCCCAAGGTGACGACCCACATGGCGGGAGCGAGATCGCAAGCGGATCTCGCTTCATGGTGCTGGCGTGCGCCGGTGTCGATCCTGTTTGCCCCCCTCTCTCGCCGGCGTTCTTGGGCGTCCGTGTTCCGGCCGATGGCATGGCCATCGCCGGACAGGCGATTTGAAGGGAGTAAAGACGATGACCCACGAAACCCGCGAAAGCTGGCTCAATGCCGTGGCGCAGGGCATGGCTCCGCTGTTCGAGGCGCTGGACGCCCCCCTGCCCGACCGCGTGCGCGTGGCGATCGGCTTCACCAGCACGGGCGCGAAGGGCAAGGCGATCGGTGAATGCTGGGATAACCGGCTCAGCGCGGACGGCTATTTTGAAATCTTCATCCGCCCGGACCTCGCGCACGCGCCCGACGCCAGCCATGCCGAATGGTTGGCTCTGCTGCTCGATCACGAAGCGACCTGGCGCAACGACCGGCGCCTTGCCCTTCGCCTGCGGCATGCCAAGCTGCGCCACCATGCCGTGCCCGAGGACGTCGATTATCGTGCTACGCGCGGCCTCGATCGTCGGCTGTTCGACATGCTGCTCAAGGGCGACTGGATCGCCGCTCATGAGAACTGCGCCATCATCGGCCCCGCAGGGGTCGGGAAGAGCTGGCTCGCTTGCGCCATCGGCCACAAGGCGTGCCGCGACAACCGCTCGGTCCTCTATACCCGGCTGCTGCGGCTGATCGATGACCTCTCGCTCGCCAAGGGCGATGGCCGCATCGCCGCGCGCATGAAGAGCCTCGCCAGGGTGGACCTCCTCGTGCTCGATGACTGGGGCCTCGAACCGCTCGACGGTAATGCCCGCCACCATCTGCTCGAAATCCTCGAGGACCGCTACGGGCGCCGCTCGACGATGGTGACCAGCCAACTCCCCGTGGCCCGCTGGTTCGACCTGATCGGCGATCCCACCTACGCCGACGCTATCCTGGACCGCCTCGTTCACAACGCCCACCGGCTCGAACTCAGCGGCGAATCCATGCGTCGTCACCACGCCGCAACAGCCGCTTGACCAGAGCACAAATACGATGACATCATCACCCGACGATCAGGTGCTCCACCTGCGCGCGATCAAATCGGAACGCTGCGCGGCATCAGATCGGAATACATGCGCGCCATCGTCGGAATCCGCAGGCCATGTCGCGCCGTCGGTCATGCTACGAAAGCTTGCTGCCTACGAGCGACAGAACCAGCTCGACGTGGCGCTACAGGAAATCGGCAAGATCGAGCGCACCCTGTTCATGCTGGACTGGCTCGAAAATCCCGATCTGCGCCGGCGGTGCCATGCGGGCCTTAACAACAGCGAACAACGTCATGCCCTGACACAGGCGATCTACACCTTTCGCCAGGGCCGTATCATCGACCGCAGCCATGAGGCGCAGCAATATCGGGCATCCGGGCTCAACCTGGTCATCGCGGCGATCGTCTATTGGAACACGATCTACATGGACGCCGCCGCCCAGCATCTACGATCAGCATTGGTCCCAGTGCCTGATGATCTCCTTGCCCATACGTCCCCGGTAGGCTGGGAGCATATTGCTTTCTCCGGCGATTTCCTCTGGGATAGAGCGGCTGCTTCCACTGGCCGCAAGGCTCTCAATCTGCCGCCGGATAGCCGTGTCGCATAGGCGTTCACTGATTGTTCGCCCTTAGCGTTGTCTGGCGTACCTTCCACGCTATGCCCTCTATCAGATTCAACGCCTCGCTATTGTCATTTCGGGAACGATAGGGCTTCCCCTCCGGGCTTGCGGTGTATACAAGTATAAGACTATATGTGTAGGAGTGTAGCATGAAGGTTCTCGCCATTCTCTCACAGAAAGGCGGCGTCG
>JBGMOD010000075.1:0-13198 GCA_041424235.1 Hyphomicrobiales bacterium
CGCTGGTCGAGGGTGCGTAGCGCCTGGCAGCAGGCAAGATAGCCCTGCATCGGCGTCGCCATCAGCATGGCCTTCATGTTCGCCACCGTCTGCGGCTCGCGCTCGCGGAAGTCCGCGGTGAACCATGCGTTCATCACGCCATCGGCAATGGCGCCGAAGCCGCCTTCGCTGAGTGCCTTGATGCGGTTGTCCCAGTTGGTCGGGTCCGGATAGTAGCTGGCGGTGTTGGCGAGGATCAGCCGGTCGAAGCGCTCCGGCGCGTTGGCCCCGAGCCATTGTCCGACCATGCCGCCCATCGACAGCCCGCACCAGTGCGCCTTCTGGATGTTGAGATCGTCCAGGATGGCGAGCACGTCGCGGCCGAAACGCTCCATGGAGTAGGGCGTGGTGCCGAGATCGGATTTACCATGGCCGCGGCGGTCATAGCGCACAACGCGGAACAGCTTGGTCAAAGCCGGCATCTGCGGGTCCCACATGTGCAGCGTGGTTCCCAGCGAGTTCGACAGGATCAGCGTCGGTCCGCCGTCGCGTCCCTCGACCGTGACATTGAGCCGGCAACCGTCGGCATCGACCATGGGCATGGAAGTCTCCGTTTCGTTTTGATTATGTGTCGAGCGAGCCGAGCAGCCGATCGATCAGGGTTTGCGATGCGCCCTGGTAGGCCATCGGATCGAACAGCCGGTCGAGCCGCGCCGTGTCGAGATGCGCGGTGACGCGGCTATCTGCCGCAAGCACGTCACGCAGGTGCTTGCTGTCGGCAATCGATGCGCGGCTGGCGGCCTCGATGATGTGGTGGGCCTCGCTCTTGCCGATGCTATCGGCCAGCGCCATCGAGACGGCTTCCGCCATGATCAGGCCGTGGGTGGTGTCGAGGTTGGCGCGCATGCGCGCGGCATCGACATCGAGGCCCTCGGCAATGTCCACGATGGCGGCTAGGGCGCCCGACGTCACCAGTTGGAGTGTCGGCAGGGTCGGCCATTCCGCGTGCCAGGGACCGGCGCTGCGTTCATGGTCCTGAACCTGCGCCGCGAAAATGGTGGCGGCGAGGTTGGGTGCCATGGTGGCAGCGCCCAACGCCGCGGCTGCGGCCACCGGATTGCGTTTGTGCGGCAGGGTGGAGGAGCCGCCACGGCCTTCGCCGGCGGGCTCGAAGGCCTCGGCGACATCGGTCTGCATCATCAGCGAGACGTCGCGCGCGATCTTGCCGCAGCTGCCCGTCAGGATCGCGAACACGGACGCAGCCTCCGCGATGCGGTCGCGATGGGTGTGCCAGGGGGCTTCCGGCAGCGGCAGCGCGAGCTCGCGTCCAAGCTGTTCGGTCACCGCGAGGCCCTTGTCACCGAGTGCGGCGAGCGTGCCGGCGGCGCCGCCGAATTGCAGCACCAGCCCCTCGGCGCGGAGCCGCCGCAGCCGCTGTCGCGAGCGATGCAGGGCTGCCGCATATTCGGCGAGCTTGAGCCCGAACGGCATCGGCAGCGCGTGCTGCAGCCAGGTCCGGGCCACCATGGCGGTGTCGCGGTGCCGGCGGGCGAGCCCGGCGAAACCGGCAACAGCGCGATCGAGGTCCGGCAGCAAGGCGTCGATCGCGGCGCGCAGTTGCAGCATCGTGGCGGTGTCGATCACGTCCTGGCTGGTGGCGCCCCAGTGCACATAACGGGCGGCCTCCGCATCGGCCTTTGTGCCGCCTTTGGCGACATTCGCGGTGAGTGCCTTGACGAGCGGGATGGCGAGGTTGCCGGCGCGGCTGGCCGCTTGCGCCAGGGCTGCAAAATCGAATTGGCCGGCTTGGCAGGCGGCCATGATCGGCGCCACCGCGGCTGCGGGAATCACGCCGACAGCGGCCTCCGCCCGTGCCAGCGCGGCCTCGAAATCGAGCATGTGCTGCAGATAGGCCGCATCGTCGCAGACCGTCCGCATGGCGGGGCTCGACAACAGCGGTGCGAGCAGGGAAGAGAGGGACGTACTCATGGTGCGGGACCCTAAGCATTTCCGGACTGCGTGAAAAGCGCTTTGCCGGCCGTGCGTGCATGCGCGCCTGGCGGCGATCGGAGGCTCACTTTTTGCGTGAGCGGTGTTTCATTTGCCCCGGAAGGTCGTTATCTAGGGCGTTCGGAACCGGAGTCGGCACAATGGCAATGACAATGAATGGGGAGGTCCAACTCCCTGCATCGCGGGACGTGGTCTGGGCCAAGCTCAACGATCCCGAGGTTCTGAAAGCCTGCATTCCCGGCTGCGAAGAGCTGGAACGGTCCGCCGACAACGAATTTCGCGCCACCGCGAAGATGAAGGTCGGCCCGGTGTCCGCGCGCTTCAAGGGGCGCGTGACCCTGAGCGATTTCGATCCGCCGACCAGCTACAAGATCTCCGGCGAAGGCGAGGGCGGCGTAGCCGGTTTCGCCAAGGGCGGCGCGACCGTGCACCTGGCGGACAAGGATGGCGGCACCTTGCTGACCTATAATGTGGACGCCCAGATCGGTGGCAAGCTGGCCCAGCTCGGGCAGCGGCTGATCAACGGCTCGGCCAAGAAGCTCGCCGACGAGTTTTTCGCCAAATTCGCCGATGCGGTGAAGGCCGGCTGAGGCGTCCGGTCACGGGGCGGGGGCAGGGCGTCTCAACCAAGAGACGTCGCAGACCTGACATGCCCGGTGCCCCTAAAAGCCCACAAGAAGTTCAAAAACGGCATGGCTCTCAGGCCCTTGCGCCGGTTGCCGAGCCTGCTTCGGCCACTTATGATATGTTAGAACGATTTTAGAGACGCCTGCTTGGGGGACGCCCTTGCGGGTCATGACGCCGTGCGATGCGGCGTTGAGGAGAACTGCTGGTGGCCAAGATTTCCCTTATCGTGAACGGCAATCCTGTGACGGGCAACATCGACCCGCGCACGCTGCTGGTTCAGTTCCTGCGTGAGAACCTGCGCCTGACCGGCACCCACGTCGGCTGCGATACCTCGCAGTGCGGTGCGTGCGTGGTCCATGTCGACGGCAAGGCCGTGAAATCCTGCACCACTCTGGCCGTGATGGTCGATGGCCAGAATATCACAACGATCGAAGGACTGGCTGCCGATGGCGCGCCGCTGCATCCGATGCAGGAGGCCTTCCGCGAGCATCATGGACTGCAGTGCGGCTTCTGCACGCCCGGCATGATCATGACCGCGGTCGATCTGGTCCGCCGCAAGGGCCACGACCTCGACGATCACACCATTCGCGAAGAGCTCGAAGGCAACCTGTGCCGCTGCACCGGTTACCATAACATCGTCGAGTCGATCGCCGCCGGCGCCAAAGCTATGGCTAAATAAGGCGATGGCGAAATAAACCCGACTTTTCCGACACCGTCTGACGACGCGGCATCGCGATCTCGAAGGATTGTTCATGTACGAATTCAAATTTCATCGTCCGGCGACTGTTCGGCAGGCCGCCAATATTCTCACCAAGAACGAGGACGCCAAGCTGGTCGCCGGCGGCCACACTCTGATCCCGGTGATGAAGCAGCGGCTCGCCAGCCCGCCGCATCTGGTCGATCTGTCGAAGGTCGACAATCTCATCGGCATCGAAATGAAGGGCCGCTCGCTGTCGATCGGCGCCATGACCACCCATGCCGAAGTCGCCAACTCGCCGATCGTGGGCGAGGCGATCCCGGCGCTGGCGAATCTGGCCGGTCTGATCGGCGATCCGGCGGTGCGCCATCGCGGCACCATCGGCGGTTCGCTCGCCAACAACGATCCCACCGCTGATTATCCGGCGGCCTGTCTTGCGCTCGGCGCGACCATCGTCACCAACAAGCGCCGCCTCAAGGCCGAAGAGTTTTTCCAGGGGCTGTTCACCACAGCGCTGGAAGCCGATGAGATCATCACCCGCGTGCTGTTTCCGCTCGCCAAGAAGGCGGCCTACATCAAGTTCCGCAACCAGGCGTCGCGATATGCCCTGGTCGGCGTCTTTGTCGCGCGCCGGCCTTCGGAAGTGCGGGTTGCCGTCACCGGCGCCGGCGGCGACGGTGTGTTCCGCGTCACCGCGTTCGAAGAGGCGTTGCAGAAGCGCTTCGCCTCCAAGGCGCTGGACGGACTGACGGTGCCGGCCGACGGCCTCAACAGCGACATCCACGGCAGCGCGGAATACCGCGCGCATCTGATCGGCGTGCTCGCCCGCCGCGCCGTCGATGCCGCGAACGCCAAATAAGACGACGGATCTGGAGCTGCGATGAATGCGCCGTCGGCACTGCCCGGTTCAGTTGATGCCACGCTGGAACTGCTGACCCGGCAGGGCTATCTCGCCGAGCGTTCGCTGGCGACGGTCACGTTCCTGTCGCTGCGCATGGGCCGCCCGCTGTTCCTCGAGGGCGAGGCCGGGGTCGGCAAGACCGAGATCGCCAAGGCGTTGTCGGCAGCGCTCGGGCGATCGCTGATCCGCCTGCAGTGCTACGAAGGCCTCGATGTCGCCTCCGCCGTCTATGAGTGGAACAGCGCTGCGCAGATGATCGCGATCCGGCTGGCGGAAGCCGCCGGCGATACCGACCGCGAGCGGCTGTCGCACGACATCTTCGCCGAACAGTACATGATCAAGCGGCCGCTGCTGCGCGCGCTCGAACCCGATGCCGCCGGTCCGCCGGTGCTGCTGATCGACGAACTCGACCGCGCGGACGAGGCGTTCGAAGCGTACCTGCTGGAAATCCTCAGCGACTTCCAGGTGACGATCCCGGAGCTCGGCACCGTGCGTGCGGCGCAGCCGCCGATCGTGATCCTGACCTCGAACCGCACCCGTGAAATCCATGACGCGCTGAAGCGCCGCTGCCTGTATCACTGGGTCGATTATCCCTCGGCCGAGCGGGAACTGGCGATCGTGAAATCCCGCGTGCCCGGAATCTCGGCGAAACTGTCCGAGCAGGTGGTCGGCTTCGTGCAGGCGCTGCGCAACCAGGACCTGTTCAAGGTGCCCGGCGTCGCCGAGACCATCGACTGGGCGACCGCGCTGACGCAGCTCGATGCGCGCACGCTGACGCCGCAGGTGGTCGGCGACACCCTCGGCGCGCTGCTCAAATATCAGGACGATATCGTGCGCATGCAGGGCGATACCCTGCAAAAGACCATCAAGGACGCCGTCAAGGATCCGGCGTCCTGACTTGATCGGACCGGGAATTTTATGCCCGCCACGCAGGACACATCAACGAAGGGTTTGATTGCCGACAACATCGTCGGTTTCGCCCGTGCGCTGCGGGCCGCCGGCATTCCGGTCGGGCCGGGGGCGGTGATCGATGCCGTGCGCGCGCTGCGCCTGATCGATATCGGCAACCGCGCCGATGTCTTCGCCACCCTGCAATCGGTGTTCGTGATGCGGCACGAACATATGCTGGTGTTCGCGCAGGCGTTCGATCTGTTCTTCCGGATCGACGAGGACTGGCAGCACATGCTGGACTCGGTGCCGCTGCCGGACCAGGCCAAGAAGCCGCCGCCACCGGCTGCGCGCCGTGTCCAGGAAGCGCTGTCGCAGCGCGAGACCATGCAGTCGCAGGACAGCGTCGAGCAGGACGTGCAGCTCTCGGTCTCGGACCAGGAGATCCTGCAGAAAAAGGACTTCGCGCAGATGAGCGCGGCGGAGATCGCCGAGGTGACCCGCGCCATCGCCAACATGAAATTGCCGCAGGCCGAACTGCGCACCCGCCGGTTCATGCCGGACGCCAAGGGTCCGCGTCTTGATCTGCGCCGTACCTTGCGCGGCAGCCTGCGCACCGGCGGCGAGATCGTGAACCTGCATCGGCTTGGCCGGATCGACAAGCCGGCGCCGATCGTGGCGCTCCTGGATATCTCCGGCTCGATGAGCGACTACACCCGGCTGTTCCTGCAATTCCTGCATGCCATCACCGACGCCCGCAAGCGCGTCTCGGTGTTCCTGTTCGGCACCCGGCTGACCAATGTGAGCCGCAGCCTGCGCGCGCGCGATCCCGATGAGGCGCTGGCGGCCTGTTCTGCGTCGGTCGAGGACTGGTCGGGCGGCACCCGCATCGCCACCTCGCTGCACACCTTCAACAAGCTGTGGGGGAGGCGTGTGCTGTCGCAGGGGGCGATCGTGCTGCTGATTTCCGACGGCCTGGAGCGCGAGGTCGATGAGCGACTGACCTTCGAGATGGACCGGCTGCACCGGTCCTGCCGGCGGCTGATCTGGCTCAATCCGCTGCTGCGCTACGAGGGCTTCCAGGCCAAGGCGCAGGGCATCAAATTGATGCTTCCGCATGTTGACGAATTCCGTCCGGTGCACAATCTAAAGTCGATCGAGGGGCTGATCACAGCGCTCTCCGCGCCCCCGGACAAGGGGCACCGGTTCTCGCCAAGAACCGCAGCTTGAGGGACCCACCATGCTCAATCGCGATGACGATATCCTGAAGACCGCCGAAGTCTGGCAGAAGGCCGGTCACGGCGTCGCGCTGGCGACCGTGATGGAGACCTGGGGCTCGGCGCCGCGGCCGACCGGATCGCATCTGGTGATCAACGACGAGGGCACCTTCCAGGGCTCGGTCTCCGGCGGCTGTGTCGAGGGCGCGGTCGTCACCGAGGCGCTGGACGTGATCGCCAGCGGCCAGCCCAAGATGCTCGAATTCGGCGTCGCCGATGAAACAGCGTGGAACGTCGGCCTGTCCTGCGGCGGCACCATCCGCGTGTTCGTCGAGAAGGTGGGCTGAAACGTGAAACAGGAAACGCTCGCGGAACTGAATGCGGAACGCGCCGCGCGCCGGCCTGCCATCGTGGTGACCGACATTGCCGGCGGCGCGCAGCGGCTGGTGAAAGCCGCCGACTTCGCCGCTGACCCGCTGCATGCCGAGCTCGACAAGCACCTGCGCATGAACAAGAGCGCGATGATCGAGGTCGAGGGCCGGAAGTTCTTTCTCACCGTGCATGCCCCGGTGGCGCGGCTGGTGATTACTGGTGCGGTTCACATCAGCCAGGCGCTGGCGCCGCTGGCGGTTTCGCTCGACTACGACGTGACCATCGTCGATCCGCGCACGGCCTTCGCCTCGCCGGAGCGCTTTCCCGACATTCCGCTGATCGCGGAATGGCCCGATACGGCGCTGCCGCCGCTCAATGTCGACCGCTACACCGCATTCGTTGCGCTGACCCACGATCCCAAGATCGATGATCCGGCGCTGCTGCATGCCCTGTCGCGGGAGTGCTTCTATATCGGCGCGCTCGGGTCGCGAAAGACCCATGCCAAGCGGCTGGAGCGGCTGAAGGGGCAGGGCGCGAAAGAAGTGGATCTGGCGCGCATCCACGCGCCGATCGGGCTCAACATCGGCGCGATTTCGCCCGCCGAGATCGCGGTGGCGATCATGGCCGAGATCACCGCGGAATTGCGCCTGCCCAAGGTGCAGGCCGTCAAAGAGAACGCGGCATGAAATTCGGTCCCGTCGCGCCTGCTGATGCGATCGGCGGGGTGACCGTTCACACCATTCGGAAAGGTCCGCTGGTGCTCAAGAAGGGCACCACGGTCGGTGCTGCTGAGGTCGATGCGCTGACCCGCGCCGGCGTTTCCGAGATCGTGGTGGCGCGGCTCGATGCGGAGGATGTGTCGGAAGACGTGGCCGCCGCCAGCATCGCCCGCGCCGTGGCGGGCAGCGGTGTGACGGTGGAGCGCGCCATCACCGGCCGCGCCAACCTGTTTGCCCGCGAAGCTGGCGTGCTGGTGGTCGATCGCGACGCGGTCGACCGGATCAACCGTGTCGACGAAGCCATTACACTGGCGACGCTGCCGGCCTTCAAGGCGGTGGTCGCGGGCGAGATGATCGGCACGGTCAAGCTGATTCCGTTCGGTGTCGCCGGCCAGTTGCGCGATGCGGCCGTCGCGGCCGTCGCGCCCGACACGCTGCGTGTGGTGCCGTACGCCGTGAAGCGGGTCGGTGTGGTGTCGACCATGCTGCCCGGCCTTGCGCCCAAGGTGATCGAAAAAACCCTGCGGGTAACCACGGATCGGTTGGAGCCTGCCGGCGCGACCATCATTGCCGAACGCCGCGTACCCCATGACGAGGGCAAGCTCGCGGTCGCCATCCGCGAATTGCTTGGCCTTGGAGCCGAACTCGTCATCGTGTTTGGAGCCTCCGCCATCGCCGATCGCCGCGACGTGATCCCGGCGGCGATCGAACACATCGGTGGCCGGATCGAGCATTTCGGCATGCCGGTCGACCCCGGCAACCTGATGCTGATCGGAAACGCCGGCAACGTCCCGGTGCTGGGCGCGCCGGGCTGTGCGCGCTCGCCGACCGAAAACGGCTTCGACTGGGTGCTGATGCGATTGCTCGCCGGCCTGAAGGTCTCGCGTGCCGACATCACCGGGCTCGGGGTCGGCGGACTTCTGATGGAGATCGTCACCCGCCCGCAGCCACGGGTGCCGCCTGGCACCGACGGCAACCGCAACGTTTCGGCCATCGTGCTCGCCGCCGGCCGCTCCACCCGGATGGGCGGTCCAAACAAGCTGGTGGCCGAACTCAACGGCAAGAAGCTGGTGCGGATCGTGACCGAGCAGGCGCTGGCGTCGAAGGCGTCCTCGGTGGTGGTCGTCACCGGCCATCAGGCCGATCTGGTCCGCCAGGCGCTGGAGGGACTGAAGGTCACGTTCGCGCACAATGCTGATTTCGCCGAGGGCCTCGCGACATCGGTGAAAACCGGGATCGCCGCTGTGCCGGCGGATGCCGATGGGGCGGTGGTCTGCCTCGGCGACATGCCGCTGATTGATGCGGCGCTGATCGACCACCTGATCGAGGCGTTTGCGCCGGATCGCGGCGCGCTGATCGCGATGCCGGTCAGCGACGGCCGCCGCGGCAACCCGGTGCTGTGGTCTCGCCGTTTCTTCGGCGAGTTGATGGCGCTGGATGGTGACATCGGCGCACGGCACCTGATCGCCAGGCATGCCGAGGCGGTGGCCGAAGTCCCGGTCGAGGGCAAAAGTGCATTCCTGGATGTCGATACTCCGGATGCGCTGGACGAGGCACGCCTGACTATTCGGACGTTCCCCCCTGCCTAGCCGCGGGTCGGAAAGATGTCGGGAGATTTCATCTTCATGTGAAATTTTCGACATGTGAGATGTTTTTGTTAGCGCCGAAGCAAACGCGTCGATAATTGGATGATGTTCAGCATCCCCGGCGACGTTGCCATTTTTGCCTTGGTTGCAGCGATTTCCTTCAGCGCTTCTTTTATCGGAGGCGTGACGGGGTACGGCACGGGCTTGTTGCTGCCACCGGTTCTATTGCCGCTCGTAGGGCCGCAATACGTCGTTCCGATCATCAGTCTGTCCGCTCTTCTGACGAACGCCAGCCGGGTTGCTGCCTTTCACCCGGAGTTGGATCGGCGCAAGGCTGTTCTGGTTGCAGCCGTCGCGCTGCCGACCTGTGCGCTCGGCGCATATGGTTATACTCGGCTGTCCGGAGCGGGCGTCTCGGTCTTGATTGGCTCCGTCCTGATCCTTCTTGTGCCGCTGCGGCGCTATTTGATGCGCCGGCATGGTCAGCTCAGCTCTCGCGGGCTGATGATGGCAGGCACCGGCTACGGTCTTCTGACCGGCGGCACATCGGGGGCAGGTGTCGTGCTTCTATCCATTCTGTTGGCTGCCGGACTTCAGGGATCTGCAGTCATCGCGACGGACGCCGGGATTTCACTTGTCCTGGGGCTCGCGAAGGTGGTTGTTTTTCAGTCGGCGGGAGCGCTGCCGCTCTCGGCCTGGATCATGGCCGCGCTCATCGGGTTTTCGGCGTTGCCAGGTCCGTTTCTCGCCAAGCGGATGACTCGCGGGCTGTCGCATTCAGCCCATGCATTCATTCTCGATGGCGTGGTGATCTTCGGTGGCGCTTTGCTGGTTCTGCAGGGTCTCCGCTGGCTTAATTGACGGCCGGGTCTTTCAAAGCCGTCGCGGTTAACCGCGTTCGTTTGCCTCCTGTTCACCAAGTTGAAACGACCTCGGCGGTAGAGTTCCCTCGTATTGGCCTCGGGGGAGGGGATATCCGTGTTTTCGTTTGCCTGGCGTTCGGCAGCCTCGTGCCGTCGCATGATCATCGCGGTTGCCGTCCTCGTGGCGTTCGGGCCGTCGACCTCGCCGGTTTCGGCCGCGGGCGCCCTTGCGATCGGCAAGTGCGGCGCCTATGGCCAGGCCTACGACTATCCCAAACAGGACGCTGCGATTGCCGCCGCCCGCAAGCAGTGCAAGGGCGAGTGCTCGACCGTCACCATGCGCCGATCCTGCGCGGCGCTGTCGGTTGATATGAAAAATCCCTGCGGCGCCTACGGCCAGGCCGTAGCCCCGCGGATATCGAGTGCGCTCAATGCCGCGACCAAGTTCTGCTACCAGTATGGTGGCAAGGAATGCGTGATCCGCGCCTGGGCCTGCGATGCCCGCGGCTGATTCCGCGCTGCCGCGCAAGAGTTTGAAATAACATCAGTATTTCAATCCGCGGTGCGCCCGAGCGCACCGCATTGTTTTTCTCTTGATTATGACTGACTAGTCAGTCATAAATGAACGGAAGTAAGCCCGGACCCAACGCAATGCCGAAACCCACAGCCGCCGAATCGAAACGATCCGCGCGAGATGCAGCGTCGAAGCGAAGCGTGCGCGCACTGGAGCGGCGCGAGGCGATCCTCGCCGCCGCTCTCGATGAGTTCGTTGCGAAGGGTTTTGCGGCGGCGCGGCTCGATGACATCGCCGCGCGGGCCGGCGTCGCCAAGGGGACGATCTATCTGCACTTCGCCGACAAGGAGGCGCTGTTCCAGGAACTGGTGCGTACGGCGCTGGTGCCGCTGATCGGCCAGTTGGCCAATCCGCCGCAGGCGGGCGGCACGGCTTCGGCCCGCGCGATGGTCGAGACCTTCGCCGAGACCTTTGCGCGCGAGATCGCCGGCACCAAGCGCGGCGACATCGTGCGGCTGGTCATATCGGAAGGGGCGCGGTTTCCCTCTCTGTCGGAGTTCTACTATCGCGAGGTGGTGGAGCGCGGCATCGCCGCCATGAGCAGGATGATCGAATACGGCATTGCGCGCGGCGAAATCCGCAACGCGGAGCTCGCGCGCTTTCCGCAGATCGTGGTCGCGCCAGCGATGGTCGCGATCGTCTGGCAGGGCCTGTTCGGCGCCTACGCACCGCTCGACGCGGTGGCGATGCTTCGCGTTCATATCGATCTGATTTTCGGACCACGGAGGGCGGAATGATACCGTCACGACAGCTTGCGCAAATTGCCTGCGCGCTCTTGCTCAGCCTGACACTGGCCGGCTGCAACGAGAAAAAGCAGGTCAATTATCAGGGCTGGGTCGAGGCCGACATGATCTTTGTCAGTCCCGACGAGGCCGGTCGCGTGACCAAACAGAATGTGCGCGAAGGCGACGAGGTCAAGGTCGGGTCACAGCTGTTTTCCCTCGACGACGATCTGCAGCGGGCCGATCTCAACCAGGCCAATGCCACGCTGGCGAACGCCCAGCAGACCTTCGATCGCGCGCAATCTCTGAGCCGGACCGGATCCGGCACCCAGGCCAGTCTCGATTCCGCAGTGTCGACGCTGCGGGTGGCGGAGGCCAAGGTCAACAGTTCGCAGACCCGGCTGGCGCGGCGCAACGGTTTTGCGCCGATCGCGGGGTCGATCCAGCAGATCTATTTCCGCGAAGGCGAAATGGTCGGCGCGCAGCGGCCCGTGCTGTCGATCATGCCGCCGGGTAATATGAAGATCCGCTTCTTCGTGCCTGAGACGGCGTTGCCCTCGTTTGCGCTCGGCGATGACGTGCGCATTCGCTGCGACGGCTGCGACGCCGATCTCACCGCGAAAATCTACTTCATCGCGACCACGGCGGAATACACCCCGCCGGTGATCTACAGCATGGAGGAGCGCTCTAAGCTCGTCTACCTGATCCAGGCGCGGCCCGGGAAACCGACCGTGCTGCGCGTCGGGCAGCCGGTCGACATCTATCCGGTCGCGAAGAACCGTTAGGCGCATCATGGCCGACACGCACCAGATCGCGCCATCCCCGTCCGGGAACGGTATTGCGATTGAAGTGAAGGGCCTGTCGAAGTCCTTCAACGGGCGTGCTGTGGTGCAGGACCTGTCGATGCAGGTTCGGCGCGGATCAATCTACGGCTTCCTCGGGCCGAACGGCTCCGGCAAGACCACCACGATCCGCATGCTGTGCGGACTGCTGACGCCGGACAGCGGCGAGGGCACCTGCCTTGGCTACGACATCCGCCGCGACGCCGACAAGATCAAGCTACGCGTCGGCTACATGACACAACGCTTCAGCCTGTATCAGGACCTTTCTGTGCGCGAGAACCTGGAGTTCGTGGCGCGCCTCTACGGCATGTCCGATCCGCGCGGCGCAGCGCGCGACATGATCAAGCGGCTCGGCCTGAGTGGTCGCGAGGAACAGCTTGCGGGGGAGTTGTCCGGCGGGTGGAAGCAGCGGCTCGCGCTCGGCGCCTGCACGTTGCCGGGGCCGGATCTGCTGCTGCTGGATGAGCCCACCGCCGGCGTCGATCCGAAGGCGCGCCGCGAGTTCTGGAACGAGATCCATGCACTCGCGGCCGAGGGGCTCACCGTGCTGGTCTCGACCCACTACATGGACGAGGCTGAGCGCTGCCACGAGATCGCATATATCGCCTACGGACACCTGCTTGCGCACGGCACCGTGGAAGAGGTGATCGCGAAATCCGCGCTGACCACTTACACCGTCACTGGAGCCGACCTGAACGGCCTGTCGGCCGACCTCGCCGGCAAGCCGGGGGTCGACATGGTGGCGCCGTTCGGCACCAGCCTGCACGTCTCCGGCCGCGACGAGGCGGCGCTGGAGACGGCGATTGCGCCATATCGCGAGCGTGACGGCGTGACCTGGAAGAAGACCGCACCGTCGCTGGAGGATGTGTTCATCGAACTGATGGGGCGCTCCAGGGATAATTTTTCGGGATAATGTCCAATGGGCATGACTGACATCAGGGCCGATCGTCACGCGCGCGCATCCGGGAGCTGGATCGCGCGGAGCGGCTTGATCCGGACCTGGGCGATGCTGATCAAGGAATTCATCCAGCTCAAACGCGATCGGGTGTCGTTCGCGATGATCGTGATGTTGCCGGTGATGCAGCTCCTGCTGTTCGGGTATGCCATCAACACCACGCCGCACAATCTGCCGAGCGCCGTGTTGATGCAGGAGGACAGCGATCTCGCGCGCTCGGTGCTCAAGGCGATGGAAAATACCGCA
>JBGMOD010000076.1:0-1873 GCA_041424235.1 Hyphomicrobiales bacterium
CCTGCAGCAGATCGGTGATGTAATGCGCCGTGGTCTGGCCGTCGACCGTGGCGTTGAGCGCAAGGATGATTTCGGTCACCTGGCTATCGTGGGCGCGCGACACCAGCGCATCGATGGTGAGATCCTGCGGACCGACGCCATCCAGCGGCGACAGCGTGCCGCCGAGCACATGGTAGCGGCCTTGCGTCGCGGTCGCGCGCTCCAGCGCCCAGAGATCGGCGACGTCGGCGACCACCACGATGATCGACGGATCGCGTCGTGTATCGGTGCATACCGAACACGGGCTTTGAGTGTCGATGTTGCCGCAGGTCTTGCAGACCTGGATCCGGTCGATCGCGACCTGCAGCGCGCTCGCAAGCGGCGCCATCAGTGCCTCACGCTTCTTGATCAGATGCAACGCCGCGCGCCGCGCCGACCGCGGGCCAAGCCCGGGCAGGCGCGCCAGCAACTGAATCAGACGTTCGATTTCGGGACCGGCAATGGCAGTCGGCATGAACTCATCAAGCTCGCGAATCAGAAGATATTATCGACGCCGTCCCGGATGTCGCTTCGCTTATCCGGGCTACAAGATCATCCCAGGACCGTAGCCCGGGTGAGCGCAGCGATACCCGGGAATCAGGGGGAGACCAAATTAGGTCAAACCAAGTCAGGTCAAACCAAGTCCTGGCGGCAACCCCAGGCCACCGGTCAGCGCCTGCATCTTTTCCTGCATCGCCGCTTCCGCCTTGCGGCGGGCATCGTTGAGCGCCGCAACCAGCAGGTCTTCCAGAATCTCGCGGTCGTCGGGCTTGATCAGCGACGGATCGATCTTCACCGCCTTCACCTCGGTCTTCGCCGTCATCCGCACCGTGACCAGGCCGCCGCCGGCAATGCCCTCGACCTCGACGTGTTCGAGTTCGTCCTGCATCGCCTTCATCTTCGACTGCAGTTGCGCCGCCTGCTTCATCATGCCGAGAAAATCAGCCATAGGGTCCTCTTCGAAACATGGATTGCTCTGGGATTCGTCTTCAAGAGCCGTTCGACATCACGCGAACTGTGTTCACTTCGCTCGAAAACACTTAGTCGTCGTCGTTATCGTCCTCGAACGATTCGGCCGCATCCTCGGATTCGGCGTTCGATACCTGAGCCGCGGGCGTATGTCTAACCTCGACAATGCGCGTGCCGGGGAACCGCGACATCACTTCCTGCACCCGCGGATCGGCCTCGGCCACCCGCTCGCGCTCGCTGCGAATCATGTCGCGCTGAGCCCGCAGCGTCGGCTCGCCCTCGGCATTCGACACCGCAACGAACCAGCGGCGTTCAGTCCAGGCTTCGAGCTTGCGCTGCAACTCGTTGGGCAGGGTGCGCGGTGCGGTGGGTTCCAGCGCGATTTCCAGCTTGCCGTCTTCCATGCGAACGAAACGCACGTCGCGTTCCAGCGCCTTCTGCAGCATGATGTCACGCTTGGCCACGAACGCGACGATCTCCGGAAAGGTTCGCAGGTTGACTACCGCTGCGGATTGCGTCTCGGGGGCCGGCGCCATCTGCAAACGTGGCGATGATTCGGCGTTTCCGCGGGCGGAAGACATCATCGCCCGCGGCGCCGAACCCAGTTCGGGGCGTGACGTTTGGCCCCCGCTTGCAACCATGTGCGAGGCGGCGTTTGCACCACTCGGCGCCGGCGCGCCGCGCGAGGCCCCATTGCCGCTTGCGACCGGCGAGGCCCCGCCGTTCTGCTCGATCATTCGGATCGCTTCGTCGGGCGTCGGCAGATCCGCCACATAGGCGATCCGCACCAGCACCATTTCGGCAGCGGCCTGCGGCCGCGTCGCCGTTTGAACTTCGGTGATGCCCTTGAGCAGCATCTGCCACATCCGCGACAGCACGCGCATCG
>JBGMOD010000077.1:0-1873 GCA_041424235.1 Hyphomicrobiales bacterium
CTGGAGGACGCGCCGATAGCACCCAACATGATTCACACCCCACAACGCGCCGCGCATGGCACGGCCGACTAATTCCCCGCGCAGAGTGCGCAGCAATTGTCGTGCCGATCAGCGGGGCTTGAAAAACAAGGGATTTTTGAATCGGGCGCAGTTGCCGGCCCGGCAATTTCGACCGCTTGCGGCAGAAATTGCCGGGACATCACTCCACTATCGAGCCCGCGCCAGATACGCACTGCGCATCGGCTTCAGCACGAAGAACGCCAGCAGCGCGGTGATCACATCCATGGCGATAATCAGCGCGAACACCGGCATCCAGCTTCCTGACGCGACATAGATCATCGCGGCCACAGGTCCGCCGAGCACCGAACCGATGCCCTGCGCCATGTAGAGGAAGCCGTAATTGGTGGTGGCATTGCGGGTGCCGAAGGTATCGGTCAGGGTCGAGGGAAACAGCGAGAAGATCTCGCCCCAGCCGAAGAACACCACGCCGGACAGCAGCACGAACAGCGCGGCATTGTCGCGGAACTGCAGCAGCAGATAGATCGCCGCCGCTTCCAGCAGGAAGGCGATCAGCATGGTGGGCTCACGGCCGATGCGATCGGACACCCAGCCGAAGAACGGCCGGGTCAGGCCGTTGGTGATGCGGTCGAAGGTCAGCGCGAACGGCAGCGCGGCCAAGCCCCACACCAGCGTATCGGCGACGCCGAACGATTTGGTGAACGCCGCGAACTGCGAGATCACCATCAGCCCGCCGGTCGACATCATGGTCATCATGGCGAACATCAGCCAGAACACCGGCGTCTTCAGCATCTGCAGCGGCGCGACATCCGGCACCGAGCTGATGACGGCGGCCGCCGGCACGCAGGTGTCCACCTCGCCCTGGCTGGGATCGCGCAGGCCGAGCGCGGCCAGCGCGCCGACGGCGCCGAGAATGAGGCCGAAGGTGATGAGCGTCGACTGGTAGCCGGAACCCTTGATCATGGTGTCGATCGGGAACGTGGTAAGGATCGCGCCGAAGCCGTAGCCGGCCGCCACCACGCCGGTCGCAAAGCCCCGGCGGTCCGGGAACCAGCGCACCATCAACCCGACGATGCCGACATAGACGATGCTGGTGCCCACGCCGCAGAATAGGCCGTAGGTGAAATAAAGCCCCCAGATGCTGCTGATGTAGGCAGAGGTCACCCAGCCCAGCCCGCTGAGCAAGCAGCCGACGGTGATCAGCAATTTCGACCCGAAGCGCTCGACCAGCCAGCCCTGCAACGGCGACAACCAGGTCTGCAGCACGATCAGCAGCGAAAAGGTGATCTGGATCGCCGGCAGGTCGGCTCCCGTAGTGCCTTGAAATGGTTTGACAAACAGCGTCCAGACGTACTGTGGGCTGGAGATCGCCATCATCGCGACCAGCCCAAGCCCCAGCTGGGCCCAGCGTGTCTTGGAAACGTCGGCCGCCAGGGGCTGGGTGATCACGCTCATGGAAAACCTCTTTTACGGGTTGTTAAGGTCTTCCCGTCCTCGCAAGCCATGTGCCAACTGGCATACGCAATGGCAGGGCGGCCGGATACCAGATGAACCCCGCCCAGCCCCGGTTCTTCCTTGTCCCGGGAGCCGCCTGTGCATGTTCCGCCAGTGCGCGTTGCCCCTGCCCCGTCAGCGTGTTACGCGAAGCCCATCTGCAAAAAGCTTGGAAATCTGCCGATGTCCCCATCGTCCGCGGCCCGCCCGCTGATCATCGCGCCGTCCATTTTGGCGTCGGATTTCTCCAAGCTCGGGGAGGAAGTCCGCGCCGTCGATCAGGCCAGCGCCGACTGGATCCACATGGACGTGATGGACGGACATTTCGTGCCGAACATTTCGTACGGTCCCGACGTCATCA
>JBGMOD010000078.1:0-13079 GCA_041424235.1 Hyphomicrobiales bacterium
AAGGTCACGCAAGACGCCGCGACCGCAAGATAGAGCAGACTTCCGAGGTAACGAGCGGAGAGATCGAGCACGAAGGGTGCGCGCTCCGAGAGGGCCCAGGCGGCGCTCGCGATCCCTCCGATCAGTGCGCCCCAGCCAAGCACCGCGACGGTGGGAAGGCCAGCCTGCTGGTTGCGCGCGCCGACCACCGTGCCGCCGGCGGTTGCGATCGCGGCGACGAGCGCCCAGGCCAGGCCCGTGTTGCCGCTCTCACCAAGCGAACCGAAGCCCGGGCCGAAGACAACGCCGATCCCCGCGATCCCGCACAACGCTCCCCAGAGCAATCCGGACGTCAGCGGCGATCCGAGCAACACCCGCCCAAGCAAGGCGGCGAACAGCGATGACGTGGACAGCACCAGTGCCGCCAGTCCGCTCGGGATGCGCTGGACCGCTTGATAGAAAGCGATGAAGGCCAGCGCGAAAAAAAGCACGCCCTGCATCACCACAAAGACACGATCGCCTTTCGGGATGATGAGCGGCACGTCCCGCGCCCGGCCGTAGCCGAGCAACAGCAGACCGGCCAGCGCCATGCGCAGGGCGACCGACCATGGTGCCGCCGTCACGCCGGCCTGCATGGCCGTCGCCAGCGCGCCGCCGCCCCATAACAACCCGGTCAATGCGAACAGCACAGGCGTCATCACGCCGCACCGTCCAGCAGCGCGTGCCATCCCCCGACCTCGATGCGCGCGCTTTCCGCCTCCAGCTTGCCGAGCGCAGTTCCGACGGCGCGCCGTTCTTCGTTCGTCAGCATTGCGAGCAGACGGGCTTCGATCGCGCGCCCGAGCGTCGCGATGTCGTCGAACGTCTCCCGGCCCTTGGGTGTGATCGTGATCGAGGCAAGCCGCCGATCGCCCTTCGCGGTGCTGCGTTTCGCGAAGCCGCGTTCGACCAGCTGGCCAATCCCGCGGCTCACCGCGAATGGATCCAGAGCACAGGCGCGACCGATCTCTCCCGCGCTGCTGCCGGTCCGCTCCGCGATGGTGGCTAGGATCCGCCACCCGGCCTGGCTGAGCCCAAATCGCTCGCCGTAGAACGCCTCCAGCGGCCGCGCGATCTGCGTGGCGACGATGAACAGGCGATAAGGCAACCAGTTGCTGAGCCGCAGCGAGGGCTGTGGGTTCGGCTTGGACAGCGGCATCGCATTCCCCTTAATTGCGATATGCTTGCAATTTGCAAACATATCGCGGAACACACCGTTGAGCCAGCGATATCTGATCGGCGAGATCACGAACATGATACCGGCAGCCTCTCCCACCCGAGGCGCTCGCCAGCAATTACGACATATTTTGTGCGAATCTTCCCGGTCCGAAACCACGGACGAGGTCCGGCGTTTCCGGTTCAGGAGGTCGGCATCGTGTCGTTCTTTGGAAGAAAAACGCGCCCGGTCAGGCGCCGGATCAACCGCGACGCCTGGATGACGCTCGACGGAGATTTTGCTGCCCGCCGTTGTGTCGTGCTGGATATGTCCGACGGCGGCGCCCGGCTGAAGATCGACGACCCGCGCTTCATGCAGTCGCAGTTCAAGCTGAAGTTCTCGCGTGCGGATCAGGGCCGCCGCTGCAGGGTGGCGTGGCGCAAAGGCACCACGATCGGTGTTGAATTCGTCTGAACCGGATCAAACAACGCGTCCGCAAGGGATGAGGACCGGCCCGGCGAAAAGACAGCAGGCCTCGGACCGCTCAGGATTTACGCTTGGCCTTGTGCGCGAACGGATTGGACTTCTCGCGCAGGGTGATGCGGATCGGCGTTCCCGGCAGGTCGAACGCGGTGCGCATGCTGTTGGTGAGATAGCGCAGATACGACTCCGGCACGGCATCGGCACGCGAGCAGAACACCACGAAGCTCGGCGGCCGCGCCTTTGCCTGGGTCACGTAGTTCAGCTTCAGCCGCCGTCCGGACACCGCCGGCGGCGGATTGGCCGAGATCGCCTCCTCGAACCAGCGATTGAGCGTGCTGGTGGAGGTGCGGCGATTCCAGATTGCGTAGGCGTCCTCGATCGCCTTCATCAGTTTGTCGATGCCCTCGCCCATCAGCCCGGAGACGGCGACAACCGGCACGCCCCTGACCTGCGGCAGCAGATGATCGGCATCCTGGCGCAGCGATGACATCAGATTGGCCTGCTTGCCGAGCAGATCCGCCTTGTTGACGGCAATCACCAGCGCGCGCCCTTCGCGTTCGATCAGGTCCGCGATCCGCAGATCCTGCTCTTCGAACCGGTTCTGCGCATCCATCATCAGCACGACGACTTCGGCGAAACGAATAGCACGCAGGGAATCGGCGACGGACAGTTTCTCCAGCTTCTCCTCGATCCGCGAGCGCCGCCGCAGGCCCGCGGTGTCGAACAGGCGGAACGGTTTTCCCTTCCAGTCGAGATCGACCGCGATGGAATCGCGGGTGGTGCCGGCCTGGTCGCTGGTCAGCAGCCGCTCCTCGCCGAGCAGGTGATTGATGAGCGTCGATTTCCCGGCGTTGGGCCGGCCGACAATGGCCACCCGGATCGGACGATGGGCATCGGACTCCCAGGCGTCGACATCCTCGTTCGCCTCGTCCTCGCCATCCTCCTCCGGCTCCGGCATCAGCACCCGCAGCGCATCGTAGAGTTCGCTGAGGCCCTCGCCATGTTCCGCCGAGATCTGCACGGGGTCGCCGAGCCCGAGCGCGTAGGACTCCATCGCGCCGAGTTCGCCGTGCTTGCCCTCGCTCTTGTTGGCCAGCAGGACCACGGGTTTGTTGGCGCGGCGCGCCAGGTCGGCAAAGCTGCGATCGGTGGGGGTCAGTCCCAGGCGGGCATCGATGACGAACAACAGGGCATCGGCGGCCTCGATCGCCGCTTCGGTCTGCTCCTGCATCCGTGCGGTCAGCGAACCACGCGGCCCCTCGTCGAGACCGGCGGTGTCGATGATGGTGAATTCGAGGTCCCCGAGCCGCCCTTCGCCCTCGCGGCGGTCGCGCGTCACCCCCGGCTGATCATCGACCAGCGCGAGCTTCTGCCCGACCAGGCGATTGAACAGGGTCGATTTTCCGACATTCGGCCGGCCGATGATCGCAAATGTGAAGCTGGAGGACATGGAGCTGGAAGACATGGCTGATCCGTTCGCCCGTTACGGACAACATGTCAACAACAGGGGGTGATCGACAAGGCCTGACCGCGGCAATGCCTGCGAAAAACGACCGCAAAAATCGCGGCCTTGATCAGGACCTCAGCGCGAGAAACTGCCGCTCGGAAGCGGCGCCGGGAATGCGGATTGCGACTGCTGCGCGGGCGCCGCCGGCTGCTGCTGGGGCTGCGCCTGGTCCGGCGGCGGCACCGTGGTGCTGCGGTGGACGCGCTTGGGCTTGGGCGCAGGCGGGGTCGCGGGAGGCGCTTCGTCGCTGGCCGGCGCGGCATCCTGGCCCGCGGGGGCTGCATCCGGCTCGGCCGGCGCCGCCTTTGGCTTGGCCGCGTGCCTTGCCTTCGCCCTGGGCTTCGGCGGCGGAGCCTTCGGCTCTTCCGGAGGCGCCACAGCCGCCTGCTGTTGCGGGGCGACGCCGTTCATCTGGTCTTCCTGCGAACGGATCTCGGGCGAGCCCTTGTACAGGTCCTTCGGCACGCCCTGCTCGAGCCCGGGCACGCCTTCGGGGAACACCGGCTGGCGGTTGCCCGGGAGCTTCTTCTTGGTATCGAGGAAGTCGAGCATGTCGGTCGGATCGAAGCTGCTCATGCCGCCGCCACCGCAGCCGGCGAGCACGGTGCAGAGCGCGAACAGAACACCGGCGGTAATCAATCGTTGTGAGCGGCGCATGAGGTTATCACTCAATTCGTTCTGGTCGTGATGCCGGCGCCGTCCTGTCGTGAACCGTTGCGCCGTCTTTCAGTCTCGATCGCTGTGGTCGGCTCTTCATCAGCTCTTGGCGACGGGCGGAAGCAATGCCTGCAACGCTTCCGCACGGGTGCGGATGCTGCTGGGGGTTTCCGCATCGTTCATGATCAAATCCACCCACTGCCGGGTGGCCGCCATGTCGTTGGCGCGCCACGCCGACAACGCCAGCAGATCGCGCGCGGTATGACGAAACGCACGACCGGCGGCCGTCACCGGCTCCAGGCGCTGGCGAATCTCGTCATAGGGCACGGTATCGACCAGCAGCAACGCGGCGCGGGTCTTGGCGAGGTCCTGTTCCGATTGTCCCACGGTGCTGTCGCTGCCAATGGCGTCGAACAGCTTCACCGCCGCCTGCGGATCGCGCAACGCGACTTCCGAGGCGGCGCGCAGGCGCGCCAGCGTCCGGTAGCCGCTGGGGGCCTCGGCAGCGATCTTGGCGAAGGCGGCCTCGGCCTCGGTGTGCTTGTTCTGCTCGGCCAGGGTTGCCGCGGCCTCGAAAGCCGCTCCGGCCTCGGCCGACCGCTTGCCTTCCCAATATTGATACCCGCGCCAACCGGCGACCCCGGCAATGATCAGCACCACCGCGCCGACAATAAAGATGGAATAGCGGTCCCACAGCTTTTTGAGCTGCTCACGGCGCAATTCCTCGTCGACTTCATCAAATAATTCAGACACTTATGACATCCCACCCATGGCGAGGCCCATCGCCGGCCCGGCCAAACCTGCCCCAATGTGACGGCGGCGATACCCTATCGATATGGCGGTGGCAAGGCAAAGCGAGCCTGTTCAAAGAGTTACCGCTGGCCGCCGACCTCAACGCTCCGAATCGCCGGCGTTTGATTTGAGTTGATCACCGCACGTCACCACATCAGGAACCGGACCGACCACCACAGGACTCCCTATGCGTCATCTGCTCCTCGCCGCAGCCCTGCTGCCGATCCCGCTGCTCGCCCCGTCGGCACCGGCCCAGGCCGTCGAATATCCTTGGTGCTCCGCCGAAAGCATCAACTGCTTCTATGCGACGTTTGAGCAGTGCCAGGCGGCCATCTCCGGCCTGGGCCTGGATTGCACCCGTAATCCGCGCGTCACGGCGACCGCGGACGACGACGGCCCTGGTGCAGGCGATGATCGCCCGGTGCGGCGTCCGAACCGCAGCCGTGCGATCAGGTGATGGCTCGCCCGCGCGGCGTCAGGCCTTCTTCATTCCATAGACATGCTCCGCCCCGGGAAACGCGCGGGAGCGGACCTCGGTGGCATAACCCTCGATGGCGGCTTCGATCGCCGGCCCGAGATTGCCGTATCGCTTGACGAATTTCGGCACCTTCGCCGACAGGCCCAGCATGTCTTCCAGCACCAGCACCTGGCCGTCGCAGGCCGCACTCGCACCGATGCCGATGGTCGGAATCCTGATGGTCTCGGTGATGCGGCGCGCCAACGGCTCCGCCACGGCCTCCACCACCACCGAGAACGCACCGGCTTCCGAAATCGCGCGCGCGTCGTTTTCGATGCGCGCCCAGTCTGCCTCCTCGCGGCCCTGAGCGCGGAACGAACCCAGCGTGTTGATCGACTGCGGCGTCAGGCCGATATGCGCCATCACCGGCACGCCACGCTCCGACAGAAAGGCGATGGTCTCCGCCATCCGCGCCCCGCCTTCGAGCTTCACGGCGCCGCAATGCGTTTCCTTCATGATACGGGCGGCGGAATGAAACGCCTGCTCCTTGGAGGCTTCATACGAGCCGAACGGCATATCCACCACCACCAGCGACTGCTGCGACCCGCGCATCACCGCGTGGCCCTGCAGGATCATCATCTCCAGCGTCACCGGCACGGTGGTGTCGAAGCCGTGCATGACATTGCCGAGGGAGTCGCCGACCAGGATCACGTCGCAATAGCGATCGACCAGGGCTGCGGTGTGCGCGTGATAGGAGGTCAGCATCACAATGGGATCGCCGCCCTTGCGTGCGCGAATCTCCGGCGCCGTCTTGCGCCTCACCGCAGTTTGTACGGACATGGTCAAACTCCAAAAACAGGAACGCCGATCACGACAGGATGGAAGGCGAAGCCGAGGGCGAGATAGGCCACGATACCGACCGCGACCGCGATCAGGTCATTGGTGATCCCGCCGACCGGAATCGGCGGTGCACCGGCATCTTCGCGATGCTTCAGCGAAATGCGGTCATAGACCGCCCAGGCGAGGAACGAGCCGAACAGGATGATGCCGCCCAGGCCTCCATTCGCAAGCAGGTGCGCGAAAGCCCACAGTTTCACACCCGCGAGCATCGGATGCTTGAGCGTCGTATAGATCTTGCCGCGCAGATACGACGCAACCACCAGAATGACGGCCGGCAGCATCAGGGCTTCGGTGACGTGCCGCATCGCCGGCGGCGGAGACCAGACCTGGTACTCGCCACCGGCATGATAGCGACCAAATCCCCACGCGATCAGGGCAATGCCGGCGACTGAAACCAGCGAATAGAGGATCTTGTAGGTCCCCTCGCCGGTCGACTGAATGATCGCGGCGCGGACGTCGCGGTATGTTGTCAGGATATGGACGCCCAGGAACAGGATCAGTCCGAGAACGAGTAGCACGAGGCCCATCGGCGTGCGCCTTTCCGCTGTGCGGCGGCCTTGATATAGTGCCGCGACGCCATGCCCCGCTATCACTTTTCGGGGTTTGTGCGCAATGCCGCCTCATCCGTTGCCGGCCCGGGACTGCCATGCGTCGCATGTCTCACGGACCAGCCATATCCCGCCTCGCGAAAACCGACCGGTCCCGCTTCATGAAAATCGTCACCACCGCCCTCCTTGCCCTGCTGCTTGCTCCCGCGCCGCTGGCGGCGCAGGAATGGCCGACAAAACCCGTCAAGATCGTGGTGCCGTTCGCGCCGGGATCGACACCCGATATGGTCGGCCGGGTGCTCGCGGACGATCTGCAAGCCCGCCATCCTGGCATCAGCGTCATTGTCGAGAACAAGCCCGGCGCATCCGGCAACACCGGCACCGACTATGTGGCGAAATCCGAGCCCGATGGTGCGACGATCGGTATCAGCCTCGGCGGCCCGCTCGCGATCAACACCCTGCTGTTTTCCAAGCTGCCATACGACCCGACCAAGGACATCGCACCGATTACCATGCTGACGGCACTGCCCAGCGTGCTGGTGGTACCATCGAGCCTCGGCATCGGCACGGTGAAGGATTTTGTGGCGCTGCTGAAAAAGGACGGGGCCAATGTGAGCTATGGCTCGATCGGCGCCGGCTCGCTGTCACAGCTCTGCATGGAGGCGATCGGCCTCAAGGCCGGCGGCGGCAAGATGGTCCACATCCCGTACGGCGGCTCGCCGCAGGCCGTGACGGCGGTGATCCGCGGCGATGTGCAGGCCGCCTGCCTGCCCGCCATCGCGGTGACGCCGCAACTGGCTTCGGGCGCTGTGAAGATTCTAGCGGTGACGACCGCAAAGCGCTCGCAATTCCTACCGGATATCCCGACCCTGACCGAAAGCGGCATCGACGTGGAATCCGATGCCTGGAACGCGCTGATCGCGCCAGCCGGCACACCGTCGGCGATCATCGCCAAAATCAACGCGGAGGTCGGCGAGACCCTGCGCAAATCGGAGGTGCGCGAAAAGCTGCGCACGCAACTGATCGAGCCGGTGCCTTCAACTCCGGAAGAGGTTCGCGCACGGATGGACGCGGAAAAGAAGCTGTGGGCCGATGTGATCAAGGCCGCCGACATCCGGATCAACTGACCGCGCAACCAACAATAAAATCCAACAACAAGATCCAACAATAAAATCTTGGGGAGACCATCATGAAGATCGCAACAATCGTCGCGAGGCTCGCGGGCGCCGCCATCATTGCGCTGTCGGTGCACGGCGCCGCCGCTGCCGCCGAGGTCAAGGTGATGATCTCCGGCGGTCTCTCCGCCGCCTACAAGGAACTGGTGCCGCAGTTCGAGAAAGCCACCGGCAACACCGTCGTCACCGCCTACGGGCCATCGATGGGCACGACGGAGAATGCCATTCCGGTGCGGCTTGCGCGCGGCGAAGCCGCCGACGTCCTGATCATGGTGGGCGACGCACTCGGCAAGATGATCGAGCAAGGCAAGGCCCAGGAAGGCACCCGCGTCGACCTGGTGCGCTCGCCGATCGGCATGGTGGTTCGTGCGGGCGCCACGAAGCCTGATATCAGCACGGTGGATGCCCTGAAGCAGGCCCTGCTGAACGCCAAATCGGTCGCCTATTCCGACAGCGCCAGCGGCGTCTATGTCGGCACCGAGCTGTTCGAAAAGCTCGGCATCGCCGAGCAGATGAAGGGCAAAGCCAAGATGATTCCCGCCGAACCGGTCGCGGCCGGCGTCGCGCGTGGCGAGAGCGAGCTCGGTTTCCAGCAGATCAGCGAGCTGCTGCCGATCCCCGGCGCCGACCTGGTCGGCCCGCTGCCGGGACCGGTGCAGAAGATCACGATCTTTTCCGCCGGCATCGCCACCGGCTCGAAGGAGCCGGACGCCGGCAAGGCGCTGATCGCGTTCCTCGCCTCGCCCGTGGCTGCTCCGACACTGAAGCGGACCGGGCTCGATCCGTTTTCTGCAACGGAAAAATAGCCGCTATCGCGTTTCAGACCGGGATGCTCTGCCCGCGTCGCGCGGCCTGCAAGGCGGCCCAGTTGGTCTGGAATGATGGCGGCGCGATGATCGGAAATCCGGCCAGCAGCATCACGAGGGTCACGATCATGCTGATGACAGCGAAAACAAGACCGAGCATCCCGACCACCAGTGTCGCGGTGCGGTTATCCCAGCGGCGCGCGACGACCAGATAGGTCAACCGCCCGCCGTCAAGCGGAAATGCCGGAAGCAGATTGACGAGGCAGAGACCCGTATTGAGATAGATTGCGAACCGGAGCAAGCGCTCCGGCCCGCCGATCACGTGGATCGGTGCCAGTCTGCCAGCGAATTCGATCGCCTCCGGTTGCGGCAGCAACCACAGCAGAATCAGCGCGCCTCCGGCGAGCAGCATGTTCGACAGCGGCCCTGCAACGGTAATCGCCACGTCCTGGGCCATCCGGTTTGGCCGACGTGCGAAATGCACCATGCCGCCATACCAATTGATCTCGATGTGCTGGATCGGAACACGGTAGTGGCGCGCGACAGCCGCGTGCGCGAGTTCATGCAGCAGGATCGAGCCGAAGATGATGACAGTGCCGCCCAGCACCAACAGAGGCCCATGGCCATGCCCCCTCCACCAGAACGGGAGCGTCAGCACCGCGGCCGTCAGGAAAAAGCTGAAATGCAGCGTCACCGGTGCCCGATCGAAGCGCCCGAGATCGAACGTCCCATCGTTGTAGGAAAATGTCGGCAACCGCATGCAGTCTCCATGGAGAGCGGATCGAAGCCGCCGCCAGCCTGAGCCGGGAGGACAATAACCTGCGCCAGACATTTGGTCGCAGGACGGCAGTGACGGGTTCACGCGCCTGCCATCCGGCCGTAATCCAGCCGTCACGAGAGCTACGCACAAAGCCCCGGTTCGACAACCATCGGGGACCACATGATCCACACCAGACTGATGGCGAGTGCCGCCTTGTGCATCGCCTTTGCCTGTCCGGCGTTCGCGCAACAGGAATTTCCCGCCAAACTTTCCGGCCACGTCGTGCTGCCGGCAGAAACCTTCATCCCGGCCCCGGCCGATGCGCCGGCCGACCTCAAGACCTCCGGCAAGTACACCACCGGCAAGCGCGTCGAGGAGATCGGCACGGTGATGGGCAAGTCCTATGAACGCGACACTGGGGTGAAGTTGCCGTTCAAGGGCCAGCCGATCCAGGGCCATTCCGGCATCAAGGTGATGGCTGACGGCTCGTTCTGGATCATCACTGACAACGGCATGGGCGCCAAGGCCAACTCGCCGGACTCGATGCTGTATCTCAATCGCTGGACCATCGATTGGGCCAGCGGCGAATGGAAGCATCTGCAAACCGTCTTCCTGCATGATCCGGACAAAAAAGTGCCGTTCCGCATCGTTCACGAAGGCACCGACAAGCGTTATCTCACCGGTTCGGACTTCGACACCGAAGGCTTCCAGATCATCGGCGACACGCTGTGGATCGGCGATGAATTCGGCCCCTATGTCATCAAGGCCGATATGACCGGCAAGGTTCTGGCCGTGTTCGAAACGGTCGCCGACGGCAAGCCGGTGCGCTCGCCCGACCATTATGCGGCGGCCTCGCCCGGCGCACCGGGCGCGACCTACACCAACGTCAATCTGCGCCGCTCCAAGGGTTTCGAGGGCTTCGCCTCCAGCAAGGATGGCAAATTCCTCTACGGCCTGCTGGAAGGACCGCTGTGGGATGCCGAGAAGAAGGACTGGGAACGGCTTGACGGCAATGAAGCCTCCCGCATCCTCGAATTCGATGTCGCCGCGCAGAAGTTCACCGGCCGGTTCTGGTATTACCGGTTCGAGGCCAACAGCAACGCCATCGGCGACTTCAACATGATCGACGGCACAACAGGCCTCGTCATCGAACGCGACAATGGCGAAGGCACGCCGGACAAGGCCTGCGCCGCCGGCGTCCGCGGCACCGACTGCTTCCCCGATGTCGCCAAGTTCAAGCGCGTCTACAAGATTGAACTGACCGACGCCAATGCCGGACAGATGGTGCGCAAGATCGGCTATATCGACCTCCTGAAGATCCAGGATCCGGACAAGAAGGCCAGGAAGCCGTTGACCGCCGGCGTGCTGGCTTTCCCGTTCTTCACTATCGAGAACGTCGACGTGGTCGATGCCACCCATATCGTGGTCGGCAACGACAATAATCTGCCGTTCTCGTCGAGCCGCGATCCCAACAAGGCTGATGACAACGAGCTGATGCTGCTTGACGTCGCCGACCTGCTCAAGACGAAGTGATCTCGGTCAACGACACGATGCGCCTCCGGGTCCCGCCTGGGGGCGCATTTTCTTGTGTGTCATCCCACATAAAACACGACATCACTGCGGGTGAGCGCTGTCCTTGTCCGTCCTGTCCAGGGGCCGATTGTCCACATAGCGAATCAGGATCGGCCGCCCGGCAATGGCACCACCCATCCCTTTGCTGAATGACAGCGGCGTGCAGTGAGACAGCGAGTCGTCGATCGCCTGGCGATAGACATCGCGGGTCTGGGCCGAAGCATCCGGCGTGGCGTAGGTCAGCCGCGGTGTCCCGATCAGGCCGCCGTCACGCTTGAAGCTGAACTTCACCGACATCTGCATGCCTGCGCGCGCCGCATCCTCCGGCGGCGGCGTCCAGCAGGACCGCAGCGCCGCGAACAGGTCGCCGATGGTATCGAGGTCGTGATCGGGTTTTTGATATTTTGCCGCATCCTTCTCGTCAGGCTTGCTGACGATGGTGACCTGGAGATTTTCCCCGATCGGATAATTGATCTCGGGATTGCACGGGCCATGATCCAGCGGGCTGCACACCGAGGGCGTGCACGGACCGCTGTCCAGGACGCTGCAGGGCGCGTGGGCAAATGGTGAGGGATCAGCCGGGCGGCGTTCCGCAGCGGCGGCGGGCGCAGCAGCAGCCAAAGCCGCCAGAGTGAAAAGAAGAAAAACAACGCGCTGCAACATCGGCGTGCTCGTTGAGCTGATGCAACGACCATAAACCTAAGCGTCGGTGAAGCACGATCAAGAGTGCTTCACATCTTCGCGCACCTCACCCCTTCTTCTTGACGTCCTTGACGTTGACGAATCTGATGCCCTCGGAGCGTTCGCGGGTGTAGTCCAGATAGAACTGGTTCTTCGCCAGGAACACCAGGTCGCCGTCGACATCTTCAGCAATGCCGGAACCGTTGGCGTTGACAAAGGCGTCGTACAGCTTGCGATCATCGGCCGAGAACCAGCGCGCCAGCGAGAATTCGCTGATTTCGAAATCGACCGGCAGGCCGTATTCGGCATCGAGCCGCGCCTTCAGCACGTCGAGCTGCAATTGGCCGACAACGCCGACCAGTGCGGGCGAACCATCGCGCGGGCGGAACACCTGCACGACGCCCTCTTCCGACATCTGCTGCAGGGCTTCCTTGAGCTTTTTGGCCTTCATCGCATCGGTCAGCCGGACCCGGCGCAGGATTTCCGGTGCGAAGCTGGGCACGCCGACGAAGGTCATGTCCTCGCCCTCAGTCAAGGTGTCGCCGATCCGCAGCGTGCCGTGGTTGGGAATGCCCACCACGTCGCCGGCGAACGCCTCGTCGGCGAGCGCGCGATCCTGGGCGAAGAAGAACTGCGGCGACGACAGGCTCATCGGCTTGCCGGTGCGGGTCAGCTTGGCCTTCATGCCGCGGACCAGCTTGCCCGAGCACAGCCGCGCGAACGCGATGCGGTCGCGATGGTTCGGATCCATGTTGGCCTGGATCTTGAACACGAAGGCGGACATCCGCGGCTCGGACGCCTCCACCTTGCGCAGGTTGCTCTCCTGGGCGCGCGGCGGCGGCGCGTAGCGGCCGAGGCCTTCCAAGAGGTCGCCGACGCCGAAATTGCGCAAGGCGCTGCCGAAGAACACCGGCGTCAGATGGCCCTCGCGGAACGCGGCGAGATCGAACGGCTTGCAGGCCTCCGACACCAGCGCGAGCTCTTCCTGGATCGCGGCCGCATCGAGATTGGGATTGCGGCCGGCCAGCTCGGAAATCTCGATCTGTTCGGCCGCTCCGGTCTTGGCCCCGCCACCCTCCAGGAGGCGCACGCCACCGGTCGCGATGTCGTAGGTGCCGAGGAAGTCGCGCCCCCGGCCCACCGGCCAGGTCATCGGCGTGGTGTCCAGCGCCAGCGTCTTCTCGATTTCGTCGAGCAGGTCGAACGGATCACGGGTCTCGCGATCCATCTTGTTGATGAAGGTGATGATCGGGATGTCGCGCAGCCGGCAGACCTCGAACAGCTTGCGGGTCCGCGCCTCGATGCCCTTGGCGGCGTCGATCACCATGACCGCCGAATCGACCGCGGTCAGGGTGCGGTAGGTGTCTTCCGAGAAGTCCTCGTGGCCGGGTGTATCCAGCAGGTTGAAGACCAGATCGTCGAACTCGAAGGTCATCACCGAAGTCACGACCGAGATGCCGCGCTCGCGCTCGATCTTCATCCAGTCGGACCGGGTGTTGCGCCGCTCGCCCTTGGCCTTGACCTGGCCGGCCAGGTTGATGGCGCCGCCGAACAGCAGCAGCTTTTC
>JBGMOD010000079.1:0-12895 GCA_041424235.1 Hyphomicrobiales bacterium
ATCATGGTGTTGATCGCGACCGACTTGCCGGAGCCGGTGGTGCCGGCGATCAGCAGATGCGGCATGCGCGCGAGATCGACGATCACCGGCTCGCCGCCGATGTTCTTGCCGAGGCACAGCGGCAGCTTGTGACCGGATTCGTCCTTGGTGGACAGCATTTCGCGGAAGTAGACCTTCTCGCGATATTCGTTCGGCAGTTCGATGCCGATGGCGTTGCGGCCGGGGACCACGGCGACGCGCGCGGACAGCGCGCTCATCGAGCGCGCGATGTCGTCGGCGAGGCCGATCACCCGCGACGATTTGATGCCGGGCGCCGGTTCGAGTTCGTACAGCGTCACCACCGGACCGGGCCGGGCATTGGTGATTTCGCCACGCACGCCGAAATCCTGCAATACGCCTTCCAGGGTCTTGGAGTTTTCCTCGAGTTCGCCCTTGGTCAGGGTCTTGCGGTCCGAGGCCTTGGCGGCGGTGAGCACCGACAGCGGCGGCAGGACGAACGCGGCGCCCTTCTTGGCTACTGGCGCGGCCTTGGGGGCGGCGCGCTTCTTCGGCGCGCGGGCGACCGGGGCTTCGTCTTCCTCGTCGTCACCGTCATCGGATTCCGCGCCGGTGTCCTCTTCCTCGTCATCCTCGTCGTCATGGCCGTGAGCCTGCGGTGCGATCGGCGGGCTTGCGCGGTCGCGGCCCAGATTTGGCTCGCGGCGATCGAACGATGCGGTGCGCTGTGTCTCGCGGCTCGCCACCATCAGGCGATAGGCCATCTTGGCGCCGAGCCACAGCCGCGCTTTCAGGCTGAGCAGGCCGTGCACCAGCCAGCCCAGCGAGATCGAGCGGCCGTCGTCTTCGTCATAGGCCTCGTCATCGTCGTCGACCACCGACGGCTTCGGCTCGACCACGGTCTCGCGCGATCCCAGCCCGCTGGCAAACAGGAACGTCACGATCATCGCGGCGAACAGCAGCGCGCCAAGGATCAGGCGATAGATCAGGCCCGGGGGTCCCAGCACCACCGCCGGTGCGCGCACCAGCGCATCGCCGACCACGCCGCCGAGGCCGGTCGGCAGCGGCCACGACGCCGAGCGCGGAAAGCAGCTGAAAAAGCCCGCCGCGATCACGGCGCAGAGCACCCAGCTTCCGATCCGCAGCGCCTCGCGGTCGAAATGGCGATGGGTCATCATCCGCCAGCCCCACACTGCAACCGGCAGCACCACCATCACGGCGCCCAGCCCCATGATCTGCATCAAGAGATCAGCGCCGATCGCGCCGGGAAAGCCCATGATGTTGCGGATCTTGCCGGCGGTGGCGTGGCTCAGAGACGGATCCTGCACCGACCAGGTGGTCAGCGCCGCGGCGATGACACCGGCCAGGGCGACGAGGCCGAGACCGGAGAGTTCGCGCACACGGCGCGCCAGCATCTCGCGGATGGGATCCGGCAACTGGCCGACCAGGGGAATGACGCGTTCGATCGCCGGCATGCTCATCGGTCCTCCCGCGCGGGTTTGCCGTCCAGCACTGCAACGATCCGATGCAGTCCTTCCGCCGCGGTTTCGCTGTCCTGTACCAGCGCGACACGGATGTAGCCGGCGCCGGGATTGCTGCCGTCCGGCTGCTGTCGCGCCAGATAACTGCCGGGGATCACCCGCACCCCGGCCTCCTTGAACAACCTCAATGTGATGGCCTCATCGCCGCCGAGCGCGGAGACGTCGAGCCAGACGCAGAAGCCACCGGCCGGGCGCTTGTAGCCGTAGCGCGATCCGAGGATCTGGTCGGCGAGATCGAACTTGGTCCGATACAGCGCGCGATTGTCCTCGACATGGGCTTCATCGCCATACGCGGCGGTCGCCACATATTGCAGCGGCACCGGCACGGTGGGCGCGGCGACATTGCGCAGCTCATGCATCCGCGCCAGGAACTTCTTGTCGCCGGCGGCAAAGCCGACCCGCATGCCGGGCAAATTGGAGCGCTTCGACAGCGACTGGAAAATCGCGACATTGGCGAAGTCGGGGCCGGCGTGCTCCAGCATGCTGCCGGGCGCCACCTTGGTGTAGATTTCCGAATAACACTCGTCGCTCAGCACCACGAAGCCATAGCGATCGGCGAGCTGCTTCAGGCGCTTGAAATAAGCCGGCGTGGCCACCGCGCCCTGCGGATTGGCGGGGGAGGCGAGAAAGAAGGCGACGGTGCGCGACAGCGTCGCTTCGTCCAGCGCCTCGAGGTCGGGCAGGAAGCCGTTGTCCGGCGTGGTGGCCAGCATCACCCGTTCGCAGCCGGCAGCGTCGGTGCCGGCCGCATAGGCCGGGTAGAACGGATTGGGAAACAGGATCGCGGGTCTGCCCTTGCGCGGCCCGACAAAACGGGCCGCCGCCATCGCGGCGAAAAACAGCCCCTCGCGGCTGCCGCTGAGCACCAGCACCTCGGTTTCCGGGTCCACCGCGCGCGGCAGGTCGAATCGTTTGCCGAGCCAGGTCGCGACGGCCTCGCGGAACGGTGCAATGCCTTTGGCGATCGGGTAGCGGCCGAATTCGGTGGCATGGCGGGTCAGCACCGGGCCGACAAAGCCGGGAACCGGATGCTGGGGCTCGCCCAGGGACATGTTGATCAGCGGTTTGCCCGGCTCATGCCCCTTCAGCAGGTCGGTCAGCCGGGCAAAGGGCGAGCGTTCGCTGTCCTTCTCCCCGGCGCCATCGGCCGGTTGGGATAAAGCGGGTGTAACCATTCTGAAACGCCAGCACTTTTGGTCTGTCGATCGCACCATGGATCGAGCGGGATCGGATCAGATCACCATAGATGCGGCGAGGTTAAGACGCGATTAACCATCGGTCGAGGGGGCGGGTTTCGTCTCTATAATAGGCTCCGTCGTCAGCCCGTGGCCGCCGTCGGGGGCGAGTCGATCCGCTGCGGCAGGCGCACCTCGCTGAAGCGCATGTCCAAGGGGGTGTTGCCCTGGCACTCCAGCACGCCGTCGTTCACCAGGGCGTTGATCCGCCCGGCCAACACCATGTCGCCCACCTGGTAGACACGGTCGTCCATCTGGAGAGCCATGGTCTCGGCAACCACGCGGGCCACCTTCAGCCAGCGCTCCCTGACATGAGACAGCAGGGATTGATCGAACACCGAGATCGGAGCGGATGTGAGTTTTTGGCCATCGGTGACGCGGAACGGCGCATTCTCCCTGCGCAATTGCTGCCACAGCGCCTGGTAGCGGTGACGCTCTGATGCGGCCAGCGGCTCCGCCCGCTCCAGCAGTTTGTTGTCGCGGATTTCGTCCGGGAACAGCCCGGCAAGGCTGACAGCGAGATGCGGCCGCGTTGGCGGCCCATGCTGCGAATGGCGGGAGATTCTGCAATCGGTCAGGTCGACGATCTCGCAGGGCGCATCGCCCGCCCGCCGCAGCCATTCCAGGAAGCCCGTGTACTCCATGGTGGCCCGACGCGACATCCAGACGATCTTGCGCGGGCCGGGAGCGAGCGACTCCCGCCAGAATGGTTCTGATTCCGCGAGGACCTCATCCCAGCCGGTATAGCCGAGTTGCTCTTCCACCCATGCCGGTCGGGTCGATCCGTCGGACGAATCGATCGGTCCGAAACTCAGATTGTCGAACAGGCTGACGACGCGGTCGTCACGCCCCTCAGCCGCCAGCGCGTCGCGCAGCGCTCCCGCGCCGGACGGCGTGAAAACCACATGGAGTGTCTCGCTGCTCATGGCCTCAGCCCCTGCGGATCGGTCGGGCGTCGCCTACTGCGCCGGCATCCTGGCGAACGCCGGCATTCCGTCGGGCACGTGGTGGAAGTCCGGCTTGTCGCAGGTGTAGATCGCGATCTGCGGATTGTAGACTTTTGAATCGTCCAGGGTTCCGACCTTCACGATCACGGCGGGCAGGCTGGGCACCCTGGTCGCCAGATGGGTGCCGCACTCGGGGCAGAATTCGCGCGTCACGGCGCGATCGAGGTCTTTCCGGGTGAACTGCTTGGGTTCGCCGGCGGTATATGTGAAGCCGGTGGCCGGCATCGCCATGAACATGTTCGGGCCGCCGCCGGTGATGTACTGGCACTCCCGGCAATGGCACTGCCCGGCCATCATCGGCTCCCCCTCGGCCTGGTAGCGCACCTTGCCGCAATAGCATCCGCCTTCGACCTTCATGACGTCCTCCCGTTTTTGGCTTCCCCGTCATTCCGCGGGGTCAGCAATTGCGGCAATCATCTCCCAGGAGATCACAAAAAGCGAGGGGCCCCAGCTTGCGCTGGAGCCCCTCTGACGGTCGGTGCATTGCCGGGTTTGTGCCCCGACCGTTGTCTCTTCAATTGCCGCGTATCCTGATCGCAAAACCGGAAACCACTTTTGCGGGATATGCGGGTGCAAGCCTTACATGTTGTAGGCGCGCTCGGTGTGCTCGGTGACGTCGAGGCCTTCGCGTTCCTTTTCCACGTTGGCGCGCAGTCCGACGATCACGTCGACCACCTTGTAGAGGATCGCCGAGCCGATGCCCGACCACACCAGCGTGGTGGCGACGGCCTTGCACTGGGAGATCATCTGGGTGACGAGGTCGTAATCGCCGACCTTGCCGGCCACGTAGTCCATCACGCCGGTGCCGCCGAGAGCCGGGTTCACCAGGATGCCTGTGCCGAGTGCGCCGACGATGCCGCCGATGCAGTGGACGCCGAACACGTCGAGCGAGTCGTCATAGCCGAGCGCGTTCTTGATCACGGTGCAGAAGAACAGGCAGACCACGCCGACCACGAGACCCAGCACGATGGCGCCCATCGGACCGGAATAACCGGCCGCCGGCGTCACCGCGACAAGACCCGCAACCGCACCCGAGAGCGCGCCGAGCAGCGAGGGATGACCCTTGATGATCCATTCCGCGAACATCCAGGCCAGTGCGGCCGCGGCGGTTGCGAGGAAGGAGTTGGTCATCGCCAGAGCGGCACCGCCGTTGGCTTCGAGGTTCGATCCGGCGTTGAAGCCGAACCAGCCGACCCAGAGCAGCGAGGCGCCGATCATGGTCATGGTCAGCGAGTGCGGAGCCATCAGGTCCTTGCCGTAGCCGGTGCGCTTGCCGACCAGCAGGGCGCCGACCAGGCCGGCGATGCCGGCGTTGATGTGCACCACGGTGCCGCCTGCGAAGTCGAGAGCGCCCCACAGGAACACCTGGCCGGCGTCGGCCATGACTTCATCAAGCTTGGCCTGCGCCGCCGCCTTGGCATCGGGAGCCGCCGCCGCGAGAGCCTTCGCCGCATCGGTGATGGCGTCCGGGCCAGCCCAGTACCAGACCATGTGCGCGATCGGGAAGTAGATCAGGGTCACCCAGAGCGGGATGAACAGAGCCACTGCCGCGAACTTCATGCGCTCGGCAAACGCGCCGACGATGAGGGCAGGCGTAATCGCCGCGAAGGTCATCTGGAAGCAGAAGTAGACCAGCTCATGGATGTTGGCGCCGGCCGTGAATGTCGCTGCCGCCGAGTCCGTCGTGATCCCCATCATGAAGGCCTTGGAGAAGCCGCCGATGTAGGGCGAGCCGCCGGTGAAGGCGAGGCTGTAGCCGTAGAGCGCCCACAGGATGCAGACGATGCAGACGGTATAGAACACCTGCGCGAGGACCGAGAGCATGTTCTTGGAGCGGACCAGACCGCCGTAGAACAGCGCGAGGCCGGGGATGGTCATCAACAGCACGAGAACCGTTGAAGTCAGCATCCAGGCGTCATCGCCCTTGTTCATCGTTGGTTCGGCGTGTGCGGCGGTCGCGGCCAGAAGGCCGACGGCGAGAGCTGCCAATCCCGCGCCAGAGGGACGCTTAAACGTCATTGTGTTTTACTCCTGAGTGAATGATTGAGCGCGAAATCAGAGCGCGGCCGCGTCGGACTCGCCGGTGCGGATGCGGACCGCATGGTCGAGGCTGATGACGAAGATCTTGCCATCGCCGATCTGGCCGGTCTTGGCGGCGGCGGTGATGGCGTCGATGGTCTTGTCGACCTGGTCCGAGGCCACAGCGACCTCGAGCTTGATCTTGGGAAGGAAGCTCACCGCGTATTCAGCCCCGCGATAGATTTCCGTGTGGCCTTTCTGCCGGCCATAGCCCTTCACTTCCGTGACCGTCAGGCCGTGAACGCCGATGGCGGTCAGGGCATCACGGACCTCTTCAAGTTTGAATGGCTTGATAATGGCCATAACAATTTTCATGGGTTCATTTCCCCGCTTGGGCCCGGTCGACGTTGACCGGGCGGACTCGACTGAAGGTCACCGCGCGAAGACGAGCACTCCACGGGCACAGCCGGAACCCATAGAATCAAATGCCGTGCCAACCGGCCGGCTTTCCCTAATCGTTTATGAATCCGGAGCTTTTTGCGCCGCAGCGCGGAACTGCGGGGATGCGCCAAACTGACGCGATTAAAATTTAATCAGCAAAGCCCGATGCGTAGGCAAAACAGAACTTGGACACAATCGTGCTCATCGGAGCAGCAGAAAATGGATGCACATCCGCCGCCAACGGTCCCGAAAACCGGAACTTGAGCTTTGCGGCAGGTAGCGGGGTCCGCAGATACGGGAAGGCGCGTAGCTGCGAGCCCCTGTGATTGCGGGAGGGCACTGACGCCGCCGGATTTATGCGGCCAGGTCGCGCTCCGCCACGATCTTGTCGATCAGCCCGAAGGCCAGCGCCTGTTCGGCCGTCATGAAGTGATCGCGGTCCAGGGTCCGCTCGACCTCCTCATAGCTGCGGCCGCAATGGCTGGCATAGAGCCGGGTGATGCGCTGCTTGGTCTGCTGCATTTCCTCGGCGTGGATCAGCACGTCGGAGGCCTGTCCCTGGAAGCCGCCGAGCGGCTGATGCACATGCAGGCTGGCGTTGGGCAGCGCCGCGCGTTGTCCCGGCTCGCCGGCCATCAGCAGGAACGATCCCATCGAGCGTGCCGTTCCCATGCACAGCGTATGCACCGGCGCCTTGATGAAGCGCATGGTGTCGTACATGGCAAAGCCGCTGGTGACCACGCCGCCATAGGAGTTGATGTAGAGATTGATCGGTTGTTTCGGATTCTCCGCCTCGAGAAACAGCAGTTGCGCGCAGACGAGGCCCGACACGGCGTCGTTGACCTCGCCATTGAGGAAGATGATCCGCTCGCGCAGCAGCCGCGAAAAGATATCGAAGGAGCGTTCGCCGCGGCTCGACTGCTCGACGACCATGGGGACGAGTTGCATCATGTCGCGCATCGGCGACCTCCATTTTTGATGGACGGGATGTTGAAGCAGGACGGGCTAACTAGAGCGGACTGAATTTGTGTTGAATCAACTCCGTCATCCTGAGGTGCGAGCCTTGCAGTGCACTTGCACTGCTGGGCGAGCCTCGAAGGACGACGGCCCGAGAGTCGGCGGCCGTCGTTTTTCGAGGGCCATTCTGCGAATGGCCACCTCAGGATGACGGATTACATATCTACGCGGCGCGCATCAGGCAGCGTCGGTTGCTGTTGGCCGCGCGCGGCAGGCGCTGTTCGACCAAATCATCATCGATGCGATGAATGATGCGGAAGCGTGTGCCGCCGGCCTCGTTCGGCGTGATGGTGAACACCACGCTGCTTTCGAGAAACGGCGGTTCGGTGTCGCGAATCCGGTAGCGGACCTCTTCGCCGGTGACCGATGACACCGGCTCGGGCTCGGCCAGCTCTGAGCCGGGAAGCCAGCGTTCGCGCAGCGCCGGGATGGTCACCGCGCGCCAGACTTTGTCAGGCGCGGCATCGAGGTCATATTCGAGCACCAGCTCGCGTTCGTCGTCGTCTGCGCGTGTATCGCGTGTCGGTCCATCGCTCATTGGTCCAACTCCTTCAGCAGGTCCTTGAGCGCGTCCACGCGCTTGGGCCAGTAGGATCGGTATTTGTTCAGCCATTTGCCGATGCTGACAATGCCGCCGGGATCGACTTCATAATTCACGAAGCGGCCCTGGCGCTGCTCGCGCACGAGGCCGGCCGCGCGCAGCACGGCGAGGTGCTGCGACATCGCCGGCTGGCTGATGGCGATGCCATCGCGCAGCGCGCTGGCGTTCATCGGGCCGTCGGCGAGCTTCTCGAACACGGCCCGACGAGTCGGGTCGGCGAGTGCCTTGAAGATATCGGTCTCCATCATGGGCAACACATAAGCATATGCTTATCTGACGCGCAAGGACGGAAAGGCAACAAAAAAGCCCGGCGGGTGAGCCGGGCTTTGATCGGTCGCCACGAGAACCCCTCCTCCGTCATTCCGGAAGCCGCGCAAGCGGCTATCCGGAATCTCGATGGTGCGGCATGTGGAGAGTTCGAGATTCCGGGTTCACGCGCGTCGCGCGCGCCCCGGAATGACGCCGTGACTACTGCAGCGCTTCGCCGTGCTGGGTGATATCGAGGCCTTCCAGCTCGTGTTCGCGCGACACCCGCAGCGGCACCATGACGTCGACGATCTTCAGCAGCACGAAAGTCATGCCGCCGGTCCACACCAAGGTGACGGCGACCCCATAGAGCTGGCTCAGCAGCAGCCGCGAATTGCCTTCCAGTAATCCGGATGCGCCGCCGATCGCCGAGGTGGCGAACACGCCGACCAGCAGGGTGCCGAGCAGTCCGCCGACGCCGTGGATGCCGAACACGTCCAGCGAATCGTCATAGTTGAAACGATGCTTGAGGCTGGTGCAGGCCCAGTAGCAGACGGCGCCGGCGAGAATGCCGATCACGATGCCGTGCCACGGCGCCACAAAGCCCGAGGCCGGCGTGATGGTGCCGAGGCCGGCGACGGCGCCGGAGATCATGCCGAGCACCGAGGGCTTGCGACGGGTCAGCCATTCGATCGCGGTCCAGGTCAGCGCGCCGGCGCAGGCGGCCAGATGGGTGGCGAGGATAGCCATCACGGCGCGCGAGCCGGCTTCCAGCGCCGAGCCTCCGTTGAAGCCGAACCAGCCGACCCACAGGAGGCCGGTGCCGATGATCGCCAGCGACAGATCGTGCGGCGCGAGATTGTCCGAGCCGTAGCCGCGGCGCTTGCCCATCACCAGCGCGGCCACGAGACCGGCGGTGCCGGCGCTGAGATGCACCACGAGGCCGCCGGCGAAATCGAGCGTGCCGGCTTCCGCGAGGAAGCCGCCGCCCCACACCCAGTGGGCCAGCGGCACATAGACCAGCGTGAACCAGCAGATCGAAAACGCCAGATAAGCCGAGAAACGCAGCCGGTCGGCGACTGCACCGGCCACCAGCGCCACGGTGATGACGGCGAACGTCATCTGGTAGAGGGCGAACAACGCTTCGGGGATGGTCTTCGCCAGCGGGTTGATGCTGGTCATGTCGACACCGGACAACAGGCCGCGGTCGAGCGACCCGATCCACGATCCGTCACCGACAAAGGCGAGGCTGTAGCCGTAGATCACCCAGAGGATCGAGACCACGGCGACTGCCGCCAGGCTCTGCGCCATGGTGGCGAGCACGTTCTTCTTGCGCACCATGCCGGCGTAGAACAGCGCGAGGCCCGGCACCGTCATCATCAGCACCAGCGCGGTGGCAATGATCATCCACGCTGTGTCCGGTGCGCTGATGGTCGTTGCTGCTGCTGCGGGCTGTGCGAGTGCCGGTGTCGCGAGCAGGCCGAGAGCCATGGTCGGTGCGCTCGTCGTGACGGCGCGACGAGACCGCGTTACGAGAGAAGACATGGCAGCGGAAGGTCTGGCCTTGAACGATGTGGCCGTCATGGATGTCCCCGGAAAAAGAGGTGAAGCATGGGCTATCCCCGTCATGACGGCGCGGCCAGCAGTCCGAAGACACCCAGCAATGCGATGGCGAGGCTGACGTAGTTGGCGCGCGATGTGGTGAAGGTATGCTCGACCTTGCTCCGCAGCAGCCGCATGCCAAAGAAGATGACGGCCTGGACCAGAAAGAACAGCAGCACCGGCCACACGAACATGCCGAGCGGCTCGCCCCAGTTGCCGTGGGATGCGGCAACGGCCGCCGACTTGCCGTAAAGGACCAGCATCGCGACAACCAGAATGGTGAGCGAAATCGCCTGATGCATGCCGTTTGCTTTCTGTGGGATCGTCATCCGCCGGCATGCGGGGCCTGTCGTGACGACAGGCCGGCCTGCGGATGGAGTTGAGGTCGTCAGAGCGCGTCGCTGTCGGTCTCGCCGGTGCGGATGCGCAGCGCATGATCGATCGGCGTGACGAAGATCTTGCCGTCGCCGATCTGGCCGGTGCGCGCGCCGGCGGTGATGACCTCGACGGCCTTGTCGGCGATCTCGGAGGCCACCGCGATTTCAATGCGCAGCTTGGGGAGGAAATTCACCACATACTCGGCGCCGCGATAGATCTCGGTATGGCCCTTCTGGCGGCCATAGCCCTTCACCTCGGTCACCGTCATGCCGTGCACGCCGATCGCGGTCAGCGCCTGACGGACTTCGTCAAGCTTGAACGGCTTGATGATCGCAACAACAAGTTTCATAACCCCGGCCTTCCAATCTGAATCGTCAAGATTTCGGCGGCGCCGGTTCGCTGGGCCCGGAGACATGGGCTTTTACGAAAATACGCCGCAATATGCCAAAACCGTTGGCACGAGGCAGGAAATAAGCAGGTTTGTTGCCGCCGATAAAGGCTGTCGGCAAAATAATACGGCAATTCCGGGCTGCGGCAGCGTGATAGCACCGCCGATCGACCTGAACGGTCAGGTCCGTCTTTCCCGAACCGAACCCTCCTGGGCCACCGAGGCGACAAGTGTTCCGTCGGCCTTGAAGATCAGGCCACGGGTGAGGCCGCGTCCGCCCTGGGCGCTGGGGGAGTCCTGGCTGTAGAGCAGCCATTCATCGGCGCGGAACGGACGGTGAAACCACATGGCGTGGTCCAGGCTCGCCGGCATCATGCGCCTGTCGAACAGGGTGCGGCCATAACGCGCCATCACCGCGTCGAGCAGCGAGAAATCGGAGGCATAGGCCAGTGCGCACATGTGCAGCGCCGGATCGTCCGGCAGTTTCGCGGCGGTGCGGATCCAGACATGAATTTTACCGTCGTCGATCTTCTGGCCGAAATAGCGGCCGATTTCGACCGGGCGCAGCTCGATCGGCCGATCGGACTCGTAATAACGCCGGATGAAGTCCGGCATTTCCTTGAACAGCGGTTGCTTGGCCACCTCCTCGGCGGTCAGCTTTTCCGGCGGCGGCACGTCCGGCATCTTGTCCTGATGATTGAACGATCCCTCTTCCTCCGCATGGAACGACACCATCATGGAGAAAATCGCATGGCCGTGCTGGATCGCGGTGACACGCCGGGTGGCGTAGCTCTTGCCGTCGCGCAGCCGCTCGACCTCATAGATGATCGGAATCTGCGGATCGCCGGGCAGGATGAAATAGCAGTGCAATGAATGCGGCATCCGCCCTTCGACGGTGCGGCAGGCCGCGACCATCGCCTGTCCGATCACTTGGCCGCCGAACACCCGCTGCCAGCTCGTCTTCGGGCTGGTGCCGCGGAACATGTTCACTTCCAGCGGCTCGATATCGAGGATCGACAGCAGATCAATCAGGCTTTTGGACATGGTGCGTCTTTCCGTCCGGCAGAACGTCAATTCGGTGCCGCAATCGACAGGAATCTTCAGGTTCCGGACATGCGGTATTGCTGCTAGAACCGCGCCGCCGCAGCCCTGATGCGGGAACTATGTTGCCCATGCGAAGGTTCGTGGCAAGAGCGAGAATGGGAAGGCGACCATGACCATGCAGCGAGGGATCGTCATCGGCGGAGGCGCGTTTGCGGGTCTCGCGCTGGCGCTTGCGCTGCGCCAGGGGTTCGGTGAGGGCACGCCCATCATCGTCGCCGATCCGGCCCTGGCGACACAACCGTCGCGCGATCCGCGCGCCTCCGCCATCGTGGCCGCCTGCCGTCGCCTGTTTGAAGCGCTCGTCGTCTGGGACCAGGTCAGCGACACGTCGCAGCCGATCCTCGACATGGTGGTCACCGACAGCCAGCTCGACGACGCGACCCGGCCAACGTTCCTGACCTTCGGCGGCGAGGTCGCGCCCGGCGAGCCGTTCGCGCATATGGTGGAAAACCGTCATCTGATCGACGCGCTGGTGCAGCGCGCGCAGGCGAGTGGCATTGAGCTGCGCGCCGCCGCGGTGACGAGTTTCGAGACACGTGCGGATGGCATCGGCGTCACGTTGAGCGACGGCGCCACGATCGACGCCAGCCTGCTGGTTGCCGCCGACGGCGCGCGGTCCAAGCTGCGCGAGCGCGCGGGGATCGCGACCCATGGCTGGGACTATGACCAGTCGGGCATCGTTGTGACCGTCGGCCATGAACGCGATCACGAGGGACGCGCGGAAGAACATTTCTTGCCTGCCGGTCCGTTCGCCATTTTGCCGCTGAAGGGCCAACGCTCGTCGCTGGTGTGGACCGAGGCGCGCGACGAGGCCGCGCGCATCGTCGCTTTGCCCGCGGACGAATTTCACCACGAGCTCGAACTGCGGTTCGGCCTCAAGCTCGGCGAGATCCGCGCGCTCGACACGCCGCGTGCGTTTCCGCTGGGCTACTTCGTGGCGCGCTCGTTCATCGCGCCGCGGCTGGCATTGGTCGGCGATGCGGCTCATGTGATTCATCCGATCGCGGGACAGGGCCTCAATATGGGCCTGAAGGACATCGCGGCACTGGCGGAGTGCATCGTCGATGCGGCGCGGCTCGGCATCGATCCCGGCCAGATCGACGTGCTGGAGCGTTATCAGCGCTGGCGGCGCTTCGACACCATGGCCATGGGGGTGGCGACGAATTCGCTTAATGCGCTGTTTTCAAATCGCTCGACCCTGCTGCGCAGCGTGCGCGACATCGGCCTCGGCCTGGTCGATCGTTTGCCGCCCCTGAAGAACGCCTTCATCCGCCAGGCGGCGGGCTTGTCCGGCGACGTGCCGCGCCTGCTGCGCGGCG
>JBGMOD010000080.1:0-12689 GCA_041424235.1 Hyphomicrobiales bacterium
CCGGATGAGATCACTCACCCCTTTTTCAGTCAGGCTCTCAGGATGACGGATCACGTTGAGCGAACCGAATTTCATCATGCTCTAGGTCACGGCCACACGACATCCTCCGGCTTCATCGACGCCTCCAGCTTGCGCAGCGCGTCCTGGGCCAACTCAATCGTCGTCGCCTTGCTGCCCTCGTCCGGCTTCAAACCCGCATCCTTCAGGCGCGCGATCAGCCGCTGCGTACGCACGCGCGCGGCGCTGCTGTCGACGTGGTAGTAGGTGTCCAGCATGTGCTCCGGGGTGAAGTATGAATCCGCAGGTTCGCCGACCACGGTGATGCCGTTGCGCTCGAAGATGGCGCGCACCTGATCGGCGAGCGGCAGCCGGTCGTTGGTCATGGCGTAGCAGTCCGATCCGGCGACGGCCGGCCAGGTCAGATAGATGCGGATGTTGCGTTTGGTCTGAAGCTCGGCGAGCTGTTTCGCGGCCCACGGCACGATCGGCGGGATCTCGCCGGCTGCGGCGATGTAGTCGGCGCAGTTGATATCGGTCACCGAGGAGCGCCGCCGCCCGTCGTCCTTGCGGTCGCCCAGCGGCCACTTCGACATCTCGTCCCGGATCCGGCGATAGTGTCCGCGAACCAGATCCTTGCGCAGATAAAGCCGGCCGGCGTCGGACAGATTGTGCAGCGAAACGTGGCGCACGGCGAAGTACAGCCGTTGCGCGAACGGCAGGCTGCCGTAATAGGCGGCATATTCGTCGGGTGTCTTGTCGATGAAGTCGAGGGGCACGGCGTCGCGGGTGTAATAGACCCACTCCAGCGGCACGATCAGAATGTCGCCGGCGCGGGCGTAGCGCAGCATCCGGTAGATCTTCATGTCGAGCGGGATGCTGCCATTGTCGGCGACATCGATGGTCGGCGTGCGGAAGGCCTGTTCGATCAGGCCGGGTTCGATGCCGAACATCGAGCTCGATCCGGCGTCGACCACGATGCGGGGCGCGGCGATGCCCTCCAGCAGGAACTGCGGATAAGAGTAGGGGATGGCGCGGTTGCGGGTGGTGAAGAAGTCGTAGGACAGCAGCGCCGCGAAAGCGCACAGCGCGGCACCGGCGGCGGCGAACAGCAGGAATGAGATGAGCTTTGTCACGTCAGAAATTATAATAGATGAAGGGAGAGGAAATCGATGTGTTGGTTGCGACCATGGCGACGATTGCGGCCATTCCGGCGAGGACGCCCGACAGCGCCAGCCGCCCGCGCCAGTCCGCCGACGCGATGGTCTGGCTGTTCGGACACAACCAGACGATCAGCGCGCTGACCGCCAGCAACGGCGGCACCGCGAACAGCAGCGCAGGCGCTGTGAACTGCGGCTTCGCCATCGCCAGCAAGAGCGTGTTGGCGGTCGCGAGATCCGGGGCGCGGAAGTAGACCCAGGTCATGTTGACGAACAGGAAGGTCACGATGATGCCGGCGGGCTTCGGCATGTGATAACCCGCCGTGGACCACCAGCGGTGCACGCAGCAGCCCAACCCATGCAGCGCGCCCCAGGCAATGAAGGTCCAGGCGGCGCCGTGCCACAGGCCGCCGAGCAGGAAGGTCAGGAACAGGTTGCGGTAGATCATCGCTGACGATCCGCGATTGCCGCCGAGCGGGATGTAGAGATAGTCGCGCAGCCAGCGCGACAGCGTCATGTGCCAGCGGCGCCAGAAGTCCTGGATCGAGACCGCGATATAGGGCGAGTTGAAATTGTAGGGGATGCGGATGCCGAACAGCAGCGAGATGCCCACGGCCATGTCGGCATAACCTGAAAAATCGAAATAGAGCTGGAAGGTGTAGGCGAGGCTGAGCAGCCAGGCGTCGGTGAAGCCGAGCGAGGGTACGGCCTTGTAGCCGAGATTGACGAACACGCTGAGCTGGTCGGCGATCAGCAGTTTCTTGATCAGGCCGATGGAGAACAGGCAGATGCCTTCAACCAGGAATGCGGAATAGGCCGATGAGGCGAAGGCCAGCCCCTCCTTGCGCCCCAGCATCCGGAATTGCGGCATCACCTCGCGCCAATGGATGATCGGTCCCGCCACCAGATGGGGAAAATACGTGACGAACAGGCTGTAGCTCGCGAGGTCGCGCTGGCGCTCGCCGTTGCGGTAGATGTCGGTCAGGAAGGCGATCTGGGTGAAGGTGTAGAAGGAGATGCCGATCGGCAGCGCGATGTTGATGTGGCGTGGCGCGAGGTCGAACAGCGCGGCCAGATTGTCCAGCGCGAAGTTGGTGTATTTGAAGAAGGCGAGCAGCCCGAGATTGAACACCAGTGCGAGGATGAACACCGCCTTGCGGCGTGGCGCGGGGAGATTGAGATCGACCAGTGCGCGCCCGGTCAGGTAGTTGACCAGGATCGAGACCGCCAGGATCGGTGTCTCGGACGGATTGCCCCAGGCATAGAACACCACCGAGCCGATCAGCAGGATCGGCAGCAGCAACTTTCTCAGCCCGAGAGCGAGCGAGAGATGAAACGCGGCCAGCACGATCGGGAGAAACCCGAGGAAAAATTCTCTGGTGACGAAAAGCATGTGGTCCCGTGTCTTCAGCCCGTGTCATGGGAACGCGACTAAAGCGCATATTTCGGGATGTTTCGTCAATATCGGGCCATATCGAACCCCGGCGGAGCGGCCATGCATGTCATGGTTTTGTTATGGGTGGCGATGAGGCCGGCTTGAAACAAGAATGGCCGGATCGGCTTGCGCCCGATCCGGCCATTTTTAAACGAAGCTTGTCCAATCAGACCGTGTCGACGGTCCGTGCCTCAGTACTGGTTGTAATTGAAGAACTGGTTGCGCGGCTGGTAGGGGCGCCCGTAATACTGCTGCGAATAGGCGTCAGCTTCGTTGTAGCCATAGCCGCGCTGGTCATATTGGCCGCGCTGGTCGTATTGCTGCCGCGGCTGATAGACGCGACGGCCATACGGGTCGGTGACATAACCGCCGGCGCGGCCGACCGTGACCGGACGGCCATACTGATCGACATAGACCTGGCCGGAATCATCCGAAGCCTGCGCATCGCGCGGCGCGAGCTGGACCGGATCTCCCGCGGTGTTGCCACGGCGTGCAACCGTGGTCCTGGTCCGCGGGGTGCGCTCAAGCGCGGCCTCGGCCGAGCCGGTGAGGGTGACGGTGGTGTTCAGCACGCCTTCCTTCTCGACCAGCGCATACAGCGTCGAGGCGTTGTCACGCGACAGCCGCACGCAGCCATGGGAGGCCGGCGAACCGAGCTTGCCCACCGAGTCGGTGCCGTGGATGGCATGGCCGACCTTGGTGAAGAAGATCGAATGCGGCATCGGCGCGTCATCCCACTCCTTCGAGTAATGGTCGGCTTCCATGCGGAAGGCGCGGAAGGTGCCGTTCGGCGTCTCGTGCGAGGGCACGCCGCTTGACACCGGCCACGTGTAGCGCTCGACGCCGTCGACAGCGACGGTCATCTGCTGGTTGTTCTTGTCGATGGTGATCTGGACCGCGGCCTGTGCTGCACCCGCCGCGAAAATGAAGGCCGAACCGGCGACGGCGAGGGATAAAAGGTGGCGAACAACAGACGACTTCATGACGTGATGCGTACTCATACTCTGGCCTCCAAGGCCTTGGCGGCTCGTATGTCGAGCCTGCCTGCCTCCACTGCCCAACAGTATTAAAGCATGAAGTCGGGATTTTGTTCCAGGGTGTTCACACGTCTTCACGTTAAGGTTCATTCATAACCAAACCGGTCTCTCGTTCATAAATGCCCGTTCATCCCGGCGGAAAGCCGTCAAAAGGCCGCGGAGGCCGGTCCAGCGGCTACGGAAAAATACCGATCGGGGCGCGGGGCCAGTCCTTCACGCTTTCGTCAGATCACGGCGCAACTTTTGGTTCCCTGCGGCGTTGGTGAGGCATTCGGATGATGAGGAGAACTTGGAATGAAGAGGGACACAGGGCGGCAGGCGAATGCGATTGCCGTCGGCAAACCATCATTGTTCAGGCTGCATGCGATCGCTGCGTTGTCGGCGCTCGCGTTGCTCGCGATTCCGCACTTCGCGCACGCGCAGGGGATCGTCGGCGGAGCCGAGGAGGGGTCTCGCCGCGGTAATCGCGTAGCCGGGCCGGTGGGTGGCGTGGTTGGCGGCGCGGTCGGCGCCGGCGTCGGCGGTGTGGTCGGAGGCGTCAAGGGCGTGCTCGGCATTCCTGATCGCCGCGGCTATCGCCATCGTCACTATCGGCGGCATCATCGCTACTGATCAAACAAGACGATCGACGACCTGTCCGCCGCGCTTTGCGCGGCGGATTTGTTTTGCCGGGCTGTGCGCCACTGCCCGTGCGCCACGGTCTTGGGCTTGCGCGTGCGTGAGAATGTGCGGATCGTGGGAGCGCAGCGCACGGCGGCTTGAGGTGGTCGGGCGTATCGTCTAGCCTTGCTGCGAGCGCAAGGCAGGCGGCGACAGGTCGACATGGACACGCGCGAGGAACAACGCTTTCTCCAATTGTCGATAGCGGTCACGCTCGGTCTCGGCGCGATTGGCGTGGTCTTCGGCGTCCTGATCGCCTCGCAGTCCATCATTTTCGACAGCTTCTACTCGCTGATCGACGTCGCCATGACGGCGGTTGCTCTGCTGGTGTCACGGCTGGTGGCCCGGGGCGACACCCGGCAATTCCAATATGGCTTCTGGCACCTCGAACCGATGGTTACGGCGCTGAGCGCCACTGTGCTCGCTGCGTCGTGTATCTACGGCTTTCTGAGTGCGGCGGCGAGCCTCACGCTGGGCGGCCACGCCATTGCGTTCGGCCCGGGCGCGATCTACGCCGCACTCTCGGGCGTGATCAGCCTGCTGATGGCGCTCTATGTCCGCAGGCAGGCCGCGCGTCTGAATTCGGAGCTGTTGCGGCTGGATGCCCGCGCCTTTCTGATCGGGGGCATTCTGAGTTTTGGGTTGCTGGCGAGCTTCGGCATCGGTCTTTATCTGGACGGCGGCCGGCATGCATCCGTGCTGCCTTATATCGATCCGGTGGTTCTCATGGTGATCACGGCTTGCGTCGTGCCGTTGCCGCTCGCCACCATCTGGCGCGCCATCAAGGAGATTTTCCAGGTTGCCCCTGCTGAACTGGATGCCCGCGTGCGGGCTGCCGTCGGCGCGGTGGTCGGCCGCCATGGTTTTCTGGCCTGCAAGACCCATGTGCTGAAGTTCGGCCGTGCGCAGTTCATCGAAGCGAATATCGTCGTACCGCCGGATTTCCGGATCAGTGGGGTGCAGGATCTCGACCGCATCCGCCAGGAAATCTCCGATGAGCTGGGCGAGACGCCGGACCAGCGCTGGCTGACCATCGACTTCACGGCCGATCCGAAATGGGCCGGGCTCGAGGAGCAGGCAGGCTCCGCGTAGCGCGGGGCGGTTGATTCAGTCCGGATGGATCATCCGCATGGGATCGACGTGCTGGTCGTACTGCGCGCCGGTCAGGAAGCCGAGGGCCACTGCGGCGTCGCGCGGGGTGGTGCCGTCGGCCACCGCCTTGGCTGTGATCCGCGCCACCTTGTCATAGCCCAGCACCGGGTTGAGCGCTGTGGCGAGCAACAGCGCATTCGCCACGTTAGCGGCCAAGCGTTCCCGATCGACCTCGAGGTCGCGCACCAGCCGGGTTGCGAAGACGCGGGCGCTGTCGGCAAGCACCCGGATCGACTGCAGCACATTGTAGATCAGCACGGGCTTGGCGACGTTGAGCTCGAAATTGCCGGAGGCCGCGGCCGCCGTTACCGTGGCGTGATTGCCGATCACCTGAAACGCCGCTTGTGCTACCACTTCGGCGATGGTCGGGTTGCGCTTGCCCGGCATGATCGACGAGGTCAGCCCGTCATGGGGGATGAGGAGTTCGCCGAGGCCGCACCGCGGGCCGGAGCCGAGCAGGCGGATGTCGTTGGCGATCTTGAGCAAGGAGACCGCGAGGCCATTGAGCGCACCGGACACCTCGACCAGCGCGTCATGCGCCGCCATGCCTTCGAACTTGCTCGGATTGGGCGAGAACGCCATTCCGCTGAGTGCGCTGGCTTCCTCGCAAAACGCCGCGTCGAATCCGGCCGGCGCGTTGAGGCCGGTGCCCACCGCGGTGCCGCCCTGCGGCAGCAAACAGAGCCGCGGCAACGTCGTTTCGATCCGCGCGATGGCGTTCTCGATCTGGTGGGCGAAGGCATCGAAACCCTGGCCCATGGTCATGGGCACCGCATCCATCAAATGGGTTCGCCCGATCTTGAGGATTTCTGTAAAGGCGTCTGCCTTCGCCGCCAGCTCGCTCTGCAAGCCGGCCAATGCCGGCAGCAGGCGGTCGCGCAGCTCCAGCGCCGTGGCGATATGCATCACCGTCGGAAAGCTGTCGTTGGAGGATTGCGACCGGTTGACATGATCGTTGGGATGCACCGGCGCCTTGGTGCCGAGCGGCTGCCCCAGGATTTCATTGGCGCGGTTGGCGATCACTTCATTGGTGTTCATATTGGTCTGGGTGCCGGAGCCGGTCTGCCAGATCGTCAGCGGGAAGTGATTGTCGAAGCGCCCCGCGCACACCTCGGCCGCCGCGGTCTCGATTGCTTCGGCAAGGCGGGCGTCGAGCGTGCCGAGCCGGCGATTGGCGCGGGAGGCTGCGATTTTCTGCAGGCCGAACGCGTGGATCAGGCAGGCCGGAAAACGCTCTTCGCCGATTTCGAATACGGCGAGCGCGCGCTGGGTCTGCGCGCCCCAGTAGCGATCGGCCGGAATCTCGACCGGGCCGAAGGCGTCATGCTCGATGCGCGGGGACGACATGGCCATCTCAAGCCATGGTCTCGGCAGCATCCAGGCGGCTGCGCGCGGTCTCGTCGAATTCGCCGGCCAGCTTCGCGACCACCACGGTGGCGACCGTGTTGCCGATGACATTGCAGGTGGCGAGCGCGATCGACAGGAAACGATAGACGCCGAAGATCAGAGCCAGGCCCTCGACAGGCAGGATTCCCGACGCGGTCACGGTGGCGGCGAACACCACGAAGGAGCCGCCGGACACGGTTGCGGCGCCCTTCGAGGTCAACAGCATAATGGCGAGGATGCCGAGCTCCTGCTGCCAGCTCAACGGCACGCCGTAGGCATTGGCCAGGAAGATCACGCCCATCGACATGAACAGCGAGGTGCCGTCGAGGTTGAAGGCATACCCGGTCGGCAGCACCAGGCCCACGGTCTGTTTCGAGGCGCCATAGGCCGGCAGCTTTTCCAGCAGCCGCGGCAGCACGCTCTCCGACGACGCGGTGCCGAGCATGATGATGATTTCGTCGCGGATATAGCGCAGCAGGTGAAACAGGTTGATCCGGAACAATGCGCACACCGCGCCGAGCACGATCACGATGAACAGGACGATCAGCGCATAGAAGGTCAGCACGAAGTACGCCAGCGAAATCAGCACCGCGGTGCCGTTGGCGCCGACCGCATAGGCCACCGCGCCGAAGGTGCCGATCGGCGCCAGCCGCATGATGATGTGGATGAATTCGAAGAACGCAGTCGAGATGGTGTTGAGTCCGGACTCGATCGGCGCCCGTTTCTCTGGGCTCAGCGCCATCAGGCCGAAGCCGAAGATCAGTGCGATCACCAGCACCTGCAGCAATTCACCCCGGGCGAAGGCGCCGATGAAATTGTCGGGAAAGACATTGAGCAGGAACTGGTCGAACGTGGTGTGGGAGGTCGATGCGGCCTTGGCGGCGGCCTCGGCGCCCTTGACCGCGGTCGCCGATGCCGTGAGATGGCCGAGATTCTTGCCAACGCCGACCAGGTTGCCGAACAGCAGCCCGAGCGCCAGGGCGATGGTCGAGACGATTTCGAAATAGAGCATCGCGATCAGGCCGACCTTGCCGACGCGCTTGATGTCGCCGGCCGCGGCGATGCCCACGGCCACGGTCAGGAACACCAGCGGCGCCACCGCGGTCTTGATCAGGCGCAGGAACAGATCGCCCAGGATTTTCAGCGACGCGGCGAAGTCCGGCCAGATCAGGCCCACGGCGATGCCGAGTACCATGCTCACCGCGACCTGGAAGCCGAGGTTGCCCCAGAGGGATTTTTTCCGTGTCTTGATATCGCCGGGGGCGAGGGTGCCATTGAGGTTGCGTTGTGTCGTTGCCGCGATGGCCATGGTGATCTCCCGTGTCTTGGATGTTGCTGACGGCGCTCTCGGGCGCCTTGTGATGGAGGTCGCAGCCGGTCAGGCCGCGCTGGATTTGCCTGCGGATATCTGCAGCGCGCGATCGACCATCGGCCCGCACAGACCGAGATAGTTCGCGGGATCGCAGTGATGGCGGATGGCGGCGACACCGCCGAGCGCTTCGACGATCTCGGGCACACCAGCCAGGATGTCGGCGAGGGTGCCGCCGCCTTCGATCGCCTTGCGGCAGGCGTCGTAGACCACGTCATGGGCGTGCTGGCGGCCGAGCTTCGGCGCCGCCGCCATCATCACCGCTTCCGCGACGATCAGGCCACGGGTGAGATCGAGGTTGTCGCGCATGCGCTGGTCGTGCACCACGAGGCCGGCCAGCATGAATTTCGCGTTGGCCAGCGACGACGCGGTCAGCAGAAAACTTTCCGGCAGCGACACCCACTCCAGGTGCCAGGGGCCGGTGGCGCGCTCGAAATCGTGGATCATGCCGTCCAGCATGGCGGCAACGTGCTGGCGCACCGCCTTGGCGGCGGCGAGCATCAGTTCGCTGGAAATCGGGTTGCGCTTCTGCGGCATGGTCGAGGAGGCGCCGCGTCCCGGTACGAACGGCTCGGACACTTCACCGAACTCGCTGGCCGACATCATCATCACGTCGGTGGCGATCTTGCCGAGGGTGCCGGTGACGAGGCCCAGCAGCGTTACGGCTTCGGCGATGCCGTCGCGGGCGACATGCCAGGTGATCGCCGGCTGGTGCAGGCCGAGCTCGTCGCAGAACAGCTTCTGCATGGCGAGGCCGCCATCGCCAATCGAGGCCAGGGTGCCGGCAGCGCCGGCGAATTCGCCGAGCAGGATCCGTGGCAACGCCTGGTCGACGCGCTCGATGTGACGGTCGATCGACGACAGCCAGACCGCGGCCTTGTAGCCGAAGGTCACCGGCAGCGCCTGCTGCAGATGGGTGCGTCCCGCCATCGGCGTATCGCGATATTTGCGGGCGAGGTCAGCCAGGATGGTTCGCAGATCGTGCAGATCGCGGGCGACGATGGTGAGCGCGGCGCGGATCTGCAGCACGTTCGCCGTGTCCATGATGTCCTGGGTGGTAGCGCCCCAATGCACGTAGCGCCCGGCATCGCCGGCCGCCGCGGCCAGCTGATGCACCAGCGGGAGGATCGGGTAGCCGACGATCTCGGTCTCGTGCCGCAGTTTGTCGAAGTCGATGACGATCGCGCGGGATGCGGCGTCGATCGCCGTGGCGGCCTCCTTCGGCACCACGCCGCAGCGGGCCTGGGCCCGGGCCAGCGCCGCTTCCACCTCGAGATAGCGCCCGACCAGGGCTTCATCGCTGAACACCGCGCGCATCTCGGCCGTGCCGAACATGTCGCGGAACAGGACGGAATCGAACACCGTGCTGCCCATGGATCGTCTCCCGTTGAAATTATGTACGTACATAGAATATTGTAGGAACATAATGAGAGAGTCAATATACTTCCTTGACGAATCCGTCGGTCGGGCTTCCATCGAGCCGTAACCAGAGGAAAAGACGGGTGGAAACGCGTTACGCCTATGTCGCCCGTGCGCTGACTGAAGCCATCGCCGACGGCCGCCATCCGGTCGGCTCGGTGCTGCCGAACGAGTTCGAGCTGGCCGAGCAATTCGCGGTCAGCCGTTCCACGGTGCGTGCGGCGATGCGCGAGTTGCAGGCCTCCGGCTTGGTCAGCCGCAAAAAGAGTGCCGGCACGCGGGTCGAGGCCGCCGCGCCCTCGCGCAGCGCCGCGGGTTACACCCAGGCGCTGGGATCGGTTGAAGCTGTGCAGCAGTTCGGTGTCGAGACCGAGCGCCATGTTCAGGCCGTCGCAGAGATCGTGGCTGATGACGACCTGGCTGCGCGGCTTGGATGCCGCCCGGGCAGGCGCTGGCTGCGCATCTCGAGCCTGCGCCTGTCGCCCGGCGATGTCTCGCAAACCCCGATCTGCTGGACCGACGTCTACATCGATGCAGTGTTCGCCGACGAGGTGAGGGCGCGCATGGACAGCCATCGCGCGATCTTCAGCACCCTGGTGGAAAACATTTCAGGCCGCCGGATCAGCGAGATCCGGCAGGACATCAAGGCGGTCGGGATTTCCGAACGTCTCGCCGGCCCGCTGAAGGCGGCGGCGGGTGACCACGCGCTGGAAATCCGCCGCCAGTATATCTTGAGCCCCGGCGATATGGCCGAAGTGTCCCTCAGCGTTCATCCGGCGGATCGTTACAGCTACACCATGCGGCTGATGCGGCAGGAGAGCGCCTGATTCACGATTTACTGGGCTGAGCGTTCGGCCCACCGATGAGGCCCTTCAGGACGAAAGTGTCGATCCGCTCGTCTCGCGCCCAAACGACAGAAGCATGTCCTGCTGGGCCGGGTGCAGCAGCCCTACCGGAATGGCGATGGCGGCGACATCCGGTGCCGTCCACAGCAACACCAGTCCCTTCTCTCTGCTTGCAGTCTTGATGGCCGCGCGGGCGTAGAAGCCGCGCGCGGCGGGAAGGCGTGTGGCAATACCCCTCGGGCTCACAAACAGGACGGCATCTTTCCATCGCAGTCGCAGGGCATCCCGGCGCGCTCTTTCCAATTGAACGGCGCGGCGTCCCGACCAGATGGAATGGCTCCAGACGCCAAGCCAAAATCCGGCGAAGATGAGGGCAGCCAGCAGCCCTCCATCATGGTTGCGAACGATCCCGGCCTCGCTCGCGAGCCAAGCGCCGATCAATCCCGCAGCAAAGCCAGTGCCGATGGTGCCCCAGGTGCCTAAATGAGTGCTGAAACGCCTGCCGGATTGCGCCTGTCTTGCTGCGATGACCTGCTGATAAGCCGTCAAGTCCGCGTCGGTGTAACTGAGAGCGATGCGAAAGGATCGCCACGAGGCACTGTCAGCAGGCCCTTCCACGGGGGTTCTCCGCGCTGGTCACGCCCGCTGCACGAAGCTGTCGACCACGCGCTTCTCGCCGGCCTTCTCGAACGCGATGGTGAGCTTGTTGCCGTCGACCTGGGTGACTTCGCCATAGCCGAACTTCTGGTGGAACACGCGGTCGCCGGTCGAGAATTCGGACTCCGCGCCGGTGGATTTGGCGATGAGTTCGCCCTCGATGGTCATCCCGCCGCGCTTGTTGCGCCAGGATCCGAAGTCACCGCCACCGGCACTGTAACCACCGCCGGTTTCCGAGAAGCCGCCGCCCTTGCTGCCGCTGCCCTTGCGCTGCTGCGCGCGCTGCCAGCCCGGCGTGGTGTAGGTCGAGCCGAACGCCGACATGTCGTCGAAACGCGAGGCGCCGTAGCCGCTTGCGCCGCCCCAGCCGCCACCACCCTTGCTCTCGGTGATCTCGACATTGTGCGCCGGCAGCTCATCGAGAAAGCGCGAGGGAACGGTGGTTGACCATGAGCCGTGGATGCGGCGGTTGGTGGCGAAATAAAGCTTGGCGCGGCGGCGGGCGCGGGTGATGCCGACGTGGGCCAGCCGGCGCTCTTCCTCGAGCCCGGCGCGACCCTGCTCGTCGAGCGCGCGCTGGTGTGGAAACAGGCCTTCTTCCCAGCCGGGCAGGAACACCGTGTCGAATTCCAACCCCTTGGCGGAGTGCAGCGTCATGATCGACACCGCGTCTTCCTCCGGGCCGCCGTCGCGGTCCATCACCAGTGAAATGTGTTCGAGGAACCCCTGCAGGTTCTCGAACTCCTCCATCGAGCGCACCAGTTCCTTGAGGTTCTCCAGCCGTCCCGCGGCATCCGCAGAACGGTCCTTCTGCCACATCTCGGTGTAGCCGCTCTCGTCGAGCACGATCTCGGCCAATTCGGTATGCGGCACCACTTCGCTTTGCGCGCGCCAGCGGTCGAAATTGGTGATCACAGCGCGCAGCGAGCTGCGCGCCTTCGGCTTCAACTCGTCGGTCTCGATCACGGCGCGGGCGGCTTCGGTGAGCGGAATGCGGCGCTTGCGGGCGTGGTCGTGCAGCATCTGCACGGTGGCGTCGCCGAGCCCGCGCTTGGGCACGTTGACGATGCGCTCGAAGGCGAGGTCGTCGGCCGGCGAACTGATGACGCGCAGATAGGCCAGCGCATCGCGGATTTCGGCGCGCTCGTAGAACCGCGGTCCGCCGATCACCCGGTAGGGCAGGCCGAGGGTGACGAAACGGTCTTCGAACTCACGCATCTGGAACGAGGCGCGCACCAGGATGGCGATCTCGTTCAGCTTGTGCTGCTTGCGCTGCAGGTTCTCGATCTCCTCGCCGATGCCGCGGGCTTCCTCTTCGGAATCCCACGCGCCGGTGACGGTGACCTTCTCGCCGTCCTCGTCCTCGGTGCGCAGCGTCTTGCCGAGCCGGCCTTCGTTGTGGGCGATCAGGTGCGAGGCGGCGGCCAGGATATGGCCGGTGGAGCGGTAGTTGCGCTCCAGCCGGATGACCTTGGCGCCGGGAAAGTCGTGGTCGAAGCGCAGGATGTTGTCGACCTCGGCGCCGCGCCAGCCATAGATCGACTGGTCGTCGTCGCCGACGCAGCAGATGTT
>JBGMOD010000081.1:0-12676 GCA_041424235.1 Hyphomicrobiales bacterium
AAAAAACCGCGGAGGAGATCCGCAAGGCCCACCCGAACATCACGGTCAAGACCGTGGCCGGCGACATCACCACGGCGGAAGGCCGCACCGCGGCGCTTGCCGCGTGTCCCAATCCGGACATCCTGATCAACAACGCCGGCGGTCCTCCGCCCGGCGATTTCCGCAACTGGACCCGGGATGACTGGATCAAGGCGATCGACGCCAACATGCTGACCCCGATCGAGCTGATCAAGGCGACGGTGGACGGGATGATCGCGCGCAAATTCGGCCGCATCGTCAACATCACCTCCGCCGCGGTGAAAGCCCCGATCGACGTGCTGGGACTATCCAACGGCGCCCGCGCCGGCCTCACCGGCTTCGTCGCCGGCCTGTCGCGCAAGACGGTCAAGGACAACGTGACCATCAACGCGCTGCTGCCCGGGCCGTTCGACACCGACCGGATCCGCACCGTCAGCGCCAACCAGGCCAAGGTCGCCGGCACCACCGCCGAAGAGATCCTGAAGAAACGCGCCGCCGAAAATCCGGCCGGCCGCATCGGCGACCCCGAGGAATTCGGCCTCGCCTGCGCCTTTCTGTGCGGCGCCAAGTCCGGCTTTATCACCGGGCAGAATATCCTGCTCGATGGCGGCGCTTATCCCGGCACGCTGTAAACGCGACGCCGGACAATCCCCTCAAGAGCGGGCTCATGGCCCGCTCTTTTCTTTTGCGACGGGCTCCAGCCCGAGCCTCAGACAAATGTCGCCGATCAGATCGGCGGCCACGACCGCATTTCTGCAACGCGCCTCGGAGCCTTGCCTGCCCCTGCGTTGCCGATCCATGCTGCGGCAAAACAAAGGGAGCGCCGGATGCAGTGGACTGTGGGCAGGGTGAAAATCACCAAGATCGTGGAGGTGGATTCAACAGGCGGAACCCGTTTCATCCTGCCGCAGGCCTCCAGCGAGGAGGTGCTCAAGATGCCGTGGCTGGTGCCGGAGTTCGCCAATGAGCAGGGACGGTTGAGAATGACGATCCATTCCCTGATCGTGGAGACGCCCGATCACAGGATCGTGGTCGACACCGGGCTCGGCAATGACAAGGAGGGCCGCCACGTTCCCGTCTGGAACAAGCTAAACACACCGTACCTCGCACAGATGACGGATGCTGGCTATCCACCTGACACCATCGATCTGGTGCTGTGCACCCATCTGCACGTCGACCATGTCGGCTGGAACACGCGGCTGGTCGACGGCCGCTGGGTGCCGACATTCACCAATGCGCGCTACCTGTTCGGCAAGACCGAATACGAGCACTGGGCGGCGCACCAGCACGATCCCGCCCATCCGCCGGTGTCGTTCATCGACTCGGTCAAACCCGTTGTCGAGGCCGGACGTGCGGACCTGATCGGCAGCGACCATCGCGTGTGCGAGGAGCTGACGCTGATTCCGACGCCCGGTCACAGCCCCGGCCATCTCAGCATTTTGGTGCGATCGGATGGCGAGCAGATGCTGCTTGCCGGTGATGCGGCGCACCATCCGGTGCAGATGGCCCATCTCGACTGGTCATCCACCGCCGACTACGACCCCGCGCAGGCGACCCAAACACGACGTGAGCTGTTCGCGCGGTTTGCCGATACACCAACACGGGTGATCGGTGGCCATTTCAGCGCCGGCCGCATTGTTCGCGACGGAAACGCTTTCCGGATGCAGGTTTGAGCGTCGCGCTGCGGCCGCCGTCCCACATCTTGAGCCATGTTTTCAGGCATTTCATGAGGCCCGGTCCGCGCTGTTGAATTTTCGAACCGGCTGTTCCAAACAACTGCAGGACGGCGCGCGGTCTGCAAGCCTGGATGCCGGTTTTGCGATGAGATCACGCGCCAGACATCAAAAGCCAACCGGAGACAAAAAATGAAACTTGTACGCTTTGGCGCCGCCGGCCAGGAGAAGCCGGGATTGCTGGACAGTGCCGGCAAGATCCGAGACCTGTCGGCCCACGTCAGGGATCTCACCGGCGAGACCGTCTCGCCCGAGGGCCTCGCCAAGCTCGCCACCCTCGATCCCGCCAAGCTGCCGCTGGTGGACGGCTCCCCCCGCTTCGGTGCGCCCATCACCGGCATCTCGAAGTTCGTCGCCATCGGGCTGAACTATGCGGACCACGCCGCCGAATCCGGCATGCCGATCCCGCCTGAGCCGATCTTCTTCCTGAAGGCCAACACCAGCCTGTGCGGCCCCAACGATGCGACCGAAAAGCCGCGCGGATCGACCAAGCTCGACTGGGAAGTCGAGCTCGCCGCCGTGATCGGCACACGCGCGAAATACGTCAGCGAGGCCGATGCGCTGAAGCATGTCGCCGGTTACGCGGTCTGCAACGACGTCTCCGAGCGCAATTTCCAGCTCGAGCGCGGCGGCACCTGGACCAAGGGCAAGTCCCACGACAGCTTCGGCCCGCTCGGCCCGTGGCTGGTCACCAAGGATGAAATCGCCGACGTGCAGAAGCTCGGCATGTGGCTCGACGTCAATGGCGAGCGGCGGCAGACCGGCAACACCTCGACCATGATCTTCACCATGGCGAAGTGCATTGCCTACGTCTCGCAGTTCATGACGCTGCTGCCCGGCGATGTCGTCACCACCGGCACCCCGCCCGGTGTCGGCGCCGGCATGAAGCCGCCGAAATTCCTCAATGCCGGTGACGTCGTCACGCTGGGCATCGACGGGCTCGGCGCCCAGCGCCAGCAGATCGTCGAAGCGTAACCACCTTACTTCTTGGATCGCGGGAGCCTTGCGCATGAAGCTGACTTTTTCTCCGGCCTCGCCGTTCGCGCGCAAGGTCAAGATCGTGGCGATCGAACTCGGTCTGGTCGACCGGATCGAGTTCGTTTCCGCCGCGGTGACGCCGACCAAGAAGAACGAGGACTACGCGACCACGATCAGCCCGGTGCGCAAGCTGCCGGCGCTGATCCTCGACAACGGCACGGTGCTGGTCGACTCGCTGACCATCGTCGAATATCTGGATGAGCTCGCCGGCGGCAAGCTCATCCCCACAGCTCCTGCTGCGCGCTGGCAGCGGCGCAGCGAGCATTCCATGCTGCAGGGCATGCTCGATGCCATGTTGCTGTGCCGTTATGAAAGCCTGCTGCGTCCGGAAAACCTGCGCTGGCAGGCCTGGTATGACGACCAGTGGGACCGCGCCTGGACCGGCTTCAACATGTTCGAGCAGCGCCCCGAGACGTTCTCCCGATCGCTCGACATCACCCAGATCGCGCTGACCTGCGCGCTCGGTTATGCCGACTTCCGCTTCCCGGACTGTGGGTGGCGCGATCAGTTTCCCAAACTCAAGGCCTTCTACGAGACAATGATGACGCGTCCCTCGGTCAGGGATACGGTGCCACCGGCCGCGTGACCCGCGGCCTGCAAAGACAAAAAGCAACGGGGGAGACAGTGGCGATGCGATGGATGATCGGTGCGGTGGCGTTCGCCGTGATCGCGACGACGTCATCAGCTCACGCCCAGGCGCCGGCCCCTTCCCGCCTCGACGAGATCGTCAGCCGCGGCACGCTGCGGGTCGGCATGACCGGCGACTATCGCCCCTTCACCCATCTCGACAAGGCGACCACGACATTCGAAGGCTTCGACGTCGACATGGCCAATGCGCTGGGGCAGGCGCTCGGCGTCAAGGTGGAGTTCGTGCCCACGAGCTGGCCATCCATGATGAAGGATTTCGAAGCCAACAGCTTCGACATGGTCGCCGGCGGTGTCTCGATCACCCTGGACAGGCAGAAGAAAGGTTTGTTCTCGACGCCGATCATGCGCGAGGGCAAGACTCCGATCGCCCGCTGCACCGACGCCGGAAAATTCGACACCCTTGCCGAGATCGACAAGCCGGGCACCCGTGTCATTGTCAATCCCGGCGGCACCAACGAGCGTTTTGCCCGCGCCAACGTCAAGAACGCCGAGATCAGGGTTTATCCGGACAACGTCACGATCTTCGACGAGATCGCCAAGGGCAACGCCGACCTGATGATGACGGATTCCTCGGAGACGCGTTACCAGCAGAAGCTGCACCCCGGCGTGCTCTGCGCGGTGCATCCCGACAAGCCGTTCGACTTCGCCGAGAAGGCCTACTGGCTGCAGCGCGACGTCGCACTGAAGGCCTTCGTCGACCAGTGGCTGCACATCAGCATGGCGAACGGCAGCTACAAGAAGATCTACGACAAATGGTTTAATTGAAGCAGTAAGCACGCTTCTCTTGTTGTCGTTGCCGGGCTTGTCCTCAGCGACTTCGGCTTCGCCGAAGTCGCGGACACAACCCCGCTTAGGGACGCAGTGCCTCTCTAACGTAGAAATGCAGTGCGTCCCTAAGCGGGATCACCGGGACAAGCCCGGTGATGACAATGGTGGGCGGGATCACTTCGACTCCAGCCCCGCCTTCATCGCGGCCATGCCGAGATCCATCTGCCCACCGATGTAGCCGGCCAGCTCATTCGGCAAGACATCGACCACCCAGACAAACCGGCTGCCGTCCGATTCCGCAAACACCTGTGCCGCCGCGCCATAATGTGTTGGCCGCCCGCCGACAATGGCATACGCCAGCCGCCGCGAAGCCGCGTCACAATCGACCAGCAGCTCGCGCGCGGTCGCGCCATTGCTGAAGGTGATGTTTCGCGCACCGTCATCATCGAGACGGCACTCGGTGACAAAGCCCGGTGCCAGTTTGTCGACGGCGCCGAAATCGGCGAGCGCCGCCCACACGATCGCGGCCGGCGCCGCCACGTGAAACTCCCTGCGAATGGACGCCATGATGCTGCTCCGTTACTTCAGACAGACGGCTTCGACATTGTTGCCGTCCGGATCGATCAGGAAGGCGGCATAGTAGGTCGGGCTGTAATCGGCCCGCAGGCCCGGCGCGCCATTGTCCTTGCCTCCGGCCTTGACGCCATCCGCGTGGAAACGATCGACCGCCTTGCGATTGGCGGCATGAAACGCGACATGAGCGCCGGCGTTCGGTGACGCCTTCGCCAGATGCAGCCACAGGGCCGGTGCGCCCTTCGGGCCGAAACCGGCGCCCGTCTCATCGCGCGAGCAGAGCACGTGCCCAAGCCCGGCAAGGGCCGCCTCATAGAAGCGCACGCTGGTCTCGAGATTTCTGACTTTCAATCCGATGTGATCGTACATGATGATCTCCTGCTATCAGGGATCCTCACGCTAGATCGAAGCTCACCTCCACGACTTGGACATTCTTGCTGCACGGGCGGGATTGAGGAAAAATCAGACCAGCGCCGCGTTCAGCCGGCCCTCAACGGTCTTGCGGTCGCCCTTCGCCATACGCTGGAAACCACGTGGCGACACCCCCGCCGCGCGATGGAAGGTGCGAACGAAATTCGAGAGGTCGCCGAAGCCGACGTCAAACGCGATATCGGTGACCGAGCGCTCCCGATCGGCGAGCAGACGCGCCGCATGCCGCAATCGCGAGCGCACCAGATACTGATGCGGGCTGACGCCCAGTGCCTTGGTGAACAGGCGCAGGAAATGGAATGAGCTGAGATCGGCGCGCTGCGCGGCGCTGTCGAGATCGATCGCGCGATGCGAATAGGTATCGATCCACAGCGCGGTTTCGACCATGCGGCGGCGATCATGGCTGCGCACGCTGCCGCTGCGGTTCTTACGCTCCGTCACCGCTTCGGTGAAACGGGACGCCAGCAGCAGGCCAGCCTCATCGAGGCCGAGATCGCTGCGATTATCGGCCACCGACTGCGCCAGCTCGCCCGCCACCATCACCTCGGGCAGCGGCGGCAAGGCGGCAGCCTGCCAGGCGTCGAGATGATCGGACAGCGTTTCCGCAAGCTCCGGCGCGAACTGGAAATGCAGGCATTCGTCGCCGCAGCCATGATGATCATGGCTGCAGATATATTCATCGCCGGGGCGGCCGATCAGCAACGATCCGGCCACCAGATCGTAGGAGCGGCCCAGCGCGTCGCAGGCGAAGCTGCCCTTGCGGACGTAAGCGATGGAAAAGCCTTCGTGCATCTCGGTGAAAGGCTTGTCGGTGGGCCCCAGGCTGCAACGGTGATCGAAAACCGAGACCCGTCCCTGCTGGAGCACCGTGGTGACCATCAGTGCCGGCCCGATCCCGTGCCGCGCGGCGCGTCATCCGCGAAATCGAACAGCGACGGCGTGTGGTTCACATAGGCGCCTTCGATCGCCAGCATGCGCAGCTTGGTCACCGTGCCGCCATTGGCGGAAAAGCCCCCGGGCTTGCCGCCGACAGCCAGGACACGATGGCAGGGCACGATGATGGGAAACGGATTCTGCCCAAGCGCCTGCCCCACGTCGCGGGACAGTTCGACGCCACCGAGGCGTTTGGCGATATCGCCATAACTCAGTGTCTTGCCAGCCTCGATGCCGCGCGCGATCTCATAGACCCGGCGGTTGAAATCCGGCACGCCCGCGGTATCGAGCACGACGTCAGACAGATTCCGCGCCTCGCCGTTCATCAGCGCGACCATGCCGAGAATGACGTCACGGATGTGGGGCGGCGGGGCGGCCTCTTCGGCCCCGGGACATCGCTGCAACAGCCGGGTTCGTGTCTGGCTTTCCTTGGGCAACGGCAATTGCACGCCGACAATGCCGCTCTCGCCCCAGGCGATGCCGCATCGGCCGATGGCGGTGTCGAACAGTGTGAATCCAACGGTCATGACTGTCTCTGGCTCAAGGCTACCATGGTGCACCGGGGCGTACACTTGGAGAATCTTGCTCTCTATTGTGGGGATGCCCCCGCTTCCCCGCCACCCGAAAAGCGACAATCCCGCTTGCGTGTGCACAGCACAACGAAGGCCGCATACCCGCCTTCAATGCGATGCGCCGGCAGCTACTCAGGCATGTGTGCGGTGCCGACATCTGGCAAATGATGCCCCAGCTGCTAGCCTGTCTTCGTTCGATCGATGGGGGCAACTCTGATGACAAATTTTCTCAAGGCTTTTCCGGGTGTTGCGGCGGCCGCCGCCGTCCTCGGCATGATCGGTTCGGTTTCGTCCGTGATGGCGGCCCCCGATGCGGCCTTGAAGGCGGCGGCGGAACAGGCGCAGCCCGCCGTGATCGAAACCCTGCATGACATGGTCCTGATCGAATCCGGCAGTTCCGATGTCGCGGGGCTGATCAAAATGGCCGACTTCACCGAGGCGCGGCTGAAGGCGCTGGGTTTCAAAACCGAGCGGCGCAAGGTGACGAAGGGCGCCGGCGGCGACATCGTGATCGGCACCCTGGAGGGCACCGGCACCAGGAAGCTGATGCTGATCGGACATATGGATACGGTCTATCAGCCCGGCATCCTGGCAACGCAGCCCTATCGCGTGGACGGCAACCGGATTTACGGACCCGGCATCGCCGATGACAAGGGCGGCCTCGCCGTCATCCTGCACGCCCTGAAAATCCTGCACGACGCCGGCTGGCGCGATTACGCCAGGCTCACGGTGATGTTCAATCCCGACGAGGAGGTCGGCTCGATCGGTTCCGGCGAGGCGATTGCAGAAGCCGCCGACCAACACGATGTGGTGCTCTCCTGCGAACCGACACTCGGTGGCGAGGCCAGCAGGAATGAATCGGTGCTGCTCGGCACCAGCGGCATCACCTCCGTGGTGATGGAGGTCAGGGGACGGGCATCGCACGCCGGCGTGGCGCCGGATCTCGGCCGCAACGCGCTGATCGAGCTGTCGTATCAGCTGCTGCAAACCCGTGACATCGCCAAGAGCATTCCCGGCGTGCAACTGAACTGGACGGTGGCGCAGGCCGGCACCGTGCGCAATCAGATCCCCGACAAGGCCAGCGCCAGCGGCGACGTGCGCCTGACCGTGAATGACGGCGCAGCAAAGCTACGCGCCGCGCTGCAGGACAAGGTCAATTCCGGCAAGCTGGTGCCGGACACCGAAACCACCATCAGGATCGAGGGCGGCCGCCCCGCCTTTGTCGGCGGCGAACCAAGCCGCGCACTCGCCAGGCGGGCGCAGGCGATCTATTCCGAGATCGACCGGCCGCTGGATATCATCGAGATGACCGGCGGCGGCACCGACGCGGGCTTCGCCGGCCGCAGCGGCAAGGCGGCGGTGCTGGAGAGCCTCGGCCTCTCGGGCTTCGGTTACCACGCCCGGGACGAATACATCGTCACCGACTCGATCGTGCCGCGGCTCTATCTGATGACCCGGCTGTTGACCGAACTGGGCAAGAGATAGCCACTCAACGCAAGAGCCCTCCCTCGACCAGGGCTCATCCTGCGGGGCTCCGGCCCTCAAGGCGTCGCCGCGGGATCGAGACAACAACAAGAAAAACAGAAGGAAACAGCATCATGAAGGCCGCCGTTCTGCACGCTCCGCACACCCCGCTGGTCATCGAAGACGTCAGCCTGCAGAAACCGGGACCGCGTGAAGTGCTGATCCGCACCCGCGTCGCCGGGCTCTGCCACTCCGACCTGCACTTCATGGAAGGGCTTTATCCGCACCCGCTGCCCGCGGTGCTGGGGCACGAATCCGCCGGCGTGGTCGAGCAGGTCGGCTCCGATGTCACCTACGTCCAGCCAGGCGACCACGTGGTGACCTGCCTGTCGGTGTTCTGCGGCACCTGCGACAACTGCACCACCGGGCGCACCGTGCTGTGCACCAACGCCGACGTGAAGATGTTGCCGGGGCAGTCAAAACGGCTGAGCTGGAAGGGCGGCGAACTGATGCATCAGTTCCTGAACCTGTCGTCGTTCGCCGAGCAGATGCTGGTGCACGAAAACGCCATCGTGAAAATCCGCCGCGACATGCCGCTGGAACTCGCCGCACTGATCGGCTGCGGCGTGATCACCGGCTATGGCGCGGTGGTGAACACGGCGAAAGTAACCGCCGGCGAGACGGTCGCCGTGATCGGCTGCGGCGGCGTCGGCATGGCCGCGATCAATGGCGCCGCGATCGCCGGGGCCGGCCGCATCATCGCCATCGATACCAATCCCGCCAAGCTGCAGCTCGCCACCAAGCTCGGCGCCACCGACTTGGTCAACCCCAAGGACGGTGACCCCGTGGCCCAGGTGAAGGAGCTGACCAAGGGCGGCGTCCAGCACGCCTTCGAGGTGCTGGGCATGAAGGAAACCGCGGAGCAGTCGTTCGCGATGCTGGCGGCCGGCGGCACCGCCACCATCGTCGGCATGGTGCCGTTCGGCCAGAAGATCGAACTGCATGGCTTCGATTTCCTGCGCGAACGCAAGATCCAGGGCTCGTCGATGGGCTCGAACCATTTCCGCGTGGACATGCCCCGCCTGATCGAGTTCTACATGCGCGGCAAGCTGCATCTCGAGGACTGGGTCTCGGCCAAACTGACGCTCAGTGAGATCAATGACGGCTTTGCCAACATGAAGGCCGGCAAGACGTTACGCAGCATCGTGGTGTTCGACAGTTGAGGAATTGAAGCATCTGACGCACGCACAGACCGTAGGGTGGGTTAGCGTCAGCGTAACCCGCCGCCCGCGCACTCGGAGAGCGTGAATGGCGGACTACGCTGCGCTAATCCGGCCTACGAGCGACAAGCCTGCACGGCTCAGCACGGCATCGACTCAAATCGCATTCTACTTCCGCGCCTTCAGCAGCGGCTGCGACGTGCCGTCGACGCCCGACAGCGTCAGGATCGTCAGCAGCGCATTCTGCGGCCCGAGCCAGGCATTGACCGGCTTGTACCACTCGTTGCGCGAATGCCAGTTGCCGCCTTCGCCGCCGCCACCGATCGTCACCGCCGGAATCCCCAGCGACATCGCGAGGTTGGAATCGGTGCTCGAGCCGGCAAAGGTCACGCGCGGCGTGCGGGTCAGCACGGTGACAGCGCGCTGTGTTGCCTGCACGATCGGAGAATCCTCGGAAACGATCCCGGCCGGGCGGTCGCCGATCATTTTGATCTCGACGGTGATCTTGTCGGTATTCCAGCGCTTGTTTTCCTCCGCAGCCGCGTCCTTGACCTGATCGAGCAACCGCGCTTCGAGCTTGAGCAGCTCTTCGGTGGAGTTCGAGCGCATGTCCACCGCCATGCGGGCTTCCGCGGCGATGGCGTTGACGGACGTGCCGCCGCTGACGGTGCCGACCGTGAAGGTGGTGCGCGGCTCCGAGGGCGTCTGCAGGTCGGCGATCTTGGCGATGGCGCGTCCGAGCGCATGATTAGCGCTCGGCAGGCCGAACTCCTGGAAGCTGTGGCCGCCGGGGCCCCTGAAAATCATCTCATAACGATGGCTGCCTGTGGCCTGATTGACCACCCGGGTTATGCCGAGGCCATCGATCGAGATGAAGCCGTCGATATCCTTGTGATCCCGGAACAGCGCCTTCACCCCGCGCAGGTTGCCGAGTTCCTCCTCGCCCACCGTGGCGACGAACATGATGTCGCCGACGGTCGCGATCTGGTTGGCGTTCAAGGCCTGGATCAGCGACAGCAAAGCGGCAAGGCCGCGCGAATCGTCGCCGATGCCGGGCGCGAGAATGGCGCCGTCCTTCTCCTTCACTGTGACATCGGTGCCTTCGGGAAACACCGTGTCCTGATGCGCTGAGACCACCAGCCGGGGCCGGCCGCCGCCGCTGCCCTTGCGCAGCGCGATCACGTTGCCTTCGCTGTCGAAGGCGGCATCCTTGAAGCCGAGCTCCTGAAATCGCTTGAGCAGATATTCGCCGCGCACCCGTTCCTTGTAGGGCGGCGCGGGGATTTCGGTGATTCGTTTCTGCTCCTCCAGGGCACGGGCATCATCCGCCTTGATGTCCTCGAACGCCTTGGCGACCTTGGGGTTGGCCACGATCGAGGCGGTCACCGCATCGACCGCGGCCGCCGGCGCCTGGGCACGCGCGACGTCCATCGAGGCCATTGCGGCCCACGCAAGCACGGCCGCGGAAGCTGAAATTGTGAATGTCCGAATCATGGCGCCCTCCCAAACTGGATCTCATGCGCGAGATTAAAGCATGCCCCGAAAAAGGGGAGCCCGGCCGAATGCAAAAAAGCCTCCGCGGTGGGGCGCGAAGGCTTCTTGTCGGTGAATCGCAGCGAACTCAGTCTTCCTGCAGCGCGGCGCTGAGCTTCTCGTAATTCTTGGTCACCAGCGCGACGTTGTCGGGGAATTGCACGTTCGGTGTGTTCTTCACGGCCTCGTTCATGTCATCGAGCGCGGCCTTCTTGTCCTTGGCCGGCATCTTGGTGTCGGCCTGGATCGCGGCGATCTGCTTTTTCAGCGCCTCCGGCGGCTGGGTGAAGGCCTTGGTCTTCGGATCGATGCCGGACAGGACCAGGCTGATATTGTCGACCACGTCGCTGTAGTTGTCGTAGCTGGCAAAGCCGTATTTCTTGGCAACCGTATCGAGCTGGGCCTGCACTTTCGGATCCGGCTTGTCGGCCTGTCCCTCCGGAATCTTGTCGGTGATCGCGTCCAGCTCCTTCTGGGCCGCCAGCACGCCCTCGATCTGCTTGTCGGTCAGCGCCATCTGCTTCAGCTCGGGCACCTGCTGCTGCGCCGCGGCCGGCGGAGGCGCTGCCGGGGCGGCAGCCGGCGCTGCCGCTTTCGGCGCATCCTTCGCCTGCGCGAATGCGTTGCCGCCGGACACGAGAGCGGTGGTCATCGCCAAACATGCGATGGTCAAAGCTGCCCGCCTCGTGGGAATGAAAGTGCGCATCGTGGTGTCCTCTACAGGTTGAAACGTCATGACCGGCTGATTCGGTGTTCGTCGGCCGCCGTCCCCGCCCGGTTCAAAGTTCCCGATGGTTTTGCCAGGCAGCGGCGACCGGCATGCAGCTAATCAGCAGCAAGATGAACCGAGCCTGACCGAAAAGGTTTCGCCCGCTTCATCCGTGCCGGGGCCAAACCTCGCGCCGGTTCGTGGTGCCAGCATGACGAAACGACACCATCGCGGCCCCCACTGACACATCGAGACACGAACCGCACCGACTCCACGATTGACGCGGCGCGACGCAACGCTAGTCTGAAGCGACTTTCATCAGCTCGCACTATTTTTTCTTTTTCCAATTGACCATCGGAAATTCGTTTGTCGCCGATGATGGCGACGCCCGGGTCCGCAAGACCTTGCTTCGCGACAATTCAATCCTCGAAGATTCGGTCTGCACCCGCAGACCACCATCAGCACAGGAGAAACTCCATGCCCGGCAGTGTCTACGTGTTCAACGTCTACAGCCAATCCATGACGCTCAGCATCAACGGGATGCCGATCGCTGCAGGCGACATTCCGGACTGGGCGGCCAACGGTGGCGGACAGCGATATCGCCCGAACGCAGCCGCTGTTCCCCGCACCCTCAACGCCAGTGACGGTCCGGGAAGATTCTTCAACGGCGCCAACAATCTGGTGCTGTCCTGGCTGGACGGTCTCTTCGTGGCATCCGTCCGGATCGACGGCGCCATGGTGCCACTCGACCAGGATCTGCTGCTGTTCGTTGAGCGAAATGTCTGGCAGCTCGTCAATCCGTACGGCGTGCAGATCAGCAACGGCAGCGTAATCCCAGCCCAGCAGTTGCGCGACATGCTGGCCGGCGCCATCGAGAGCTGAGCCGCGCATCAAAATCCGCATTCCAAACGCAAAAACGCCGCCTCCCGAAGGAAGCGGCGTTTTTGGTTCGTGACTCGATAAAGAGGACAATCTGTGTGTTTGGCAGGCCTGGCAGCGACCTACTCTCCCAGGGCTTAAGCCATAGTACCATTGGCG
>JBGMOD010000082.1:0-101028 GCA_041424235.1 Hyphomicrobiales bacterium
GCTGCTGGGCGAGATAGGCAGCAAAACGCCGCTGATGCGAGATCACGTGCCAGGTCACGAAGCCCGACATCATCTGGGCCTGCGCCGGATCCACGATCCGAATCACATCGATGTCGCGGCGCAGGCTGGGGCAGGCCAGAATGCTGTCCACGCCCGCGCCGATCGAACAGACGGCCTGCAGGTTGGGATAATGTGCGAAGGCGTCATCCGGTGGATTCCAGGCGACAGCCATGCGGACATCCGCAGCTGCGCCGTTGGCGCGATGATCGATGAGCTCGATCCGATCGGCGAGCCGTGCAAGTTCAGGGCCCAGATAGCCGCGCAGATCGAGGCTCTTGCTGACGAGAACGCAGCGCATGTGTCAGGCCGCCCTTGATGATGCAATCTGGCCCGGGACTGCTGCAAGAAGCTCACGGGTGTAGGGATGCTCCGGTGCCGCAAACAGCGCCGCTGTCGGTTTGAGCTCGACGATGGTGCCGCGCTGCATCACCGCGATCCGGTCGCAGATCTGCGCGGCCACCCGCAGATCGTGGGTGATGAACAGCATCGAGAGGCCGAGCCGCATCTTGAGGTCCTCGAGCAGTTTCAGCACCTGCGCCTGCACCGACACGTCCAGCGCGGAGACGGCTTCGTCGGCGACCAGGATTTCAGGGTCGAGCGCCAGCGCTCGTGCTATCCCGATGCGCTGGCGCTGGCCGCCGGAAAATTCATGCGGAAAACGTTCCATCGCACTGGCGTTGAGACCGACCAGGCCCAGCAGATCGCGGGCGCGCGCCTGCGCAGTGGCGAGATCGATCCCGTGGGCGATCGGCCCGTCGGTGATGATCTGGCCGACCTTGCGCCGCGGATTGAGCGAAGCGAATGGATCCTGAAATACCATCTGGATGCGACGGCGCTGGTCGCGCAGTGCCTTGCCGCGGAGGCCGGTGAGATCGGTCTCGCCAAGCCGAACGGTGCCGCGATCGGCCTCGAGCAGACGCACCACAAGGCGGGCGACAGATGATTTGCCGGAGCCGGATTCCCCGACCAGACCAAGGGTTTCACCCCTGAAGATGTCGAAGTTCACGTCCTTTGCCGCCTGCACGCTGCGAGCAGGCTGGAACCAGCCGCCGCCGCTGACATAGGTTTTGTCCAGGCCCACGACCTCGACCGCCTTGTCGCGATCGGTGAGGGAGGAGCGTACCGGGGGCTGCATCGCCGGAACGGCCGCGAGCAGGGCGCGCGTGTAAGGATGTTGCGGATGTCCCAGCACGTCGCTCGCCGCGCCTTGTTCGACGATCCGGCCGTGCTGAAGCACGACCACCCGATCGGCGATGTCGGCGACGACGCCGAAATCGTGGGTGATGAGCATCACAGCCATGTTGCGGCTATGCTGCAGGTCGCGGATCAGTTTCAGGATTTGCGCCTGTGTGGTGACGTCGAGGGCCGTGGTCGGCTCGTCGGCCACCAGCACAGCCGGTTCGAGCGCAAGCGCCATGGCGATCATCGCGCGCTGGCGTTGCCCGCCGGACAATTGATGCGGATAGGCCCGCACCGTGCGCTCCGGATCCGGCAATCCGACCTCGCGCAGCAATGCGATGGCTTTCTGCTTGCGGTCCCGCGGCGACAGCAGATCATGCGCCTCGAACATCTCGGCGATCTGGTCGCCGATCCGCATCAGCGGATTGAGGGCGGTCATCGGCTCCTGGAACACCATGGCGATGCGCCGGCCGCGCAGGGCCAGCCAGGCGTCGGCATCGAGGGTGAGAAGGTTGCGGCCGTCGAACATGATCTCGCCGGCCTCGGCGGTGATGTTGTTCGGCAGCAATCCCATCAGCGCATGGGCACACATCGACTTGCCCGATCCGGATTCTCCGACCACGCACAGGATCTTGCCCGCGGTCAGGTCGAACGACACACCATCGACGGCGTGGGGCCGATCGCCACCGGCCGGCAGCGCCAGTTTCAGGTCCTTGACGGTTACCACGGTCTCCGCGGCCATGCTCAGCGCCCTTCCTTGGCAAGGCGCGGGTTGAGCGCATCGTTGAGGCCTTCGCCGATCAGGTTCAACGCCAACACCGAAACCAGGATGGCGATGCCGGGAAACACGGTGATCCACCAGGCCTGGCGGATCACGGTACGGCCGGCGCCGACCATGTAGCCCCACGACATCAGATTGGGATCGCCGAGACCGAGAAACGACAGCGACGATTCCAGCAGGATGGCAGTTGCGACCATCAGCGAAGCAAGCACGATCACCGGCGAGAGTGCGTTCGGCATGATTTCGCGCCAGATGATCCAGCTGTTGCTTTGTCCGGTCACGATTGCCGCCTGGACGTATTCGCGCGAGCGCAGTGATAACACCTCGCCCCGGACCAGCCGTGCGACCGGCGGCCAGCTGACAATGGCGATGGCAATGACAATCGAGACGATCGAGGGCTGCAGGATCGCGACCAGCACGATGGCGAGTGCGAAGCTCGGCACCGTCTGGAAGAATTCCGTGAATCGCATCAAGGCGTCGTCGATGCGATTGCCGAAGTATCCGGCTGCCGCCCCGAGCGGAATGCCGATCGCCAGCGCCGCCAGGGTGGAGACGAGGCCGACCAGCAGCGAGACGCGGGAGCCATAGATGATGCCGGCCATGACGTCGCGTCCCAACGCGTCGGTGCCGAGCGGCAGATTCGCCATGGTGAACGGGGGCAGGAACGGCCGCTGCACCATGCGCCAGGGCGAGGTTGGAAACATCAGCGGGCCGAGCACTGCGATGACGATGACGATCGCCAGGATCAGCAGGCCGAGCAGTCCGCCCGGATTGCGCAGCATCGTTCGCGAGAGTTGTCTCATGCGGCGAACTCGATGCGTGGATCGACCGAACGGTAGACCAGGTCGGTGATCAGGTTGAACGCCAGCACCATGGCCGAGCACACCACGAAGACGCCAAGCAGCAGGTTATAGTCGCGTTGCAGCAGGGCATCGTACATCAGCCGGCCGATGCCGGGCCACGCAAACACCGTTTCGGTCAACACCGCGCCGCCAACAAGCGTGCCGGCCTGCAGGCCGGCGAGGGTGACAACCGGCAGCAGCGCATTGCGCAGCACGTGGCGCCGCTGGATGACCGAATCTCGCAAGCCTTTGGCGCGGGCGGTCTTGACGAAATCCAGCCGCTTGACCTCGAGCATCGAAGCACGCGTCATGCGCGCGTATGTCGCCATGAAGAACAGGCCGATGGTCGTGGCCGGCAGGATCAGGTGGGCTCCGACGTCCAGCGCGTGGGCGAGCCCGGTGTAGTTCGCGCCGACCGTCTCATAGCCGAAGCTTGGCAGCCAATCCATCGTCACCGAAAACAGCAGGATGGCCATCAGCGCCACCCAGAACAGGGGCGTGGCATAGAAGATCAGCGCCAGCAAAGTGACGGCGGTGTCGGCCCAGGTGCCGGCAAAACGAGCCGCCAGCGCGCCGAACAGGATCCCCAGCGCGAGCGAAATCACGAAGGCGCTGCCCGTCAGCAGCAATGTGGCGGGCAGGCGATCGAGGATCAGCGTCGACACCGGCATCTGCTGGCGAAACGAGAAGCCAAGATCGAGGCTGACGATGCCCTTCACATATTTGAACAGTTGCACCGGCAGCGGTTGATCGAGGCCGAATTTTTCACGCAACTGCGCGACGAAAATCTGATCGCCGGCGCCCGCTTCGCCCGCCATCACCACGGCGGGATCGCCGGGAGCCATGCGGATCAGAAAGAAGTTCAGCACCACGATGGCGAGAAGGACGATCACGGCCTTCACGATTCTTTGGGCGATAAATGACAGCATCAAAGGACCCGTTGTGTTCTGTGCCGACTGTTTCTGGACTCCCGACGGCCATCCATGGAAGTGACGCTGTCGGGAACCGCCCGAAAGGCCTATTTGTCGATCCAGGCGTCGCGGAAGCCGTCATTCACGCCGATCGCGGTGGTGACAAGGTTTTTCACGTTGCAGCGGGTGATGGTGGGGAACTGCAATTCCAGCTGCCAGGCAACCGGTACGTCCTCGACCAGGATCTTCTGGACCTTGTTGTAGATCTCCTGGCGCTTCGCGTTGGGAAACGCGGTCGCGCCGTCGGCGAACAGCTGATCGACTTCGGGGTTGGAATAACCTTCATTGTTGTTGAACGGCGAGCCCTTGGTGATCTGGCTGCTGACGTAGTTGCGGGCAACGCCGAGCGCCGGATCGCCGTACTGATAGACGTAATTGAAGGCGATGTCGTAATCCCACTCCGACATCTTCTGGTTCCAGCCGGGCACGTCGGTCGCGACCATGTCGACATTGATGCCGACATCCTGCAGATTCTGCTTCACGGCTTCTGCCCAGCGCTGCCAGGTTTCGCCATAAGGCAGCGGCAGCAGGCGGACCTTCTCGCCGTTGTAGCCGGCCTCCTTGAGCAGGGCCTTGGCCTTGGCCGGATCGTAATAGTATTCCGGCGCGGCGCTCGAATAGTACTTGATCGACGAGCCGGACGGGCCGGTCGCGACCTTGCCGAGGCCGTTCCAGATCACGTCCTTGGCGAAGTTGCGATCGATGGCGAACATCAGGGCTTGGCGGAATTTCTTGTTCGCCAGCGGCCCATTCCGGTTGTTCAGTGCCAGCCAGGAGTGCGGGCTGAAGAATTCCCAGCCGTTGCCGGTGACACAGACATTCTTGAGCTTGGTCAGCCGCGGCACGTCGAAGTTTTCCACCGAGCCGCCGGGCAGCACATCGATCTTGCCGGTTTCAAACGCCACCGCGCGGGCCGCGGCGTCCGGGATCACGTGCCAGTAGATTTCGTCCAGGGCCGGCTTGCCCTTGATGTAGTAATTCGGATTCTTGACCAGCTTGATGAACGAGCCCTTCTGCCACTCCTTGAACATGAAGGGGCCGGTTCCGATCGGGGTGTTGTTGGCCGGATTGGTCTTGTAATCGGTTCCCTCGTAGATGTGCTTGGGAATCATGGGCAGCGAACCGACCTCGAAGATGCCGAGGAACGGTCCGAACGGCTGCTTCAGCGTGAACACCACGGTGGAGTCGTCGGGGGCCTCGACCTTGTCGAGCTGCACCAGATTGGCGCGGGCGCGCGGATGGGTTTGTTTGAGAAAATCGATCGAGAACAGCACGTCGGCCGAAGTGAACGGCTTGCCGTCATGCCAGGTGACGCCTGTCCTGAGCTTGAAGGTGTAGACCTTGCCGTCCTCGCTGACGGTCCAGCTTTCTGCCAGCCCCGGCTCCGGCTCCAGTTTTGGACTGTAGCGCAGCAGGCCCTCATAGATGTTGCCGGCAACCATTTGCGTCGGGCCGTTCTGGATGATGCCCAGCATCAAGCCAGGCGGCTCCGGCTGGATCACGGCATTGACGACGCCGCCCATTTTCGCGTCCTGCGCGATGGCCGCTGCGCTCAACGCGCTCGTCAAGGCCAGCCCAACCAAGATCTGCTTCAGCATGCCATTACTCTCCGAGATTGCGTGCAAGATCGCTTGAAAGATCGCCTGACCGGCGCGTTTGAAGTGTGCGGATGATCTAGCTGATGAAGTCCGGATCGCTCCGCTCCAGCATCCGCTTGAAGGCGGCCCATTCGCCGTCCGGCTTGCCCGCAATCTCCATGGAGTCGTAGAAGCTCGCGTATTGGCCGGCCGTCTTGCTGGCGACGGCGGTGGACAGCGGCATGATGGCGGCGCCGGAAGACTGAATCGCGAGCTGGGCGCGACAGGATCGCTCCAGATTGTGCATCAGCTTGAAGGCTTCCGCGACCGAGCGGCCGCAGGTGAGCATGCCGTGATTGCGCAGCACCATCACGAACTTGTCGCCGAGATCGGCGACCAGGCGCTGGCGCTCATCGAGATCGAGCGCGATGCCTTCATAATCGTGATAGGCGAGGCGGTCGGTGAACTGCATCGACCATTGATTGAGCGGCAACAGTCCATCCTTTTGCGACGAGACCGCAACGCCGGCCACCGTGTGGGTGTGGAGCACGCAGATCGCGTCGGCACGTGCTGCATGAACGGCACTGTGAATGGTGAACCCGGCCGGATTGATGCCGAGACCGATCGGATCGTCGATGACCTGCCCGTCGAGATCGACCGTCACCAGGTTGGAGGCCGTCACCTCTTCAAACCGCAAGCCGTAGGGGTTGATCAGGAAGCGATGCTGCGGGCCCGGCAGCCGGGCCGAGATGTGGGTGTAGATGCTGTCGTCGAGGCCGAGCCTGTGGATCAGGCGGTAGGCTGCGGCGAGATCGATGCGGATTTGTTGGACGTCGGTGCTCACGGCGGGGAGCCGTGCCTGGGCAATCGCGGTCATGATTTAGCGTTCCACCTTTTAACTGTTCCAAGGGTTGCATGGGTGGAACGCCGAGAACAAGATTAAACTGTCGACAATCGACGATTAATTATTGTACTCTGACTGAAGCGGGCTTGCTTGAGCTCGAAACGGGTCCTTTTATGCGCCTCATGTCCCCTCCGGTCGGACTGCCTGCGATCGCGGAGAGCGATCTGGTCGGCCAAGTCGCCCGCATCCTGACGCAGGCGATCATGCAGGGGCGGCTGGCGCCGGGCGCCAAGGTGGTGGAGGCCGGGGTTGCCCGGGAGCTCGGGATCAGCCGCGCACCGGTCCGCGAGGCGGCACGGCTGCTTGAGCGGCAGGGGCTTCTGGTGGCGAGCCCGCGCCGCGGCTTCTTTGTGCGCAAGCTCGAGTCTGGGGATATCGATGAAATCTACGATCTGCGACTCTGCGTCGAGCGTCACGCCAGCGTGCTGGCGTCACGCAATCTCACGCCGCAGACGCGCGACATGTTGCGCCGGCAAATCGAGGTCCTGCACCAGACCGCCGATCTCGACGATCCGGCGCGCCAAGTGGAAGAAGACTATCGTTTTCATCGGCTGATCTGCGAGATCGCCGATAACCGACGGCTGCTGCGGTTGTTCGACGATCTGGCTGCGGAGCTGCGTATGGTGATCGGCCTGATCGGTCGATTGTACGACGATCCGCACGAGATTGCGCGGACCCACGAACCCGTGCTCGCCGCCATCGAGGCTGGCCATCCCGAACGCATCGTTGCGCATGTCGACCACCATATCGGCTACGCCTGGCGGCAGGTGAGCAAGCTGGTGCGGGAGATTCCGACGCTAGGCCATGGCGACGTTGCGACGTCCGAAGCGGACGTTGTCGTCGCCGAGTGATAGTGCTGCCAACCCCTGACCAATCCTTGGAGTGAGTGCGTGAAGGCCGTCCATACCGAACTGCATCGAAGTCACGATCCGCAATTCTTCCTGGTGCGCGGCCAGGTCAAGCGCACGACCGAACAACCCGAGCGTGCCGACCGGCTGCTCGCGGGCCTCAAGGCCGGCAAGCATTCCCTGGTCGAACCCACGGTGTTCGGCCAGGGGCCGCGCGCCCGGGTGCACAGTCCGGAATATCTCAGCTTCCTGGCTGAGGCCTGGGATGCCTGGAGCGCGCTCGGCGATGCCGGCCCCGAGATGATCCCCAACGTCCATCCGGTGCGCAATGCCGCGACCTATCCCACCCACATTGTCGGCCGTCTCGGCTGGCACACCATCGACACCTCATGCCCGATCGGCCCCGGCACCTGGGCCGCAGCCTGCGCGGCCACCGATGTGGCGACGACCGCGGCCCAACTGGTGATGGATGGCGAGGATGCGAGCTACGCGCTCTGCCGCCCGCCGGGGCATCATGCCTACCGCGATCTCGCCAGCGGCTTCTGTTATCTCAACAACAGCGCTGTCGCCGCCGCTCATCTGCGACTCAGGCACGAACGGGTCGCGATCCTCGATGTCGACGTGCATCACGGCAATGGCACCCAAGGCATCTTCTACGAACGGCCCGATGTGCTGACGGTGTCGATCCATGCGGATCCGACCTTCTTCAATCCGTTCGTCTGGGGCTATGCGCACGAGCGCGGCGCGGGCCCGGGCCTTGGCGCCAATCTCAACATCCCGTTGCCGCGCGGCACGCGCGATGACGACTACATCAAGGCGATCGGCGTGGCGGAGAAGACGATCAAGGCCTTCGCTCCCGGTGCGCTGGTGGTGGCGCTTGGTCTTGATGCGTCCGAACACGATCCGCTCGCCGGCCTCGCGGTAACCACCGATGGTTTCCGCCGGATCGGTGCCGAGATCGCGCGGCTCGGTCTGCCCACGGTCTTCATTCAGGAGGGCGGCTACCTGTCGGACATCCTGGGCGCCAATCTCACGGCTGTCCTCAGCGGCTTCGAGGCGGCGCGCTGAGCGGCTGTTCAAGCTGCGCGGCGCGCGTCGACAGATGAGGCTGGCTCATCCGAGGTGATGAGATCTCCTTTGCCGTTGCCAGATTCATCAATCAGGTTGTTCCCGGAAAGCAATTTCTCCTCACCGGGACACCTGATTCATGGCGATTTTTCAACCACTCGGTCGGCCGCATCACTGGCAGCCGACGCTTCTGGCTGCGGGTCCGTTTGCGGGCCTTCAGGGTGGGGCGATCGCAAGCCTTCTGACGGCGGAAATCGAGGCGGTCGCGACCGACAAACGCTGGGGTACAGCCATCGGTGTCACGGCAAGTTTCCTGCGGCCGATGCCGCTGGCACCGCTGCGAACCGAGCAGGCCGTCGTGACCGAAGGCGGTCGCGTGAGTGTGGTCGACAATACGTTGTGGGTCATCGGTGAGACGGAGCCGTATGCGACAGCGCGGGTCACGCTCGCCCGCGAACGCAGCGTTGATGTCCCGGGCTTCACGGAGCACGAGCAGGATCCGGTTGATCCCACACGCTTCGAGCTGCGCAAAACACGCGCGGCTCACGGTGGTCCCTGGTTCATGGATGCCATGGAGGCGCGGATGGGGGATGGCGTGGCCTGGTTTCGCCTCAACCACAGTGTTATCGACGGTGCCGGGCCGCTGTCCCAGGTGCTCGGCCCAGCCGACTGGAGCCACGGCGTCGCACGCCCCGTCCACAACGTCGTCGCCGATCCCAATCCGAACCTCACGGTTCAGCTATTCAGGCGTCCGGTCGGGGCATGGATCGGCGCGCGTGCGCAGACGCACTGGCAGCCGGCAACAGGCTTGGGAATTGGGCATGCCACGCTGCTCGATGTCCATGGCGAGATCGGCTGCGTCTCGATGGCGGTTGTGCTGCTGCCGCTTCCAAAGCCGACTGCGGCGAAAATTCCGGCCTAGTTCGTTCGGACACACGATTTCGCTCGTTGTTGCAGCCCGTGAAAGACAGAAATGCTGGTCAGCGACTCGATTGCCGGCGAGGTTCTCGGTAGCGTTACGCGTGTTCATGCCCGCTGAGCCAATCGTCCTCATGTCTCTCCAGCGTCGTCAATTTTTGCGCCTTGCTGCGAGCGGAGCCACCGTGATGGCAAGTGTCAACAAGATCCGATCCGCCGAACGGATGACCGTGCGAGCGATTGCCTTCGACGCCCTTCCTATTTTCAACCTGAGCCCGATATTTGCGATGGTCGACCTGCTGTTTCCTGGCCGAGGCGCCGAATTGAGTGCGGCTTGGCGGACGCGGCAGTTCGAATATTGCTGGCTGCGGAGCCTGTCGGGGCATTACGCAGACTTCTGGACCGTCACGGAAGATGCGCTGGTGTTTTCAGCCAAAACGCTGCGGATTGATCTCACCGACGACAAGCGCCGGCAGATCATGAACGGCTATCTCTCGCTCCAGCCCTATCCCGACGTCGGTCCGGCGCTCGCTGCGCTGCGCGACTCCGGCGTTCGTCTCGGGTTTCTGTCCAACTTTTCGCCCGTGATGCTGGAGACCGGAATCTGGACCGCAGGTTTGAGCGGCCTGTTCGAGCAGGTCCTCAGCACCGATCTGGTGAGGGCCTACAAGCCGGATCCGAAAGCCTATCGGATGGGCGTCGAGGCGTTTGGGCTGCGGCCGGATGAAATCGTATTCGCGGCGTTTGCAGGGTGGGATGCGGCCGGGGCGCGGTCCTTCGGCTATCCGACATTCTGGGTCAACCGGCTCGGTTTGCCCGCTGAAGAACTCGGCGTCACGGCCGATGCATCGGGTGCGTCGCTGACCGATCTTGTTGCGTTCGTGCGGCGCAACGTGTGATCCCAGGCGTAATCTTGGGCGTCAGCTTTTCTTCCACGCAAAGGAGACAAGCAGCACGCCGAACAGGGCGAAGGCCGCCAGCATGCCCCATGCTTCATTGGCGCTGAGGACGAAGGCGGCTTTTTCAACCATCGGCTGCAGCAGAGCCTCCGTTGCCGCATCGGGCGCGCCTGACGGACGGCCGGACAACAATGCGGGGTTGAGGCCGATCAGCCGGGCCGCGCTTTCGTCGCCGGCCATGAGGCGCTCGCGCAATTTGGCTGCATGAAGCGTCGTTCGCCCGTAGAGAATGGTATCGATCAGTGCGATGCCGATGGCGCCGCCCAGATTACGCATCAGATTGTAGAGGCCGCTGGCATTTGGAACTTGTGCTGGCGGCAGCGCGCCGAGTGCGAGGCGCGTCGGCGGCAGCAGGCAGAACATGATCGCCGCGCCGCGGATCAGTTGCGGCAGGACCATAGCCTGAAAATCGGTGTCGATGGTCTCGAAGGCACTGAGGCCAAGGCCCAGCGCAAACGCTGAAAATCCGAGAATGGTCAGTATGCGCGGATCCAGTCGCTTTTCCAGCGCAACGGCGATCGGCGCGGTTGCAAGCTGGGCGAGGCCGGTCACCAGCATGATCGTGCCGATTTCGAAGGCGTCATGGTCGCGCACGAAGGCCAGAAAGACCGGCATCAGATAGACCGAGCCGAACAAGCCGATTCCGAGACAAAAGCTCAACATGCAACCGATGGCGAATCCGCGATCGCGCAGGGTGGCCAGGTCCACGACGGGATGAGCCGCCGCCAGCGTTCGCCGCGCGAAGAGGACAGCCGATAGCAGGCTCAGCGCGAACAGGCCGATACACACCGGGGAGAGCCAGCCATCCTGCGGCGCCTGCTTCAAGCCGATTTCCAGGTTAGCCAGCGCGAGCGCCATTAGTGCCAGTGATGCGCTGTCCAGCGCCCTGATTTCGGCGATGTTCGTGCCGTGCCGGGGCAACAGGACAGGCGTGCTGGCGCAGGCGATCAGGCCGGGAGCGACATTGATCAGGAACAGCCAGTGCCAGGAGTAGGTTTGGGTGATCCATCCCCCGACGACCGGGCCGACGGTGGGTGCCAGAACCGCCATGATCCCCGCAATCGTGGTTGCGATGCCCTGCGAGCGCTCCGGAAACAGCAGGAAGACGGCAGCAAACACCGCGGGGATCAGCGTCCCGCCGGCGAACCCCTGCAGGATGCGATAGATGATGAGCGTGCCGAACCCGCCGCTGAACGCACAGCCCACCGATGCCGCGGTGAAAAGCGCGATCGCGCCGGCGAACAGCCAGCGCATCGACAGCACGCGCGTCAGCCAGCCGGTGAGCGGAATGGCGATGATTTCGGCGATCAGGTACGAGGTCTGGATCCAGCTCATGGCGTCGGGAGACACGCCGAGCGCGCTCTGGATCGTCGGCAGCGAGGTGGCGACGACTTGGATATCGAGGATCGCCATGAACATGCCGAGACACATCAGGGCGAAGCCGAGCCATGTGGCTGGCGATGCGATCTGTGACGGGTTGGCGGTCATCGAACCCATGATGACGGGGTGCGGCTCAGCGCCCGATTTTCCGAGCGAATCCGGATGCAAAGGATCGCGGCATTGAGGACCGAGAAGGCCAGGGCAATGACGGGCAGGTTCAATGCCAGCGGAAGAGCGGCTATCTCGCCGGCGACCACGGCATAGTTGGGGTGTGCCAGGAAGCGGTAGGGACCGGTGGTGACCAGCGGCGCGCCGGGCATCACGATGATCCGCGTTGTCCATCGCGGGCCGAGTGTCGCGATCACCCAGACGCGCGCGGTTTGCAGGCCGACGAACACGATCAGCCAGCCGGCACTGATCGGCTGATCGTGTCCCCATAGCCAGAGCGCCAGCAGCCAGGCGCCATGCAGGCCGACCAGAAGCCCGTAATGCTCCGGCGCGACTTCATGGGCGCCGGCGGCCAGCAGCCGTTCGGTGTTGCGTTGCGCGAGCAGCAATTCGCCGACGCGCTGCAGCGTCACCAATCCGAGGATGATGGCGGCAAACGTCATGTCGTGCACCGCAACGCGACACAGCTCGCGGTGAAACCGGGGCCGAGCGCCGTCAGCAGCGATCGCTGCGGCGTATGATCCGCGAGAACGCGCTCCAGCACGAACAACACGGTGGGGGCCGACATATTCCCGTAGCCGGCCAGAATCTGGCGTTCGTGCAGCAGCGCGCCCTGATCCAGGGAGAGTGCCGTTTCCAGCGCCGCAACTACTTTGGTTCCCCCCGGATGGCAGACGAAGCGCTGGATGTCCTGAACCGAAAGGTTCAGCCGCTGCAGGATGCCTGTCACCGCAGCTCCCATATTCTCGCGCGCGAAAGCCGGTATCGCGCGGCCAAAGATCACGCCGAAGCCCTGGGGATCGACATCCCATCCCATGATGTCGAGTGTATCGGGCCAGAGATGCTCGCCGGATCCTTCGACTTGAAGCGTGCCGCCGTCGCCGGCGCGCAACACAGCCGCCGCGGCACCGTCGCCGAATAGGCTGATGGCGACGATGTTGGCTTTGGTCAGTTTGTCGAGGCGAAAGGCGAGGGTGCAGAGTTCGAGCGCGACCAGCAGAACGTTGGTGCCGGGACGCGCCTGGGCGAGGCGCGATGCGATCGACAGCCCGGAGACACCACCGGCGCACCCCAGGCCGAAGACAGGCACCCGTGAGATATCCGTGCGCAATCCAAGCTTGCCCGCGGCACGGGCCTCCAGGCTCGGCGTGGCGATTCCTGTCGAGGAAACGGTGACGACGGTATCGATGTCGCCGGGAGCGAGGCCGGCTCGCTCGATCGCCTGACGGGCCGCGTCGATGAACAGCGCTTCGCCGCCGTCCAGAAAGGCTTGCGTCCGCTCCGGCCAGCCGCGCGGCTCGAAGTACCATTCGATCGGCTTCACGCCATGCCGCTTGATCACTCCCGCATTGGTGAACACCGGCTCAAGACGCGCCAGTTCCGGATATCGATCGCCGAATAGTACGCGGGTAGCCGATTGAACGTCTTTCTGATGCAACACATGGGGAGGCACGGACGTCGCCAGGGACATCAAAGCTGCCGCATCCGTCATGAACCCTCGCCATCTGGATTGCCATTTCTGGTAAACAGCGGCGGTGGCTAATTATTTCATCTGTACGGGTGATCTCGTCATGATGCGGGTCAACAAAACTTGAACGGGCGCACGGACAAGTCATGCGGGCGGCATGTCAACAATTCGAACGCCATCACTGAGGTGGAAGGCGGTTAGCGCAGCGCCGGCACCATCAGGAACGGCAGCATGCCGAGAATGACGCTGACGAGGGCGAATGCGAGTAGCGCGTCATAGCTGCCGGTGGCGTCGTGGATGAGGCCGCCGCTCCAGGAGCCGAGCGCGGAGCCCAATCCGCTGCCGATGGTGATGGTGCCATAGATCGTGCCGACATGCCTGCCGCGAAAAAGCTTCATCGCGGTGGCCGTCAGCAACGGGCCGCGCGAACCGATCATGCTGCCGAAGCAGACCACAAAGCCACTCAGCAGCCAGATGTTGGGATATGTCTTCAGCAGCCAGAGCAACCCGATTCCGATGATCGAGATCGCATAACTGAGCAACACCGAGCGGCGTCGGCCCATCTTTCCGTCAAGCCAGGAAATCGACAGCATGCCGAACAGCAGCACCACGCCGCTGAAGCCCCACGCCGTCGCGGCTTGCAGCGGGGGGAATCCCGCATCGACCAGGTAGGCCACGACCTGAGCGGAAATCGAATACATTCCGATGGCGGTGAAGAAGAAGGTGGCGAACAAGGCCCAGAAGGCGTGATGACGAATGGCGGCCGAGAGAGTCCAGCTGTCCTCGGCGGCATCTGTTGCGGACGGCCTTACGACATGGGGCGATCCCTTGGAAAACAGCTTCCACGGCAACACCAGCAGCAATGGCAGCAGCGCGAGCAGGACGCCATATCCATAGGCCTGATAGGCGCCGCGCCAGCCGAGATGATCGATCAGCAGTTGCGACACCGGCAGCATCAGCAGGACGCCGGCGCCGGTGGCCGAATAGATCACCGCCATGGCGGTCGGCAGCCGCGGACCGAACCACCGGCCCAGCAGGATCGAGCCCGGTACATTGCCGGTGCTGGCAAGGCCTAGTCCGACGCACAATCCCAGGCTGAACTGGAATTGCCAAAGCTTCTGCGCATAGGCGGCGATGAGAAAGGCACCGCCGAGGGCGATCAAGCCGAGTGCGAACACGGCGCGCGGTCCCGAACGATCGAACAGCCGACCGACAAATGGCGCGACCAGGCCGCCGGTCAGGGCTGTGAGTGAATAGATCGAGACGACCTGGCCGCGATCCCATCCGAAATTGTTCGAGATCGGCAGCAGGAAGACGGTGAAGCTTTCGCTTATCCCGCGGCCGAGGGCGGCCAGGACGAAGGAGATCGCAAGCACGGTGAGCGCGACGGCGACGGGTTTGGCGGGAGCCGTCGGCTGAGGTCTTGTTGCGGAATGTTGATCCATCCGATGATGGAGCCCGATTTTCCTGCGAAATACACCAGCAGTTTGCGAATGCCGCTATGCGATCGACGAGCGTCGGATTGCTTTGCAGCGCAGCGACTGCGTGCACGTTTCAGCCCGAGACCTCATCGCCTCCAGCACCTCGCCTCTAGCACCTTCGGGGTTGGCTCCCGGCCCGATATGTCGATAATCGCCCTCAGGCCAGAATGGGACAATCAAGCACAGATGAGGAAATTGCCACCGCTCAATGCGGTCAAGACGTTCGAGGCGGCGGCCCGTCATGTCAGCTTTACCAAGGCGGCCGAAGAGCTGCATGTGACCCATGGCGCGGTCAGCCGGCAGGTCGCGCTGCTGGAGGAGTGGTTTGGTGTCAAGCTGTTCCGTCGCGCACCCTCCCAGCTCAGCCTGACCGACGCCGGGCAACACTATTATGTCGAGGTCACCGCGATCCTGGATCGGCTGGCGCTGGCCTCGATGGACATCAAGGAGGACGTCGCGCCGACGGTGCTGCGGATCAACGCGCCGCCGACATTCACCATGCGCTGGCTGATCGGACGGATGGCGACATTCCAGCGCAAGCGTCCTGACATCGAGCTCCGACTCACCACGGCGCTCGGCCCTGTCAACGCCAATGAGGCCGGTTTCGACGTGGCAATCCGCGGCGAACAGGGGCAGATCAACGGCTGGACGTCGATCCATTTCATGACGGAATTGATTGCGCCGGTCTGCCATGTCGACCTGCTGGAACGCGGTGAACTGGGCAAGTTGTCCGATCTGCAGCGCCACACGTTGATTACATATCTGACCGAGCCCTATGACTGGCGGCAGTGGTTTGCCTCGGCCGGCGGCGAGATGCAGCCTGAACAGGTCGTGCTGCGCTTCGAGCAGATGTACTTTGCGCTTCAGGCGACCCAGGAACGGCTCGGAGTCGGCCTGTTTCCGCTGTTCCTGATCATCGACGAACTGATGGCCAAAAAACTGTGCGTCCCGTTCGGCTCGCTCGGCCTGCGCAAACGCCTGTACAGTGCGCTGTTTCGCAGCGATCATGAGGATTCACCGGCGATCCGGGATTTTTGCAACTGGCTCGCCGATGCCGGACATGAGACCGAACAGGCGACCAAGGCCTGGGCGGAATCGATGGGCTGGAAATTCTAGCGCCGAACCGGGTTTCATTCAGCCGACGGGCCGGGACGCCGCGTGAGGGAAACTCACGCCGGGTCAGAATTAGTCGTTTGCCGAGTTTGTGGATCGCAGCGGATAGTCGCCGTCACGGTTCAACAGCATGACAAGGCACAGCGATGACGAAGCTCTCCGTGGCGATCATAGGAGCGGGTATGGGAGGGCTTGCGACAGCGGCGGCATTACGACGCGCCGGCATCGAAGCCAATGTTTACGAACAAGCGTCGAAGTTCACGCGGCTGGGGGCCGGCATCCAGATCGGATGCAATGCCATGAAGGTCCTGCGCGGGTTCGGGCTGGAGCCGGCGATGCGGGCTGCCGCGTTCTATCCACGCTCCTGGAATAACAGGGAATATGACACCGGCGAGGTCCGTTTCGACATGATCTTCGGTGCACCGGCGGAGGAGCGCTACGGCGCGCCCTACCTGCTGGGCCACCGCGGCGACCTTCACGCGGCGCTTGCGAGTGTGGTGCCGGCCGAGGCGGTTCATCTCGACCACCGGGTGGTCGACATCACACAGCAGTCCGATGATCGGGTTCAATTGAATTTCGCCAACGGCAAATCTGTGACGGTGGACGCGGTCGTTGCCGCCGACGGCGTTCATTCCTTCGTGAAGGAGCGCCTGTTCGGCCGCGACGCGCCGAATTTCACCGGCCGCATCGCCTATCGGACGGTGTTTCCGGCGGAGCTGCTGGGCGGCTACCAGATCGACGATTGCACCAAATGGTGGGGACCGGATCGGCACATCGTCATCTATTACGTCAAGCCGGACCGCAGCGAGGTCTACTTCGTCACCAGCCAGCCGGAGCCGGGCTTCTCGGTGGAATCCTGGTCGGCAATGGGTGACGTCAATGAGCTGCGAAAGGCCTTTGCAGATTTCCATCCGCAGGTTCGCCATGTGCTGGCGTCGTGCCCTGCGGTGCACAAGTGGGCGCTGGTCGATCGCGATCCGCTGCCGCGCTGGAGCGAAGGCAATATCACGCTGCTCGGCGATGCCTGCCATCCGATGACACCCTACATGGCGCAGGGCGCGGCGATGGCCATCGAAGATGCAGCCGTGCTCTCGCGCTGCCTTGAAGGCGTCGACCGGGCCGGCGTAACGGCTGCTTTCCGTCGTTTCGAAGCAACGCGCAAGCCGCGCACCTCGCGGGTGCAGTTGAGTTCGCGCACCAACACCTGGCTCAAGAATCCGACCGATCCCGACTGGGTCTACGGCTACGACGCCTGGACCGAGCCGCTGGCCGAGTTTGAAGCCGCCTGACATAGCCATTTTCGAAACCGGAGTATTGTGATGGACGAACAAAAGCCGCGGGGCGAAAAATTTGAGCGTGGGCTGCAGACGCGGCGCGCCGTGCTCGGCGATTCCTATGTCGAACGGTCGCTGGCCGCCGCTGACGATTTCAACTGGCCGATGCAGAAACTCGCCACCGAATTCTGCTGGGACGAGATCTGGAACCGCCCTGGGCTCGACCGGCGCAGCCGCAGCCTTTTGAACCTCGCCATGATCTCGGCATTGAACCGGCCGCATGAGCTCAAGCTGCACGTTCGCGGCGCGCTCAATAACGGTATCACCAAGAACGAACTGCGTGAGGTGTTTCTGCAGATCGCGGTCTATTGCGGCGTGCCTGCGGGCCTCGACAGCTTCCGCATCGCCAAGGAGGTGTTCAAGGAGATGGGCATCAGCGATTGAGGCATGGTGGTGCTGCGGCAGCCAACGGATGTCGACATCAGCTGAAAATAGCAAGAGCCCAGGGTAAGGGCCTTCATCAGGGAATAGCTTCAATAAGAAGACCACGAGGAGGGACGACACATGATCCGGAAGACGGCGATTGCACTCGCATCGCTTCTGCAAGTGCTGCTGCAAATAGGAACTGCCCAGTCTCAGCAACTCGACAAGATCTCGATCGTGGTATTCGGGCCACCATCGCTCGGCGCGTTCCTGCCGCCGATCATCAAGGCGCAGAAGCTGGACGAAAAAAACGGACTGTCGATCTCCTTCGAAGAGCGCACGCCGGATGCCTACAGCGCGCAGTTCAACTCCGGTGAGTTTCAGGTCGGCGGCAGCGCATCGCTGCTGCAGGTCGGTCTTGCCGATGTCCGCGGCGTCAAGGTGACCTACCTGTTCAATCTGTTTGATTTCTGGGGCACGGTGGTGACCTCGCGCCCCGAGATCAAGACGATCAGGGACATGGAGGGCAAGGATCTCGCGGCGGCCAAAGGCACCACTAATTATGTGATGTTTGACTGGTTCGCACGCCAGCTCGGCGCCGATACCAGCAAGTTCTCGGTGGTCAACACCGCGACGCCGGGCTTGGTCGGGTACGCGCTGGCCGACCGGGCCACCGCCATCCAACTGTGGGAGCCCGCCTACACCACGCTGCGCAGCAAGAAGCCGGCCATCCGCATGATCGATCTCAAGATCGAAGAGAGCTGGCAGAAGGCGACTGGAAGCCGGAACATTCCGTACCTCGGTGTAGCTGCTCATGTGGCGTGGGCGGAAAAGAACAAGAGCCTGATTCCAAAACTCTATGCTGCATACAAGCAGGCGGCGGGCTGGGTTGTGGCCAATCCCGATGACGCCGCCAGGCTGATTGCCAGCAAGGGGACCGACGATGACCGCAAGGCGGTCGCGGAGCTGATCCGCGCCAACGATCGGCTGGGCATGAATGTTCGCGCCGCGTCCGAGGTGGCCAAGGAAATCAGGTCGGTCTACGACGCGGGCAAGTCGATCGCTTTCCTGCCGTCGGATCCGGCGCCGACCACGATCTACCAAGGGCCGATGCAATGACGGTCCCCAGCCTGGATTATCAGCCGTCGGATGCTGCGCGGTTTGGTGCAGCGGCCGCGCGAAAACTGGCTTCGTATGTGCTGCCATTTGCCGTCGTTGCCGGCTTGTGGCAGTTCGCATCTCTGTTCTTTCCGCCGTTCCTGTTTCCATCGCTGGTCGACGTGTTCTGGCGCTGCCTCGAAATACTCGGCAGCTGGACGCAGTTCAGCGATGTGTTCGCCACCGTGCTGCGGATTCTGGCGGGGCTTGCCGGCGCCTTCATCATTGGCGCGGCGCTGGCCGTGGTGATGGCCAGATCGCGCGCAGCCCATGATTTCCTGTCGCCGATCCTTACGCTGTTTCAGGGCATCCCGGCGCTGTCCTGGGTGGTGTTCGCCATCATCTGGTTCCATGGCGTGGAGTTTCGCATCTTCTTCATCATGGTGATGACGACGCTGCCGGCCTTCACGTTTCAGGTGCTGGGCGCGTTGCAGGCGATGTCGCGCGATCTGGTCGAGATGGTGATGAGTTTCCGGCCGTCGCGGGCCAAACTGTTTCGCACCATGATCATTCCGGCGGTGCTGCCGGATATCCTCACCGCCTGGAAAGTCAACCTCGGGAACGCGTCGCGCGTTGTGGTCGTCGCTGAACTCGTCGGCGCCACCGGCGGCGTGGGTTATCAATTGCTGCAGCAACAGCAGATCTTCGACATGGCGGGTGCGCTGGCATGGACGCTGCAACTGGTGTTTTTCGTCTTGATCGTTCAGGCCCTTCTGACGCTGATCGAGACCATCGCGTTTCGTTATCGGGCGGTATCGGAGCGGACGCTATGACCATCAGCCAGAGCGCTCAGCCGGTGATTTGTCTCGAGAAGGTCTCCAAGGTATTCGGCAATGCAGGGCGCGCGCCGGGATATGTGGCCGTCGACGATCTCAGTCTGCAGGTGGCGCAGGGCCAGATGCTGGCGCTGCTCGGCAAGACCGGCTGCGGCAAGTCGACAATCTTCAACCTGATCGCGGGCCTGACGGAGCCAAGCAGCGGCACCGTCACCGTGGGTGGTCACAATCCCTTCCGCGATTTCGACTGGTTTCGCGGCCGGATGGCGATCGTGTTTCAGGGCGACCGCCTGCTGCCGTGGCGCACGGCGATCCAGAATGTCGAGCTGGGACTGGAGATGCTGGACATCGCGGCCGACCAGCGGCGCGAGACCGCGCGGCGCTGGCTCGAAACCCTCGGCCTGCGCGGCCATGAGCACGACTACCCCCATGCGCTGTCGGGCGGCATGCGGCAGCGGGTGTCGATCGCGCGGGCATTTGCGACCAACGCCAACATCCTGCTCTGTGACGAGCCGTTCTCGGCGCTGGACGAGATGACCGGCCGCAAGCTGCGCGCCGAGTTCGTCCGGCTGGTCAAGGAAAACGGAAAGACCGCCGTATTCATCACCCACTCGATCAATGAGGCGCTGGAGATCGGCGATCGGATTGTGGTTCTGAAACGGCCGGCGAATATCGCGATCGACATTCCATTGCTGTCGTCGGCCGGCAGCTACGATCAGGACGGCATTCGCGGCCGAATCCAGGAGGTGCTGGCCGCGTGATGCGCGGTCAGAGCAGCAATGGTTGAGCTGCCGCGGCGGCATTTTTCAGCGGCGGCAGAAATCGGTCGAGCATCTCGCCGGTGGAAATGCGGTCGACGTGGGCGCCGACATTGATCGCTGCGACGATCTCGCCGTCATACCGGCGCACCGGCACCGCCAGCGAACGGAAGCCGTCTTCGGCCTCCTGATCCACCAGCGAGTAGCCTTTACTGCGGTCGGTGATGATCGCCGCCAACAGCACGTCCTTGTCCGTCACGGTGAACGGTGTCTGCGCAACCAGGTTCATGCGGCCGATGGCGGCGGTCAGTTCGCCGGGCGGCAACCGGCCCAGCAGCACGCGCCCGACAGAAGTGCAGAACGCCGGCAGGCGATACCCGATGTCGATGCCTGCGGAAAACACCCGCGCGGGGCTGGCGCGAGCGATGAAGATGGCTTGCTCGCCGTCGAGGATCGCCAGGGAGCAGACCTCCTTGGTCTCGGTCGAGACCCGGTCGATCATCGGCTGCACCACAGTGACGATTTGATTCGACGACAGGTAGGCCGATGCCAGAGCCAGCACCCGTGACGTCAGCGAGAACAGCTTGCCGTCGCCCGAGACGAAGCCGCCCTTTTCCAGCGTCATGAGAATGCGGCGGGCGGTGGCGCGGGGCAGGTTGGCCGCCTTGGCGATGTCGCTCAGTGTCATCGGCCGATGGTCGGCGCCGAACAGCTCCAGCACCCGCAGCCCGCGGTCCAGGCTTTCGATAAATTCCGGGCCCTCGCGCTTGGCGTCTTCCTCTTCGGCCGTTCGCTTCACCCTGGGCATTGCTCGCCTGTCGTTCCCCGATGGTCGTGGAATCGACCCCTCAGAGGCAGACGTGAGCATATTTTTCATGCCGGCGCACCTTCCGCCGTCGTCAGCGGCACGGCCTTCAGGTCAAAGGACAAGTCGGCGGCTTGGTCGGGGGAAGGCGAGGCATCGGCTCCGATCAGTTTGCGGGCGATCAACTGCTCGCCCGGGCGATTGATGCTGTCGACCGCAATCAATCGATCGCCTCGATAGATGAAGACAGAGAACTGTCCCTGATCGAGCGCGCCTCGGATCACATGCCGATCGCCGCCGTCCGAGAGGCCGACGATCTGCAGCTTGGCCTCGTACTGATCCGACCAGAACCGCGGCACGCTGGCATAGGGGACCAGTTGGTCGGCGATGGCGGCGCCGGCCGCGCGTCCCTGGTCCTGGGCATGCTGTACCGATTCAAGCCGGATGTGTTTGCCCGCGAAACCGTTGTGGTGGCTGGTGCAGTCGCCGGCGGCAAAGATGCCGGGATCCTCGGTTCGGCCGACGGCGTCAACCATAATGCCGTTGTTGCACGCAAGCCCGGCCTCGGCCGCCAGTTCCGTGTTGGCGATGCCACCGATTCCGACCAGCACGAGGTTCGCGCGCAGGCGATGGCCGCTGTCGCAGGTGACGTTCAGCGCGCCGTGATCTTTCTCGATCTTCGCCACCGTCTCCGAAAGACGGATGTCGATGCCGTGGCCGCGGTGCAGGTCGAGCAGGAAACGCGAGATCACCGGCGATACTGCGCGCTCCAACAGCCGTGATGCCGCTTCAACGACAGTCACCGTCTTGCCGAGCTTGCGTGCGGACGATGCCACCTCGAGGCCGACGAAGCCGCCGCCGATGATGACGATGCTGGATGCGGCACCGAGTTTCGTCTTCAGGTCCTGCGCGTCCGTTAGTGAGCGGAGATAGTGAAGCCCCGGCAGGTCCGCGCCCGGAACGGTTAGCCGCCGGGCGCGCGATCCTGTGGCCAGCAACAGCCTGCCGAAACCGAGCCGCTCGCCGTTCGCAAGCGCGACGCGCCGTTCCTGGCGATCGATACGGACAGCCCTTGCGCCGAGCACGAGATCGATTCCCTTGTCGCGAAAGAATTTCTCGTCGCGCAGGATCAGGCTGTCTTCCGAGGCCTGCCCCAGCAGGAAGCCCTTTGACAGCGGCGGGCGCTGATAGGGCAGGGATGATTCATCGGCAAGCAGCCGGATCGGCTCGGCATAGCCGGCCTCGCGTGCGCCCAGCGCGGCCTGGACGCCGGCATATGAGGCGCCAATGACGACAAGTCCGCTCACAATTGTTTCTCCGGAATGTGGACGACGAGAGTTTCGATCCCCGCCGGGACGAACAGCTGGCAAGCCAGTCGGCTAGTGGCGCGTCGTTCGGCCGCGACTGCAGCGAGCACCGCGTCTTCCTGCGCGCTCGGTGGCGGGATCGCGTGGAGTTGGGAGGCGTCGACATAAACATGACAGGTGGCGCAGTCGAGGCAGCCGCCGCACTCGGCTTCGATGCCCCGGATGCTGTTGCGGATCGCCGTCAGCATCACGCTGTTGCCGGCCGCGATCTCCAGTGCGCGCTCGGTGCCGTTTGGCTCGACAAATCGAACGCGGGGCATCGATATCTCCTAGATTGTTCGATCATCGAACATATGTTCGTTATAAAGAATGATCAAGCCCGCTTGTTGGCTCCATGCCGGATGCCTTGGAAATCACCGCATTGCACAAGAAATGGCGGCAGTTCGCTGTCCTTTTGAGCGGTTCTAAGGACTTGCCAAGGAATCATTCTAGTCTATAATCGAACAAAAGTTCGGTAGTCGAACGAATTCTAATCGAGCGATCGCGGCTCCGACAGGGCTATTCTTGCGAACCGCACAGCACGGGAGAGCGCCGTCATGATGAGCCAGGAACAAAACGATCTGATCACGCGGATCGGGCCGAAGGATCCCGCCGGAAAACTGATGCGGATGTACTGGCAGCCGGCTGCGCTCGTGGACGAGTTGGAGGGCGAACGCCCGATCAAGCCGGTGCGGCTGCTCGGCGAGAACTTCGTGCTGTTCCGCGACCAAAGCGGGCGTTACGGCCTGATCGATCGTGATTGTCCGCATCGCGGCGCTGATCTCGCGTTCGGGCGCCTCGAAAATGGCGGCCTGCGCTGCGCCTTCCATGGCTGGCTGTTCAGTGTCGATGGCGAATGCCTGCAGACACCGGCGGAGCCGGCGGACTCGCCGCTGTGCAAGAACATCAGGCAGCGCGCCTACCCGGTGATCGAGAAGAGCGGCATGCTGTGGGCCTATCTCGGCGAGGGCGAGCCGCCGGCGTTTCCGGAACTGGATTGTTTCGTGGCGCCTGACGCCTATACGTTTGCCTTCAAGGGCCTGTTCGAGTGCAACTGGCTGCAGGCGCTCGAAGTCGGCATCGATCCGGCGCACGCCTCGTTCCTGCATCGTTTCTTCGAGGATGAAGACACCTCCGCCGCCTACGGCAAGCAGTTCCGTGGCGCCTCTGCCGACAGCGATCTGCCGATGACGCGCATCCTGCGTGAGTATGATCGTCCCATCATCAATGTGGAGCGCACCGAATACGGTTTGCGGCTGATCGCGCTGCGCGAGATCGACGAGCAGCGCACCCATGTGCGGGTCACCAATCAGCTGTTCCCGCACGCCTTCGTCATTCCGATGAGCACCGAGATGACCATCACCCAGTGGCACGTGCCGGTGGATGACACGCATTGCTACTGGTATGCGATCTTCACCAGCTACACCAAGCCGGTGGACAAGCAGAAAATGCGCGACCAGCGGCTGGAGCTTTACGAATTGCCGCACTACAAGTCGCGCCGCAACAAGAGCAACGACTACGGCTTCGATCCGCACGAGCAGGCGACCGAGACCTATACTGGCATGGGGCTCGATATCAACGTGCACGACCAGTGGGCGGTGGAATCCATGGGAGCGATCCAGGATCGCACCCGTGAGCATCTCGGGCAGTCCGACAAGGCGATCATCCAGTATCGCCGGTTGCTGCGACAGGAAATCGAAAAGGCGGTCGCCGGCGGCAAGCCGCTACTGCATATCGACGCGGCGCATGCCCGCAGCATTCAGGGCCCGGCGACCATGGACGGCATCGGACCGACCCGCGGCTGGGAAACCTACTGGATGGAGGTTGACGTCAAGCGCCGCCGCGGCGCGCCGTGGATGGCGCCGGTGCCCACCGAGATCGCCGACAAGGTTCCGCATCTCATCACCGCAGCCGAATAAGCATCGATGTCAGGCAAGGAGAGCGCGGTGAGTTTTGTCGCACGGCACGGCCTCTGGTCGCAGGAGCAGACGGAGGCGGCGGTCCGCCTGCGCAAGCTGGCGGAGGAGCGCAGGCTCGACACCATCCGGCTGTCATTTCCCGACCAGCACGGCATCCTGCGCGGCAAGACGCTGATTGCCGGCGAGGCGCTGCATTCGCTGGAGAGTGGCTGCTCGATCACCACCACCATGCTGGCGAAGGACACCTCGCATCGCACCGTGTTTCCGGTGTTCACCGCCGGTGGTGGCTTCGGCATGCGCGAGATGCAGGGTGCCGCCGACGTGCTGATGGTGCCCGATCCCACCACGTTCCGCGTACTGCCGTGGGCGCCGACCACCGGGTGGGTGTTGTGTGACCTCTACTTCGCCGACGGCCGTCCGGTGCCGTTCGCGACCCGCAATCTTTATCGATCGGTGATCGATCGGTTGGCGCAGCGCGGCTACGACTTCATGGCCGGCCTCGAGGTCGAATTCCATGTCTTCAAGGTTGAGAACCCACGGCTGGCGCCGTCGGACGCCGGAAGCCCGGGCAACCCAGGCGAGCCGCCGGCCGTCAGCCTGCTGTCGCAGGGCTATCAATACCTGACCGAGCAGCGCTACGACCAGATGGAGCCGGTGCTCGAACTGATCCGGCGCGATATCATCGCGCTCGAGCTGCCGCTGCGCTCGATGGAAGTGGAATACGGCCCGAGCCAGTGCGAGTTCGTGTTCCAGCCCACGGTGGGGCTCGCCCCCGCCGACATCATGGTGCTGTTTCGCAGCGCCGTGAAACAGATCTGCCAGCGCCATGGCTATCACGCCACCTTCATGTGCCGGCCGCGGATTCCCAATGTGATGTCGTCGGGCTGGCATTTGCACCAGTCGCTGGTGTCGCGTGCGACCGGCAAGAACGCGTTCATGTCGGCTGAGGGCGACGATTTGTCGCCGCTGGGCCGCGGCTACATGGCGGGGCTGCTGGAGCATGCCCGCGCCTCGGCTGTGTTTTCGACGCCGACCATCAATGGCTACAAGCGCTATCGCTCCTATTCGCTGGCGCCCGATCGGGCGATCTGGGGCCGCGACAATCGCGGCGTGATGATCCGGGTGCTGGGCGGACCGAACGATCCGGCCACTCGGTTGGAGAACCGGATCGGCGAGCCGGCAGCCAATCCCTATCTTTACATGGCCTCGCAAATTCTGGCCGGCCTCGACGGCGTCGACCGATCGCTCGATCCGGGTCCGTCCGCGGACACCCCCTACGAGACCAAGGCGAACCTGTTGCCGAAATCATTGCGTGAAGCCGTGTTCGCGCTACAAGAGGACCCGTTCTTCCGCACCGCCATGGGAGCGGAGCTGGTGGACTACTACGTCCATATCAAGACGGCGGAGATCGAGCGTTTCCAGGCGGACATCACCGAATGGGAGCAGCGGGAATATTTCGAGATGTTCTGACGCAACGTGGTTCAAACAGGCAGCTTGGGTTCGAAGGGGGACTGAATGCAGAGATCGGTGAAATGGGTATCCGCTGTGGCTGCGCTGGCCATGATGGGAACGGCCGCATCCGCGGACGTCATCAAGGTCGGTGTGATCGGGACCATGTCGGGCCCGTACGCCCTGTTCGGTCAGAATTTCAAGATGGGCATCGATGCCTGGGTCGCCGAGCACGGATCCAAGATTGGCGATCATCAGGTCGAATTCATCTATCGCGATGAAGAATCGCCCAATCCGGCGAAATCCAAGGCGCTCGCCCAGGAACTGCTGGTCAAGGACAAGGTGCAGTATCTCGCCGGTCTTTATTTCACGCCTGACGCCATGGCGGTGGCGCCCTTGCTGGAAGAAGCCAAGACCCCGCTGGTGGTGATGAATGCAGCGACCTCGGCCATTGTCGAAAAGAGCCCGCTGATCGTGCGCACCTCGTTCACCATGTGGCAGAATACGGTGCCGGCGGCCAAGGTCGCCAAGGCCAATGGATCGAAGAAGGTCGCGATTGCCGTCAGCGATTACGGCCCGGGCATCGATGCGGAAACCGCGTTCCGCAAGACCTTCGAGGCGGAAGGCGGCAGCGTCGCGGAAGCGATCCGCATGCCGCTCAATACCACCGACTTCAGCCCGATCATGCAGCGGATCAAGGATTCCGGCGCGGATACGATCTTCACGTTTCTGCCCGCCGGTCCGCCGACGCTCGGCTTCGTCAAGGCCTACATCGACAATGGCCTGAAGGCCGCCGGCGTCAAGCTGATGTCGACCGGCGACGTCGTCACCGAGCCGGACCTGCCTAACATCGGCGACAGCGGCATCGGCATTCTCTCCACCTATCATTACGCCGTGTCGCATGACTCGCCGGAAAACAAGGCGTTTCTTGCTCAGCTGGTCAAGGGCGGTGGCAAGCTCGACGAGGTGACGATGACCTCGGTCGCCGCTTATGACGGCGCGCGCCTGATCTACAAGATGATCGAGGCGACCAATGGCCAGCGCGATCCGGAAAAGGCGCTTGCGGCGGTCAAGGGTTTGAAGTGGATCAGCCCGCGCGGGCCGGTCTCGATCGATCCGGCCACCCGGCATATTCGCCAGAACGTGTATCTGCGCGAGGTCGCCAAGCAGGACGGAAAGCTCATCAACAAGGAAATCCAGACCTTCGATGCGCAGCCTGATTGGGCGATGAGCGCGAATTGAGCGGCACGCGTTTTGCTTTGAAGTGATGATGCAGCCCGGGTGAGCGAAGCGACACCCGGGACTCTTCAAGCGCTGATCCCGGATGTCGCTCCGCTCATCCGGGTGACGGCGCCGAGTTTGACGCCAACGGGACAAGATCTTGCGAACCATCCTCAGCATTGGTGTCGATGCCGTGTCCTACGGCATGGTGCTGTTCATGATCTCGATCGGCCTGTCGATCATGATGGGCCTGATGCGTGTGGTCAATCTCGCGCACGGCGCGTTCGCGATGATCGGCGGCTATCTCGCGTCATATGCCCTGAAAACAACGGGCATTCCCTATGCGGTGGCGATTCTGATCGCCGTCGCCGGAACCATCGTGATCTCGATTCCGTTCGAGATCCTGCTCTATCGCCGGATTTACCGGAAATCGGATGCACTGACTCAGTTGTTGCTGACCATCGGCATCACGTTTTTTATCATCGGCATTGTCAATTTCATATTCGGCCCGACGCTGAAATCGATCCCACTGCCGCCGATGCTCAGCGGTCCGCTTGATATCGGTTTCCGGATGGTCCCGACCCATCGGATGTTCGTGATCGCCTGCGGCGCCGTCACCGCGCTGGCGTTGTGGTTGCTGCTGGAGCGGACCGAATTCGGCGTTCGGCTGCGCGCCGCCGTCGACAATGGCGACATGGCCGAGGCGCTGGGCATTCGCACCGAGGTGATTTATTTCGCGACCTTCGCGCTGGCCGTCGGGCTCGGCGCGTTTGGCGGCGTGGTTGGCGCGGAATTGCTGCCGATCGAGCCGTTTTATGCGCTGCGCTACATGGTGACCTTCCTGGTGGTGGTCTCGGTCGGCGGCGCAGGGTCGATCACCGGCGCGCTGTCGGCATCGCTGTTGCTGGGCCTGGCGGACACCACGGGAAAATATCTTGCGCCGGAGTTCGGCGAGTTCTTCTTCTATCTGGCCGTCATCGTGATCGTATTCCTGTTCCCGCATGGTTTGTTCGGGCGGGCGCACTGAGATGGATATGTCATCAACAGTCATTGTCGTGCCGGACAAGAGGAAACCCTTCGCGACGGAGCTCGCCGGGCTTGTTGTGATTGCCGTGCTTGGCGTGCTCGGCTACGTGCTGTTTCCTGACGATCTCGCGTTCCTGACCCGTCTTGTCAGCATCGCGCTGCTGGTGCTGTCGCTCGACCTGGTCACCGGTTATTGCGGCGTTGCGACGCTGGGGCAGGCAGCTTTGTTCGGCGTCAGCGCCTATGTGGTCGGCAATGCCTGCATCGCCGGCATCACCAATCCGATCCTGCTGCTGGGTGTCGGGCTCGTCGCCGGCGCACTGTGCGGGCTGTTGTCAGGGGCGCTGATCACCCGCTTTCGCGGGCTGCCGCAACTGGTGCTGTCGATTGCGATCGGCCAACTCGTCGGGGCTCTTTCGAACAAGCTGTCATCCTTGACCGGAGGCAGTGACGGCCTGTCCGGCATTACGCCCGCGCCGGTGCTCGGCGTGTTCGCCTTCGACATGTACAGCCGCACGGCTTACATCTTCTCGGTGGTTGTTCTCGGCCTGGTATTCGCGGTGCTTTTGCGCTTCGTGCGCTCGCCGTTCGGGCTGCTGTGCCGCGGCATCCGGGACGATGACCTGCGTGCCCGCATGATCGGCGCGTCGGTCTATCCGCGGCTGATCGTGATGTATGGCGTCTCGGGCGCTGTTGCCGGTGTCGGCGGCGCGCTGATGGCGATCACGACCGGGGTAGTCGGGCTGGACAGTGTGAGTTTCGAGCGGTCGGCCGAAGTGCTGGTGATGCTGGTGCTCGGCGGCGCCGGCAGTCTCTGGGGCGCGCTGACCGGTGCGATCATCTTCCAGATTTTCGAGCACATCGTCTCCGCCACCAATCCGTTCCACTGGATGACGCTGGTCGGCCTGCTGCTGATCCTGATCGTGGTGTTCATGCCGCGCGGTCTCGCCCATGGGGCTCAAACCGCATGGTCGAAATTTCGCATGCGGGGAGGGAAAGCATGAGCACCCTTCTCGAGCTGCAGGGATTGTCGAAGGCGTTCGGCGGCCTCCATGTCAACCGTGACATCTCGTTCAGCCTCGCCAGCGGCGATCGCGTCGCCTTGATCGGCCCGAATGGTGCCGGCAAGACCACGCTGGTCAATGTGATGTCCGGCGACCTGCCGCCCAGCAGCGGGCGTATCGTGTTCGACGGCGAAGACGTCACCCGCCTGCCGATCGCCCGACGCGTGCGCCGCGGCCTGGTCCGCACCTTCCAGATCACCCGCCTGTTCACCAGCCTGACCGCGGAAGAGAATGTTGCGCTTGCGGTCATGCAGCGCCGAAAGATGACCCGCCGGTTTCTGTCACTCGCCGCGGATGCGGCCGATGTACGGGGGGAATGCCAAAATTTGTTGCGGCTGCTCGGCATCGATCATCTGGCGCGACTGCCGGTGGTGCAGTTGGCCTACGGCCAGCAGCGTCTGCTGGAGCTGGCGATCGGTCTGGCGCTCAATCCCAAAGTGCTGCTGCTCGACGAGCCGGCGGCCGGCGTGCCGCATGATGAAGCGCCGCGCATTCTGGAGGCGATCGATCGGCTGCCGCCGGACATCGCCGTGCTGATGATCGAACACGACATGGACCTAGTGTTTCGCTTTGCCAAACGCGTGCTGGTGCTGGCGGGCGGACGCCTGATCTTCCAAGGCACGCCTGCGGAAGTCACCGCCGATGCCGAAGTCCGCCGCGCTTATCTCGGGAGCTATGCCGATGGCCGCCGCCCGGCTTGACGTCGAAAACCTGAGCGCCGGCTACGGGCCGACGCAGATCATCACGGATATGTCTTTTGCCGTGCCGGCGGGGGATCGTCTGGCGATCCTCGGCCGCAATGGCGTCGGCAAGACCACGCTGCTGGCCACGCTGATGGGCCTGTCGACCCGGCATCGCGGCCAGATCAGGATCGATGGCCGGGATCTCGCGGATACCAGGGCCTCGTCCAGGGCCCGGTTCGGCGTTGGTTATGTGCCGCAGACCCGCGATATCTTTCGCTCGCTCACAGTGGAGGAAAATCTCTCGACCGGCCTGAAGGGCCGCTCGCGTACAGCTCTCACTGAGGCCTACGAGATGTTTCCGCGGCTCGGAGAGCGGCGGCGCCATCTCGGCTTGCAATTGTCTGGCGGCGAACAGCAGATGCTGGCGATGGCGCGGACCCTGCTCGGCAAACCGTCGATCCTGCTGCTGGATGAACCGCTGGAAGGGCTGGCGCCGGTGATCTGCGACGAACTGATGAGCATGATTTCGCGGCTTGCGGCATCCGGCGACGTCACCGTCGTTCTGGTGGAGCAGCAGATCGAGCGGGCGCTGGATTTTGCTGATCGCGTCATTGTCATCGAGCGGGGACGGCAGGCGTGGGGCGGACGGTCGGATGAATTGAAGCAGGACCGCGGCCTGATCGATCGTCTGCTCGGTGTCGGCATTCATTGATTGAAAAAGTTGTGCTGCCTGTAGGGCGGATTAGCGCAGCGTAATCCGCCGACGCACGTTTCCGAGGTTTACGTGCGTCGGCGGGTTACGCCTTCGGCTAACCCACCCTACGAGCTATGGGCTTAGCTTCGGTATCAATCAGTCAATGCCGCATAAAAATCGGCCGACGTCTTGACGCTGCGCAGCAACGCCAGCGTCCCGGCCGACTTCAGCTTGCGGGCCACCAGCGCCAGCGCAACCAGCTGATCGCCTTCCGGCGGCACCGGCAACAGCAGCAGCACCACGATATCCACCGCCTGGCCGTCGATCGCTTCGAAATCGATCGGCTGCTTCAGGCGCGCCACCACAGCGATTGGCCGCTTGACGGCGGCCAGCCGGGTGTGCGGGATGGCGACGCCGCCGCCGACACCGGTGGATCCCAGTTCCTCGCGCTTCAACAGCTCGGACAAGATGGCCTCAGCGGACAGGTCGAGGCTCGGCGCGGCTTTGTCAGCCAGTTTCTGCAGCAACTGATGCTTGCGCGTCGCGCGACAGTCGATGATGACATCGCTCGGTAACAGGAAATCGGAAATCTTCATGGCTTGGTCCCGCAGGCCCGGTAAAACGTCAAATCAGAACAGAACGCGTGGTCAATCCGGAGCGCGCAGCCGGTAGCCGATGCCCGCTTCGGTGAGAATGTATTGCGGCTGCTCGGCGTTGCCTTCGATCTTCTGCCGCAGCTGGCGCACATAGACGCGAAGGTACTGGGCATCGGTGAGGTCGTCCCACAACTCGCCCAGCAGGAATCGGTGGGTCAGCACCTTGCCGGCATGCTGCACCAGGATCCGCAGGAGATCATACTCCTTCGGCGACAGCTTCACGTCCTTGTCGCCGACCTTGACGATACGCCGGACCAGGTCGACCGAGAGATCGCCGGCCTTGAAGATGGGGCGTTCCCCCTGCACCTGCAATTGATGGCGCAAGGCGGCGCGGATCCGCGCCAGCAGTTCGTCCATTCCGAACGGCTTGGTGACGTAGTCGTCGGCGCCGAGATCGAGCGCCTGGACCTTGCCGGCTTCATCGCCGCGGCTCGACAGCACCACGACAGGGAGGCTGCCGTCGCGCGCCCGGATCATGCGCAGCAGCTCGTGCCCCTGGATATCGGGAAGACCGAGATCCAGGATGACGAGATCCGGATGCTGCGCCAGCATCTCGAGCGCGGTCTTGCCGTTCGGCGCATCGAGGATCTCATAGCCCTGGGTGCTGAGGCCCATCCGCAGCAGTTTGCGGATCGGCGGTTCATCGTCGACGACGAGGATCTTGAGCGGGGCTGCACTCATGCGTCGGTATCCAGTGTTGGTCTTGGTTTCGGGATCGGCAGGCGGATGGTCAGCACGGCGCCGCTGCGGTCGGTGCGGTTCGCCGCCGCTATCGTTCCGTGCATGGCTTCGACGAAGCCGCGGGAGATGGCGAGGCCAAGCCCGGTGCCGGCACGGACATGGTCACCCTTCTGCGCGCGGTAGAACTTGTCGAAGATGTTGTTGAGGTCGTCGGGCGGAATGCCGTCGCCCTCGTCGAGCACCTGGAGGCAGACGGTGCCGGCGTCGCGCCAGCTCCGGATTTCGATCAGGCTGCCCGCCGGCGCATACTTCGCCGCATTGTCCAGCAGATTGAACAGCACCTGCTCGAACAGCACGGCATCGAGCTCCAGCATCGGCAGGTCCGGCTGCAAGTGCAGTTCAACGCGGTGCTGGGTCAGGATCTTGGTTGCCCGCCGCAGCGCGCTGCCGACGATGTCGCTGAGATCGTGTAGCGCTGAATTCGGCGCGACGGCGCCGGATTCCAGTTTGGTCATGTCGAGCAGGTTGGCGATGAAGCGGTTGAGCCGCTCGGACTCATCGATGATGGTGCCCAGCAGATCGGCCTTCTCCGCGTCGGTCAGCTTCGGCGAGAAATCCCGCAGCGCGCTGGCCGAGCCCAAGACCGACGACAGTGGTGTTTTCAGGTCATGGGAGATCGACGTCAGCAGCGCTGACCGCAACCGATCGGTCTCGACCGTGCGTTTGACCTTGTCGATGTCCTCGACCAGGTGCACGCGCTCGATGGCGAGGGCGGCCTGATCCATCAGGGCGTCAAGCAGGCGGCGCTGGTCCGGGGTCAGGATCGGTCCGGAGCGGTCGTCGTCGATGCCGACCACGCCGATCGGTCCGCGTCCGGTTCGGATCGGAAGAAACAGCCGCTTGGCGCCGGGCAGGGTGTCCGATCCGCGCCCCGCCGGACGGTCGTTGCTCCAGGCCCAGTTGGCGGCGGCGAGGTCGGCCTGGTCGAGCTCGTCTTCCGGCGGATAACCGGTCTTGACCGTGATCAGGCCGTCCTCGGGCAACAGCAGCACCACCCGCACCTTCAGCATCAGGGCGGTCTGGTAAGCGGTGGCCCACAGCACGTCGTCGAGCGCCGCCGTTCCTGCGAGCTTGCGGCTGAAGGAATACAGATACTCGGTGGTGCGGGCACGTTCCGTAGCGGCAACGGCCTGGCTGCGGACGCGCGCGGCGACGTTCGACACCAGGAACGCGATCAGCATGAAAAAGAAGAACGCCGCGATATTGGTCGGATCGGCGATTGTGAACGTATAGATCGGCGGCAAGAAGAAATAATTGTAGCAGAGCGAGGCAGCGACGCTGGCCAGCAGCGAGGGCAGTAGGCCGAACCGAACCGCGGTCACCACGACGCCGGTGAGGAAGACCAGGTCGACATTCTCGATGCCGAAAAACGGGCGGATCAGGATCCCGACACCGAGAGCGACAGCGACGGCGACCAGCGCCATCGCGAAGGGCAGCGGGTTGAATGGCTCCGACTGCTCCGCCGTCCGCACACCCCTGGCGGCGGAGGCCGCGTTCGCATCCAGCTTGTCGCCGGCGATGACATGCACGCTGATATTGCCGGCATTGCGCACCAGTTCATGCACCACCGAGCCGCGCACCAGTTCGAACCACCAGGACCGGCTCGACTTTCCGACCACGATCTGGGTCACATTGTTGGCGCGGGCAAAGCTCAGGACATCGTCGGCGATGCGGCGGCCGACGGCGGGAATGGTAAGGGCCTCGCCGCCAAGGCTTTCGGCGAGCCGCAGCATGTCGGCCAGGCGATCACGTTCGGTCTGGGTCAGTTGCAGGCTTCGTCGGGTCTCGATGCAGATTGCCGTCCACGGCGCATGCAGCCGATCCGCCAGCCGCTTGGTGTAGCGGATCAGGCCGGCGGCGCGCGGGTCTTCGCTGAGACAAACCAGAATTCGCTCGCCTGCCGCCCACGGCCCCGGGATCGCGTTGGCCTGCATGTGGTTGAGCAATTGCTCGTCGACGCGCTCCGCGGTTCGCCGCAGCGCCAGTTCGCGCAGCGCCGTCAGGTTGCCGGGAGAGAAATAGTGCTCCAGCGCACGCTCGGCTTGCTTGGGGACGTAGACCTTGCCTTCCTTGAGGCGCTGGATCAGGTCGTCGGGGGTGAGGTCGACAAGTTCGATGGCGTCGGCCTGGTCGAACACCGAGTCGGGCACGGTTTCGCGCACCCGCACGCGGGTGATCTGGGCGACGACGTCGTTGAGGCTTTCGATGTGCTGGATGTTGACGGCAGTGTAGACGTCGATGCCGTTGCTCAGCAGCTCCTCGACATCGAGATAACGCTTGGGGTGGCGGCTGCCCGGCGCATTGGTGTGGGCCAGTTCGTCGACAATCGCGAGCTGCGGCCGGCGCGCCAGCAATGCATCGAGATCCATCTCCTCCAGGAACTGCCCCCGGTACTCGAGCCGCTTGCGGGGCAGGATGTCGAGGCCGTCGAGCAGCGCCTGGGTTTCGAGGCGGCCGTGGGTTTCCACGGCACCGACCACGACATCCAGCCCGGATTTTTGTCGGGCGTGAGCGCTCTGCAGCATTTCGTAGGTCTTGCCGACGCCGGGGGCGGCCCCCAGGAAAATCTTGAGCCGGCCGCTCGGACTTTCCTCGCGCCGGACGGCCTCGAGGAGGGCGTCCGGCGACGGTCGTTGTTCAGAATCGCGGGTGGTCATTGCCATCAGGCATTCTAATCCTCAGGGCGGCCCGATGACATGCCCGTACCGGCCCGGATTGACTAGTTTGTTTTGGCCCCATCCAGCGCCAGATTGAGCGCCAGAACGTTCACCCGCGGCTCGCCCAGCAGGCCGGCCAGACGGCCCTGGACCCGCTCGTCGACCAGCTTGCGGACGGCATCTTCCGGCAGCTTGCGGGCTTTTGCCACGCGCGGCACCTGGAAGTAGGCGGCGTCCGGCGAGATGTCGGGATCGAGGCCGCTGCCCGTGGTGGTCACGAGATCGATCGGCACCGGAGCCGACGGATTTTCGGCCTTCAGCTTGTCGACGTCTTCCTTGACCCGGTCGATCAGCGCCTTGCTGGTCGGCCCGAGATTGGAGCCCGAGGAATTGGCCGCGTTGTAGGGTGCCGGCACCGTCTTGGTCGAATCGGCGGGATCGGCGGCGGTGGTCGGCGACGGCCGGCCGTGGAAGTACTGGTCTCCCTTGAACTCCTGGCCGATCAGGGCGGAGCCGACGACCTTGCCGTCCTTCTCGATCAGGCTGCCTTGGGCCTGGTAGGGGAAGAGCACACCGGCAATGCCGGTCATGGCCAGGGGATAGGCGAGGCCGGTGATTGCCGTGAGCGCGACCAGCACGAAAATCGCGGGACGAATTTCCTTCAACATGACGTGTCTCCTCAGACCAGATGCAGGGCCGTGACGACGAGGTCGATGGCCTTGATGCCGATGAACGGGATGATGATGCCGCCGACGCCGTAGATCAGCAGGTTACGGCTCAACAGCGCGCCGGCGCCGATCGGACGATAGGCGACGCCTTTGAGCGCCAGCGGAATCAGCGCGATGATGATCAGCGCGTTGAAGATGATCGCCGACAGAATGGCGCTCTGCGGGCTGGCGAGCCCCATGATGTTGAGCGCTTCAAGTTGCGGATAGAACGCGATGAACAGGGCCGGGATGATGGCGAAGTATTTCGCCACGTCGTTGGCGATGGAGAACGTGGTGAGCGCGCCGCGGGTCATCAGCAATTGCTTGCCGATTTCCACCACCTCGATCAGCTTGGTCGGGTTGGAATCGAGGTCCACCATGTTGCCGGCTTCGCGCGCGGCCTGGGTGCCCGTGTTCATGGCGACACCGACGTCGGCCTGGGCCAGCGCAGGCGCGTCGTTGGTGCCGTCGCCGCACATGGCGACCAGCTTGCCCTTGGCCTGTTCGTCGCGGATCAGCTTCAGCTTGTCCTCCGGCGTGGCCTGGGCCAGGAAGTCGTCGACGCCGGCTTCAGCCGCGATCGCCGCCGCCGTCATCGGGTTGTCGCCGGTGATCATCACGGTGCGGATGCCCATGCGGCGCAGCTCGGCGAAACGCTCGCGGATGCCGCCCTTGACGATGTCCTTGAGGTGGATAACGCCGAGCAGCCGACCGTCCTGGGCAACGGCCAGCGGCGTGCCGCCGGACTTCGCGATCTCGTCGGCAATCGCCTGGATCTCGCGGGCGGTCTCGCTGCTGGTCGTTGGCAGAACACGGACCGCGCTGCCGGATCCGACCGCGAGCCGCGGCGCCGGTCCGTTGACATAGGTGAGGATCGCCTCGACCGCGCCCTTGCGCACCGACGAACTGCCGGTGTCGACACCGCTCATCCGCGTTTGCGCAGTGAACGGAATGAAGGTGGCGCCGAGTTCGGCCATGTCGCGGCCGCGGATGCCATACTGCTCCTTGGCCAGCACCACGATCGAACGGCCTTCCGGCGTTTCGTCCGCGAGCGAAGCGAGTTGCGCCGCGTCGGCGAGTTCCTGCTCGGTAACACCGCGCACGGGACGGAAGGCGGTCGCCTGCCGGTTGCCGAGGGTGATGGTGCCGGTCTTGTCGAGCAGCAGGGTGTCGACGTCACCGGCGGCCTCGACTGCGCGGCCCGACATGGCCAGCACATTGAAGCGCACCAGGCGATCCATGCCGGCGATGCCGATTGCGGAGAGCAGCGCGCCGATGGTGGTCGGGATCAGGGTGACGAACAGCGCCACCAGCACGATGACGGAGACTGAACCGCCCGCATAGGCGGCGTAGCTCGGGATTGTTACCGTCGCGAACACGAAGATGATGGTGAGGCCGGCCAGCAGGATGTTGAGCGCGATCTCGTTTGGGGTCTTCTGGCGCTCGGCACCTTCGACCAGCTTGATCATGCGGTCGATGAAGGTCGAGCCTTGTGCCGCGGTGATGCGCACCCGGATCCAGTCTGACAGCACCTGGGTGCCGCCGGTCACGGCGGAACGATCGCCGCCCGATTCACGGATCACCGGCGCGGACTCGCCCGTGATGGCCGCTTCGTTGACCGAGGCGACGCCCTCGATGACTTCGCCATCGGAGGGAATGTTGTCGCCGGCTTCGACCAGGACGATATCGCCGACCTTCAGGCTGGTGCCGGAGACGACCCGATAGGTCTTGTCCGATCCGGTGAGCAGCTTGGCCTTGCTCTCGGTGCGGGTTTTCTTCAGCGACTCGGCCTGGGCCTTGCCGCGGCCTTCCGCCACCGCTTCGGCGAAGTTCGCGAACAGCACCGTGAACCAGAGCCAGAGGATGATCTGGAAGGTGAAGCCGAGATCCGGACCGCCGGCGACGAGGGCGCGGATGAAGATGACCGTCGTCAGCGCGGCGACCACCTCAACCACGAACATCACCGGGTTCTTGATCATGGCCCGCGGGTCGAGCTTGACGAACGCGGAGCCGATGGCAGGCAGAACGATCTTGGGATCGAGCATCGCCGAGACCGGGACCTGCTTTTGCAGTTTTTGCGTTTCCATGGAAACCACTCCGAAAGAATGAAATCAGAACAGGGTGTGGGCGGTCATCGCGAGATGTTCGACAATCGGCCCGAGCGCCAGCGCCGGGAAGAAGGTCAGGCCGCCGATGATGAGGATGACGCCGACCACGAGACCGACGAACAGCCCGCCCGTCGTCGGCAGCGTGCCGGCGGACGGCGGTATCGACTTTTTCTGGGCCAGCGAGCCAGCAAGCGCCATGGCCGGCACGATCATGAAGAAGCGGCCGACGAACATCGAGCTGGCGAGCGTGAGGTTATAGAAGAAGGTGTTGCCGCTGAGACCGCCGAACGCCGAGCCATTGTTGCCGGTGGCCGAGGTGAAGGCGTACAGCACCTCAGTGAAGCCGTGGGGGCCGGCATTGGCCATCGAGGCCACAGCGGACGGCAGCACGACGGCGACGGCGGTCCAGCCCAGGTACATCAACGGCAGCACCAGGATGGCCAGCATCGCCATCTTGACTTCGCGCGCCTCGATCTTCTTGCCGACATATTCCGGCGTGCGTCCGACCATCAGGCCGGCGACGAAGATCGCCAGCACGACGAACAGCAGCATGCCGTAGAGGCCGGCGCCGACGCCGCCGACGATGATCTCGCCGAGCTGCATGTTGATCAGCGGGATCATGCCGCCGAGTGCGGTGAAGGAGTCGTGCATGGCGTTGACGGCGCCGCAGGACGCAGCCGTGGTTACGACTGCGAACAGCGAGGAGGCGACGATTCCGAAGCGGACTTCCTTGCCTTCCATGTTGCCACCGGTGAGGCCGAGTGCGTTCAGGCCGGTGGTGCCGGAAGCTTCGGCCCAGTAGGTGACGCCGACGCCGACGATGAACAGCACGCCCATCACAGCGAGGATGGCCCAGCCCTGGCGCTGGTTGCCGACCATGCGGCCGAACACGTTGGTGAGCGCCGCGCCGATCAGGAAGATCGACAGCATCTGCACGAAGTTCGACAGCGCGGTCGGGTTCTCGAACGGATGGGCGGCGTTGGTGTTGAAGAAGCCGCCGCCGTTGGTGCCGAGCATCTTGATGGCGACCTGCGAGGCCACCGGGCCGACCGCGATGGTCTGCTTGGCGCCTTCCAGCGTCGTGGCGTCGACATAAGCGCCGAGCGTCTGCGGAATGCCCTGCCAGACCAGGAACAAGGTGTAGATGATGCAGATCGGCAGCAGCACATAGAGCGTGCTGCGGGTGACATCGACCCAGAAATTGCCGATGGTGCGCATCGAAGAGCGGGCGAAGCCGCGGACCAGCGCGATCGCCAGCGCGATGCCGGTGGCCGCCGACAGGAAGTTCTGGTGGGTCAGGCCGAGCATCTGGGTGAGATAGGAGAGCGTGCTCTCGCCGCCGTAGTTCTGCCAGTTGGTGTTGGTGATGAAGCTGATCGCCGTATTGAACGACAGATCGGGCGCAACGGCTGACTGCTCCGCGGGATTGAACGGCAGCACGGCCTGCAGGCGCATCACCGCGTAGAGAATCAGGAAGCCGCCGACATGGAAGAACAGCATGGCGACCGTGTAGGTCAGCCAGTGCTGTTCACGGCTTTCGTCGACGCCGCCGATCCAGTAGATGCCGCGCTCGACCGGCCGCAGCACCGGAGACAGCAACGTGCGCTCGCCGCCGAATACGCGGGTTATGTAGGCGCCGAGCGGCTTTACCAGCGCGACGATGATCGCGCAGAATAGCAGAATTTGAGTCCAGCCGATGATGGTCATGGGGATGCCTTTCAGAACCGCTCAGGCCGCAGCAGGGCGTAGGTGAGGTAAAACAGCAGGCCGGCGGAGACGAGACCTGCGAGTGCGTAATCGAAAATCATGGTCGTTCTCCTCAAAGCCGGTCGCAGGCGTACGCGTAGCCGATCGACAGCATGAAAAAGCCCAAGCCGAGGGCCAGCATGATGACGTCCAACATGGAATGCTCCTTCAGCGCGATCACCGCCTCGGCGGTTGGCGCTCTCTCATGTGATGGAGCGTGATCTCGGTCGGACACCTGGTGTCCGGATCATGCCCCGCCGGGATTCTCTGCGCGTCGCCAATGCCCTGATCGGGAGTCGAGGCATGGGCCTTCACGCGCAATGCTTGGAATGGCAGCGGCGGCATAGGTTTTCGAGATGAGAGCGGCTGCAATGTTATAGGAATTCCATAAAGACCCGGATCGGGACTGCCTGCAGGGCTGCAGTCCCCGGGCCATAAACCGCTGCAACGGCTATAGTTTTCCTATCGGGGAGGGGACGGTATCCAGGCCCGGCGCAGCGGCGCATGCGCATCGGTATAAAGTCGCGATCCCACTGGTCGCGATGCGAGGCGGGCCGGGCTCTTAAGCGAGATCGCGACCGGGTCCAGATGCCAGCTGGGATCTTTATGAAATCCTTATATTTTCGCCTCCACGCCCATCTCGCTTTCAAACGGCGATTTGCCCACCTTCAGCCACGTGATCGCGCATCGCCCGATTGCCATTGCTGAAGAGGAGAGCGCGCCATGTCCTTGCGCATGTCGTTTGATGTCGATCGGGCCGTGCGCCTGGCAGACCTTGCGGATCAACTGCACGTCAGCGAGAATCTCTCCGCGGATCTGATGTCGAACGTCGCGACAACCATCTGCGGGCGATCTCCGGTGCCTGATCGTTTGAGATCATCACGTATCGAGAGGTTGCTCGCGGCTGGCGCCTGGACCGATGCCGCGTTGGCGCTCGTCGATGGTGAGCTGCCGCAATGGAAACTCCGCCGTCTCGTCTACGATGACCAGCAGTGGCACTGTGCGCTGTCGCGCCAGCGCGAACTGCCGGAGTGGCTGGACCAGGCGATCGAAACCAGTCATTCGGATTGCGCCATCGCAATTCTTGCAGGTGTGGTCGAGGCCGCCCGGCAAAGCGTTTCCGAGGACAACCGCGCGCGCATGGTGCCGCGCGTTCCTCTCAAGCGTGACGGCCTGATCTGCTGCGACAACTTTGCCTAGAGCAGGACGGGCATGCGTCCCGAGCGCCGTCCAACAATGGAGCCATTGATGCAAATGGCCAAACCTCCCCATGTGTCGCCTCATCTGTCGAACGAGGTCAGATCCACCCAGGTGCTGGTGCGGTTCGGCCTGAGGACTGCCATTCTGTGTGTCTTCGCTGGCCTTGGCAGCGCGGGCTTCGGCCGAGGATTTGCCGTGCTGGCGCTGATGTCGGTCATGCTTTGCGTCGTGACCGGCGCGTTGCGGCGGGAGCCGCCGTTCGGCACCGTGCTGACGCACTGGGATGAGGGCGCGGCCTACGCGGCGCTTTGTTGCCTCGCGCTGGCCACGGGCGGGATGGCTGGCTGATGCAGATCTCAGTCGGCGTCGCGTTGGCCATCATTTTTCCGCGCAGTCGTCCCATGTGGACAAGAGTTCGCGCAGCGCATCCTGTCCGGCCTTGAGCGCGGCCTGTTCCGAGCGAAAATAACCGCCGCTGAGTTTCACACCCAGCGGCGTATCCTTGCGGCGTATTTCCCAGACCCACGGCGTCGGGAGTCTGCCGCGTCGTGACGCCATGACGTAAAGGCCGGTGGTCTGTCGCATGACTAGAGACGTTTGCGAGCAGGGATCGCGAGCGGGCCTTTCGGGTTCTGTCTGTCCCGAAAGTTGCCCGATCGGGCAATCGTACCGTCCACTTGATGACGGATATGGGTCGTCGCGCCGGTCACTTATTTTTTCATGGCGTCGTAGACGGCATGAGTCCATGCCCCGGTGGGCGCCTTGGTGATCACCGGATCGGATCCGCCGCTCATCAGGGTGGCGACCGTTCGCTCGTAATCCTTGGGATCGAGCTTGCCGTCACCGGTGTCGAGCAGCTTGGCGATCTCGCCCATCATGCGCTTCTGGTGCTTCTCGGTCTGCGCGCCGGTGGTGTCGGCCGCCAGCACGATTTTCGCCGCTTCGTCCGGATTCTTGCGCGCGAAATCCCAGCCCTTCATCGACGCGGTGACGAACTTGGCCATCTTGGCCACGAAGGCCGGATCCTTCAGCTTGCTTTCGATCACATAGAGCCCGTCCTCCAGCGTACCGACGCCTTCGTCGGTGTACTTGAAGACCACGAGCTGGCTCGGCTTGTAGCCGCCGTCGATGACCTGCCAGTATTCATTGTAGGTCATGGTCGAGACGCATTCCGCCTGCTTCTGCAGCAGCGGGTCGACGTTGAAGCCCTGCTTGAGAACCTTGACGCCTTCGGCGGAGCCGTCGGTCTTGATGTTGAGTTTCGACATCCAGGACAGGAACGGATACTCGTTGCCGCCGAACCAGACGCCGACGGTCTTGCCCTTGAGGTCGGCCGGCTTCTTGATGTTGGTGTCGGCCCGGCAGGTCAGCTCCAATCCGGACCGCTTGAACGGCTGGGCGATGTTGACCAGTGGGACGCCTTTTTCACGCGAGGCCAGCGCCGACGGCATCCAGTCGATCACCACATCGGCGCCGCCGCCGGCGATCACCTGGGGCGGTGCCACGTCCGGGCCGCCGGCATTGATGGTGACGTCGAGACCGGCGTCCTTGTAGTAGCCTTTCTCCTTGGCGACGTAGTAGCCGGCGAATTGCGCCTGGGTGACCCACTTCAGTTGCAACGTGACCTTGTCGGCCGCCTGCGCGGTCGTCATCTGCGCCAGGCCGAGCGCCACGCTCGCCGCGATCGCCAGTTTTGTTCTCATGTCTGCATCCTCCGGTGAGTGATCAAGTCAGTTGCGATAAGACGGGTGCCAGAAGGTGGTGACGCGTTCGGCCAGGGCGACGGCGCCATAAAATGCCATGCCCGCCAGCGCCGCGAGCAGGATCTCGGCCCAGACCATGTCCAGCGACATCCGCGCCGCCTCGATCGAGATCCGGAAACCCATGCCGCGGGTCGGCGTGCCGAAGAATTCCGCGACAATCGCGCCGATCAGCGCCAGCGTCGAATTGATCTTCATGGCGTTGAAGATGAAAGGCATCGCCGCCGGCAGGTACAGCCTCGTCAGCGTCTGCCGGTAGGTCGATCCATATGAGCGCATCAAGTCGCGTTCGATCGATCCGGCGGCGGCGAGCCCGGCCAACGCATTCACCAGCATGGGAAAAAACGTGATGATGGCGACCACCGCGGCCTTCGAAGGCCAGTCGAAACCGAACCACATCACCATGATCGGCGCGATGCCGACGATCGGCAGCGCGGATACGAAATTACCCAGCGGCAGCAGGCCGCGGCCGAGAAACGCGAAGCGATGCGCGAGGATGGCGACCAGAAGTCCCCCACTGCAGCCGATCAGATATCCGACCAGGACGCCACGGACGAAGGTCTGGACAAAATCTTCGCCGAGGACGGGGAGCGCGCCGACAAAGCGTGTGACGATTGCGCTCGGCGCGGGCATCAGCACCGCCGGCACCCCGAACCCACGCACGGCGACTTCCCACAGATAGAACAGCACCGCGCCGAACAGCAGCGGCACCGCGAGATCGAGGACCCGGCGCGTAGTCGCGTTGGTTGCTTTGATCGCGGCGAGGCGGGTGACATACAAGGCGGCGGCGAGCCAGACGCCGATCACCATGGCCCAGAAACCCGTGCCGGCGTTTCCGGCAATGTCCGGTCGTTCCAGCCAGATGATGGTTTGGCTCGCTCCCAGCAGCACACCGAGCCCGAGCGTCACCACGGCGGATCGCCCGATCCATCCCGCTGACAGCACCAGCAACGCAGCCGCGATCGTGAGCGCGAGGTGCATTGGGACTGCGGCCAGTCGCAATCCGTCGTCGGATAATGGCAGCAGAACCGCCGCCAGCATCACGGCCGTGGCGATGCCTGCCGTGATGCGCTCCGACCGCACGCTCATGCCCGGCCTCCCATCGCCGGGCCGACCCGGCGCTCGATGACACCGATCAGGCCCACCAGCAGGGATGCGAGCAGCGCCGCGGCGAGCAGGGCGGCCCAGATCTGGATGGTTTGCCCGTAATAGGAGCCGGCCAGGAGCCGCGCGCCTATTCCCGCCTGCACGCCGGTCGGCAATTCGCCGACAATGGCGCCGATCAGCGAGATCGTGATGGCGACCTTCAGGCTCGCGAACAGGTATGGAATGGCCGAGGGCCAGCGCAGCTTCGCAAAGATATCGGTGCGGGGGGCCGACCAGGTGTGCATCAGGTCACGCTGGATCGGATCGGGTGAGGTCAATCCCTTGACCATGCCGATGGCGACCGGGAAAAAACAGAGGTACGCCGAAATGATTGATTTCGGCAGCAGGCCGCGAATCCCGATCGACCCCAGCACCACGATGACGATGGGGGCCACGGCCAGGATCGGCACCATCTGAGAACAGATGATCCATGGCAGCAGGCTCTTTTCTAGGGTGCGTAAATGGATGATCAGGACGGCCAGGATGATTCCAAACACGCTGCCGAGCAGGAAGCCCAGTAGCGTGGCCGACAGCGTGACGCCGCTGTGGTAGATCAGGCTGCGCGGTGAATCCGGCGCGTTGTTCAAGACGGAATCGAGGAAGCCGGCGACGATCTGGTGCGGCGCCGGCAGCACCGGACGCTCCTCGCTCATGGTCCCGGCGATGACGTCGGAGAGCGTGTAGGGCGTCTCCTCGCGTTCGAATGCATCCCGCACCATGCCCGCGTTCATGAAGACCGCGGCGGCGTACCAGATGACAATCAGGATGCCGACGACGGTGAGCACCGGCGCCAGGCGGTCGACCAGCGGACGCCAGCGCAGCGATCCCGGGCCGGGGCTGGTGGCGGCGCTGTCAGTCATAAGCGTGGCCGGTGCGCAGTCCCATGCGGACCCGATGCGCGATTGCGAGGAATTCAGGTGTTTCCCGGATCTCGAGCGAGCGCTCGCCCGGCAGGTTGCAATCGATCACATCGATGATGCGACCCGGGCGCGGCGACATCACCACGATCTTGGTCGACAGGAAGACGGCTTCCGGGATCGAATGGGTGACGAACACCACCGTTTTTCTGGTCTTCGACCACAATTGCAGCAACTGCTCATTGAGATGATCGCGGACGATCTCATCCAGCGCGCCGAAGGGCTCGTCCATCAGCAGCAGCGCCGGATCGAACGACAGCGCGCGCGCGATCGAGGCGCGCTGCTGCATGCCGCCGGACAGCTGCCAGGGAAATTTGCGCTCGAACCCGGCGAGATTGACCAGCGCGAGATAGCGTTGCGCGCGCTCCTTCCGCTCGGCCACCGAAAATCCCATGATTTCCAGCGGAAGCATCACATTGCGCTCGATGGTGCGCCAGGGATACAGCGCCGGGGCCTGGAACACATAGCCGTAGTCGCGCCGCTGCCGGGCCTCCTCTGCGGGGACGTTGTTGACCAGCACGGTCCCGGCGGTGGGGCGCTCGAGGTCGGCGATGATTCGCAGCAAGGTGGTCTTGCCGCAACCGGACGGCCCGATCAGCGAGACGAAATCGCCCTGCGCGATCTGCAGGTCGATGTTGGACAGCGCGTCGACCCTGCCGTCCGAGGTCTCGAACACCAGCGAGGTGTTCTGCACGTCGACCGCCAGCTTGCGTTCGGCTGCAATCGGATTTTTCGATAGCGCGGTACCGGCGTCCGGACGAGCGGGCCCGCCATCCCCACCGTTCGCATGCAAAGGATCTGACCGAAGCGCCATCGCCCGCCTTGTGGAATGAACCATTGTTGCCGCGCCCTGAGCCATACTCTGCATACTGGCAGGCGAATAAGCAAATGGCGCGCTCATAGTTTATTCAAGAACGAAATAAAAATAAGCATGGGTGTGATCGATTGTCGGAATGTGGCCATCTGATTTTCCGATAACGAAATTCGTCGATCGGTTTTGACAGGCGGCGATGATCGTTCGCATAATCCGCCGGTCGAAACGCAGCCGGTGGACATTCGAAGAGCATGGCATCATGAAGCCGGCCCCGTTCAAATACGTCGCCGTCGGAACGGTCGAAGAGGCCGTGGCCGTCAAGGCCGACTATGGCGACGACGCCCGATTTCTTGCCGGCGGCCAGAGCCTGATGCCGGCGCTGAACTTCCGGCTGGCTCAACCGGAAGTGCTGATCGATATTAATGCCGTTGCGGGGGGCGACGAGGTGGGCGTCTGCGATGGGCATCTGCATGTCGGCGCACTGACCCGTTATCGTGCATTGCAGCGTAGCGCAGCGGTCGCGCGCCATGCGCCGCTGATCGGTGAGGCCTTGCCCCACATCGCGCATCCGCAGATTCGCAACCGCGGGACCATCGGCGGCAACCTCTCTCATGCGGATCCGGCCTCCGAGCTGCCCGCCATCATGCTGGCGATGGGCGCGCGGATGCGGATGCGGTCCGTCACGGGCGAGCGCTGCGTCGATGCCCGTAGTTTTTTTGTCGGCGCGTTGTGCACGGCGCTCGACAGCTCCGAAATGCTGGTTGGTATCGAATTGCCGATGCCCGGACCGCGCAGCGGGACGTCGTTTATGGAGATTGCGCGCCGCCGCGGCGATTTCGCCATCATGGGAATTGCCGCGCAGGTGACGCTTGCGGAGGATGGCGGTTGCGACGACGTCCGCCTCGCATACTGCGGCGCCGGCGACGGGCCGGTGCTGGCGAGCGCCGCCGCCGCTGCGCTGCGCGGCAGCCGTGGCGGGGATGATGACATTGCCGCCGCGGCGGCGCTGGCGGCCCGCGAGGTCGACCCTTCCGGCAGCATTCACGCCAGCCAGGAGTATCAGCGGCACCTCGCAGGCGTGCTGACGCGCCGCGCGCTCAAGATTGCGTTGGAGCGCGCAAAAACGGCGCCCGTGGTTGAAGACAAAGGCGAGACCCGATGATCCCCGAGCAACACGATGTCGTGGTCACGGTGAACGGCAGGCGGTATGCGCGGCGGATCGAGGCGCGGATGCTGCTCAGCGACTTCATCCGTCACGAGTTGCTGCTGGCGGGCACCCATGTTGGTTGCGAACACGGCGTCTGCGGCGCCTGCACCATCCTGTTCGATGGGGTTGCGATTCGCTCCTGCCTGATGCTCGCGTTGCAGGCCAACGGGCACGAGATCACGACCGTAGAAGGGCTGGCGCCGGACAAGGACCATCTGCACCCGCTGCAGGAGGCGATGCGGGAATGCCATGGGCTGCAGTGCGGTTACTGCACCCCCGGCATCCTGATGACCATGAAGGCGTTCCTGGACGAGCATGCCTCGCCGAACGAGGCCGAGATCCGGGAGGCGCTGTCGGGCAATCTCTGTCGTTGCACCGGTTACCAGCACATCGTCGACGCCATGCTGCTGGCCGTCCGGCAGGCGGAGCGCCCGGCATGACCACCCGCTATTTCGGCGCCCCTGTTCGACGGAACGAAGACCACAAGCTGTTGACCGGGCAGGCCCTGTTTGTCGACGACGTCGAGTTGCCGGATCTCGCCCACGCCGCCTTCCTCCGCAGTCAGGTCGCTCACGCGCGGATCAAGCGCATCGATGTCACGGCCGCGCGACAGCGGCACGGGGTGATCGCGGTCTATACGGCGGATGATCTCGGCGACTACTGGCAACCGGGGCCGCTCTTGGTGCCGCCGCCGCCGATCCCCGGCATCGTGTTCAACCAGCGCACCCAGGTGCCGCTCGCCAGGGGCAAGGTGCGCCATGTCGGCGAGCCATTGGCGGTGGTGATCGCCGAGAGCCGCTACATTGCGGAAGATGCGCTGGCCGATATCGAGGTCGAACTGGAGGCGTTGCCGGCGGTGGTCGACCTCGAGCGGGCGCTCGCCCCGGGTGCGACGCTGGTGCATGACGATCTCGGCTCGAACGTCGCCGCCCATGCCCGCCAGGCCAAGGGCAACTATGCGGCGGCGGCCAAGCGGGCCAGCCATATCGTGCGCCGCCGTCTCAGCTACGATCACGGCGCGTCGTCTCCGATGGAAACCCGCGGTATGGTTGCGCAATGGGACGGGCGGGCCGGTCAACTGACGGTCTGGGATACGACCCAGGGCCCGGTGTTCGTGCGCAACGGCCTTGCCGGCATGCTTGGTCTCAGCGAACGGCAGGTCCGGGTCATTGCCCCGTTCGTCGGCGGCGGCTTCGGGCCGAAGATGATGCTGTTCTATCCGGAAGAGGTGATCGTGCCATGGGTGGCGATGGCGCTGCAGCGGCCGGTGAAATGGATCGAGGACCGGCTCGAGCATTTTGTCGCGACCACCCATGAGCGCAGCCAGATCCATGACGCGGAAATGGCGCTGGATGGCGAAGGCCGCATCCTTGGCGTCAAGGACGTCTTCCTGCATGATACCGGAGCCTATGACCCTTACGGATTGACCGTCCCGATCAACAGCCAGTGCACGCTGCTCGGACCCTATGTGGTGCCGAACTATGACAGCACCTTCACCGCGGTGTTCACGACACTGCCGATCGTGACGCCGTATCGGGGCGCGGGACGGCAGCACGGCGTGTTCGTGATCGAACGGCTGCTCGATATCGCGGCGTACGAGCTCGGCATCGATCGTGTCGAGATCCGTCGCCGCAACTTCATTCCGCCCGATGCGTTTCCCTACAACAACGAGATCATCTATCAGGATTTCGCGCCGCTCGAATACGACAGCGGCAATTACGAGCCGGTGCTCGACAAGGCGCTGGCGGCGATTGGTTACCGGGAATTCATTGCCAATGAGCAGCCGCGGCTGCGCGCCCAAGGGCGTCATGTCGGGGTCGGCATCGCCTGTTATGTGGAGGGCACCGGCATCGGGCCCTATGAAGGCGCCCGGGTCCAGGTCCAGTCCAACGGCAAGGTCAGCGTCGCCACCGGCATCGGCACCCAGGGGCAGGGACACTTTACGTCGTTCGCGCAGATCGTGGCCGATCAAGTCGGCGTCGACGTGCGCGACGTCGATATCGTCACCGGCGACACCGATCGTTTCCACTGGGGCGCCGGCACGTTCGCAAGCCGCGGCGCGGTGGTGGCCGGCAACGCCGTCAACGAGGCCGCGAAAGTGGTGCGTGAAAAGATCCTGCGGCTGGCGTCCGAGCACTTCGAATGCGCCGAGGCCGATCTCGTACTGGAGAACGGCCAGGTCGCAATTGTCGGCGTGCCCGGGCGCGCGATCCGCCTGGGTGAGCTCGCCATGAAAGCGAACCCGATGCGCGGCGCCGTGCGGCCGGGGACCGAACCCGGGCTCGAGGCCACGCAGTATTTCGGGCCGCCGCGCGGCGCCACCGCAAGCGGCGTCCACGCCATGATCGTCGAGGTCGATCCGGAGACGCTGATGCTGGAGATCCACAAATATGTGGTTGTTCATGATTGCGGCACCGTCATCAATCCGCTGATCCTGGCGGGACAGATTCACGGCGGCGTGGCGCAGGGCATCGGCAACGCGTTCTATGAAAAGCTGGTGTTCGACGACGACGGTCAGCTTCTGAACGCCTCGCTCGCCGACTACTTGCTTCCGACTGCGCTCGAGGTGCCGCGCATGGAGCTGGATCACACCGTCACCGCGTCGCCGCTTAATCCGCTCGGCATCAAGGGCGCCGGCGAGGCGGGCGCGATTCCGGTCGGGCCGCTGTTCGCGCAGGCGATCGAGGATGCCCTGGGTTTGCCGGCGCGCAACATCGAGCTGCTTGAAATTCCGCTCAATCCGAGCATGCTGTGGGAGTTGACGGCAAGGCCGCCGGAGTCCTGACCATGCGCAGATCGAACCGCCGGGGAACACCATGATCCTGGTCACTGGCGCGAGCGGCAAGACGGGACGTGCCGTGATCCGGGCGCTGGTCGCGCGCCATCACGATGTCAGGGCGTTTGTTCATCGTGCTGAAAGTGCCGATGCGATGCGTGCCCTCGGCGCCAGCGAGGTCGTGGTCGGTGCGATGGCGGATCGCGATAGCCTCACGCACGCGGCGCGGGGCGCGCGGGCGATCTATCACATCTGCCCCAACGTCAGCTCCGACGAAATCCTGTTCGGTGCCAACGTCATCGCTGCAGCCCTGGCGAGTGGCGTCGAACGGTTTGTGTTTCACTCCGTGCTGCATCCGCAGATTGAAGCCATGCCGCACCACTGGAACAAGATGCGGGTCGAGGAATTGCTGTTCGCAAGCGGCCTCGATGTGACAATCCTGCAGCCGACCGCCTATATGCAGAACCTGCTTGCGAGCTGGCGGGCCATCGTGGACGATGGCGTATTCCGCGTTCCCTATCCCATTGCGAGCCGCATCAGCCTGGTCGATCTCAACGATGTGGCGGAGGCTGCCGCGCGGGTGCTGACCGAACCTGGTCACACCGGTGCGAGCTACGAACTCGTGGGGACGCCGCCCCTGAGCCAGCTTGAGGTCGCGAAGGTGCTGAGCGAAGCTTTGGGTCGCCCGGTGCGGGTCGAAGCCGAACCGCCGGAGGTGTGGGATGCCCGGATGCGCATCGGCGGCATGGGCGCCAGCGAGCGCGAGACCTTGCTCAAGATGTTCCGCTACTATGAACGCCATGGTCTCGCCGGCAATGCCAACGTTCTGCGCTGGCTGCTGGTTCGTCCGCCGACTACGCTTGAGGCGTTCGCGCGGGCTGCGGCTCGGGCGTAAGGCGGTCAGCCGGCGGGTCGTCGCGCTATTTCCCCGACCAGTGGACGAAGCGCCGCTCGATCAGCTGGAACAGCAGGTTCAATCCATAACCGAGCGCGCCCGCGGCGAAGATTGCGGCGTACATGTTCGGCATTTCGAACAGTTGCTGGGCCTCGAACACGCTGTGGCCGAGGCCGTCCTGCGAGCCGATGAACATCTCGGCGACGACGACGATGACCAGCGCCAGCGAGACGCCGTTACGCAGGCCAACGAAGGTCTGCGGCAGCGATTCCAGCAGCATGACGTCGATCAGGACCCCAAGGCGCGAGGCGCCCATCACCTTTGCCGCCAGCAGGCGGGTCTTGCGCGCGTTCATGACGCCGTAGGCCACGTTGAACAGGATCACCAGGACGGCGCCGAATGCCGCGACCGAGATCTTGGTCTTGTCTCCGACGCCGAACAGCACCAGGAACAACGGGAACATGGCGGAGGCCGGTGTCGAGCGGAAGAAATCGATAACGAACTCCAGTGACCGGTAGAGCCGCTCCCACGAGCCGAGCAGGATTCCGAGGGGAATGGCGATCACGGCCGCGATCGCGGTCGAGATGATGGTGCGCCACACCGTCTTGACGAAATCCACGCCGAGAGCGCCGCCGGTCATGCCTTTCCACAGCGCACGAAACGTGTCGACCGGCCCGGGCAGCAGCACCGGGTCGACCAGGCGCAACTGCACGGTCAAGGCCCAGATCGCGATCAGCCCGAATACGCCGATCAGCGGCAGGTAGGGATCGAATCGTTTCATTGTCGTTTCCCTCAGCCCTTGCGCACTTCGCGCTGGAAGATCTCAAGGCAGTGCGCCTTGATGCCGACGAAGTTGGGATCGGACAGCGTGGTGCCGTCGCGCGGCCGGGCGCCGTCATAAGGCACGAAATCCGCGACCTGGGCGGGATGGCGCGACAGCAGCAGGATGCGATCGGCGAGATACACCGCTTCCTCGAGATCGTGCGACACCAGCACCGTGGTCGTGCCGGTCTCCATGAAGATGCGCTGCAGCTGCTCACGGATGAACAAGGTCATCTCGTAGTCGAGCGCCGAGAACGGCTCGTCCAGGAACAGGATTTCCGGTTCCACGATCAGCGCGCGCATGATCGAGACCAACTGCTGCTGGCCGCCGGACATCTGATAAGGGTACATATTGAGGTCGATCTTCACGCCGAGATGGGCAACAAGGCGCTCGATCCGGCTGCGCCGCTCCGCCTTCGGCAATTTCATCTTCTTCAGCGGATACTCGATGTTCTGGATGGCGCGCAGCCATGGAAACATCGCTTCGCGATAGTTCTGGAACACGTAGCCGAACTTGATCTGGTCGAGCCGCATGCCGTCGAACAGGATTTCGCCCGCATCGACGGGAATGAGGCCGGCAATCATGTTGATCAGGGTGCTCTTGCCGCAACCGTTGGGCCCGAAGATCGAGATCAATTTGCCGCGCGGCAGATCGAGATCGAAATTGTCGTAGATCACCGTGTCGTTGAAGCGCTTGCTCAAGCCACGGATGGTAACATGGGGCGCGGTGCGGTTCGCGGTCGAGATCCGCTGGCTTGTCATTGAACCCGTTACCGCCGTTGCCGTTGCTGTCCGCGCCGCCATGGTTGCGATCCCGATCAAAGTGCCGCCACGAACTTCTTGATATCGATCTTCTCCGGCACCACGCCGATCTCGGCGCCGAAATCGACCAGCTTCTGCCATTCCTCCATCTGCTTCGGTGTCATGTCCCTGACCATGGCGTAGCCGAGCATCGGCACGTCATCGACCACGTCGTCAGGCGTCAGCGTATTCTTTGCGAGGTACTTGCGCGCTTCCGCGGGCTGGGTGTTGATGAAGGCGATGGCCTTGCCCCAGGCGGCGGCGAAGCGCTTGGCGACATCGGGCCGTTGGGCGATGAAGTCGGCGGAGAGCGCACATCCGGCGGCGTAGCTGTTGGCGGAGTCGTCGCCGAGGATGTATTTCGAGATCAGCCCGGCTTCGAGCGTACGCGCGACACCCATCTTGCGCATGATGGTGGCCTGCGGTTCGAGGGTGTAACCGCCATCGAAGGTGCCGGCCTTCATCACATTGATGTGCTGACCCATGTCGAGCTGATCGATCGAGTAATCGCCATCCTTCAGCCCGGCCTTGGCCAGAACGGCCTTTGCGGTGTTGAAATTGGCGGGGCCGGGCGCCGTCATCAGCTTGGCGCCCTTGAGGTCTTGCAGCGTCTCCGCCTTGAAGCCGGTGCGAACGACGAACTGCTCCATCTGCCAGGTCTTGGTCTGGCTGTTCGCTGAGATGTAGGTTGCGACACCGGGCTTCTTCACGTTGGCGTTCATGCCCTCGAGCATCACCAGCACGACGGAGACTTCGATCTGGTTGGTGATCAGGGCGGCGACGTTGGCCGGGCCGCCCATCAGCTTGATGGTTTCGGGGGCGAGATTGACCTCCTTGAAGAAGCCGCGCTCCAGGGCGACGAAGTAGGGCAGTGAGGAACTGAGGGGGAATACCCCGACCTTGACCTTGTCCGCTGGCTTGTCCTGGGCCTTCACCGGCAGGGCTGCCGCGGCGGTGAGGCCGGCAAGACCAACCATCAGTTGCCGGCGTGTGCTTTTGCTATGGATTCCCATCGAAATTCTCCCTGTTCAACGGCAGGACTCGTCGAGAACCAGCAAAAGCAGTCCCGATCCGCCTCATACTCGGCCTGATTCAGAGGCAAGGACCGTGCCGTGGAGCGCCGAAAACCGCGTCATCCGTCTTCGACTTTAGGGCTGCGACAACGCTATCTCGTTCGCCGACGTCGACAATCGCAATCGAAGCCGCACGACGTGCACGGCTCCTCGTTGTCCGACCGCCGCTGCGGTGCAGCGGCGCGCCGGCGAACGATCCAATCCGAGGCGGTTAGACTTCCGCCCGCATGCGCGGCTTGGCTTTCCCGCTCAACATGATGTCATAGCCGGGCCCGCGGTCGATCATCTCCGGTGTCGCCGATCGCTGCGATTGCTTGTCGGCACGCAGCCGCGCGGTCGCATCCGTATCGATCTGGCCATCGCTGCCCGGCTTCTGGATCAGCACCACACCATAGTCCTCCCGCGCGCGTTCCGGCGAGACCCGGCCTTCGATCACGTCCTGCAGCACCTTGTCCGGCTCGCGGGTTAGCGGGTCGCCCCAGCCGCCGCCGCCGGTGGTGACCACGCGGACGACCTGTCCGGCGAGCACCGGCTCGCCATCGACCAGACCGCCGAGATCGCGGGCTTCGCCTTCGAGATCGACGGTGACGCAGAATGGCGCGCCGGCCTTGCCGCCATTGAGGCCGTAACAGCCGAGCCGCACGCGGTCGGCGGTGACGATGGTGCGACAGTCCACCAGTGCACGATAATGCTTTTCGTAGCCCAGTCCGCCGCGGCGCAGGCCGGCGCCGCCGGAATCGGTGTTGAGCGCGAGTTTTTCGACCAGCAGCGGAAACCGTGTCTCGGTGAACTCCGCCGGTTGGTTGCGTGAATCCGGCACGATGTGGATGGCGTCGTTGCCGTCGGCGTAATAACGCCCGCCGGACCCTCCGCCCAGCACCTCGCGCGACAGGAAGGATTTGCCGTCGCTGTCAGTGCCGTAGAACCCGGTGTAACGGATGGTTTCCTGGTCGGCCGGCATGCGGCCGTCGACCGCTTGCGCCACCACGCCGGCGAGCAGGCCGAGAACGCGCAGCAGCACGAACGAGCGGGCGTTGGTTGCCGCCGGCCATTCCGGCGTGATCAGTGTGCCCTTGGGCGGGAACACAATATCGAAGACTTCGCACACGCCTTCATTGACGTGGATCTCGGCGGCGCGCTCCGGCGTATCGGCGAGGTTGCGCAAAATAGGCGCGATCCATTTGATCAGAAACGCGCCGTCGGCATAGTCGGCCGGCCAGTTGATGGGACCGGTGGACTGCGGATCGGTGCCGTTGAAGTCGAGGGTGATGCGGCCGCCCTTCTTGATCATCTTCATCACCAGCTTGTGCAGCTTGGGATCGGTGACGCCGTCATGCTCGACATAGTCTTCCCAGACGTATTCACCGTCGGCGATCTTGGCGAGCAGTTCGTTGCGATAGATGTCGCGGCATTTGTCGAGAATGGCCTGGAAGCAGGCCTCGACCTGAGCCCGGCCGAAGCGCTCGAACAGCCCGGCCATGCGGCGCGCACCCATGATGCAGGCCTGCATCTCGCTGTCGAGATCGGCGGCCAGCATCTCCGGCACCCGGGTGTTGCGCTTGACGATGGTATAAACAGCCTCGTTGCGCACGCCTTCGCTGTAGAGTTTCACCGGCGGGATCGCGAGACCTTCCTCGAACACGGTCGCCGCGGTGCCCGGCATCGAGCCCGGCACCTTGCCGCCGATGTCATCGTGATGGCCGAACGCCTGGATGTAGGCGACCACTTCGCCCTCGTGGAACACCGGCACGGTGCTGCAGAGATCAGGCAGGTGGCCGATGCTGCCTTCGGTCAGATAGGTGTCGTTCATCAGGAACACATCGCCCGGCCGCATCGTCTCCGGCGGGAAGTCGCGCACCACCGCGTTGGGCATCGCCGAATAGGAGCGTCCCGTCAGCTTGCGGCAGTAACGATCGAACAGGCCGACGCGATAGTCGTGGGCCTCGCGGATCATCGGCGAACGTGCGGTGCGCTCGATGGCGTACTCGATCTCGGCCTCAATCGAGTTCAGGGTGCCTTCGACGATCTGCAGGATGATCGGATCGACGGCCGCAGCGGCCTGCACGGGCGCGGTCGGCCACGGTTTAGCGGATGACTTTGCGGCGGATGGATTGGCGGGGCTCATCGAACGACCTCGAGCTGTGCCTTTGTCGGGCGGATGATCAGAATGCCGTGCGGATCAACGTCGAGATGCTGGCCCGGAAACACAACTGTGGTGGAGCCGAATTCTTCAACCACGGCCGGGCCGTCCAGACGGAAGCCGGGCGACAGCACCGCGCGATCGTAGATCGGGGTGTCATGGAGTGCGCCGTCGAGATAGATCGGCCGCATCGCCTTGCGCGCCGGTGTGGCGCTGCGTGCCGCGAGTTTGGGCATTGCCGGGCGTTCGATCATGCCGAAGCCGGAGACACAGAGATTGACCAGCTCGATCTTCTGCCGGCCCGCATAGTTGTAGCCGAAGGTGCGCAGATGGGCGGCATTGAAGGCGTCGATCAGAGCGGCCAGGAATGCCGCATCGACCGCGCCGCCCGGCGCGGTGACGCGGACTTCCATGGACTGTCCGGCGTAGCGGACGTCGGCCTCGCGCACCAGGCGTATGCGATCGGCCTCGATGCCGTCACGCTTCAGCGTCTCGGTCGCTTCATGCTCCAGCGCGGCATAGTGTTCGGCAATGGCGGCGAGGTCGACGGCGTCCTCGTGCATCACCTTGGTGACGATCTGATCGGTGCGCCAGTCGACCGCGAGCAGGCCGAAGGCCGAGAGGTTGCCGGGATTGGGCGGCACGATGCAGGCTTTCATCCCCAGCAGATCCATCACCGCTGCGGATTGCGCGGGCCCCGCGCCGCCGAACGACAATAGCGCGAAGCCGCGCGGATCGATGCCGCGCTGGATCGTCATCTGGCGGATGGCATTGGCCTGGTTCCAGTTGGCGATCTCGATGATGCCGCTGGCGAGCTGCTCGACGCTCATGCTGCCGGGGAGTTTTTCCGCCAGCGCTGCGATGCCGCTGCGGGCGCGTTCGACATTGAGCGCGATGCCGCCGCCGATCAGGGCCGGGGGAATGCGTCCCAGCACCAGGTTGGCGTCGGTGATGGTCGGCTCGTTGCCGCCGTTCGGGTAACACATCGGGCCGGGCTCGGCGCCCGCGCTGCGCGGGCCCACCTTCAGGTGGCCTTCGCGGCTGATCCAGGCGATCGACCCGCCGCCGGTGCCGATGGTCTCGATGTCGATCATCGGGATGCGCACCGGGAACGGGCCCACCGATCCGCCGTTGGTGACATGCGGCTTCGCGCTTTCGATCAGGCAGAGATCGGTGGACGTGCCGCCGGCATCGAGCGTCACCAGGTTCGGAAAACCGGCGATCTCGGCGATGACGGCGCTGCCGAGCGCGCCCGCCGCGGGGCCGGAGAGCGCAGTGGTGATCGGTTTGCGCACCACCTGCTCGGTGCTCGCGACGCCGCCGCTCGACTGCATCACCAGGAACGGCTTGTCCTTTAGCGGGCCAAGCTCGTCATGCACGCGCCTGAGGTAGCGTTCCATGTACGGCTTGACGAAGGCATCGACCAGAGTGGTGACGGCACGTTCGTATTCGCGGTATTCCGGCAGCACCGCGCAGGACAGCGACAGCGTGGCCTCCGGATACTCCTCGGCGACGATCTCGGCCACGCGGCGCTCATGCGCACTGTTGGCGTAGGCATGGATCAGGCAGATGCCGATGGCGCGGATGCGGTGCTCGCGGAAATAGCGCGCCGCCTCGCGCACACTGGCTTCATCGAGCGGGCGCAGTTCGTCGCCGTGGAAATTCAGCCGGCCGCCCACTTCGCGCACGAACTGCAGCGACACCAGCCGATCCGGCTTCACCCAGAAATACGAATTGCCGTAGCCTTCCGGCACCGACTGCCGGGCGATTTCGAGGATGTGCCGGAAGCCCGCGGTGACGATCAGCCCGAGCGAATCGATCTGCCCCTGGAGCAGCGCGTTGGTGGCCACCGTTGTCCCGTGCGCCAGGCCGGCGACATCGCCCGCCGTGCCGCCGGCGGCGCCGAGGATATCATTGACCCCGCGCACCAGCCCGATGGCGGGATTGGCGGGCGTGCTCGACACCTTGGTGACGTGCATGGCGCCGGTGAGGCTATCGACGGAAACGATATCGGTGAAGGTGCCTCCGGTATCGATGCCGATGCGGAAACGAGGTGCGGCTGCGGCTGTCATGAGGCTGGATCGCTCCTCCGAATTTCCGAAAACATCTGTTTTTGGCGGTGTGGGGATGCTCGCCGAGCAGGCAAGGCGTTGTGTTGCGACACAAACTATCGGTCGCCGCCCCGACCCCTGTCAAAAATCAATTATTGATGCTGCTATCTGATTTTCCGATAATGCGGCTTTCAGCCGTCTTTCAGGGCGTCCTGCAACGCGGTCAGGAAGGCTTCCTTGCGGCGCGACAGCGGTTGCCGGCGGCGGAACAGGCTGAGCGCGACACTGCGGCTGGGCGTGATCGCCAGCGCCTTCAGGACGCCGAGCGAGACCTCGTTCTCCGCGCAAGCCCTTGGCACAATGGCGATTCCCTTGCCCGACTGGACGATCACCTTGATGGTCTCGATGTTGTCGGCGATCGCAAGAATGTTCGGCCTGATGCCCAGATCGGTGAACAGCGACAGCACCACCTGGCCGTAGCCGACCGTGAGTTCGCTCATGATGATCGGCTCGGCGAGCAGGCGGCCGATATCGACGGGTGTGCGTGTGCGGGCGAGGGGATGCTTGGGCGGCACGATCAGCGCGAGCTCCGCCGTGGTCAGCCGAAAGAACACCAGGCCCGAGGGCAGCCGGTCCGGATCGGATTCGATCGCGAGGCCGGCATCGATCCGCTCCTCATGCAGCTCGTTGAAGATGTTCTTGGTCGGCGCGGTCAAAAGTTCCAGCCGGACGCCGGGCAGGATCTCGTGCAAGCGTGGAAACAGCCGCGGCATGAAGATCTGCGCCATGCCGGAGCCCATGCCGATGGTCAGGCTGTCGGAGATCGCGCCCTTCAGCCGCCGTGCGGTGTCGGAAAGGCTGAGGACATCGCCGACCACCCGCTCGGCCTCATAGAGGAATGTGCGGCCGCGCTCGGTCAGCTCGATGCCGCGGGGGGTGCGGGCAAACAGCGGAAAGCCGATCTCTTCCTCCAGCAGGCGAACCTGCTCGCTGACCGCGGATTGCGAGATGTTGAGGCGCTGTGCCGCCTTGGTGAAGCTGCGCTCCTTCGCCACCGAGAGGGCGTAACGGATCTCACGAAATTCCATGCTTCAACCCCGGACGCAGGCGATGGCTGGTCGCGATCGCGGTTCAAGCCTAGTGCTTCGAGGTGAGAACGTCATCAGCGCTCGAGCGACGCTTGTCCGAATTTTTCAGCCAGCGCGGGATGCAGCCGGTCCGGCTTGAACGGCAGATCGCAGAACCGGATGCCGGTTGCGTCCGCGATGGCATTGCCGAGCGCGGCCGCGACGGGGTTGTACGGACTTTCGCTCATCGATTTCGCGCCGAGCGGGCCGACGGAATCCGATGTCTGCGCAAACAGCACCTCGGTGCGGGGAAGATCGGCGAATGAAGGCACGTGGTAGTCGCGGAATTTCGGATTCACCACGCGCCCCTGATCGTCGATGATCACCTCCTCATACAGGGCTGCACCGATGCCCTGGGCAACACCGCCTTCGATCTGGCCGCGACACTGCATCGGATTGGCGATGCGGCCGGCGTCGGCGGCCTGGACGCTCTTGAGAATACGAACCTGTCCGGTGCCGGGGTGAACCGCGACACGGAAGCCCTGCACGTTGAAAGAGATCGAGCGCGGCGAGCCGGTGGCGTGTCCATGGCCGGAGAAGACCTTTCCTTGCGCGTGGGCGGCGGTGGCGATGTCCTTGAGTGTGAGGCGTCGTGATCCGCAGACCACGTGGCCGGCATCGAGCCGGCAAGCCTCGACCGACATTTTTGTCAGGCCTGCCGCGAACCGCAGGATATCGTCGCGCAGCGCTTCCGCGGCGAGTTGGGTCGCGCGTCCGGCGACGAAGGTGCCGGCGCTGCCATAGGCGCCGGTGTCGTGTCCGCCATGGTCGGTGTCCGACTGCAGCAGGCGGATGGTGTCGACCGGAACCATCAGCGCGCTGGCGGCGATCTGCCGGTGCACCGTGCTGGTGCCGTTGCCGAACTCGACCGTGCCGACCACGAGATCGAAATAGCCGTCCGCGCGCAGCGAGATGCGGACGTCGGCAAAGTGCCCGAATGGCGGAACGGTATCGATCATGGTGAGCGCAACGCCTTCGCCGGTCAGCCAGTCCGGCGCGAGCGTGTAGCTCTCGTTGCGGGAATCGCTCATCGCGGTTTCGATGAGATCAAGACACTGGTCGAGCCCATAGCTTCCGTAAATGACGTCGCTGTGTTCGCTTCCCGGTGATGTCATCGGGTCTCCGGGACGCACGATGTTGCGACGGCGGAATTCCATCGGAGTCATGCCGATGCCGCGTGCCAGCTCGTCGATCACCGCCTCGACGGCGAACGTGGTCTGCGGCAACCCGAAACCGCGGAAAGCGCCGCTCGGCACCGTGTGGGTGTAGACGGCGATGCCGTCGACCTTCTTGTTCAGGCAGTTGTAGACGGCGATCGATTCACCGCAGGCATGATAGAGCACCTCCGGGCCGTGGTTGCCGTAGGCGCCGGTGTTGGAGAGCACGTCGAGCTGCAGCGCGGTCAGCGTTCCATCGCGGCGCGCGCCGGCCTTCACCCGCACGCGCATCGGATGGCGGGTGGTGGCCCCGATGAATTGCTCTTCGCGGGTGAACTCGAGTTTGACCGGACGATCGGTGCGCAGCACGGCCAGGGTCAGGATATCCTCGACCAGCATTTCCTGCTTGCCGCCAAAGCCGCCGCCCAGGCGCGCGCAGACCACGCGCATCTTGTCGTCCGGAAGGTCGAAAATCTGGCACAGCAGCTTGCGTGTCAGGAACGGCGTCTGGGTGCTGGAGCGGACATTGACCCGGCCGGCGTCATCGATCCAGGCGAGGCCGCCATGGGTTTCCAGATGAGCGTGCTGAACCCGCTGGGTCGTAAAGGTGTTTTCGTAGACGACATCCGAGGCGGCGAAGCCGGCATCGACATCGCCCAGATGATAACGAACCTCCGCCAGGATATTGTGTGCGGCGTTGAGGATGCCGGGCGTCGTTGCGTCATGGACGGTCGGTGCGCCGGGCAGCACGGCCTGTCGCGGATCGATCACGGCAGGAAGGACCTCGTAGTCCACCCTGAGCTTTCGGCATCCTTGCTCCGCTGCGGCCTCTGTTTCGGCGATCACGGCCGCGACGCGCTGGCCGATAAAGCGGACGACAGTGTCGAGCACGCGGGTATCGAGCGCATCGTCGCGAGTGAACTCGTGAGTCCCCGTGGTGAAACGCCGCTCCGGGGCGTCCTCCCATGTCAGGACATCGAGAACTCCCGGCACGGCCAGTGCCTCGGACTTGTCGATCGCACGGATGCGGGCGTGTGCGTGCGGCGACCGCAGCAGTTTGATATGACAGAGGCCATCGATGGCGGTGTCGAATGTATAGGGCGCCTGTCCGCGAACCACCTTGGTGGCGGCTGGCGCCGCGAGGCTGCGTCCGAAAGCGTCGCCCGCGCCGTCGGTCTCGACCTCCTTGCGGTTCAGCAGCGCGTCCTCGATGGCGCGATAGCCGGTGCAACGGCAGAGGTTGCCTTTGAGCGCGTTGGTCAGATCGGCGCGCTGCGCCTGATTGAGGGAGGCGCAGGTGAGGATCATGCCGGGGGTACAGAATCCGCATTGGAACGCCTGCGCATCGAGAAACGCGCGCTGCATGGCGTGAGCGTTCTCATCGCCCGCCAAACCTTCGATGGTCGTGATCTCGTGCCGGTCGGCGCGATGCGCCGGAATCAGGCAGCTGTGCACCGGCTCGCCGTCGATCAGCACGGTGCAGGCGCCGCAGTCGCCGGCATCGCAGCCTTTCTTGACGCCATGCCACCCAAGTTCGCGCAGGAAGGTGCGCAGGCATTGGCCGGGGCGTGGCTCCGAAGTGAACGATTGTCCGTTGATCAGATATGTCATGGGGATCCGCCGGACAGCTCGGCATGGATCTCGTCGGCCAGCCGCAATGTCATCTGTTTGCGCCAGGCCGGCTTGCCATGAACATCGGTGTGATAAAATTCATCGGGAATATCGCCGAGGATACGGTCGCGCAGTGCGGCTGGTGACGGCATCGCGTCGAAGACCAGTTGCACCGGCTTGATGGTGGAGGCGGTGATCGTCAGCGTAAAGGGTGCGTGGTCGGCCGAGGTTCCGATCAGCAGGGCAGCGGAGCGTCCAACAGGGCTCAGCGAGATCTGACGGAAGGCGGTGCGCTGCTGCAGCGCGGTGGATGGCAGCAGGATTTTGCGCAGCAATTCACCCGAGGCCAGCGCATTGCGTTGCGCTCCCGTGATGAAATCGAGAATACCGAGATGGCGCTCGTGTCCATCGGGCGTCCAGATGGTGCATATGCCGTTCAGCGCCGTGGTCAGCGAAATCATCGGACCCGCGGGCAGCGCCAGGCAGAGGTTGCCGCCGATGGTCGCGGTCTTCCAGATCTTGAACGAGGCGAGAAAGGCCCGGCAGCATTGGTCGAACAGCGGCGCAGCTCGCCACCCGGAGGTGGCCGACAGCGCGCTGAGCTCCGCGATGGTGCAAGTCGCCGCGATGTCGAGCCCGTTGTCGTTGATCGTGAGGGCAGGCCACTGCAGGTCGTTCAGATCGATCAGGCGCGTGAGATGGGACTGCGGCTCGGAAAACAGCCATGTTCCGCCCGCGAGCCAAGCATCGCCTGCCGTCCAATTGGGCAACTGCGCGCGGCTGCGCGGGCGGGCAACCTCGGTGATGGTGTTCAAATCCATGCCAGCGTCAGGTTCTCAAACTGCAACAGCGCATTCAAGCAATCTTTCGCAAAGTCTTGCAAATCCGGAGCCAATTGTCCCGCGGTCGCCGCCTCGTTAAACATGGCTGCAGCGAGGCTTGCGGGGTATTCTCGCGAGGCTATTGGAGACCGTCCCATGCCGACACACAATCGAGCGCTCTGGATCAAGGATCCCCTGGCGATCCTGGCGGATGGAGCCGAACGCGGCGTGGTGGTCCGGGACGGGCGTATTGTCGAACTGGTCCGCGCCGGCCGGCAGCCGGCCACGCCGGATGCCGTTGTTTACGAGGCCTCAACTCATGTCGTGCTGCCCGGCCTGATCAACACTCACCATCACTTTTATCAAACGTTGACCCGGGCATTGCCGGCCGCGATGGATCGCGAACTGTTTCCGTGGCTGCAGGCGCTGTATCCGGTATGGGCGCGGCTGACCCCGGAGGCGCTCGAACTCGCCGTGACGGTGGCGATGTCGGAGCTGCTGCTGTCCGGCTGCACCACCACCACGGATCATCATTATGTGTTCCCCGCCGGTCTGGAGGATTCGGTCGATATCGAAGTTGCCGTGGCGCGCCGGCTCGGCCTGCGGGCCTTGCTGACGCGCGGGTCGATGAATCGCTCGCAGCGTGACGGCGGCCTGCCGCCCGACAGCGTGGTGCAGGACGAGGAGACCATCCTGGCCGACAGCGCGCGTGTCGTGTCTCGTTTCCACGAGCGGGGCGAGGATGCGATGATCCAGATCGCACTCGCGCCATGTTCGCCGTTTTCGGTGACGACCTCGCTGATGCGCTCCACCGCCGCGCTGGCGGAGCGTCTCGACGTTCGCCTGCACACCCATCTGGCGGAGACCGAGGACGAGAATCGTTTCTGCGAACAGCTCCATGGCTGCCGGCCGCTGGACTATCTGGAGGACTGCGGCTGGCTCAATAGCCGGACCTGGCTCGCGCACGGCATCCATTTTAACGCCGGCGAGATGCAGCGGATCGGGCGGGCGAAGACCACGATCAGCCACTGCGCCTGCAGCAACCAGTTGCTGGCGTCCGGCTGCTGTCCGGTCTGCGACATGGAAGAGGCTGGCGTGGCGATTGGCCTTGGCGTCGACGGGTCGGCGTCGAATGACGGCTCCAACCTGATGCAGGAGGTCCGCGCGGCATTCCTGCTGCAGCGGGCGCGTTATGGCGTCACCCGCGTCAGCCATAGGGATGCGCTGCGCTGGGCGACCGAAGGCTCCGCGGCCTGTGTCGGGCGGCCGGAGCTGGGCAGGATCGCCGTCGGCAAGATGGCGGACCTTGCGCTGTTCAAGCTCGATGAACTCCGCTTCTCCGGCCATGGCGATCCGCTGGCGGCGCTGGTGCTGTGCGGGGCGTATCGTGCCGATCGGGTGATGGTCGGCGGCAAATGGGTGGTGGAGAGTGGTGCGATTCCGGGACTGGACATCGCCGATCTGATCCGGCGTCACAGCGCGGCGGCGACGGCGATGAGTCGCATGATCTGACCGCTTGTGGAAAGAGCCCGGAGGTGGTCCGGGCTCTTGTTGACGCAGGCTCGTGCGGGAGTGGCGGCGACTATTTGCCGGGCATGGCGTCGTCGATGCCCTTGACGTAGAAGTTCATGCCGAGGATCTGCGGATCGGCGAGATGATTGCCGCCCTTGCATTCGACTTCCTTGCCGTCCTGCGCGATCACCGGGCATTTGAATGGATGCAGCGTGCCCTTGGTGATGGCCGCTTCGGTGTCTTCGGCCATTTTCTTCACGTCGTCGGGCATGTTGGTGAAGGGCGCCATCAGGAACATCTTGGTTTCGATGCCGCCCCATTTGTCTTCGGATTTCCAGCTCCCGTCGAGCTCGGCCTTGACGCGCTCGATGTAGTAGGGCGCCCAGTTGTCGATGATCGAGGTGAGCTGTGTTTTCGGGCCGAACTTGATCATGTCGGAGTCCTGGCCGAACGCCATCGCGCCACGCTCCGAGGCGATCTGGACCGCCGCGGGGCTGTCGGTGTGCTGGGTGATGATGTCAGCACCTTGGTCAAGCAAGGCCTTTGCCGCGTCGGCTTCCTTGCCCGGGTCGAACCATGAGTTCGCCCAGATGATCTTGATCTTGATGTTCGGATTGATGCTCTGTGCGCCGAGAATGGTCGCGTTGATGCCGGAAATCACCTCCGGAATCGGGAATGAGCCGATGTAGCCGATGACACCCTTCTTCGACATCTTGGCGGCGATCTGGCCCTGGACGTAGCGGCCCTGGTACCAGCGCGCCGAATAGGTCGACATGTTCTTGTCGCGCTTGTAGCCGGTGGCATGCTCGAAGTGCACGTCGGGATACTTCTTGGCCACCTTCAGGGTCGGGTCCATGTATCCGAACGAGGTGGTGAAGATCAGCTTGTTGCCGGCACGAACCAGCTGTTCGATCGCACGCTCCGAATCGGGGCCTTCGGCGACGTTTTCGAGATAGGTCGTCTCGATCTTGTCACCGAGCGCCTTGACCAGTTCCTGGCGTGCGACCTCGTGCTGGTAGGTCCAGCCGAAGTCGCCGACCGGTCCGAGATAGATGAATCCGACTTTCAATTTGTCGGCGGCCGATGCGCCGGTCAGGCTGGCCGCGCCCGCAAACAGGATGGCCGCGGCGGCAAAAAGGGTTTTTCTCATAAGCTTTCTCCACAAGGACGGGTGAACAAACACTTCCGAAGCGCGGCCCCCGCCGCGCGCACCTCGGAAACTCTTGTCTTCGGCACGTTGTCCGCTAGCGGTCCGGCACGAACACGGTCCCGAGCGCGGCGGGCGCAGTCGAGCCGCCGGTGCGCGCGCGGGAGATGAGAACCAGAACGATCACGGTCGCGAGATAAGGCAGCGCCGACATCAGTTGCGACGGGATGCCGACGCCAGCGCCCTGTGCGTGCAACTGAAGAATGCTCACCGCCCCGAACAGGTAGGCGCCGATCACCAGCCGCGCCGGGCGCCAGGACGAGAACACCACCAGCGCCAGCGCGATCCAGCCGCGGCCCGCGGTCATGCCCGGGATGAAGAACGGTGTGTAGGCCAGCGGCAGATAGGCGCCGCCGAGCCCGGCGCAAGCGCCGCCAAACAGCACCGCCAGTGTGCGGATCTTGAGAACGGGATAACCCAGCGCGTGGGCCGAGATATGATTGTCGCCGACGGCGCGCAGGATCAGGCCGGTCCGGCTGCGGTACAGAAACAGCCACACCGCCACGATCAGCGCGACGGAGACATAGACGAAGATGTCCTGGCCGAACAGGATGCGCCCGGCGAACGGCAGGCTGGTCAGGCCGGGGATATTGAGATGCGCGGCGGTGGCGATCCGTTCACCGACGAAGCCGGCGCCGATCAGGCCGGACAGGCCGACGCCCAGGATGGTCAGCGCCAATCCGGTCGCCACCTGATTGACGGCAAGACCGAGCGCCATGATGGCGAACACCAGCGACAGTGCGATGCCGGCACAGATTCCGCACAGCGCGCCAATCAGGGTTGATCCCGTCAGATGGGCACCGGCGAAGCCGCAGGCCGCGCCCATGATCATCATGCCCTCGACACCCAGATTGAGGACGCCGGAGCGTTCGACCACAAGCTCTCCGGTCGCCGCCAGCAGCAGCGGCGTCGATGCGGCGATCACTGAAAGAATGATGGCTTCAAGCAGTTCCATCGGCCGTGGTCCGCTGGGAGGAAATCCATCGCAGGCGATACAGAATGAGCGAGTCACAGGCGAGCACGTAGAACAGCAGGATGCCCTGGAAGACCTTGGTCATGTCGAGCGGAATTTTCATCGCGATCTGGGCCTGTTCGCCGCCAATAAAGGTGAGAGCCAGGAAAAGCCCTGCAATAAGTATTCCAATCGGATTGAGCCGGCCGAGGAAGGCGACAATGATGGCCGTAAACCCATAGCCGGGGGAGATGCCGGGCTGCAGGTGGCCGATCGGCCCGGCGACTTCGATGATGCCGGCGAGGCCGGCGAGCGCGCCTGACACCGCAAACGTCAGGATCGTCAAGTGATTGGCATTGAAACCGCCAAACCGCGCGGCGCGCGGGGCGGCACCCACCACCCGGATTTCAAACCCCTTGATGGTTCGCCCCAAAAGAATGAAGGCAGCCGCCACCACGACCAGTGTCAGCAGCACGCCGATATGAAGCCGGCTGCCCCCGATCAGGAGTGGGATGGTGGCGACGGAATCGAATTCGGCGGTGGTGGGAAAGTTGAAGCCGTTCGGATCCCGCCAGGGGCCGCGAACCAGGTAATCGAGCAGGAGATCGGCGACATAGACCAGCATCAGGCTGGTCAGGATTTCGCTGGCGCCGAACCGCACCCGGCAAATCGCGGGGATCAGCGCATACAGCGCGCCGGCAACCGCCGCGCACAGCAGCATGGCCGGCAGCACCCAGTATCCCGCGTCGGTGCCCTGGGTTTTCACCGCGATCCAGCTGCCTGCGACGGCGCCGATCAGCAATTGTCCTTCCGCGCCGATGTTCCAGGCGTTGGCGAGGTAACACAGCGACAATCCGATTCCGATCAGCACCAGCGGCGAGGCCTTGACCGCGATTTCCTGCAGCGAATAGCTGTCGGTCAATGGCTGGATGAAATAGACGGAGAGGGCGGTGATCGGATTTTTTCCGATCAGCGCAAACAGCACGCTCATCGTCGCCAGCGTCAGCGCAATCGCGATCAGCGGCGAGGCGAGTGCGATTGCCGTTGAGCGCTCGGCGCGTTTTTCAAGCACGAGCGACATGCGGCGGATCCTCCTTCTCTGTCAGTGCGCTGCCGCCCATCAGAAGCCCGATGGTCTCGCGATCGGCCTGCGCCGTTGCCAGCGGCTGCGACAAACGACCATGAAACATCACGGCGATGCGGTCGGAGATCTCGGACAGCTCGTCGAGATCCTGGCTGATCACCATCACGGCGGCGCCGCGGGCGGCGAGATCGATCAAGGCCTGGCGGATCACGGCGGCGGCCCCCGCATCGACCCCCCAGGTCGGCTGGCTGACCACGAGTACACCCGGCTCGCGCAGGATCTCGCGGCCGACAATGAACTTCTGCAGATTTCCACCGGACAGGCTCGCGGCTTCCGGATCGCGTTTGGCCTTGCGCACGTCGAAGGCTTCCGTTGCCCGGTCGACGGTTGCCAGCGTCGCATTGTTGTTGATGAAGCCGCGACGCACCATTGCGCCAGTGGCGTGCCCGGTCAGCAGTGCATTTTCGGACAGCCGCATCCGCGGCGCGGTGCCGTGACCGAGGCGCTCCTCGGGCACGAACGCCGCGCCGAGCTTGCGCCGCTGGGTGATGGACAGATGTCCGGCGCCCTGGCCGTCGATGACGATGGTTGCGGGGTCGGGCAGCCGCCGTTCGCCGGACAGGATGGCGAACAATTCGTCCTGGCCGTTGCCGGCCACGCCGGCGATGCCGAGAATTTCGCCGCCCTTCAATTCGATCGAGATGTGGTCGAGCCGGACACCGTGGGGATCGTCGGGCAGCGCGCTGAGGTCGTTGACCACCAGGCGAGGCACCGTGACCGTGCGATGGCCTGCCGTCTTCACCTCCTTGATGTCGGTCCCCACCATCATGCGCGCCAGCGATCCGGCGGTTTCCGCGCGGGGATTGCAGGTCGCGACCTTCTTGCCGAGCCGGAGGATGGTGGCCGTATCGCAGAGCCGCTTCACCTCTTCCAGTTTGTGACTGATGTAGAGAATGGCGCGTCCTTCGGACGTCAGGCGCTCCAGCACGATGAAGAGCTGATCCGCCTCCTGCGGCGTGAGCACTGCGGTCGGCTCGTCGAGAATCAGGAATTTCGGATTTTGCATCAGAACCCGGACGATCTCGATTCGCTGGCGTTCACCGACCGAGAGCTGCCAGACTTGGCGTTTGGGATCGAGCGGCAACCCATAATTCCGCGACACCTCCGCGAGCCGCGCGGACATCTGCCCGAAGGATTCGCCGGTCGACAGCCCGAGCGCCACGTTCTCGGCCACCGTCAGATTGTCGAACAGCGAGAAATGCTGAAACACCATGCCGATGCCGAGCGCCCGCGCCGCCGCGGGGCCGCTCAGTTCGACCGGCTTTCCGGTCCAGCGCAGTTCACCACCGCTGGGCTGGATCAAGCCATAAATCACTTTCACCAGGGTCGATTTGCCGGCGCCATTTTCGCCGAGCAGGGCGTGGATCTGGCCCGCTCGGATATCGAGATCGATCGAATCATTGGCGAGAAAATTGCCGTATCGCTTGGTGATGCCGATCGCCTGAAGAAGCGGCAAATCGCCGGCAGCAGCTGCGGTGGGCGGTGCGTCTGACATCGATCCGGACAACTCACGGGTTAAAGCGGGGCACGGCTGACAATACTGTGACAAATCGGAATCGAAGGTAAGTGGCGAAAACGCGCCATCACATGCTTAGAACTCCGGCACCGCGCCGGGCCTGCCGCGATCGTTCGCGCTCCCCGCCGCGGATGTGCTGACGCCGGCGATGACGGCATACGGTTGCCCTGGCAACCTGTTGCAGAATTGTAACTGTCCGCTGAATCCTGTTCGACCGCTCCGAGCGGGGTGCTGTTTTTTAGGCAGCGGCCCTGCCGGGAGCTGCCGCGCGAAAGCAATGTGTAAATTGTCGCAGATGCGCCTCATCGCCTGCGCCAGATTGCCGCAAGAAATCGCGGCTTTTCAGGCCTTTTCAGCATCAGGCGGGTCGATGCGCCGAGAGTCCTGGAGAGCTCGAGAAGCGGCCGCGCGCGGCAGGCCAGTCGCTGATGGTTTTGGCGATCGTCTCAAGAACTGGGCATTTTCTGCGGAACATTCGGGCTTTCTCGTTTGCCGCTCCCGCGCAAACTGATGCCGACAGATTTCAGTTTGTCGTCACTTTTGGGGGATCATCATGTCTTACAAGTCGTTTGCGCTCGCGGCGGGGCTTGCCGTCGCGACGCTCAGTTCGGCGCTCGCCGCCGACCTTGCACCGATGCCGGTCAAGGCCAAGCCCATCATCGATGTGCCGTTCTTCCTCGTGAACGACAACCGGCTGACCTACGCCTACCAGTTCGACGCGACGTCGCCGGGCTTCGCCGACAAGACTGCGAAGCAGGTCTATGCCTTCACGCATTTCGACGTCTGGGCTTACGGTACGAATTTCATCAACCTTGAACTGCTCAAGTCGGATCATCGGGACCCCGCCTCTCCCTGTATCGGCACCATCGGCGTTCCCAACGCCTGCGCCGGCGCCATGGAGTTCTATGGCCTGATCCGCAGCACGTTCGGGTGGAATCAGATCTTCAACACCAAGGCTTTCACCATCGGCCCGCTGAGCAACATTTCGTTTGTGGTCGGCGCCGACGGCGAGACGGAAAACCAGTTCCTGGCGCCGAACAAGAAAGACGTCGTGGCCGGCCTGCAGTTCGCCTTCGACCTGCCTTACAAGGGCTTCTTCAACGTCAATCCGTTGTATTATCAGGAATGGAACCACAACTCGTTCGTGACGCCGGGCTTTGTGCCGGCCGGGTTCACCGGCATTCCTGACGGCAACACCCATTTCCACGGCACCTGGGCCGTGGAAATGAACTACTACATGGACCTGGGCTTCCTGCCCGAGAACCTCCAGTACTTCGCCGTCAGCGGCCGTGCCGGTTTCTACGGTCCGAAAGGCAGCGGCGCATACGGCGGATATACGCTTCCCGCGGCCAACAACACCAAGACGGAAATCAACAGCGAGCCGATCCGTCTGACCTTTGACGCCAGCAAGCTGATGTGGGGACCGAAGTATGCCCATTTCCTCGATGTGTGGGTGGCCTATCGCTACTGGGAAAACAAGTTCGGTCTCGATGACAGCAACCCCGCCAATGGCGTTTGCTTCAATGCGGCCGGTGTCAACAACAAGAGCTGCACCGAGAAGTCGCTGTACTCCGGCGTCTCTGTGAAATTCTGATCCAACCGTCTCCAAGTGATCGACAGTGGCGCCGCGATGCTTCCCGCGGCGCCATTGTTTTTGTTCGCCGCTACGCCCAGACGCCGATGTGCAGCGATGCGGTTTCGTCCTCAGCCGCAAGGACCGTTCGGCACGGCAGATGTCATCGTTCAAGCCCTCGGTGACAAGACACAGCCAACGACACAGAGCAAAGCGGAAATGCCGGCCGATCGCCACCGGCGTCGGCCTGGCTTCGGGCCGCTTGGTCTTGCCGCAGCGTTATTGGAATTGTTGAAGAATTCCGGCCGTGCAAAGCTGGCATAGGCCTTGCCTGAAGATGATCAGGCCAAGTTCTTTGCGCCCCAGTTCGTTCCAACCATGACTCTCCGGGAGAAACCCCATGAAGCGTTCCGACCTGACCGAAAAGCTGCTCGACATCAAGCGCGACAACGGCTGGACCTGGAAATACATCTGCGAAAAGATCGGCGGCTATTCCGAGGTGCTGATCACCGGCGCGATCCTCGGCCAGATGAAGCTGACCAAGCCGCAGGCGGCCAATGCCGGTGAGCTGTTCGGGCTGTCGAAATCCGAAATCGCCATGCTGAACGAAACGCCGATGCGCGGCATGCCGATGCCGCCGACCGATCCGCTGATCTACCGATTCTACGAACTGGTGATGGTGAACGGGCCGGCCTGGAAGGCCCTGATCGAGGAAGAGTACGGCGACGGCATCATGTCGGCGATCGACTTCGACATGGTGATGGAGCGGCTGCCGAACCCGAAGGGCGATCGCGTCAAGATCACCATGTCCGGCAAGTTCCTGCCGTTCAAGTACTACGGCGCCAGCGGCAATGTGCCGGAGTATGGATTCAAGGAGGGGTGAGGATCGTGCGTGTAAGCCGTCATCCTGAGGTGCGAGCCTTGCGGTGCACTTGCACCGCTGGGCGAGCCTCGAAGGATGCACGGCCGATTCTACTTAAGGATTGGCCGTCGCCCTTCGAGGGCCGCGCTACGCGCGGCCACTTCAGGATGACGGGGTAGCCTTGTGTACTTTCGATAGTTATCGAATGCCTCACGCCGCATTGGAGGCCAGTGTCGGGCTGTCAACCGTGCCGGCCGCCCCATCCGCCTCTCCAAGCCGCCGCGCCATGTGCTCCGCCACATACCCCGCATCACGCCCGACCCCGACAAAGCGTCCGGAGCCCCAGGTGTAGAGCCAGGGCATGCCGATCACATAGACGCCGTCGACCGACGTGACGCCGCGCGCATGCGTGGGATAGCCCGCGCCGTCGAACATCGGCAGGTCGATCCATGACCAGTCCGAGCGGAAGCCGGTGGTCCAGATGATGCTGCCGATGCAGGCTGCGGACAGATCGAGTTCGGTGGGCACTGCGGCGGGCTCCCACACCGGCGCATAGTGCGCCTGAGGTGGAGCGTCGATCGTAGTCTCCGCGATGTGTTTGTCGATCAGGCCGCAGATGCCGTTATAGATCTTGTCCGCATTGTCGAGATTGGCCGCGAGATCGTCGGCGAAGTGCAGCGTGTCCGAGCCGGCGTCCTTGAGCCGGCCATACAGTTGCATGCCTTCGAGCGCGAAACGGCGCAGGTCGATGTCGCGGCCGCCGTCGCGCCCGGTCAGATAGTGGTTGGCATTCTTGCGCACCTTTTCCTTCAGCGAATGCTGGTCGACCGGCAGGTCATACTGGCCGAGGTCGTCCAGCCACTCCACGGCGTCGCGTCCGCGATAGACCCGCGGACAGCGCGGCGCGCTGCCGACCGCAAGATGCACCTTGCGCCCGGCCAGATGCAGGTCTTCCGCGATCTGGCAGCCGGACTGGCCGCTGCCGACCACCAGCACGTCGCCGTCCGGCAACTGGCCGGGGTTGCGATAGGCCGACGAATGGATCTGCATGACGTCGGATCTGATCCGATCCGCCATGCGCGGAACATTGGGAATGTGATAGCCGCTGACGGCCAGCACCACCTTGTCGGCGGTCATGGGGCCGGCGCTGGTGTCGAGCGCGAAGCCTCCGGCGTCGGCGCGCCTGAGGCGGGTGACGGCGACGCCTTCGCGCACCGGTGCGCCGATCTGTTTCGCATAGCCCTCGACATAGCCGACGATCTCGTCGCGCAGCATGAAACCCTTGGGATCACTGCCGGGATAGGGAAAGCCCGGCAGCTGGCACTGCCAGTTCGGCGTCACCAGGCAGAACGCATCCCAGCGCTGGGTTTTCCAGGAATGCGCGATGCTGTTCTTTTCCAGCACCACGTGGTCGATGCCGGCCCGGCTGAGCTGATAACTCATGGCGAGGCCGGCTTGTCCGCCGCCGATGACAATGGCCGGATAATGCGATGCAGAGGACATGTGGATCTCCCTGTTCGAGCTCGTGGTCAATCTTCGAAGGCTGTCACGGTGACAAGGCTGTCGGGTCCGGCCGTGAAGCGGCCGGCGGTCGCTTCGATGCGCGCCAGTTGCCCGAGCGCCCGCGAACACGGCATGCCGTATTTTTCGCGCACACGCTCGCTGGCGATGGTGAGCGCCGCACGGCTGCGCCGCAGGAAGTCTGGCAGGGGATAGGCCTTGCCGATCAACAGGTGATCCTTGATCACCAGCGACGGTGAATAACAGACTTCGGTCGCGCCATCGGGCCAGCGCACATGGAAATACATTTCAGGCATGATGCAGCTCCCGCATGGCGGTGTAGACGGGAATGTGCGCGCGGGCGGTTTGCAACCAGTCGTGGCGATGCGCGACCATCAGGCCGTTGAGCGAAAGCCGCGCGCGCAGCGGTTCGGCCAGGATGGTGGCCATGGCATTGGCAATCGATCCCACATTGTGCGGATCGCACCAGACCACGTCGTTCTCGCCGAGATATTCGGTGAACGGAGCGATGTGCGACGCGATCACGGGGATGCCGCTGGCCATCGCCTCCAGCACGGCGAGCCCGAATCCTTCGCGGACCGAGGCGAAGACCAATGCGTCGGCCAGCCGGTACAGTGACGGCATGTCGGCATCCGCAATCACGCCGGCGCGGACCACGGCCGATCGGGGCAGGCCCATCTGGTCGAGCCGCGCCTTGAACTCCGCCTGATAGGCCTGATGGTCGAGCACCGACGCGCCGCCGGCGAGGAGCAGTTGAGCCGAGGGCCGGATGGCGTGCAACTGCCGGAAGGCCTCGAGAATGTTGATGGTGTTTTTGCGCTGCTCGACGCCGCCGACGCTGAGCAGCACCGGCCCTTCGCGCATGCCGAGACGGGTGCGCAACGCGGTATCGAGGTCGCTGCGTTTCGGGGCGAAACGCAGCGTGTCGACGCCATTGCCGACCACGGTCATGGGCGACGGGAATTCGGCGGCGAGGCGCTCCTGCCACATCCGGCTGACCACGAACAGATGACCGGCCGCGGCGATCGAGCGCTGCTGCAGCGCCTGCAGCCGGGGATCATCGAAGTCGTCGACGTGATGGACGGTGCGGGCGAAATTCTCGATCAATCCGCGTTGCTTCAACGTCGCAAGCGCATTGCCGGAGATGCCGTCCTGCGCATGGAAGACATGGAAACGGCGGGCGGCCGGCTGCTCGAAGTGGCTGACATAGTCGGCAACGCGTGTCTCGACCATGCTCGCGATATCGCCGGTGGTCGTCGTGGCCTTCACCGAAACGGTCGGCACGCGGGTCTGGCGGAAGAAGCCGTTGCCGTTGGGATCAGGCGCGTGCACCACGGCGGTATGTCCGAGACGGGTCAGGGCTTCGGCCAGTTCCAGCGCATGCACCACGCCGCCGCGCGCATTGGTCGAATGCGCCAGGATCGCGATGCGAAGCGGGGCCGAGGTCATGCGACCTCTCTTCGGCCAATGAGGACTTGCACGCCGCAGCCGATCAGCGGCCGGTGCGAGAAATCCCAGATGATCTCGTCCGCGGCACCGTCGTGAATGGACACCGTGCTGCCTGCCTTGATCTCGCCGACCGACGCGGCCGCGATATCGCGGGCCCGAAAGCGCGCCAGCGTCTCATCGACGTGGTCGGGACGCACCGAGAGCAGATAGCCGAAGCTCGGAAACGTCTGCAGCCAGCGTTCCAGATCGACGCCGTCCGGTTTGGGAATCGAGGGGATGTCGATCGTCACGCCGACACCGGAGCATTCCGCGAGCATGGCCGCGGTGCCGATCAGGCCACCCTGGCTGATATCCTTGGCGGCCTTTGACAGCCCGGCTTCCGCGATGGCCGGCAGCAGTTCGAGATCGCCGCGCAGCCGATGGGCCGGTGCATCGGTCGCCGCCTCCCAATTGGCAAACGGCTCACGGTAGCGTCCGCGCAGGTCGATCGCCGCGACCAGCCGATCGCCGGGAACCGCGTCGAAGCTGGTCAGCAAGTGTTTCGCCCGTCCCAGGATGGCGACGGCGAATTGGCCCCGGTCGGTGCGGATGTTGGTGTGGCCGCCGACGACCGGCACACCGAAGGCCTTTGAAGCTGCCTTCATGCCCTCGAGCACCGGCGACGCGTTGCCGGCGCCGTCAGTCCAGATCGCATTGACTACGGCGAGCGGGCGTCCGCCCATCGCTGCAATATCGGAGATGTTCACCATCACCCCGCACCAGCCGGCGAACCAGGGGTCGGTTGCGACGAACTCGTTCATGAAGCCTTCGATGGCGAACAAAGTGAAGCCGTCGCCATCGGGGATCGCCGCGCAATCGTCGCCGACCGGGATCGCGTCGGTGCCGGACAATCCCAGCGAGGCGGCAACGGTCGCGATATCGCTTTTGGCCGCAAGGCCTCGACTGCGGCGCAGCCGCTCGGCAAGCTGATCGATCGCAAAGCGGGCCGGCATGGCTCAGGCCGCCATCTTCGGCAGTGACAGGAAGCCGGTTTCGGGCGTGCCGAACGGTGGATAGTGATCGAGGTCCGCCTCCATGCGGTGATGCGGCCTGCCGTGCCAGTCAAACTCGCCGAGGGAGCGCCAGTGCATGTGCTGGAACAGCAGGGCATTCTGGCTCTGGACATTGGCGAGGAAACGCCGGCATCCCTGCGCGTGCGCGGACGACACCGCGAGGCGGATCAGGCCTGCGCCGACGGCGCCCAGCCGGCGGTAGCTCTTTTCGACCGCGAGCCGGGAGCCCCACCAGGTCTCGGCTTCTGTCTCGTCCGGATGGATGCGCACCGTGCCGACCACATCATCAGCAGCAATGCCGAGCAGGGAGATCGCCACCAGGACAATCGCGGCATCGTCGATGGCGTCGCGATCGTCGCCTTCAAAAATGCGTTGCTCCTCGCAAAACACCTTGCGTCGCAGTGCGGCCGCGGCGGCTTTTTCCCAGGGATCGGTCGCGAACTTGACCTGGAAACCGGCGGCGAGAAATGGCTTGAACGGTTCGAAGATCATGCGTTGGTCCTCCGCTCATAAGTCGAGAGCGCCGAACAGGCGCCGCATTTGCCGCAACCCGCCTTGATGTCGCGCGAATTCAGGCCGGCGGACCGCAACATGCCCGCCAGCGGCTGCAGGATGCCGTGCATGAACGCGGGCGGCGGGGTCGGATGGCTTTCCAGCGGAGTGCCGGCGATCGGAACGAACGGCACCACGAACGGATAGACGCCGATGCCGACCAGCCGTTCGCAGATCGCAAGGATCTCCGGACCGCTGTCGCCCAGCCCGGCGAGGATATAGGTCGACACCTGGCCGCGGCCGAACACCGGCACCGCCGTTGCAAAGGCCGAAAAATAACGTTCGACCGAGACCTGCGCCTTGCCCGGCATGATGCGCCGGCGCACTTCCGGGCTCACCGCTTCCAGGTGCATGCCGAGCGAATCCACGCCGGCGTCTTTCATGCGCTGGAACCAGAGGTCGTCGTCAGGCGGCTCGCACTGGACTTGAACCGGCAGATCGACAGCGGCTTTCACCGCCAGGGTACTTTCCACCAGGATCGCGGCGCCGCGATCATTGCCGGGCGGCGTGCCCGTGGTCATCACCATGTGCTTGACACCATCGAGTTCGACCGCGGCCTTCGCCACCTCGGCCAACTGCGCCGGCGTCTTGCGCTCGATGGTGCGGCCGGCCGCCAGCGACTGGCCGATGGCGCAGAACTGGCAGGTCTTGGTGCGACTCTGGTAACGGATGCAGCTTTGCAGAACGGTGGTTGCGAGCACGTCGCGTCCATGCAGTGTCGCGAGTTTGGAATAGGGAATGCGGTCGGCGGTCATGAGATCATAGAATTTCGGCCGCAACGGGAACAAGACCTTGCCGAGCTCCACGCCGTCGCGACTGATGCGGCTGTTGCCCAGCGCATCGGGCTTGTCGACGAGATAAGGGCTCTCGAATGCCGGCGCGTTGTGAACCGGCACCATCACGGTTGCTCCGTCGATGGTAAAGGGCGTGTGGTCGGAGGGCCCGGCGCCGCCGCGGCGGCCTACGGCGCTCGCTCTGGGATCAACGAGACGAACTCCGAAGGACTGCAATTCGTTGATCAGCTGTTCCGTCGGCATCGGGGCCGGCAGGTCGTGCGGCGTCAGCGGTTTCATCGGGCAGATCTCCGGTGGCGGGCATGAAATGGGTGGGATGGATGCTTTGCATCGGCGCAGTCGGCCGATCGTCGATCCTCAGCGACAGCAGTTCGGGACGGGCGTAGTGGCCGACCGAATCCATCATCCGTTTGCGTTTGACGATCAGCGCCATGTCGAGATCGGCGATCAGGAGGCCTTCCCCTGATGTCAGCGGCGGCACGACGTGATTGCCCTCCGGTGAGATGATCGCCGTCATGCAGCCGCCGCGCAAACCCTTGCGCAGGCCTTCGTCGGGTGAGATTTTCGCGATCTGCTCTTCGGTCAGCCAGCCGGTGGCATTGACCACGAAGCAGCCGCTCTCCAGCGCATGATGGCGGATGGTGACCTCGATCTGGTCGGCGAAGACCTGGCCGACCAGCGAACCGGGAAACTGGGCGACATGGATCTCCTCGTGCTGCGCCATCAGCGCATAGCGGGCGAGGGGATTGTAGTGCTCCCAGCACGCCAGCGCCCCGACGCGGCCGACGGTGGTGTCGACGACTTTGAGGCCGGCGCCGTCGCCCTGGCCCCAGATCATCCGCTCATGGAATGTCGGCGTCAGCTTGCGCCGCTTCAGCAGCAGCTTGCCATCGGTGTTGAAGATCAGCTGGGCGTTGTAGAGCGAACCGTGGTCGCGTTCGTTGATCCCGAGCACCACCACCATGCTGTGGCGTTTCGCTGATTGTGCGACTGCGTCGGTCACCGGTCCCGGCACCACCACGGCGTTGTTGTAGAGGTGAATGTGGTCGGCGCCGCTGAGCACCGGCGGGCGGACGAAGGAAAAGTAGGGATACCAGGGCACGAATGTCTCCGGAAACACCACGAGCTGCGCACCCTTGCCGGCGGCGTCCGCAATAGCCGCCAGCACCCGGTCGAGCGTTCCGGTCGGTGTTTCTAGGTCCGGCGCGATCTGCACCGCCGCAACCCTGACAATGCGCTGTCCTGACATGACGTGATTCTCCGTCGTTCGCCTGCCGCTGCGGTCAGAGCGTCCAGACCTAGAGAGTCCAGGTGTGAAGTTGGAAGGCGTCGTCCCGGCGATGCAGCAGGATCAGATCGAGCACGTCGAGCGGGCTGATCGGCGTGATGCCCGGGATCAGTGATGGCTCACCGTGGCCGTACAGCGCCTGCAATGCGAACCGGCAGGCATAGACCTTGCCGCCTTCGGCCATGAACTTGGTCAGCGTATTGTTGAAGTTCTGATGGCCGGGGAACGCTTCATCGCCGATCTTGGGAAAGCCGCGCTGCACGCCGAGCGTGACACCGGGGCCGTACAGCAGGATCGAGGTTTCAAAACCTTTGCGCATCAGGCGCGTGGCCTGCAGCATGTTGACGAAGCCGATCGAGCCCTCGAAGGCGACGGTGTGAAACGTCACCAATGCTTTTTCACCGGGCTTGGCTTTGACGTCTTCGAAAACCTTCTCTTCGTAATCGACCAGAAAGTCGCCTTTCTGTCGCGCGGGCACTGTGACTGCGGGCATCATTGACTCCTTGCTCTCGTCCGGCCTCCCGGATCGGGATCAAGAATTGCAATCAATGTGCCAGATACCGTTTTGCACATTGAAGCATCAGAACATTCAATTTGCATTCAAGTATACGATCAATGTTGAATGGAAACTTGACGGGCTGCCATCGCCGCGACTATCGGCGTGCCTCGAAACGCTAGGCAGCAAGCTGTTTCCTTGAGCAACGCATTATGGCGGGAACCGCCGAGCGTCTCCCCGTTTGCTTGCGCATGCGCCTCCAAGTTTGCAATCTGTCGTGCAACAATATACAGTCAATTTAACTTCAATTTGGGCATTGGACATCGCATGGCCGACTGGCGCCCCGATCTCTCCACCAGCGACAAGCCGCGTTATCTCGCCATCGCGGATGCGATTGCCGACGACATCGCCGCGGGGCGGCTGGTGATCGGTGATCGGCTGCCGCCGCAGCGCAAGCTCGCCAAGCGCCTCGGCATTGATTTCACCACGGTCGCACGCGGTTATGTCGAGGCGCAGAAGCGCGGGCTGATCGAATCCAAGGTCGGGCAGGGCACCTTCGTGCGCGACAAGCCGCGCCCGCGACGCCTGGCGGCCGCGCCGCCGCCACGCCCGGTCGACCTGTCGATGAATCTGCCGCCCGAGCCGGATGATCCAGAGCTGATCGCGCGGATGCAGGCCGGCGTCGATTATGTGACGCGCGATATCGTCTCGTTGCTGCGCTATCAGGGCTTCGGGGGCACCCAGGCGGACAAGGACGCGGCCTCGAGTTGGCTCGGGCGCCGCGCGCTGGTGCCGGCGCAGGAGCGGGTGTTCGTGTCGCCGGGCGCGCATCCGGCGCTGCTCGGCATCCTGAGCATTCTGGCGAAACCCACGGACGCCGTGCTGTGCGAAGCGATCACCTATCCCGGGATCAGGTCGATCGCGGCGCAACTTGGCATCAATCTGGTTGGATTGCCGATGGACGATGATGGCATCGAACCGCAGGCCATGATGGATGCCTGCAAGACGCTGAAGCCGAAGGCGATCTATCTCAATCCGACGTTGCAGAACCCGACCACGCTGACGGTGCCGGATCAGCGCCGCCGCGAGATCGTCGCGATCGCGCGCCATTTCGACATGCCCATCATCGAGGACGATGCCTACGGATTCATTCCCGAGCACGGTCATGGGCATTCGCCGTTCGCGGCGATCGCCCCGGATCTGACCTGGCATGTGGCGGGCCTGGCCAAATGCATCGGCGCGGGATTGCGCGCAGCCTATGTGGTGGTGCCCGACACCCGCTCGGCCTGGCCGTTCGCGTCCGCCTTGCGATCCGCCACGGTGATGGCGTCGCCGCTCACGGTGGCGCTGGTGACGCGATGGATCGAGGACGGCACCGCCGACACGCTGCTGCGGTTCATCCGCGCGGAGACCACGGCGCGGCAGAAGCTTGCGGCGGAGGCTCTGCCGAAGGATTCCTACAAGGCCGATCTGCTGAGTTTCAACATGTGGGTGCCGCTGCCGGCGGCCTGGACGCGGTCGTCATTCGTGGAGCACATGCGCTCCACCGGGATCGGCGTGGTGGCCAGCGATGTGTTCATGGCGCAAGGTGTGCCGCCGGAGGCGGTGCGGGTCTGCATCGGCGGTCCGACCAACCGCGGGCAGGTCAAGAGCGCACTGGAATACATGGCGCATGCGCTGACCGAGTCGCCGGCGCTGGCCTCTGCGTTCCTTTAAACGTTTCACACGATTTAGCGCTTCCGCTACGGTTTTGTCCGTCATGCGGAACGGATGAGTCTTAGACCATCGCGCAGGACGTCTGAAAAGTATTTCGAACACCAAGCGCCAGATGCGGCTCGGATCAGCTCCTAAGAAGCCGCGCAATGCCTTGCCGCTGCAGGGTTGGGGGCGGGAGCCTTCGCTGATGGGCTTGCTAGGCGATCCCGCAACAATGAAAACGATTAGAAACGTACAGAGGTTTCTAAGTCAGGCGGGTTTGAGTAACATCAGCAAGTGTAATTCGTTCGAGGACTTTTTGCTGAGATTGAACTTGTCCTCCCTGGACCTTGGTGATGATAAGAAACTGTGCGACGACAGGCTTCAATAAAATTGATGCTGCGAAGTCGGGGCTGGTGAGGTAACGCTCATCTAAATCCTCTGACACGGGGCCAAATATGATCGGTCCATCATCTCCGATTTTAAATTCGTATTGCTGGCGGTCAGGCAGAATTCCTAGCAACATTCCCTTCGTCTCTTCGCGAGCTTCGAAGACTTCCAATTCATTCAAACGAATGTTGAGGCGCGCGATTTTCTCTCGATCCAGTTGCACTTCGCCATCGGTGCCTACAATCTTTATTTCTGCATCGGATTCGCTGAGGGTCTTGATGATCTTTTTGACTGCATTTACTGCGCGTGGACTGAGGCTATCTACTCGCGTATTGAATTTCTCAGTCTCTCCGCTAGCAAGATCGCTCAAAGCCAGCGTAGCTTCTTCAACGGCATCTTTAAGCAGAGTGGGAACGAGGGAGTTTTGATCCGGCTTTGGTTCTTCAAGTAGAAAGCCCACCGAGCCTCTGAGCATGTCTTTGATGTATAATCTGGATGTAAAAGCGCGAGGAACCTGGCCCTTTGCGGCGACAACCGCTCCGCCCTTTTCTGCCGCTATTGTTCCAACAAGCGCTTGATATTGATCAAGCATCTTTGTCGCGAAGGCGAGCTTAATTTCCTCTGATCCGCGAACAGGGCTGCCTTCGAATAGTAGTGCCACCTCTGCGAAAGTAATGTAGGCGCTTTCCAGTTCGCTAAGCTCTCGCTGCAATTGCTCATGTCGCTGCTGCCACATCAAGCGAACCGTGTCATAGGGGTCGCTATGCTGACGTAGTTGATCGTCGACGAAAGCAAGGTCGTCCTGCAAAGCACGTGTTGAAAGAAGTGTCGGCATTTATGGTCCAGATACTATTGACGCCAGAGCTATTTGGTCGTCGGCTGGGTTCAGTGAAATTCTAACAAACCCTTTCCAATCTTGAGCGACCTTCTTGTGAGAGAACAGACTATACCAATAAATGGTTGCATTCATCATGCCGAGTGGGCCGCTTTGGTCGACCACCATGCCGTAGGTATCTAATTGGTATCGCTGCTTGTTTAAGCTTCGATTGACGATCTCGCCTGCCCATTGTGGGAAACCCGTCGTCTGCCACAAGGCAATGTTACCGACGTATTGGGCTGGTTGCATCAAGAAGCTGAAGACGTCGATATCGCCGGGGTCTCTAGCCTCTCGGGTTTCCACGTCTTCGACGAAGCTTCCGTCGATGAATTGTATACCACTGGTATAGCCGAATGAACCGAGTAGCTCTCGATATTTAATAAGGCCCAAAAGCAAGTTTTGGCGCACGGGGGTGGTCCCTAACGCGGCGAGCAATTCAGTCATCGTTGCGTCGTATGGGGAGCGCGAGGGGGTCGTTGCATCCGTGCCCAAAAAGGGGGGCAAAAACCCGCGTCCGTCGAACGCCGGTATCGCCACCTTAGACGGCCTGCGATGTCGTGAGGCACGACCGTCCAACAGTGAACAGAGCGAGCTTCACGCTCGCCTCGACTATACTACGCAATTTGCTCATCTCCCCAGACCCGCACTAATCAAATCTCAACCTCTGCGGGAGAGCAAGTAGAAATTCGTCACGCCGGGGTGGCTGGAAGCTGATGTCACTGGCGAGGCGCAAGCTGGAACAGCATTGCAGGTGGCTGCATGCGCGCCGTATCTGTGGCGCGATCTTGGTGTGACGACCCAGGTCCAGCTACGCTCACCCGGGCTACTGAAGAGAAATCTGCGCCATCTGCTGCGGCAGCACGAAAGGAAGCCCGTCCGGCGTGCGGCCGACACTGGCCTCGACCTCGAACACGCGTTTCAGCAACTGGTCGGTGATGGTGTCTGCCGGTGTGCCGTCGGCAACCAGCCGGCCGTTCTTCAGCACCACGATCCGGTCGGCGAACCGTGCCGCCAAATTGAGGTCGTGCAGCACCGCCACGACGGCCGTGCCCAGGCTCGCGCGGCGTTTTGCCGATTCCAGCAGATTGATCTGGTGGCGAAGGTCCAGGCTGGAGGTCGGTTCGTCGAGCAGCAGCACGCCCGGTCCTGCCTGGGCTTCACCACACGCGAGCTGCACCAGCACGCGGGCGAAATGCGCACGCTGCTGTTCGCCGCCGGACAGCGTCGGCAGTTCGCGGTGGGCGAATTCGGCGAGATCGGCTTCCGCGAGCGCCGCTGTGGCGAGGGGATCGACCATCGATCGCGGATGGCGGCCGCCGCCCATCCGGATGATTTCGTCGACCGTGAACGGGAACGTCACCTGCACATGCTGCGACAACACGGCGCGACGGGTGGCGAGCTCCTCGGCGCGGTAGTTGCCGATGGCGCGTCCCTTCAACTTGATCGATCCCGACGACGCGGCAAAATCTCCCGACAGGATACGCATCAGGGTCGATTTGCCGGCGCCGTTCGGGCCGACGATCGCCACGGTCTCGCCGCCGCGTACCTGCAGCGCGATGCCATTGAGCAGAACCGCGGTTCTCACCCTGGCGCAGACGCCATCGAGCTCGTAGGCGGTGCTCATGCAAGGACCGAGGCGCGTTGCCGCAGCAGGATCAGCAGGAAGAACGGCGCGCCGACGGCGGCGGTCAAAACGCCGATCGGAACCTCGGCGGGTGCGGCCAGGGTGCGGGCGAGCGTATCGGCGCCGACCATCAGGGCTGCCCCCAGGAGCGCCGACGCCGGCAGCAGCAGGCGATGTCCCGGGCCGATGGCGAGGCGCAGCAGATGCGGCACCACGATGCCGACAAAGCTGATGATGCCGGCGATCGCCACCGCAGCGCCGGTCATCGCCGAAACCAGCACGATGGCGATGGTCTTCAGCCGCTCGACATTGATGCCGCTGTGGAACGCCTCGGCCTCGCCCAGCACCAGCACATCGAGCTCGCGCGCGATCAGCGAGGTCGCAAGCAGCACGGCGGCCATGACCGGCGCGATCACCGCCGCCTTCGACCATGTGGCGCCGGAGAACGATCCGAGCAGCCAGAACGTGATGTCGCGCAATTGCCGGTCGTCGGCGACGAACACCAGCAGGCCGATGCCCGCATTGCAGAGCGCCGCGATGGCAAGGCCCGACAGCAGGAAGATCGCCACCGAGGTGCGGCCGTTGCGGCTGGCGATCCGGTACAGGACATAGGTGGTCAGCAGTGAGCCGAGGAAAGCGGCGATCGGCAACAGTTCGAACTGCGGAAACACAACCGTCTTCGCCCAGGCACTGTCGGTGATGACGATGGCCGAAGCTGCCGCCAGTGCGCCGCCGCTCGAGACTCCGACCAGCGCCGGATCGGCCAGCGGATTGCGGAACAGGCCCTGCATGATCGCGCCGGCGACCGCGAGCATGGCGCCGACCATGGCGGTGATCACGATGCGCGGAATTCGGATCGACCACAGTACCAGGGCGTCGCGCGCCAGGACGGAAGGGTCTGTGCCGGAAGCTGCAAAGCCGAGGGCGGCGGGCAGCCGGGCCAGCGGAATGCCGGCGGCGCCGATCGTGGCGGCGGTGATCGCGCAGAGAACGAGGCCAGCCGCCAGCAGCGAAATGACCGGAAATGCGCGGGGACGCGCTGTCGCGGCGACAGGGGTTATCGCCGTGCTCGTCTCAGTTGCGGACATCAGTGTCGACAATCGGCCGTGAGAACGTGCGATGTCCAGTGGTCCTTGTCCGACGACAATTCCGGGTAGAGCCGGCCGGCGAGGTCATGGGCGGCGGCGGCCGTGCGCGGCCCGAAGCCCAGCAGATAAAGACCGTCCATGGCCACGAAGGCCTTGGTCTTTGCTGCGGGCGTCATGGCGAAGGCGGGGCTGGCGAAAACCATGTCGGGCGTCACCGCATCGGCGCCGCGCTGCATGGTGAGGATCACATCGGGCTTGGCTGCGACGATCGCCTCTTCGCTGATCGGCTTGTAGCCGTCATAGTCGCCGATGGCGTTGATGCCGCCGGAAAGATCGATGATGGCGTTTGCCGCGGTCTTTTGGCCGGCGACCATGGCGCGGCCATTGACCAGCGACATCACGAACATCACGCGCAGCTTGTTGGTGACGCGCTCGCGCAAGGCGTGGACGGAGGTCAGGTCGGTAGAGACGGCGGTCGCGAGACAGGCGCCGCGATCCTTGACGCCCATCTCCTCCGAGATCAGCTTGATCTTGTCGAGGATGCCCTGGTCCGAATAGACCTCGGGCACCGTCATCAGCGGCACCTTGGCATCCTTCAGCACCGCGAGCGTTTCGTTGGGCCCGGACCCCTCGATGGCGAGAATGAGCTGCGGATTGAGACCGAGGATTCCCTCCGGCGAGAGCTGACGCATATAGCCGACATTCGGTTTCTGCTTCAGTGCCTCGGGCGGGTAGAGGCTCGTGACGTCGACGCCGACGATCTTGTTCTCGAGTCCGAGGGCATAGAGGATTTCAGTCACGGCTCCGCCCACCGACACGATGCGGGCGGGGGCGGCATTGGTTGCTGCATTCGCCGGCGCGTCGACAGCGAATGCCGGGCGAAGACCGGGAGCGGCGACGATCGACAGCGCGAGCGCCGCGACGAGCAGGGATGCGGTATGCAGACGACGCGATGTCATTTGGTCAGGATCAGCTTGTTCTGGGAGGTCAACCGCAGCCGGTAGGTCTCTTCGCCATGGGCAATGGTGATCTCGCGTGTTGCGATGAACAGATCGCGGGCATCCAGGCGATTGCCGGTCAGCGCGATGTTGCGGCTCGCCGCAGTCGTCTCCGCCGGCCCGTTCGCCATGTCGTGCTGCGTGTCCTGCATGATGTTTTGTCGATGCCCCAGTGATTTGCTGGATATACGGTTTCGGGCTGACGACCTCCAAGCCCGTCAATTTACAATTGATATAAACAGCAACGATGCGCGCTTGACCGTGCGGAGGGCGCGCCTTACGGAAATGTCATGAAATATTGGTTTTGTGCTCGACATTTGAGCGCATTAGCCAGCTAGCCGCCGCACTGTTCCGGCCGCCCGCCAGCCATAACCAAGCAGAATGTTTGCAAGCAGAACGCTTGACTGACTGTTGGGGGCTATCATGGTTATCGGGGCCGGGAGCACGCGCGTGCTCCTTTGGGGTGCGTCGGCGCTTGCGCTGAGTTTGGCGGGTGCGTCTTTCGGTCGCGCGCAGGATGCGCAGGTGCAGCATCCGACTGCTGCGCAGACGGATGCGTCGAAACCGGTTGACGCGAAACCAGCGAAACGCCGTGCGGCAAAACGTCAGGCTACACCGCAGCCGAACGAGAACGTCCGCAATGCCAATGCGCAGGCCAGCGCGAATTCGCAGGGCGTGCAGACCCTCGATACCATTACGGTTGCGGCCACCAAGACCGAGGAGAAGGTCATCGATACGCTGGCTGGGGTCAGCAAGGTCGATCAGAACGACATCGACCAGCTCGGACCGAAGCGGACCTCGGATATTTTCCTCGGCAAGCCGAGCGTGTCGTTTCAGGAGCGGGGCGACGAGCCGGGCACCGCCATCGGGATTCGTGGTCTGCAGGACTTCGGTCGCGTGGCTGTGGTGATTGACGGCGCGCGCCAGAATTTCCAGCGCACCGGGCACAACGCCAACGGCTACTTTTATCTCGATCCCTCGATGATCGCCGAGGCGGATATCGTTCGCGGCCCGGTTGCCAACATCTACGGTTCGGGCGCCATCGGTGGCGTCGTCTCGTTCCGCACCAAGGATGTGGAAGATATCCTGCGCGCCGGCGAACGGTGGGGCGTGTTGAGCGGAATCGATGTCGGATCGAACACGTCGCGTGGCGGTATCTCCAGCTTCGTTGGCGCGCGCGTCAATCCGAATGTGGATTTCATTGTCGGTGGCTCGTTCCGCACCCAGGGAAATTACAGGAATGGTGATGGGGTCGAAGTTCCCAACTCGTCCCAGGACGTGCAGTCCGGGCTCGCGAAGCTGACGGTGAGGCCCGCGGACGGGCATGAGGTCAAGCTCGGCTTTATCGGCTATGATGCGCGATACAACACCGGACAGCCGCAGGTGCCGAATACCTCGGCCTATTCCACCCGCACCACCAATCAGACGGCAACGTTGAGCTGGAAGTACCAGAGGCCGGAAGACCGGATTTTCGATTTCAAGGCCAGTGTTTACTGGAACGGCACCGATACAGATCAGACCAAGATCGCGGGAGCGGCAAATCCGATTACCGGTGCGATCGGCGATACCCGCTCGTTTACCGTCGATACCACGGGGTTCGATATCTATAACACGTCTCGTTTCGATACCGGGCCGGTTGCTCATGCCGTGACGTATGGCGGTGACTATTTCGTCGACCGGGTCAAGGTCGTCGATCCCAAGGGCGCGTCCACCTTCACCACGCCGAATGGCGAGCGTCAGGTCGGCGGCGGATTCGTCCAGCTCAAGAGCAACTATTCGTCGTGGCTCGAGCTGATCAATGCCGTGCGGTACGACAACTACTCTTTGAACAGCGGCTCGTTCGAGACGTCGAACGACCGTTTCTCGCCGAAATCGACTATTGGGATTACGCCGGTATCCTGGGTGACCGGCTATGTCACTTATGCCGAGGGCTATCGTGCGCCGGCTGTCACGGAAACGCTCGTGTCCGGCAATCATCCGGGCGTCTCTTTCGGCACCGGAAGCACGAATTTCCCCTCGCTGTTCACGCTGTTGCCAAATCTCGGTCTGCGGCCGGAGGTCGGCAAGACCAAGGAAGCAGGCCTGAATTTTCGTTTCAATGATGTCTTCAAGGCCGGCGACAAAATTCGCGCCAAGGTCAATGTCTTCCGAAACGACGTCGACGACTACATCGATCTGGTCAACTTTGGTCCTCCCCAGCCGCTGGTCCAGATCTGCCCCGGCCCTCCCGGTTTCTGCCCCGGGCGGATTCCATGGATGACGGTGTCAACGACGCCGACGTCGCTGGCGCAGTATCAGAACGTCGCCAGTGCGCGGATCGACGGCGTCGAGCTCGAATCGAACTACGATGCGGGACTCTGGTTCGCGGGCCTGTCGGGCTCGTGGATGAAAGGCATCAACACCACCACGCGAGAGCATCTGGCCACCGTTCCCGGCCAGACCATCACCACGACCCTCGGTGTTCGCCTGTTCGATGAAAAGGTCACGGCATCGGTGCGCTGGTCGGCGGTCAGTGCCCAATCAAATCTGAACGCGCAGTATCTTCCGGCGACGTCGTATGACCTCGTCAACATCTTCATCGGCTATCAGCCGACGCCGGACGTCCTTGCAACGTTCACCATTGATAATCTGTTGAATGCCTACTACCTGCCGTCAGCGGTGCTGCGTGGTACTGCCGGCATCGATTCCGACACTTTGCTGGCCGGGTCGGCACCTGGTCGGGTCTACAAGGCGGGCATCAAGTTTCGCTTCGGCGGGGCGTGACTGGCCCCCATCATGCCAACGCCGCAAGGGCCGCGCCGATGTCCAGGCGCGGCTCTTTGTCTGTTTCCGATAGCCATGTAATGTCATGCAAAGCCAAACAGGAGAGACACTGATGTTTATCGCCATGAACCGCTTCCAGGTCAAAAAGGGTTCCGAAGAGGCCTTCGAGAAGATCTGGGCGACACGCGAAACCTATCTTGATCGCATGGACGGCTTCATCGAATTCAATCTGCTGCGCGGACCCGACGCGGAGGACCACCGGCTGTATTCGACCCACACCATCTGGGCCAGCAAGGCGGCATTCGAAGCGTGGACGCGGTCCGAGGAGTTTCGCGCAGCCCATGCGCGCGCCGGCAACAGCACCGGAGAGAGCCTCTATCTCGGTCATCCGAAATTCGAGGGTTTCGAGGTCATCCAGTCCGAGCGCAAGTCAAACGCCGCGGCGTGAGCCTCGTGGCCGTTTGATGATCGGGGGGAGTGTCATGTCAGACGATCTCAAGACCTACATGGCCGCCAACAGCGGCGCCGTGATCGAGGATGTCGCGCGCGAGCGCGGCATTACGCCGCGCGCGGTGCTTGAAGCGCTGCCCGCGGAGATGGTGCGTTTCGGCAGCGGCGAAACCTTTGCCGAGGTGATGCAGGACATCGCGGCGTGGGGCGATGTCACGCTGATCGTGCACACTGACGATGCGATCTTCGAATTCACCGGACCCGTACCCAAGGGTGAGGTCGGGCGCGGCTATTTCAACTTGATGCAGCCCAAGGGGCTGCATGGTCACCTGCGGCACACCCGCTGCGGCGGCGTGGCTTTCGTCGAGCGCCCCTTCATGAACAAGGCGTCCGCGTTCGTCGCCTTTCTCAATGTCGATGGCGGCATCATGTTCAAGGTTTTCGTCGGCCGCGACGAAGCCCGTGAACTGAAGGCGGATCAACTCCAGCGCTTTCGGGCACTTGCCGGCACGCTCGCCGGTTAAACCGGCGTTGCCTTTTGGGCTTCGGTATTGCGCGCCGGCGTGGCCGTCGCGGGCACGTGGCGGGTTGCCAGCGCCGCGTCGGTGGTTGCGGATTGTGCTGCCGCGCGTGGACTTGCCGCAGGTCTTGCAAGCGGGCTTGCATAGGCCGCGACCAGTTTGACCAGGTCAAGCTGCCGGCTGGCACCGGTCTTGTTGAACAGATGCTGGAGATGGGTTTTGACGGTCGACTGGGCGATGCCGAGGATATCAGCGACCGCGGGGATGCCGCTGACCTCGACCAGCGCACACAGCACCCGAAGTTCGCTCGCCGTCAGTTTGTAGGTGTCGGCGATGGCGTTCATCGGAGAGCGCATTTCCATGGAGGCCTGTCGCACAAAGACGGCGGCGACGGCGGAGTAGGCGATGCCGGCGCGCCGGCGCGCACCCGAGGTCAGCGGCAGGACGTGGGCGATCCAGCGATTGGTGTGTGAACACCCCAGCGGAATCGCAATCCCTCCGGTGCCGACGGCGGCATCGCCATTGGCGGCCGCGGCAACCACGCCGCGCAACAGCGCGGCTTGCTGCGGATCGGTCGCGACCAGGGCATCCTGTTCGCGACGAAGCATCCGTCCGTCGTCGATCACGGCGTTGCCGGTGCTGTTGGCGAACACGATCCGGGCGTTTGCATCAAGCAGGAAGACCCCCGCGGACAGGCCGTCGAAGGTATCAGTCAACGCGTCGGCTTCGGTTGTCTTCAGGTCGATGACGTTGCCGATCAGGACCGCCCGACGCACATGGGGCACGATCAGCCGCATGCGGCGGCGCATCTCCTGATCGACCAGGCCCTCGCGCGCGCTGCGGAATATCCCGAAGGGGGCGAAGCTGGTTGCCGATTTATCGAGGGTGGTTTGCAGGTTGTCCACCCAGCCCCGCGGCTGCACCCATTCTTTGTAAAACCGCGTGGCGAGAAATTCGTCGTACGGCATACAGTCGGATGTGCTGTAGAGCTCCTCGACGTCGAACACGAACTGGCAGAGCGTAGTCGGGTCGATCTTCGAATAATCCTTGCAATACTCCCGCACCGCATCGTCGGGGATATTCCAGCAATAGAACGGCTGCCCAGTCTTGCTGACGGCGTTCTTCGTATAAAGCGTCGACGCGCAGCCGCCGACGAACCCGGCGGTATTCTCCAGCACACCGTACCATCGATCCCGGTCGAGCACGGTGTCGTAGACGTCAGCGATCAACTGGGAGAGACGTTCCACTTCGGCCATTGATGCACCTGTTTCCGTCCCCTGTTCGGATGATAAGCCGGTGGGGATGCGCTGGCATCAGCCTTTCGGGTGAGGCTGCCGACGCGGCGGCGGATTTATCCGTGAAAACCCGGGGGGCCGGGGCCCCGGAGCCGCCATGTCGGCCATGAACGCCTCAAACCGGGGGTCTTGAAGGTAGGCGATGTTGATCCGCATGGCAGGGATTGCCGCGCTGCCGCTGGGGTCGAAGGCGGAGCCCGGTGCGAGCAGGATGCCGCGCTCGGCGGCGGCTCGCGACAGCTCCTTGTCGCTGACGGCGGGCGGCAATTCGCACCACATGTAAAAGCCGCCGCCGGGGTCGCCGAACACCGGAAGGCCCAGGCGCTTGAGTGTGTCATGAGCCAGGTGCGTCGCATCGCGAATCCGTCCGGTCAGCCGCTTCACATGGCCGCGGTAGCGGCCGCTGACGATCAGGTCGTGGATGATCTGCTCCACATAGCCGGAGCTGTTGGTCCGGGTAATCATCTTGAGATCAGCCAGGGCGCCGGTGATATCGGCCCGCGCGGCGATGTAGCCGGAGCGCAGGCTCGCCGACAGAGTTTTGGCGAAGGTGCCGACCAGGATCACGCGATCGAGCTGATCGAGAGCGGCAAGCCGCGCACTGCTGGGCGGCATCACATCGGCAAACGGATCGCTGTCGATGATGGTCAGGTTGGTCTCCGTCGCCACCCGCATGATGCGATAGGCGATGGGAAGGCTGATCGAGCATCCGGTCGGATTGTGCGCCAGCGACTGGGTGAAGAATAATTTTGCGCCACTGGCTGTCGCCTGCGCTGCGAGGTCGTCCGGGTCCGGTCCATCGGCATTGCGCCGCACGCCGATCAACTTGGCCTTTGCGAGGCGCAGCTTGCCGAACAGCGGATAATAGCCGGGATTGTCAACCAGCACGGCGTCGCCCGGCTGCACGAAGTGGCGCACGATCATGTCGAGCGCGTCGTTTGCGCCGTGGGTCAGCAGCAACTGGGCCGGCGTCACCGCGATCGAGCGTTCCGCCAACAGATTGGCGATGCGTTCGCGCAGCGGCAGCAGGCCGAATGGGCTGCCATAGCTTTCCGGAATGGTGCGCTGGCCCGGCTTGCTGACCGGCCGCAGATAACGGCCGACTTCCGAGCCCTCCATCCAGGCCGGCGGCGGCCGGCCATCGCCGACCCGCACGGTGTAGCGCTTTTCCAGTTGTTCGCGCAGCAGCCAGACGCTGTCGACCGCATCGACTTTTTCCGGCGCTGGCTGGCTGGGTGTCTTGGTGCGTCGCGTGGCCACATAGAAGCCGGAACCCGGCCGGCTTTCGATCAGGCCGGTGGCCACCAGGCGCTCATAGGCGTCGACCACCGTGTTCTTGGCGACGCCGAACGCCTGCGACGCCGCGCGAATCGACGGCAGTCGTTCGCCGCTGCGCATCAGGCCGCGGGCGATGCGCTCCGAAAAGCTCTCGACAACGGTGTCGATGCGCGATTTCGCGCTGGCGGTCCCGTTTGCTGGTCGAACTGTACCCATCGATGGAATGGTACGGGCCTTGCCCAAAATGTGCAAAGCGTTCCTTGCAGTGTACCCCTCGCTGCATACAGTTGCGCACCATCGGAGGCCTCTTGCAAGAAGGCTGGACGATGGGGAGGCGACGGCGCGGATACCGGAGCGCCTGGAGCCGTTTGATGCGCGATCCCGCGCTGCCGTCCTCAAATCCTGTCTCTTGCCGGCCCTTCCAGCGCGAACGCCGTCGACCGGCGATGACAGGGATGAACGTGATGCAGAATTCAGGTCCGGGGCACAACCGCAGTTCGCGGATCGCGGGCTTCCACCGCAAATCGCCGCGGGAGCGGCTGGACCTGGTGGCGGCGTTCGCCGATCTCGACGACGCGACGCAGGCGCATCTCGCCGACATGGGCAACCTTCCGGTGCCGCTCGCCGACAAGCTGATCGAGAACGTGGTGGCGACCATGAACGTGCCGATCGGCATCGCCACCAATATGAAGATCGACGGCGAGGACGTGCTGGTGCCGATGGCCACCGAGGAGTCGTCGGTGGTGGCGGCTGTCTGCAACGCCGCGCGACAGACCTACGACAGCGGTTTTTCGACGTCGATGTCCGGCACGCTGATGATTGCGCAGGTCCAGGCCGTGAACGTGCCGGATCCCCATGCGGCACGCCTGCGCCTGCTGGAGCGGCGCGAGGAGATCAAGGCGATCTGCGACGATTGCGACCCCATCCTGGTCAAACTGGGCGGTGGCTTCAGGGACATCGAGGTGCGGATCCTCGACAGCCGCAGCGGGCCGATGCTGGTCACGCACCTGATCGTCGATACGCGCGACGCCATGGGCGCCAACGCCGTCAACACCATGGCGGAGAAGATAGCGCCGCACATCGCCGGCTGGAGCGGGGGCCGGGTCTACCTGCGCATCCTGTCGAACCTGGCGGATAGGCGGCTGGCGCGGGCGCATGCAACATGGCGGCTGGCCGACATCGGCGGCGCCGAGGTGCGCGACGGCATCATCGAGGCCTATCATTTCGCCGCGGCCGATCCGTACCGGGCCGCCACCCACAACAAGGGCATCATGAACGGCATCAGCGCGGTGGTGCTGGCCACCGGCAACGACACCCGTGCGGTCGAGGCCGGCGCGCACGCCTATGCGGCGCGCTCGGGCCGCTACACCAGCCTGACCCATTACGAAGTCACCGCGGCCGGCGATCTCAGCGCCTCGATCGAGGTGCCGATGGCGGTCGGCCTGATCGGCGGCGCCACCAAGATCCATCCGACCGCGCAGGCCTGCCTGAAAATCCTCGGGGTGCGGACGGCGGAGCGGCTGGCGCGGATCATCGCCGCGGTGGGACTGGCGCAGAATTTCTCGGCGCTGAAGGCGCTGGCGACCGTCGGCATCCAGAAGGGCCACATGGACCTGCATGCGCAGAACATCGCGATGATGGCGGGGGCGGTGGGCGATGAGGTCGATACGGTGGCGCGCGCGCTGGTCGCGCAGGGCACGGTGCGCGTCGATGTCGCCGAGACGGTTCTCAAGGGATTGCGGCGCGGCTGATCCCGCGCACGGACACGACGAATAACGCTGCGAAAAACAACAAAGGAGGAGACATGTCGGCTTATCTGAAGGGGACTCTGGCGGGGGTGGCGATGGCGTGGCTGGCCGCCAGCGCCGTGCACGCGGAAATTCCGAACAATACGATCAAGCTCGGGGTTCTCACCGACCTCAGCGGCTTCGCATCGGATTCCACCGGCGCCGGATCGGTGGTGGCGGCGAAGCTCGCGGTCGAGGATTTCAAGGCCGAGAAGCCGGGGCTCACTGTCGAGGTGATTCAGGCCGACCATCAGAACAAGGCCGACATCGGCGCCGCGATCGCGCGGCGCTGGCTCGACATCGACAAGGTCGATGCGATCCTCGACGTTCCCTTCTCATCGGTGGCGCTCGCGGTGCAGGAAACTGTGCGCGGCAGCAAGACCGCGTTCATCGCCTCCGGTCCGGGCACCGCGGTGCTGACCGGCGAGAAGTGTTCGCCGAATACCGTGCACTGGACCTACGACACCTGGGCGCTGGCCCACGGCACGGCGCTGGCGTTGCTGCGCGCCAAGAAGGACACCTGGTTCTTCGTCACCGCCGACTACGCCTTCGGCCATGCATTGGAGAACGACGCGGCGGCGGTGGTGAAGGCGGAGGGCGGCAAGGTGCTGGGCGCGGTACGCCACCCGACCGGCGCGTCGGACTTCTCGTCGTTCCTGCTGCAGGCGCAGGCCAGCAAGGCGAAGGTCGTTGCTCTTGCGAACGCCGTCGGCGACACCGTCAACTCGGTGAAGCAGGCCGGCGAGTTCGGCTTGACCGCCGGCGGCCAGGAATTGGCGGCGCTGCTGATGCAACTGACCGACGTGCACGCGATCGGCCTCAAGGATGCCAAGGGGCTGTATCTCACCGAAGGGTTCTACTGGGACATGAACGACGGCACCCGCAAGTTCGCCGATCGTTTCGCCGCCCAGATGAACGGCCGGCGGCCGACCGCGAACCAGGCCGGTGTCTATGCCGGCACCCTGCATTATCTGCGCGCGGCAGCCGTGGCAAACAGCTCCGACGCCCAGACCGTGGTCGCGAAGATGAAGGAGATGCCGTCGAAGGATCCGCTGTTCGGCGACGGACAGTTGCGCGCCGATGGCCGGCACATCCACAACATGTACCTGTTCCAGGTCAAGACCCCGGAGGAGTCGAAAGGCGCCTGGGATTATTACAAGCTGATCGAAACCATCCCGGCGGCCGAAGCCTTCCGTCCGCTCGACCAGGGCGGTTGCCCGATGGTGGCGAAGAAGTAAGGGCGGTTAGCACGCCGCATTGCGTTTTCCGTCATGGCCGGGACAAGCGCGGGCATGACGATGAAAAATAGCAAGCACCTGATAGTAGTTTAAGTAGACGCCGCCTTCTTCACCCACACCTTGTTGTCGTGGAATGCCGCGCCGCCGAACGGCGCCACGGCTTCCGCACCGGTGAGCATGTTGATGCCGCGCCCACCCGCATGGGTGCGGTTGGGGTGAATCGATTCCGCCACCAGCACGCCGCGCTGCAGGCCATCGAAGATCTTGACTGCGAGCGTGGTCTCGCCACGCGTGTTGCCGAGCGTGACCATTTCACCGTCGGACAACGCCAGCCGCTCGGCGTCGGCCGGATGCATCATCACCGTCGGCGCGCCTTCACGCGCCTGCGACGACGGCGTTTCGTTGAAACTGGTGTTGAGGAAGCTGCGCGAGGGGCTGGTGGCGAGCCGGAACGGATGCTCCGCGTCAGCCGCTTCGATGATCGCCCAGTGGTCGGGCAGTGACGGCATCTGCTCCCACGCGCCCATCAGCATGTTGCGGGGCACCGGCACCTTGGGCCAGTCGGCCTTGAAGTGAAACTTGCCGTCGGCATGGGCGAAGCCGTCGAGAAAATGCGAGGCGCGGTAGTCCGGCTGCAGGTCGCGCCAGATGTCGGCTTCCAGTCCCTCGATCGTGCCGTGTCCGCTCTGCTTGAGCGTCGCATCGATGATCTCGCGCGATGTCATGGCAAAGGCGCCGTGTGTGGCGCCGACGCGTTTGGCGACGCCCTGGATCACCTCATGGTTGGTCCGGCATTCGCCGGGCGGATCGATCAGCTTGGGGCCGACCGAGATGTGCTGGTGGCCGCCGCCGTAATAGAGATCGTCGTGCTCCATGAACATGGTCGCCGGCAGCACGATGTCGGCCATCTGCGCGGTTTCGGTCATGAACTGCTCGTGCACGGCGACGAACAGGTCCTCGCGCGCGAATCCCTGGTGCACCAGCGCCTGTTCCGGCGCCACGGTCATCGGATTGGTGCTCTGGATCAGCATCGCCTTGACCGGCGGCCCGTTCGCCAGCGCGACAGCATCGCCGGTCAGGACGCGGCCGATCTTGGACTGGTCGAGCTGCCGGGTCTGCGGGTCGATGGAATCCTTGCCCTCGATCAGGGTGGTGTTGAATTTCCAGATCGAGCCGTTGTTGAAGAACGCGCCGCCGCCTTCATGCTGCCAGGCGCCGGTGACCGCGGGGATGCAGAGCGCGGCATGCATCTGCGCCGCGCCGTTGCGGCTGCGGGTGAAACCGTAACCGAGACGAAAGAACGTGCGCTTGGTTTCGCCGATGGTGCGGGCGAACGCCTCGATCTCCGCGACCGGCACGCCGCAGATCGCGGACGCCCACTCCGGCGTGCGGGTGGCGAGATGGGCCTCGAGTTCGTCCGGGCAGTCGGTATACTCAGCGAGGTAGGCGCGATCGGCAAAGCCGTCACGAAACAGCACATGCATCACGCCGCAGGCGAAGGCGCCGTCGGTGCCGGGCCGCAGGATGATCTTGATATCGGCCTGCTTCACCGTGTCGTTGTCGTAAACGTCGATCGCCGCAATGCGTGCGCCGCGTTCCTTGCGGGCGCGCGCCGCGTGGGTCATCACATTGACCTGGGTCGAGACCGGGTTGGTGCCCCAGATCACGATCAGGTCGGACTTCACCATCTCGCGGGGATCGACGCCGGCGACCTTGCCGGTGCCCGCGGCATACCCGGCCCAGGCGATGGTCGAGCAGATGGTCGAATAGAACCGCGAATACTTTTTCACGTGTGCGAGGCGGTTGATGCCGTCGCGCATCACCAGGCCCATGGTGCCGGCATAGTAATAGGGCCAGACCGATTCAGCCCCGAACTCGCGCTCGGCTTCGTTGAAACGCTCGGCGATTTCGTCCAGCGCCTCGTCCCACGAGATGCGGGTGAACTGCCCCGATCCCTTGGGGCCGGTGCGCCGCATCGGATACATCAGCCGCTCGGGATGATGGACGCGCTCCGCGTAACGCGCGACCTTGGCGCACACCACGCCCGACGTGTAGGTCTGCAGTTTGGAACCGCGGACCCGGCCGATCGAGGATCCATCGATCACCTCGATATCCAGCGCACAGGCCGAGGGGCAATCATGCGGGCAGGTGGAATGCTTGATGTCGATTTTTGCGCGTGCGTTCATGGGGCTACGTTAGCACGGCCGGCCTGCGCTGTTGAAGCGGGGTTCTGTGCAGGGCGGCTATTCAGTGCAGCGGGCGATGTTCCCCTTTTTGTCGTTGCCGGGCTTGTCCTCAGCGACTTGGCTACGCCAAGTCGCGGACACAACCTCGCTTAGGAGCGCACTGCCTCCCTAAGCGGGATCACCGGGACAAGCCCGGTGATGACACTGAGGGGATGATACGCCTCCGAAAACTGAACCGGACAGCCGTGGGGCAAGCCCGGCAACGACAAAGGGAGGGCCTCACCCGATCACCCGCGGCGCGAGGATGTCGGCGAGGCCGATCCGGCGCAGCAGTTCGGCGCGGACGCGGTCGGCAACGCCGTTGACGATCTCGGCGCCATCCTGGGATGGGTCGATATGGATGCGGAACGGGCGTTTGCCGAACGGCAGGTCGACCACATAGGCGATCGCGTCGGCGACACTGGCCGCGTCGGCGTCCTCCGGTTCGAGCGAGGCCAGGCCTTTCAAAGCGACGTCGGGAATGTCGGCCGTGGGTCCCTTGGCGTATTCATCGAGCGTGGCCTTGTCGGCGGGCGAGCCGGAATGGGCGAAATGGTTGGTGCCCTTGGTGAAGGCGCCCGGGACCACGATCGAGGTCTCGATGCCCCAGCGCGCCAGCTCGCCGGCATAACTCACGGCGAGGGCGTCCATTGCCGCCTTGGCCGCGAAATAAGGTGCAAGGTAAGGCGGCGTACCGCCGCGCGAACTGCTCGATGAGACCCAGACCACCAGGCCTTTGCCCTGCTTGCGTAACTGCGGCAATGCGGCGCGGTTGACCCGTTGCGTGCTCAGCACGTTGATGTCGAACAGCTCGGCGTACTGTTCCGGGGTGAAGGCCTCAGCCGGGCCGAAGCTCATGTGGCCGGCATTGTGGATCACCGCGTCGAGACGGCCGTTGTCGGCCAGGATCTTCGCGATCGCCGCATCGGCCGAGGCCTGTGAGGCGACATCCAGCTCCACGGTGCGCAGGTCGACATGGTGTTCGACGGCATAGGCCTTGATTTCGGCGACACGCGGCGCGTTGCGGCCGCTGGTTTCGCGCATGCTGGCATAGACCGTGTGGCCGGCACGGGCGAGGACGCGGGCGGTGAGCAGGCCGAAGCCGCTGGAGGCTCCGGTGATGAGAATGACGTCGGTCATGATCGTGTTCCCTTTCGAAGTGGGGTGGTGTGGTGGGGACGACAGAATTGAGGAGAGGGGCGGGATCAGATGATCCCGCCATTGGCGCGCACGGTCTGGCCGTTGACCCAGCCCGCGGCGGGGCTCGCGAGGAAGGCAACGACCTCGGCGATGTCGCTGGGCTGGCCAAGCCGTTCGAGCGGCGCCTGCTTGGCCATCCGCTCGATCACCTCTTGCGGCTTGCCCTTGAGGAACAGGTCTGTTGCCGTCGGACCAGGGGCGACCGCGTTGACGGTGATGTTGCGGCCCCGCAATTCCTTGGCGAGGATGTTGGTGATCGCCTCGATAGCGGCCTTGGTGGCGGTGTAGGCCGCGTAGGTCGGCATCAGCAGCCCGACCACGCTGGATGAGAAGTTGACGATGCGGCCGCCGCTGCGCAGTCGCTTCGCCGCCTCGCGCAGGGTGTTGAAGCTGCCCTTCAGGTTGACCGCGACCATGCGATCGAACGCGACCTCATCGGTGTCGGCGACGGTCGTCAGCGTCATGATGCCCGCATTGTTGACGAGCACGTCGATGCCGCCGAACATTGCTTCCGTGGTGTCGAACAGATGGCGGACTGCCGCCGCGTCGCTGATGTCGGCCTTGGCCGCCAGCGCACGACCGCCGGCCGCTTCGATCTTGCGGACCAGGGCTTCGGCGGGCGCGGCGTCGCCGGAATAGTTGATGATGACGGCGAAGCCGTCACGGGCGAGCCGTTCGGCGACGGCGGCGCCGATGCCGCGGGATGCGCCGGTCACGATGGCTACTTTTTTGCTGGTGTCGATTTTGCTGGTGTCGGTCATTGTCGGTCTCCAGGGGGCGTTGCGATGGAGACGAGATAGATCTTTCGAAAATTCGGATAATCTCCTATAAATTGGCAATACTATTCGGAATTAACGAACAGTTGGTGCCAATGGATACGCTTGATTCCATGAGAGTTTTTGCCCGGGTGGTGGAGCGGCGCAGCTTCACCCTTGCGGCGCAGGATCTGGGCTTGCCGCGCTCGACGGTGACCGAGGCCATCAAGCACATCGAGAAACGCCTTGGGGTGCGGCTGCTGCAGCGGACCACGCGGCACGTGAGCGCCACGCTGGACGGCGAAGCTTATTACCGGCGCTGCCTCGCCATCATTGCCGACATTGAAGACGCGGAAGCGGCATTCAGCGGTGTGCGTCCGCACGGCCTGTTGCGGATCGACGTGCATGGCACGCTGATGCGGCATTTCGTGTTGCCGGCCTTGCCGGCGTTCCTGCACGCCTACCCCGAGATCAAGCTGCACCTCGGCGAGGGCGACCGCCTTGTCGACCTCGTCCGCGAAGGTGTCGACTGCGTGGTGCGGGTGGGCGAGCCGCGCGACAGCGCCATGATCGGCCGTCGCATCGCGATGCTGGACGAGGTGACCTGCGCCAGTCCCGGCTATCTCTCGACATTCGGCGTGCCGAAAACCCCGGATGACCTGTTTTCGCATCGGATGATCGGTTTCGTGTCGTCGGCGACCGGAAACTTCTTCCCGTTCGAATTCACCGTGCAGGGCAAGCCGCGGCAGGTGACGCTGCCGGCCGCGATTTCGGTCACCGGCGCCGAGACCAATGTCGCGCTGGCGCGGCTCGGGCTGGGGCTGATCCAGGTGCCGCGTTATCACGTCGAAGATGATCTCGCGTCCGGTGCGCTGGTCGAGGTTCTTGCCGAGACGCCACCGTCGCCGACCCCGGTGTCGGTGCTCTATCCCCACAGCCGGCAACTCTCGCCGCGGGTGCGTGTGTTCATCGACTGGCTGTCGGAGGTGTTCGCGGCGCGCTTCAGCCGGGGATAGCGGCCTTATCGGGATGATTCCCACTGAGCGTGCGCGCAGTGGTGATGGCCTGCAGTTCTCCGGAACCGTCAGGTGTGGACACAGATTGAACTGTTGAAAGACCGTTCCCGCACCACGGCGGACGGATCAGGCTGCGTCCGAAATGCGCATTTCAACATGTAGGCCGGCAGCTCCGATCATATTAACCAAGGTATCGAGACTAAATAGCTCGATCTTGCCACGCATGAGATCAGAGATACGTGGCTGGGTCACACCAAGCAGCTTGGCGGCCTGCGATTGGCTCAGCCCTGTCCGGGCGATATGATCCTTCAAAGCGATGATCAACGCCGACCGGAGCTTCATGTTCTCAGCCTGCGCAGGTGTATCCTCAATTGCATCCCACACATTGGCGAAGCGTTTCTTGCTCATTGACCCAACTCTTTCAATAAATCCCGGTAACGCTGCGCGGCCAGGTTCAGATCGGCTTTGCTGGTTTTCTGTGTCTTCTTCTGGAAACAGTGCAGCACGTAGACCGCGTCGTCGAACTTCGCCACATACAAAACTCTGAATGCTCCGGCGGTATCGCGAATCCGAATTTCCCGCACCCCTCGGCCGACGGAATTCATGGGCTTCCAGTCGTCCGGCTCGCGCCCATGCTGGATTTGGTCGAGCTGATGTCCCGCCTCGCGCCGGGCTGCCTCAGGAAACGCACGCAAATCGTCAAGCGCGCTGCCTCGGAATTCAACGGGCTTTGAATCGACCATCGAATTGATTATACAAAATTTTGTATAATTCGACAACCTCTTTCTAGTATTGTGTTTCCACCACAGCCTTCTACCGCTGGCGCCTCGCCAGCCAATGGCGATCTCTGCGGTCGGTGCAGGTCGAGAGGATCGCGGCTATTTGGGGTTTCGGGAAAAGCCGGCGATCCTATCGACCGGAATTCGACAATCGAAAAAGGTTGCTCTGTTTCGTGGGCTTTTCCGCGGCCGCTGCGATGTCTTCCCGGTGGAGCGTCTTGGATTTTGGTTATCGTGCTGCAATGGCATCAGCCAAAACGCGCTGGCGAAGCACCCCTAGCACCGCTTCGCCGTGTCGCAGTCAGGGCTACAGCGCGATCTTATGGTGGTATGCGTCAAGGACGTCATCGGCACTGTAGCTCTTGCGTTCAGCAAAGCTGCTTCGGAGCACTGAATCGGAGGACAAGCGAAGTCGCTTGACGACCGCCTCTGTCATCACTGGGGGAAGGCCAAGCTCCTGCAGACCGTCCATGACGCCCTCCATCTCGACGGCCCGGCGCTCGGCGTGCAGGACGTCCGTACGAATGCACATGTCGACGAACTTGCTGAAGCTGGTCGCATCCATCGTATCGCAGATGCCGCGCATGGCTTCCTGCCGAACGCCGGCCAATGAGGCTGCCGTCAGCGCTTCCACCACAAGCGCTTCGATGCCCTTGGTCACGACGCTGCGCAGCATCTTGACTGCGGCCGCCTTTCCGGCTTCGGAACCGGCGAGGTCGATCGAGAATCCAAGTGGCGCAAATGTCTGTGCAAATCGCGCAGCCCCGCTGCCCGATGTGTAAAGCGGGACGCTCGCACCATAGAGACTGACGGCGCCCATCAGATTTGCGTCAGCGAACTCACCGCCGCGCGCTTCGACGGCTTGTGCGACTCGCTTCTTCGTCGCGGGTGTCGAAGCATTGATGTCGACGACCAGTGCTCCCGGCTGAATGATCCCAGCGATGGCTTCTCCCGTTGTCCTGGCGGCGGCAACGACCACCGCTGAAAAGACAACATCGACGTCGGACAGGTCTTCGAGCCTGTCAACCAGTGTTACGGCGCATTCGGCCGCTTGCGCGACAAAGGCTTCGGGATAGGGCGGTCTGTTTGTCTTGCCATGGCAATAGGCCAGGATCGGCTTTACGCCTTGCGCAGCCATGTGCGCGGCAAAGCACCGGGCGGCTTCTCCGAAACCAACGAAACCAATTCTGGGATGCTGCATCCGATGCTCCAAAAGACCTAACCCCGTGCATGGGCGATCTTTGCAGGTCGGGTCTGGAGTGTCAATGAACCGGTTCATTGAAATTTGTCGCCTGATCATCCCGGTGGGACGTCGTGTGCCGTCGTCGGGCGCAGGGGGGACCATCGAACCAGCGCGGCGCCGCTGCGTCGATCGCTCTCAAGGTGCTGATCGGCCCGATGCGTCGGCTCGCCGAAGCAGAGACGGTCGTGAAAGATCTGATCCGGATGACAGGTGCGAGCGATCACTCTCGGCGGATCGCGTTGATTGTCACCGATCAAACAGCGCGGCAGGAGCCCCGTACGACAAGCGAAACGGGAAGCCGTATGCAGCGGGGTGGAGACTGCGTTCCCTGGTCTATCCTGTCGAGCAGCATTTCGGCGGCATGACGCCCCATTTCCGAACGGTCCCATCGCAGGGCGGTGATCGGCGGCGTGCTGAGTTCGGCGAGGTCGGAATCGTTTCCGCTGAGGATGGAAATGTCCTGTCCCACGACCAAACCCGCCGCGCGAACCGCGCGCAAGGGGCCGGATAGCGTATCGAGACCCGCGGCATAGATCGCCGTGGGCCGATCCTTGCGACCGAGCAAGGCGGCGGTTTCGCGAAAGGTCGCCTCATTTGAAAGCAGACGGTCGCGAACCAGATTTGCGTCGATTTGAAGCCCGA
>JBGMOD010000083.1:0-12534 GCA_041424235.1 Hyphomicrobiales bacterium
CAGATGGCAAGGGCAGCTGGATCGAATATGCCGGCGGCTACAGCGACATGCTCACCCAGCGCGGCGAGGATTTGCGGCGCGAGGCGCCCAAGATGCCGACTGCGAAGGAAGCCAGGGAGGCAAAGGCCCAGGCCGCATCCTCAGCCCCGAAGCGGCGGCTCAATTTCAACGAAAAACACGCGTTGGAGACGTTGCCGAAGACCATGGCGAAGCTGCAGGCCGAGATCGCAAAGCATCAAAAGAAACTCGACGATCCCGCCTTATATGCACGCGACAGAAAGGCCTTCGACGACGCATCTGCAGCCCTCGTCGATGCGCACACCAAACTGCAGGACGCCGAGGAACGCTGGCTCGAGCTCGAGATTCTGCGCGAGGAAGTCGAGAACGGCTGAAGCGATCGCTCAACTCCGTCATCGCACCGACGCAAAGTGCACCCACGGTCAAGCCCGCGCAGCGCAAAGACGCGTGAGCGGTTGAGTTCACGATTGCATTCGCGTTGAGGTTGATCGACACTCCGCCCGCCCAGGCAGGGGGAGACAGATCATGGAAGCGACCAGGTTTTCCGCGGACGCTGGCGATTTGCACGTCGTTGCCTATCCCGGTGACAACAAGATCCTGATTGCCATGTCGCTGCGCGACAGCGGCGTCAACGATACCGACAAGAATCTCGCGGGCTTCGCCATCTGGCGAAAATACGACGGCAAAGCCGAAGAGATTTTGCAGAACCGCATCAGCTTCGTCAGCGGCGTCAACGACGCGACCACCGCCGCAACGCGGGAGTGGACGGGATCAGATCAGGCACCATTCCAGAAATTTCGCTGGGTCGACGTTCCCACCGACGGCTTCGACGTCCCCATCACCTACCGGGTCCAGGCACTTTATTTCACCGGCCAGGGTCACGCCACCAAGGCCGGCCCTGAAGTCAGCGTCAAGGTCGAACCGGTAAAGCAGCTTCACACCAAGTTCCGCGCCGCCTTCACCCGCGGCTATATCGCCTCGCAAGCCTATGCCGACAAATTCCAGAACAAGGACATCCGCCCCAAAGGCGCCAAGACCATCGATTTCGACACCAAGCCGTTCGAGGCGCAGTATGCCTGGCTCGGCGCCGATGCCCGCGTGCAGCTGTTCGATTTCATCGCCGACTGCGAGCAGGATACCACCGCCCAGGTCGATGTCTTCGCCTACGATCTCGACGAGCCCGATGTCATCGCAGCGATCTGCCGGATGGGCAAACAGAAACGCCTGCGCGCCATCCTCGACAACGCTCCGCTGCACTCGAAGCCGAGCAAATCCGGCGGCATGCCGATCGAGATCGATGCCGCCAAGGCGATCATTGCCGCCGCCGGCGCCGACAATGTCCGCCAGGGCCATTTCAACCGCTACCAGCACAACAAGGTTTTCATCAAGCGGGACGCTCACGGCAACGCACAGCGCGTCATTTTCGGTTCAATGAACTTCTCCATCCGCGGCATCTATGTGCAGGCCAACAACGTGGTCGTGGTCGACGATCCCAACGTCGCCGGCATGTTCGCCACCGCGTTCGACAACGCCTTCACCAACAACGTGAAGGCAGCGCCGTTCCAGAGCGCACAGATCTCGAAGGCCTACATGGTCGGCTCGGCCACCGACACCGCCGAACTGCCGCAGTTCTCGCTGGCGCTGTCACCGCACAGCAATTCCAGCATCTCGCTCGGTCCGATGTCGGACCGCATCCGCAAGGCGACGAGCTCGGTGTTCTTCGCCGTGATGGAGCCCACCGGCCAGGGACCGGTCCTCAGCACGCTGCGAACCATCGCCGCCAAGCCGACCGTATTTTCCTATGGCACCGTTGAGACGGACAAGGGCCTCGCCGTGCAGAGCCCGGACGGCGAAATGGGGATCCTGACCAGCTTCGCCGCGCTCACCAAGAATGTGCCCGCGCCGTTCAAGCAGGAGTTCAATGGCGGCCCCGGCATGCATATCCACGACAAGTTCGTCGTGGTCGATTTCAACGCCGACAATCCCACGGTGTTTACCGGCTCATCCAATCTCGCCGCCGGCGGAGAAGAAGCCAATGGCGACAGCCTGGCGATGATCCAGGACGCGGCGATCGCCAACATGTTCGCCATCGAGGCGGTTGCGCTGTTCGACCATTATCACTTCCGCAAGGTGATGCAGGAGGTCACGGTCAAGGAGCCGCCGCTGACACTGTGGTATCCCGGCAAACCACAGGCGCCGACCGCGTGGTGGAAGGCCTATTACGACCTCACGAAAATCCAGATGCGCGACCGTTATTTGTTCGCGGGCCTGCCGCTGCCGGCGGGTCTCGCCGCGACCAAGAATGTCGACTGGTCGGCGGTCGATAACGCCCCACCGGCGACGAAGAAGGCTCCTGCGAAGAAGTCCGCAGCCAAGAGTGCAAAGGCACCGACCGCCAAGAAAGCAAAGAAGGCCGCAACCAAGAAAGCGACCGCCAAAAAATCCTCGAAAAAGAAATCGCCCAAGAAAAAGCCTTTGGCGAAGAAATTGCCGGCAAGGAAATCATCACCGAAAAAGACGGTGAAGAAGAAAGCGGCGAAGAAGCCGCCGAAAAAGACCGTCAGGAAAACGCTCGCAAAAAAGAAAAAAGCCGCCCCGAAGAAGAAGCGGAGCCGCGCAAAGCGCTAGTGTCCCGAATCCGAAGTTCGCATCACTTAGCAGCCCCTCTGAGCGTCCTTCGGATTCGATAAGGACACTAGCAAATATATGATTCTAGTGTGCTTTATGAATGCGAAGTTCGTGAAAGCATCTGCCGCGAAGCGCACGAACTTCGCATTCAGCACACTAGGCGCGGACTCACAACGCGCGACCAGCCATCAGGCCTGCAAGTCCGCCACATTACCGGCATTAGTTGTGAACTCTATTGTCTCGGGCCGTCCCCGCCATCGGGACGGCCAAGCCAGCGTCCCGAGACAAACAGAATATCGAGATTGCTGGTCGGCGTGTAGTTGCTCGCCACCGCATTGAAGCCATAAGGCGCCCGCCGAAGCTCAAGGCCTGGAATTGGGCAAGTCGAGATCAGATCCGCGCCTTCCTTTTTAATTTGCATCTCGAAATGCCCGATCGGCCCTTGCCAGTTTGCTCCGGTCTTGAGGACGTATTGCACATTCTCATAGTTGACCTGGAGGTCGCTTAGCTGGGGATACTTCTCTTTGGCCGCAGCTTCATATTGTCTGTCAAGCAATCGAAGCTCCGCCGCGTTGAAGCTTTGGTCGAAGCACCATTGCCCCCCTAGCTTCTGGCTGTTCTTCGTGACCCTCGTACGCGAATCCGTGTTTTTAACGTAATAGTTTCCGTAAATGGGACGATAGCTATGTCGGACCGCGACCCGCTTCCCGGCCTGGAAGGTTTGTGACCAGTGAAAACTAATCCTGATTGACCAGTCTGCAACGGGAGTGCCTTTGTTGGATTTTCCATCAATCACGCCATCGTCGATAATCAGGCCAAGCCGCCGGAGTGCGTCTACAACGTCCGGCCGGCCGAGATCTGGAGAGAACGGATCGATTCCCAAACGTTGAAGATCGGCGGTGATCTCGTGGTCTTTGACAAACGCCCTGATCTCACGATCCGGCTTTAGTTCGCGACCATCGATCCAGACCCGAAATCCGACAACGTTCGAGTCCTTACCAAATGGAATATTGAGCGGACTGTAATACCAGGCCGTCTGGCTGATCTCGGGCAACGGAAAGGCAACTTCCGTCGTGACGTCGGTATTGCTCGTATTCTCGAAGATGTAGTCGACCTCGACCAATCGCGGCGCGATGCGAAGTATTTCCGATACCATTCGCACGTGATCGTTTTTGACCAATTCCAGACCACCCGCAGCCATGGACGCCGAGGAATCATTCGCGTGTAAAGGAGTTAAACTCACGGCCAGCAGACATATCGAGCTGGCAAAGATCCCGGCGGTGATTGCAGTCGCCACGCGCGCACATCTCATAACGGCTGCTCGCCCCTCAGACTTGCTATCCTGCCTGCTGGGAGAACTATCTGAGCCGAATGCTTCTGTGAAGTCGTAGAAAGCTTGGAGCTCTACTTGAGCCAAGATCTCTGCTTATGGCCTATCGCCACGTACTGCGCCCCCGTATGACTTGGCCGCTATAGGACTAAAACGGACGTAGTCACCAGTCACATGACCCCGCCAGGGTTTATAGGTACACGGCCTAACGCGCCCGCCCGGTGAGCAGCCGCTGGAATTCCTTCTCCAGCGCGTCGCGAAACACCTTGATCGGCTGTGCCAGGCGGCCGGCCGGAGGGCGATGCACCACCCAGGCCCTGACAGCCGGGCTGAAGCCCGGCGTCTTGATGATCTTGAGCTGCTTGCGGTGGGGACTTTGCGTCAGCGCCACCGGCGTCACCACGCCGACACCCAGGCCCCGCGCCACCAGCGACAACCGCAATTCGACATCCAGCGCCTCGACGGCAACGTTGAACGGCAGGTGCGCGGCATCGAAATGCCGCTTCAGCGCATTGCGAAATCCGCAGCCGTCCTGATTGATCACCCACGACAACCGTGACAATTCTTCGAGACTCACCGAGGCGGGCAACTTCATGTCGCGTGCGACGACGAAGATGACCGCCTGGGAACCAAGATCCTCCCCGACAAGTTCGCTCGGCGGCGGCACGCCGTCCGGCAGGCAGATTGCCGCCGCATCGAGCTCGTTACGGACAACACGCATGGCATGATCCGGCGACCATCCCGACACGATGCGCACCGCGAGCGATGGAAACGACTCCCGCACCGCATCGAGCGGACCGGTGAGGCCGCTCTCCGACAAATACGGCGTGATGCCCAGGCGAAACTCACCGCGCACTTCACCGTCTTTTGCGAGACCTGACTTCAGGTCATCCAGCGATCGCAGCACGCGCCGGCCGTGTTCATAGGCTTCACGCCCGGCCGCCGTCGGTCGCAGCGGCTTCGACTGGCGATCGAGCAATTCGGCGCCGAGCAGTTCTTCCAGGTTTTGCACCCGCCGCGTGACCCCCGGCTGCGTGAGATTGAGCCGCGTCGAAGCCGCAACGATCGAACCGGTTTCGACCACCGCAACGAATGCCACGAGATCATTGGTGTTCATAGATATCTCGCATATTGATTATCAACATAATTCAATTGTCGCATATTATCGCGGCTGCTTAAAGGGCCTTCACGCTCATTTGCGAGGCCTTCATGACCGTTTCCGAAACTGCCCTGCTCTCGGCTCCCCAGCCGACTGTTACCCGCTCCTTCATCTGGCTCGGGGCGATTGCGACCGGCGTCATCGTCACCAACCTATTTGCGCCGCAGATACTGGTCGGTCTGATCGGGCCGTCGCTGGACATGACCACGCCCCAGGCCGGCATGATCAGCACCCTCACCTTGCTGGGGTATGCGCTGGGATTGTTCCTGCTGGTTCCGCTGGCGGACATCTTCGAGAACAAGCGGCTGATCCTGCTGACCTTGTGCGGCAACGTCGCAGCCGCACTGTGCACGGCGCTCGCGCCCACAGCGACGCTGCTCTTGGTCGCCGTATTCCTGCTCGGGGCATCCTGTGCAGCCATCCAGATGCTGGTGCCGCTGATCGCATCGATGGCGCCACCGGCCGAACGCGGCCGTGTCATCGGCGAAGTCATGGGCGGCCTGATGGTCGGCATCCTGCTGTCGCGGCCGCTGGCGAGCTTCATCGCCGATGTCTGGAACTGGCGGGGCTTCTACGCCCTCTCGGCGCTTGCTGTCGCGATCCTGACCGGGGCGCTGAGCGTTCGCTTGCCGTCGCTGCGCCCGACAGCGCGGGTGAGCTACGCCCGGTTGCTGCGGTCGTTCTGGCCGCTGCTGCGGGACGAACCTGTGCTTCGGGTCCGGTCATGGACCGCGGCGCTGGTGATGGCGTCCTTCACCGCGTACTGGGCCGCGGCGGCCTTGAGGCTGACGGCCGCTCCGTTCAACCTCGGCGCCCGAGGCATCGCCGTATTCGCGCTGGTGGGCGCCGCCGGTGCGGCCGCGACACCGCTTGCCGGCCGCCTCGGCGACCGCGGCTGGGCGCGGCCGATGCTGATCACGTCACACGCCCTGATCGTCGTCTCTCTCGCGCTCTGCGCCCTCTCGGGCCTGCTCGAATCCCAGATCTGGGCATTGATCGTGCTCAGTGTCGGCACCGTGCTGTTCGACATCGCCGTCACCACCGATCAGACGCTGGGCCGCCGCGCGGTCAACCTGCTGCGGCCGGAAGCGCGCGGACGTCTGAACGGACTGTTCGTCGGCCTGTTCTTCATCGGCGGCGCGATCGGCGCGGCGGCCGCCGCCATCGCATGGCAAATGGGGGGCTGGATCGCGGTCTGCGCTGTCGCTGCGGCCTTTGGTGGTCTCGCACTGATCACCGATCTGGCGACCCGGACGGGAAGCTGACCTTAGGCCGATATCCCCTGCCCGAGCCACGCCAACACACCGCGCCCGGCCGCAACGCCGGTCGCGAATGACGCCTGCAGCAGATACCCGCCGGTCGGCGCTTCCCAATCGAGCATTTCGCCGGCGACGAACACGCCGGGCAAACGTTTGAGCATGAAGTGATCGTCGATCTCGCTCCAGGCGATACCACCCGCCGTTGAAATCGCGCGCGCGAGCGACGCCGTGCCGGTCAATCGGATCGGCACGGCATTGATCATCGCAGCGAGCTCAGTGGCCGGCATCGCCGCCAGATGGTGCCCGTGAGCGATCGCGCTTTCCTGCAGCAGCCCGATCGCAACCGGCGACAATCCCGCAACCTTGCGCAGGAACGTCGACAACGATTGCTTGTGGCGCGGCGCCGACAGTCGTTTGACGAGGTCCTCGGACACGATATCCGGCCGCAACGCGATCCGCAGCGACGCCTGTCCATTCCGCGCGATCTCGTCCCGCAACGCCGCCGACAGCGCATAGATCCCGCCACCTTCGAGACCATCGCGCGTCACCATGATCTCGCCGCGCGTCGTGCGCGCGCCGGCCGTCAATGCCACGCCCTTCACCGGCGTGCCTTCGAAACGATCGCGAAATACCGGCGACCATTCAACGTGAAAGCCGCTGTTGGCCGGCTGAAGCATGGAGACGTCCACGCCACGCTCCCGCAATGATGTGACCCACGTTCCATCGGAACCGAGCCGCGGCCAGCTCGCGCCGCCCAGGGCAAGCAGGACGGCATCGACGGCGACATCAACCAGGCCCGCGCCGGTCTCGAACCGCAGGCCGCCGTCATCAGCCCATCCGGCCCAGTGATGCCGCAGCGCCAGCCGTACGCCCAGGTGATCGAGACGCCGCAACCACGCCCGCAGCAGCGGCGAGGCTTTGAGCGCCTTGGGGAAGACGCGCCCGCTGCTGCCCACGAAAGTCGGTTGTCCGAGGCCTTCGCACCAGACGCGGAGATCTTCCGGCGAAAAACCTTCAATGGCCTGTCGCAGCAACGGCGTCGCCGTGCCATAGCGCGCCATGAACGGGTCGAATGGTTCGCTGTGCGTGAGGTTCAGTCCGCCCCGCCCGGCCATCAGGAACTTGCGGCCGGCCGACGGCATCCGGTCATACACGGTGACGCTGATACCACCGTTCGCCAGCGTTTCTGCCGCCATCAGGCCGGCCGGGCCGGTGCCGACAACAGCGACCTGGAATGGAGTGACGGTCATTACGATTGCGCATCATCGGTCATGATGTGCGCCTTATCGGCCGGTCCGGCGGCAAAGCCAAGCCGCTTTTCGCACCGCCCAAGAAGCGACCCATGAAAACGGGGCGATGGCCCAAGCCACCGCCCCGCAATGCCAACTCCGAAAAAAGCGATCAGAAGATCTTGATCGCGTTCTTCAGCGTGATCCAGACGCCCCAGGCCAGCGGGATGCCGACGAAGGCCCAGAACAGCAGCGCCGGTCCATCGAAGCCGCCCTTGCCGATCCCGAAAGAGCCCGACGGCCCCGACGCGCCCTTGGCGGTTGCGGCCTGAAGTTTCGCGACCTCCTCGTTGCTCATGTACCACTTCGGATCGACCGGCTTGATCATGTAGTTGCAGATCAAACCGGCGACCAGCATGGCGCAGAGGATGTACATGGTGGTGTTGTAGAGATGATCGCGCGGTACGCCCGCGGCGAGCTGCGCTTCGCGGATGTAGTTCACCACCACCGGACCGATAATGCCCGCCGTCGACCACGCCGTCAGCAGCCGTCCGTGGATCGCGCCCACGAACTGGGTGCCGAACATGTCGGCGAGATAGGCCGGCACCGTGGCGAAGCCGCCGCCATACATCGACAGAATGATGCAGAACGCCCCGACGAACAGCAGCTTCGACCCCATGGTCGCCGCGCTGGGCGCCAACGCATACAGTGCGATGCCGAGCAAGAAGAACGCATAATAGGTGTTCTTGCGCCCGATATAGTCGGAGAGCGACGCCCAGAAGAACCGGCCGCCGATGTTGAACAACGAGATCAGGCCGGTGAAGCCCGCCGCGATCGCCGCGATGGCGACCTTCTGCTCCCCGCTGAGCGCGTTGAACTTCAGGTCCGGCAAGCCGATCAGGGAGCCCGCAAAGATCTCCTGCAGCATCGGCGAGGCCATGCCGATCACGCCGATGCCCGCCGACACGTTGAGGCAGAGCACCCACCAGATCAGCCAGAACTGCGGCGTCTTGTGCGCGTTGTCGAGGTGAACATGATGCTGGGTGATCATGGTCTTGTTTTCGCTCGGCGCGATCCAGCCTTCCGGCTTCCAGCCGGCGGGCGGCAGCCGGTAGCGGAACGCACCGATCATCATGAACACGAAGTAGATCGCGCCCATGGCGAGGAACGTCTCCCAGACACCGACGGATGTCGGGGTCTTGAAATAGTTCATCAGCAGATCGGCGAGCGGCGCGCCGATCATGGCCCCGCCGCCGAAGCCCATGATCGCCATGCCGGTGGCCATGCCGCGGCGATCCGGAAACCATTTCACCAGCGTCGACACCGGCGAAATGTAGCCGAGGCCGAGGCCGACACCGCCGATCACGCCGGAGCCCAGCCAGAGGATCCAGAGCTGATGGGTGTAGATACCGATCGATCCCAACACGAGTCCGCCGCACCAGCACAATGCCGCGACGACGCCCGCCTTGCGCGGGCCGGCGCGCTCGAGCCATCCGCCCCAAACCGCGGCAGCGATACCGAGGATGACGAAGAACAGCGTGAACATCCAGCCGAGGCTGGCGACCCGCCAGTCGCAGGTGGTCGTGAACAGCTCCTGCACGATCGACATGTCCGGACACGCCTTCGGCGCGGTCAGGCCGATGGCGCGCGACAGCGGCAGCCAGAACACGCTGAAGCCGTACGCCATGCCGATGCAGAGATGGATGCAAAGCGCAGCCGGTGGCACCAACCACCGGTTGAAGCCCGCTGCGGCGATAATTCGTTCGCGGTCGAGGATGCCGGCGTTTGCGCCGGACATGGTCCCCGCACTGTCGAGAGTGGCCATCGATTTTTTCCCCAGATTCTTCCCTGTGTCAGCCGCCGGTTGTTTTTCGTTGGCGGTCTGCCGTCCGTGGTGGTTAGTGCGCTCCTGGTTTCCTCAGCGCCGACATTGCGGTGCGAACGAGCGGATCGAGCCCCTCGCCCCCAGCCTCCCAATGCGCCAGGATCGCGGAGCGCATTCGGGGATCCCAAAATTTGTTGATGTGGTCGGCGATACCCGGCACCGCCTTGGCCTCGCCCTGACTCTTGAAAAAGCTGCCAATCTGGTTGGCCATGTAAACCAGCCTGTCAGGCGACATCGGATGAGGCTCCTGCCAAAATACGCTGTGAATGCGAAAATACCTCGAAGCCGTCGGCCCGGGCAATTGCACAAAGGGTTATATTCGCGGCCTCCGCCATTCGGACCGCAAGCGCTGTTGGCGCCGACACTGAAACGATGACGGAGGCGCCCATCGCTGCGGTCTTCTGCACCATCTCCACCGACACGCGGCTGGTCAGCAACACCACACCGTCGGCGGCGGCTGTGGATTGGCGCGCTAGCGAGCCGGCCAGTTTATCGAGCGCGTTATGGCGTCCGACATCCTCTCGCAGCGCAACAATGCCGCGCTCCGGATGCCAGAACGCCGCGGCATGCACGGCACGCGTTTCGATGTTGAGCTTTTGCAGCGGCGGCAAGGCCTGCATCGCCGTCATGATCTGTTGCGGCGCAACCTGGAGTCCCCGCCCGACAATGGCAGCCGGCCGCATCGCCTCGGCGATCGAGTCGATGCCGCACAGGCCGCAGCCGGTCGGTCCCGCGATATGCCGGCGCCGCTCGCCGAGCCGCGTCGCACGCGAGGTCTCCAGCCACATCTGCACGTCGATACCATCGTCGAGGGTGACGACATCGATCGAGACGATGTCATCCTTGCTGTCGACGACACCCTCGGACAGGCTGAATCCCACCGCAAAATCTTCGAGATCTCTCGGCGTTCCCATCATGACGGCGTAGGTGCCGCCGTCATAAGACAGGGCAATTGCCGTTTCTTCCGGGATGGCGCGGTCACCCGCGCTGAAACCACCGTTCTCCCGCCAGATCTGCCGGTGAGCGATACGAACAGGATCAGTCAAAACCTACTCCGCCGCTTCCAATGGAGCGATCCGGCGCGAGTTGCGGGCCTGCTCGTCATAGCTCTTCTGCCACTCGCTCGGCCCGTTCGACGGCGAGATCTGCACAGCCGTCACCTTATACTCCGGACAGTTGGTCGCCCAGTCGGAATAATCCGTGGTGATGACGTTGGCCTGGGTGTCGGGGTGGTGGAAGGTGGTGTAGACCACGCCGGGCGCGACCCGGTCGGTGATCTCCGCCCGCAAGGTGGTCTCGCCGGCGCGGCTGGCGAGCCGCACCCAGTCGCCATCCCGAATGCCGCGCTGCTCGGCGTCGTGCGGATGAATCTCCAGCCGGTCCTCGCTGTGCCAGACGACGTTTTCGGTGCGCCGGGTCTGCGCGCCGACATTGTATTGGCTGAGGATGCGCCCCGTCGTCAACAACAGCGGATAACGCGGGCCGGTGCGCTCGTCGGTCGCGATATATTCGGTGATCACGAACTTGCCCTTGCCGCGGACGAAGCCGCCGATATGCATCACCGGCGTGCCCTCCGGCGCCTTCTCGTTGCACGGCCACTGAACCGAGCCGAGTTCATCGAGCTTGGCGTAGGAGACGCCGGCGAATGTCGGCGTCAGCGCCGCGATCTCGTCCATGATCTGCGAGGGGTGATCGTAGTGCATGTCGTAGCCCATCGCCTTGGCAAGGCGGATGGTGACTTCCCAGTCGGCGAGCCCGTTGCGCGGCGTCATCACCTTGCGGACGCGCTGGATGCGCCGCTCCGCATTGGTGAACGTGCCGTCCTTTTCGAGGAAGGTCGAGCCAGGCAGGAAGACGTGGGCATAATTGGCGGTTTCGTTGAGGAAGAGGTCGTGGACGATGACGCATTCCATCGCGGACAGCGCGGCCACCACATGCTTGGTGTTGGGATCGGACTGCAGGATGTCCTCGCCCTGCACGTAGATGCCCATGAAGGTGCCTTCGATCGCGGCATCGAACATGTTGGGAATGCGCAAACCCGGCTCCGGGTTGAGCTTGACGTTCCACAGCGATTCGAACTGCTCGCGGACCGCGTCACCGGAGATGTGACGGTAGCCGGGCAGCTCATGCGGGAACGATCCCATGTCGCAGGAGCCCTGCACATTGTTCTGGCCGCGCAGCGGGTTCACGCCGACGCCGGGACGGCCGATATTGCCGGTCGCCATCGCGAGGTTGGCGATCGCGATCACCGTGGTCGAGCCCTGGCTGTGTTCGGTGACACCGAGGCCGTAATAGATCGCGCCATTGCCGCCGGTGGCGAACTGCCGCGCCGCCGCGCGCAAATCCTTGGGATCGACGCCGGTCATGATGGCGGTCGCTTCCGGGCTGTGGTTCGGCTGGGCGACGAAAGCCGCCCACTCCTCGAACTCGCTCCAGTCGCAGCGCTCGCGCACGAAGGCTTCATCGACCAGGCCTTCGGTGACGATCACATGCGCCAATGCGGTGAGCACCGCGACATTGGTACCGGGCATCAGCGGCAGATGCAGCGCCTTGACGTGCGGGGATTCCACCATTTCGGTCCGCCTGGGATCGACCACGATCAGCTTGGCGCCCTGGCGCAGGCGCTTCTTCAGCCGCGAGGCGAACACGGGGTGGGCGGACGCCGGATTGGCGCCGATCACCATGACCACGTCGGTCTGTTCGACCGAGTCGAAATCCTGGGTTCCGGCCGAGGTGCCGAACGTCGTGGACAGGCCATAGCCGGTCGGCGAATGGCAGACCCGGGCGCAGGTGTCGACGTTGTTGTTGCCGAAGCCGCCGCGGATCAGCTTCTGCACCAGATAGGTCTCTTCGTTGGTGCAGCGTGACGAGGTGATGCCGCCGACGGCATCGCGGCCGTATTTCGCCTGAATGCCCCTGAACTTGGCGGCGGCAAAATCGAACGCCTCATCCCACGACACTTCCTGCCAGGGATCGGCGATGGTCTCGCGGATCATCGGCTTGAGGATGCGTTCCTTGTGGGTGGT
>JBGMOD010000084.1:0-1825 GCA_041424235.1 Hyphomicrobiales bacterium
GATGGCTGGGCGGCGAAGTCGAAGGTGTCGAAGCTCTTTGTGTGCGGGAACCTGGCCATGCGAATACGTCGCTCGACCATCCGGCGCTCGCGGTCGATCCGCTCGAGTTCGCACAACCGCAGCAGGTAGCGCGGATAATCGGCGCGATCCTGCGCGGCTTCGAGGGCGACCTTCTCATACTCGCGCACGAAGGTCGGCAGCTTCAACGCCTTGAGATGGTTGGCCAGCAGTACCGCGGGCGGCACACTGGTGGGGGTCTGTGCCATGGCGGGCAGCGGCATCCGCGTCTCGGTCATGCCGGTGCTCCTGCCGATGGGGTGTCTGCTGGAGACAGCAGGCCCATGTAGCTGCGCGGGTCGGTACGACCGACATGGGCGCGCGGCAGGTGCGGGTAAAACTGCAGATCAAGGCGCGGCGGACGATGTTCAAGCCGGGCCAACGCGATCATCTTGACCGCGTCGAAGCTGATCGCCCCCATGTCCAACGCCCGCGCCACCGCCCATTCCACCAGGGACTGCTCGAACCGTTCGCACAGCCGCAGCACCTGGATATACTCACGTCGGCCTTCCTTGCCGCTGCGTGCCTCCATCAGCCGGCGGATGCGATGCATCGGCTCGGCCAGTACCCAGCCATCAAGCGGCGCGGCCTGATCAAGCGCGCGCGGCTTCTGCTCGAGCAGGGCCAGATAATGCAACGGGTTGGGTATGAAGTCTTCGCGCTCATAACTGCGGGGATGCACCGCGATCCGGTCCCCACGGCAGACCACCTCGACCCGGTCGACATAGCCTTTGATCACAACCTCCTGGTGGGCATAGGCCGTTGGCACCGAGTAATCATTGGTGCGATAACGGACCAGCGACATCGACGAGGCCCGCCCGGTCACCATATGGCACGGATCGAACGCTACCGCGGGCAGCGCCATGAACGCCGCCAGATCGGCAGCCAGCCTTTCACCAATGCTCTGGCTGTGCCCGCGCAACACCGTCTGTCGCCGCGCCATGCATTGCTCGAGAAACCGCGCGTTCATCGCATCAAAGCTGTCGGCCACCGGCATCGGCACCATGAAGTGGCGCCGCGAATAGCCCACCAGCCCCTCAACCTTGCCTTTGTCGTTGCCCTTGCCAGGGCGGCCGAACTTGTCCTCGAACAGATAGTGGCTCTGCAGGGTCGAGAACATCCGGCTGCGCTCACGCTTCCCGTCGCCCAGTATCTGCGCCACTGCCAGCCTGGTATTGTCATACAGGATCGACAGCGGCATCCCGCCGAAGAACGCGAACGCCGCGACATGGCCCTCGCAAAACGCCTCGGCCACTTCGGCCGGGTAGGCTTTGACGAATGGCGCATCGCTGTGCGGCAGATCCATGCAGAAATAGTGGAACCGCGTCAGCTTGCCGCCGATAACCCCGTCAGCTTCGCCAAAGTCCACCTGCGCGTGCCCAGGCTTGTGGCTCAGCGGAATGAATACCTCGCGGCTGCGCAGCCTGGCGTTCGCCACATAGTCGCGGACAATCGTGATGCCGCCGGTGAAGCCGTGCTCATCGCGCAGCCGTTCAAATATCCGCGTCGCCGTATGGCGCTGCTTGGCATGCACCGTGTGGTCATCCGTCAGAATCTTGTCGATGACCTCGGTGAACCCCGCCAGCTTGCGGCTGAACGACCGCCCGGATCGGCCATGCTGCGGCGGCTCGGGGAAAACCAGCATCTTGTCGACCGTCTTGCGGTTGATGCCAAAATACGTCGCAGCACTGCGGCGGCTCATGCCGTCGATCATCACGGCGCGGCGGACCTTCTGATAAAGCTCCACTCTCTTCATCCTCCACCCCCG
>JBGMOD010000085.1:0-1785 GCA_041424235.1 Hyphomicrobiales bacterium
TCGGTGTCCTTGGGCTCGCCGGGCGCGCGCGAGTCGGTCACGATGCTGGCGATCTGCTTTTGCAGGTACGCGCGCGCCGCGAACAGCGGGATCGTATTGTTGTAGCTCTTGCTCATCTTGCGGCCATCCAGGCCGGGCAGGGTGGCAACGGCGTCGTCGATCTCGGCGTCGGGCAGCGTGAAGTGCTCGCCGTACTGGTGGTTGAAGCGCTGCGCCATGTCGCGCGCCATCTCGATGTGCTGCACCTGGTCGCGGCCCACGGGCACCTTGTGGGCGTTGAACATCAGGATGTCCGCGCCCATCAGCACCGGGTACATGAAGAGGCCGGCCGTGACGTCGGTGTCGGGGTCTTCGCCCTTGGCGATGTTCTTGTCGAGCTGCGCCTTGTAGGCGTGGGCACGGTTGAGCACGCCCTTGCCGGTGACGCAGGTCAGGAACCACGTCAGCTCGGGAATCTCGGGAATGTCCGACTGGCGATAGAAGGTGACGCGCTCGGGGTCGAGCCCGCAGGCCAGCCAGCTCGCGGCAATCTCCAGCGTGGAGCGCTGGATCTTTTCAGGCTCCTGCACCTTGATGAGGGCGTGGTAGTCGGCCAGGAAGAAGAAGCTCTCGACACCGGGCGCGACGCTTTGCCGCACCGAGTGGCGGATCGAGCCGACGTAGTTGCCGAGGTGCGGCGTGCCCGAGGGCGTGATGCCGGTCAGGACGCGCAGGGGAGCTGTAGAAGACGAAGCCATGTGACGAGGAGGAAACTTAGCGCAGCAAAGCCACGAGCGGGGATAGAAGTAGATTGATAAAGCTCTCGCCAACGCTCATCAGAGGCCAGAGCCACCAAGTGCTGACGATGCCCACGATCACCAAGCCCATCACGATGAAAAAGCCGAAAGGCTCAATGCGCGCGAGAAAATTTTGCGCCGGTCCGTTGGGCAACAGGCCCGCCAGTACACGCCCACCGTCGAGTGGTGGCAGCGGGAAGAGGTTGAAGGCCCACATCACGAGGTTGACCAGTACTCCGCCCTCCGCCATCTTGATGAAAAAGGTTTCATTGAAGCCGCTCAGCGCGAACCCCACTAGCACCAGTTTCCAGAGAATGGCCTGGATGAAGTTCGACATAGGCCCCGCCAGCGCCACCCACACCATGTCGCGCTTCGGATGGCGCAGCCGTCCGAAGTTGACCGGCACCGGCTTGGCATAGCCGAACAGGAAGGCGCCCGAGGTCGCGAAGTACAGCATCAGCGGCATCAGGATGGTCCCGATGGGGTCGATGTGCTTCAGCGGGTTGAGCGTCACGCGGCCCATCATGGCCGCGGTGTTGTCCCCGAAGTGGCGGGCCACGTAGCCGTGCGCCGCTTCGTGCACGGTGATCGCGAAGATCACCGGCAGTGCGTAAATCAGGACCGTCTGTATCAGATTGGAAATATCCACTGCGCGATTGTGTCAGAGAGGAATGGGGCGGCCGAGCCGTTTGTCAGAGGCCAAGCACCGCGAGTGCACCGCGGCCCTGGCGCACCACGACCGGGTCGTCGCCCGTGCCCATGGGCGTGAGGTCGACCACGGTGGTCGGCTGCGACGGGCAGGCGCCGGCGTCGATGACGGCGCCGATCTGCTTCTCGAAGCGCTCGCGGATTTCCTGCGCGTCGTTCAGCGCCTCGGTCTCGCCGGGGGCGATGAGGGTGGTGGCCAAGAGCGGCGCGCCGTGCAGCGCCAGCAGCTCCAGCAGCACCTTGTGGTCGGGCACGCGCAGGCCGATGGTCTTGCGCTGCGGATGGCTCACGCGGCGCGGCA
>JBGMOD010000086.1:0-96184 GCA_041424235.1 Hyphomicrobiales bacterium
GAGGCTCGCCCAGCGGTGCAAGTGCACCGCAAGGCTCGCACCTCAGGATGACGGGTCCAGCTCATCTAAACGCTTGATACAGGCTCTCTCTTGCGGCGGAAATGTGTGAATTCGACAGCCGCTTGCGGGGAGAGGTCGCCGCGCTCTTGCGCGCCATCCGTTGCCGCAACGATTCACTCCGAACTCATCGTGCTGATGGCATTGATCGAACGCATCATCTTGCCCGCCGTCGCGCCAATTGATGCAGCACGGTGTCGAACGTCGGCACCGCTCCGGTGTCCCGGAGCCACGTCTCATACAAATCCCTGAGCTCCCCCGGCGTCAGGCCGAATTTACGGCGGAACGCCCGGATGAAAGTGGAGTCGCTGCTGAAGCGCAATTCGACCGCAAGGTCGATCAGGCGCTTGTCCTGGGCGCCTGACGAGATCAGGAGCTGCAACGCATGATTGAGCCGCTGCTCGCTGATGTAATGCGCCAGCCCGCCGTCGGCTTCGAACAGCCGATAGAGGCTCGCGCGCGAGATCTGGAACTGGCGGCAGAGCTCGCCCGCGGCGAGCGTATCGGTGAGATGGCCCGCGATGTGGCGTTTGATCATTGCAAGATAAAGATGCCGCTCGGCCCGTTCGACGCGCTCGGCGGCATCTGCCGCACCGGCAGCCGCCGCGATGATGTCGGCGATCGCCTCGATCGTGCCCTCGACGCTGTCGGACTCCGTCTCGTCGCTCAGTGTGAGCGCTGCGAAATGACTGGCGAGTAGCCGCGCATGGGGATGGTGCGCGGGCAGCAAGGTTGCGGTTGCCGAATCCGGATGGGCGAGGCGCGGCGCCAGCATCGCGCGTTGCAGGATGATCGCCGTCAACTGGGTGCTGCCGCTGCCGGAGCGCAGCACGGTGCGGTTAGGTTGCGCCATGTCGACCAGGAAGATGTCGCCGGGGCGCGCCGTGATCTCGCGCCGTCCGGAGCTGAACCATATCTCGCCTTCGCCACAGAGGGCGATCTGATAGTGATCGAGGCCGCCGCGGGCGATATGTGCGGGCGTCCGGTCATATTCGAGGTCACTCACGCGCGACTCCACCAGCAAGACATTGCCGGTCATCCTCGGCCGCGAGGTGAAATGGAAATCCTCCTCCGGCGTGAGCGGGATCAGGTCGCAGATCTCGGTGAGCTCCACCCGCAGCGCTCTCACCGCGTCCGGTCCGTGCAAGCCGTCGCGCGTGCCGTCATCAGGCGGCAGGCTCTCGTTCACGGCGCGGTCCACAGCATTCCCCCGATACGATCAGGCCGCGCGGACGAAGACCATCCGCAGCACAGACATCCACGCACTGTATCTACTGATCCGGACAAGCCGGAGCAACCGCGTGGAAGTGGCAATGCCTGCCGCGCCAGTTGTGATGCAATTGCATCAGTGCCGGAGGGAATCCGGGACTGAGACTCCCGGCACATCGGCCATGCGATCGGCTTGCTAAGGCTTGTCCGGATCCGTCCATCCGCCGCGCGTGCCTCTTTTTGATCGCGTGCGGCACAGCTCGCGTTCGAGATCGGTTTATGACGGTTAATTTGCGGTTGTTGATGCACTTGCTCCCCGTTTCGTCGAAGCATTCCCGATGGCGAACTGCGCTGATGGGAATTTTGTGCAGAGCGTCGCCCCCACACTCGATTGACCGTCGCTCCTGGCGCGGAGAGTGGCTTCTCGCAACGGCGTTGACGATTGCAGCGGCCGTTCTCCCGCGTCCGGCGCTTGCGATCGGAGGGGCCGGCGGCCAGGGAGATAATGGCGTATCCGGCGGCACTGGAAGCCCCGGTAACTTCGCGGCCACCCCCGGCGGGGCCGGAATTTCCGGCGGCAGCGGCGGTGGAGGTGGCGGTGGCGGCGGTCGCGGCCTGGACAATGCGGCTGCCGGTGGCACCGGCGGCAGTGGCAGCGGGGGCGCGGCAGGCCACAGCTATATTGGATCCGATGGGTCCGCTGGCGGAAACGGGACAGGCAACTCCGGTGGTGGCGGTGGCGGAGGCGGCGCTCCGGATGCTTATGACTATGTCGTTGGCACGAGCGTTAGCGGCTCTCTGACGGGCTTTGATGGCGGCCGCGGCGGCAATGGAGGCAACTCCGCGGGAAGTATCGGTGGCGGCGGCGGCGGCGGCGAAGGTGGGTTTGGCTACTCGCTGGTGAACTATCCGGCCGGAAGCAACAGCGGAACGATCACAGGCGGCAAAGGCGGCGATGGTGGGACTGGGGGGGCCGGCGGAAACGGCGGATCGGGTGGAGCGGCGGTCTACCTCGGCGGATACCCGAACTCAGCGATCACGTTTACGAATTCAGGGACGGTCACGGGCGGCAACGGTGGCCTGGGCGGTGCCGGGCTCTATGGAAGTGCCTTCAATGGTCACGTGGGCGCCGGCGGAGCAGGTATCGTCGTCTACGGCGCGGGTAACACGATTATCAACAGCGGGGCAATCAGCGGTGGATTGTCCGGCGACGGCGTGCGGGCGGATGCGATCACTTTCCTCACCGGCGCCAACACGCTGACACTGGGATCGGGCTGGAGTCTCACCGGCGGTCTCCAGATCCAATCCGGCAGTGTCACTTTTGCGCAGTCGATCAACGCCGATGTGGGAAATACAATTTATGGCGCCGGTTCACTCATCGTGAATGGAGCCGGGGCCATCCTGACCCTGTCAGGCACCAATAGTTATTCAGGCGGCACGACGATCACGGCCGGCGGTGGACTCGCCGTAACCAACAGCAGCGCGATCGGCTCCGGCGCGTTGACCTTCAACGGCGGCCTCTTGCAGGCGGGTGCCAATGGGGTGAACCTCGGCAACGGCGCCGGCATCAATATCGCGGGCGGCGCGATCGACGCCAATGGCTTCTCCATGACCTATTCCGGCGTCATTGGAAACGGCAATGGAACGACCGGCGGGTTGAGGATCCTCGACAGCGCGGGTGGCGGCCGCGTGATCTTGACTGGCGCCAACACTTATTCCGGCGGCACGATCGTGTTCGGCACACTGCAACTCTCAGGCATGGGCACGCTCGGCGCGGCGACCGGTACGACAAACGTCTCCGGCGGCACGCTCGATCTCGGTGGCACGACCCAGACGCAGGCGGCGGTCAATCTCGCCGGTGGCACGGTTCAGAACGGCAATCTCAATGCGGCGATCATGTCCAGCGGCGGCGCCCTCAACGGCATCGGCGGCACCGCAAGCCTGACGACGACGGGCGGCACGACCATCATCACCGGAACCAACACCAATACCGGCGGGACCACCGTGAGCGGCGGTGTGCTCGACGTCCAGGGCACGCTCAGCGATCCCACCGTCAACAGCGGCGGCACGCTGACGGGCAGCGGTTCGGTCGGCGGCGCCTCTGTCAACGCCGGCGGAACGTTTGCGCCGGGCAATGGCGTGCCCGGCAGCATCATGACGGTCAACGGAAGTCTCGCCCTCCAGTCCGGCGCGATCTATCTCGTCCAGCTCAATCCCGCGACGGCGTCCTATGCGAATGTCACGGGTGCGGCGACACTCGGCGGCGCGACCGTGAACGCAGTGTTCGCCAGCGGGAGCTATATCAGCAAGACCTACACCATCCTCACCGCGGCCGGCGGCATCAGCAGCACCTTTGCCTCCCTGGTCAACACCAACCTGCCCACGAACTTCCACACCACGCTGAGTTATGACGCTGACAACGCCTATCTCAACCTCGTCCTGAACTTTGCGGTCCCCAATGGGCTGAACCGCAACCAGCAGGCGGTCGGCAACGCACTGACAAATTCGTTCAATGCCAATGGCAGCATTCCGCTCACATACGGCGCACTGACGGCTGCCGGCCTGACCCAGGCCTCCGGTGAGCTCGGAACCTCGTCGCAACAGACGACCTTCACCGCGATGGGCCTGTTCATGGGCGTGCTCTCCGATCCCTTCGGGCAACGGAGTGGCGGAAACGAGCTGGCCGGCGGTGCGGCCGGCTTTGTGGACGAGGGCAGTTCCAGCGCTTATGCCGCAAAGAAGCGGACCGACGCCTTCGCGATGGTCACGAAAGCGCCGCCGCAGACGCTGGCGCAGCGCTGGAGTGTGTGGACCGCAGGCTTCGGCGGCTCGCAATCCACGGACGGCAATGTCGCTCTCGGCTCCAGCGATACGACAAGTCGCGTGTTTGGGACCGCCGTCGGCGCTGATTACCGGTTTTCGGCCGAAACGCAGGTCGGCTTTGCGCTGGGCGGCGGCGGGACCAATTTCAGCGTCGCCAATCTCGGCTCCGGCCGCTCCGATCTGTTCCAGGCCGGCGCCTATCTGCGTCACTTCAACGGGCCGGCCTACCTGTCCGCAGCACTGGCCTATGGCTGGCAGGACATCACCACAGATCGCATGGTCACCATCGCGGGGGTCGATCGCCTCCGGGCGGAGTTTAACGCCAACGCCTATTCCGGCCGCCTTGAAGGCGGCTACCGCCTGGTGGTGCCGTGGATCGGCGGCATCGGCATCACACCTTACGGCGCGGCGCAGGTGACGACCTTCGATCTGCCGGCCTATGCCGAGCAGGTCGTCTCCGGCTCGTCCGCGTTCGCCCTGAGCTACGCCGGCAAGAGCGTGACGGATACCCGCAGCGAACTCGGCTTGCGCGGCGACAAATCGTTTGCCGTGCCGGACGGCGTGCTGACGCTGCGCGGCCGCTTCGCCTGGGCCCACGACTTCAATCCCGATCGCGCCATCGCGGCAACCTTCCAGGCTCTGCCCGGCGCGAGCTTCGTCGTGAACGGCGCGGCGCAGGCGCATGACTCCGCGCTGACCACGGCTTCGCTGGAGATGACGTGGCTAAACGGCTGGTCGGCGGCGGCAACCTTCGAGGGCGAGTTCTCCAACGTGACGCAAAGCTACGCCGGCAAGGGCGTGGTGCGGTATGCCTGGTGATGCGGACCTGGCGCGACCGGGCCGATCAGATGTGATCGATGTCCGTCAGCGACGACGCCTCTTCCGCGAAGCGCGCGTCATCAACGCCGATCATCCCGGCCGGTACACGCCCCGCTCGTCCACCTGCGCCCGCCCGTCGGCGACGAGCTCTTCCAGATGCTGGGAAATCGTCCGCGCCTCGGCCGCATCCACCCAGGGGCTGTCATGGCCCGGCGGATAGAGCAGCCGCTGCGCCACCAGTTGCGTCAGCGTCTTCGGTGACTCGCGGAGCATGTCCAGGAGGCGCGCCTCGCGGTCGTCGAGTTTGGCGGCATACGCGGCGAGATCGTCGAGGAATCGCGCGCGGTCGGTGTAGACGCCGCGGTGATGGGCCGTGACCCACACCTTGGCCGGGATGTCCGGCAACTGCGCCAAGCTGCGGCGGAAATCGCGCAGGCTCGAACTCGCGTCGCCGTAGTAGGGTCCGAAGCCGGTCAAGTCGATGTCGCCGATGAACGCCACGCCCTCCGGCTCGACCAGCAGCACGCAGTGGCCGGCCGTGTGCCCGGGCGCATGGAAGGCGCGCACGCGCAGCTGGCCGAGATCCCAGCATGCGCCATCCGCGTAGCCCTGCGCGTCGGAGCGCGGCGCGTAGAAGAGATCGCGCTGGAATGTCGTCAACATCTCCGCAATGCGGGCGGCATCGGTCAAACCGTAGGAGGACAGCAGGCCGTCCCAACTGCGCGCCGCCTCCAGGTCGGCCTCATGCACATGCACGGCGGCGCCGGGGAGGCGGTGCAGGCCGGCCATGTGATCTTCGTGGATATGGCCCATGATCACCAGCTCGGTGGCGTCGAACTCGGGGCCGATAAAGTTGGAGACGAGCGGCGCGTCCAGGGCGGCGCGAATATCCGAGCCCCGGACCAGCACCTGGTTGCCATCGGGGTATTTCCCGTTCTTCTCACCGAAGAAGACGGAGACGCGGCCGAAGTCGGCGCGCCGGATCGGCTCGCGCGGTTTATCAGGAACAGAAGTCAAGCCGGCAATCCTCCCCTGGACGAGCCTGGCCGCGTGATGGTTCGCGGCGTTCGATGGCTGTGTCGTGAAACATTCCGCAGGCCGGAAGACACCCGGAATATCCGACGATCATGTCATATGAGACTCAACGACATACGATTAAAATGCAAGGCTCCCGATACGAGGTCCGCGCGGTGCGCGTTGTTCGCCTGGCGAAACTCAGTGCGCGTTGATTGGCGCGGCGCGCGCGGTATAGTGTGCCTCTGCAATCAGAAGGTCACTTGCCGAACAAGGTGAGCATGATTGAAGATGCCGCCTCGTCAGCCGGGCTTGGGGAGCGAACATCATGAAGATCGAGGCTATCCTGCCGCCGAAGGGCCGTGATTATCGTCTCGACCTGCTGCGTGGCTTCGCCAACTGGGCGATTTTCCTCGATCACATTCCCAACAACGCGGTCAACTGGTTGACCCAGCGCAACTACGGCTTCAGCGACGCCGCGGACATGTTCGTTTTCATCTCGGGTTACACGGCCTCGTTCGTCTATGCGCGCATGATGCTCGAGCGCGGGTTCATCATCGGCGGCACCCGCCTCGTCAAGCGAGCCTGGCAGATCTATGTGGCGCACATCATTCTGTTCGTGATGTATATCGCCGAGATCGGATATCTCGCTCAGCGCTACGGTGATCCAAACCTGGAGAATGAATTCAACGTCGCGGGGTTCATGCACAACCCGGCCGAGACGCTCTATCAGGGCCTCATCCTCGCATTCAAACCGGTCAATATGGATGTGCTGCCGCTCTACATCCTGCTGATGCTGGTGTTTCCGCCGGTGCTGTGGGCGATGTTGCGGCGGCCGAACCTGACGCTGGTGGCCTCGTTCCTGCTGTATCTGGCCGCGCGCCAGTTCGGCTGGAACCTGCACGCCTATCCAACTGGTTCGTGGTATTTCAATCCATTTTGCTGGCAATTTCTGTTTGTATTCGGCGGATGGTTCGCGCTCGGCGGTTCACTCGAGTCCAGGCCGGTGATCCAGTCGCGCGCGCTGATTGTGCTCGGCGGCGCCTATCTGGTGTTTGCCCTGGTCATGACCATGGCAGGGCGCTTCCCCGAACTCGCCCAGCTGATGCCCGCGTGGCTTGTCGATGCCTTCAATCCCAACGACAAGACCAATCTTGCGCCTTATCGCCTGCTTCATTTCATCATTCTTGCCTTCTTCATCACGCGGTTCATGGCGCGTGACTGGACGGGACTGCAATGGCCGATCTTCCGGCCCCTCATCAAGTGCGGCCAGCAATCGCTGGAGGTGTTCTGCATTGGTGTCTTCCTCGCGGTCGTGGCCCATGTGGTGCTGGTCGAGGTCTCCGGCGCGCTCTGGATGCAGATCGTGGTCAGCGTCGTCGGCATCGTCTTGATGACGCTGCTCGCTTATTACCGCTCATGGTCCAAGGACGCAGACAAGAAGCCTGCGAAGGTTGCCACGGCGGCCGTGCCGTCGCCGCCGTGACGTCGCATGTCCGGGGCTTGCCAGCGGCGCGACTTCTGCACGCTCAGTCCAGCGTGAAGTATTTGGCATCGGGCTGGCGCGTGCCCTTGACGTCGTCGCTGGAGGCGGCGTCCTTGTAGTCGTTGCCGAAGTGGGTGCGGACATAATTGACCACGGCGGCGACCTGGGCGTCGTCCAGGAATCCGCCGAAGCCCGGCATCGCCTTCTGTCCATTCAGCACCAGGTAGATCGGGTAGCCGGCGCTTGCGAGATTTTGGTCTTTGGTCAGCGCCGGGTAGGCGCCTGCCCCCACCGCGCCCTTGCCATCCGGCATGTGGCAGCCCTGGCAGATCGACGCATAGAGCGCCTGGCCATCCTTCGCCGGAAACGCGCTGGCGCCGACCACGCCGGCCGAATCGGCGTGCACTGGGCCGCTCGTTCCTGTCAGAGCCAGCATTGAGGCGATCAAGACCATCCGGATCGGTGTCATTGCGCGATGTCCATCTTGGCGGGATTGCGGATCAGGTCACGAAAGGCGGGGTCACTGAAACATCGTCTCAGCCTCCGGAGACGACGCGTTTGTGCAGCCGGTCGATGGCGCTCAAGGACGAGAGGATCGCCCCTTCCTGCCAGGCGTTGACATAGGAGCAGTGTTCGCCGGCGAGCACGGTGCGGCCATCGATCGCGCAGAGGTTTTTATAATGGTCCTTGCGTGTATCGTCCTTCCACATGCCGTAGCAGCCCAGCGTCCATGGCACCCGATGCCAGGCAACGGCGATGCCGTTGTCGAACTCCTTGGTCATTTGCGGATGCAGCTGGCTGCCGTATTCAACGGCGCGCTTGACGCGTTCCTCGGGCGGCAGCGCGGTAAACTCGACGCCGTTGACCCCGAACATGTAGGCTCCGAGCAGCACGCCTTTGCCCGGCTTCAGATAGTCGGTGCTGGGATAGGAAATCTGGCCGATCGGCAGATCGGTGAAGCTGATGCCGCCATAGATGGCCTCGTCCTCTTCCCAGAACCGGCGTTTGAACTGCAGGCCCACCTTGATGGACGGGGCATAGGGCACGGCATCGATCGCCGCTTGCAGCGTGCTGGAGAAGTTGTTCTTGACCTGGCTCAGAACCGACAACGGAATGGTGCAGATGCACCAGTCGGCCTTTACCTGCTGGTTGGCCTTGCCGCCCTTGGTGTCGGAATAGGTGATCGTGACCCCTTTGTCGCTCTGGTTGATTTCCGTCACCTTGGTGTTGAACCTGATCAGTGAACCGACCTCGCGCGCAAAGGCCTGGGCGATCATGTCCATGCCGCCGACCGGCTGAAACAGCGTCTGCTCGTATTCGAAGGTCAGCGGGAAATTGAGATAGGACCACAGGCCGGAGCGCATGATGTCGTCACGCGCGATCGGCGTGGACGGAACAGGGGCCCCGTCAGGACCGCCGCCGGGCTCCTTGTCGTAGCCGCGCATGGCGCTCGCCGTTTCCGGCGTATAGGCGTAGTTCTTGTCGAGCGCGCCCCAGCGTTTCAATGCCTCCAGGATGATCTCGCGGTCTTCCTTGGTGACGGCTTCGTCGAGTTTGCCCTGGTTGGTCGCCTTGGACAGCAGCTCCGACACGTAGCCGTTGAAGTCCGACATGATGTGGCGGGATCGCTGCGGCTTGCCGCCGAAGGCCTTGCTGTTGTGCAGCAGGGCATTGGCGTTGAGTTCGACGAACGGCTCGAGCTTCACCCCCAGCGTCTTGCAATAATGGATCAGGGCGCGGTGATGGTAGGGAATGCGCCACGGGCCCGGGTTGATGTAGAGGCCTTTCTCGAAACCGCAGGTCTGGGTGAAGCCGCCCAGCTCGGTGTAGCTGTCGCCGCCGCGCAGGGTCCACGAGCGTCCGCCGGCGCGCTCTCGGTATTCGAGGATTTTAACCTTGTATCCGGCCTTGCGCAGCTCGAGCGCCGCCGTCATGCCGGCCAGTCCGGCTCCCAATATGATGACGGATGCACCCTTCGGGTTTCCCTCGAGTTTGATCGGTCCATCAAAATCGGATTGCGCGGCATGACCGAGGCTGTCCATGGCTTGATACATGACCGCGGCACTGGTCGCCGTTCCGATCATCGTCAGCAGGCCTCGCCTGTCCATGGCGCTGCTTATGGCGCCCAAACGATTGGTCACGCGTCATCTCCCTGGCTCGGGCCTGAGTTCTACCGTATATGTACGGCGCTCTACCTTGAGTTGTGAAAGTCGAACCCGAATGTGGCTTTGGAAAGGCGTCGCCGACCTCGCCGTTCTCGCCTTGACAAGGAAGCTCCTTGAACCCCGCGTGCGATTGGCCAGAAGGCGGCAAACGCGCGACATCTGCGCCGGAAACCAGAGGACATCCCCATCACGCTGAGGTAAGCAGGCCCGGGCAAACCGGCCTTTCATCTCGGCTTTTGGTTGTCAGTTTGTTACTTGCTGAAGGACGCTGCGATCGTGGACAATCACCATTCTCCCCAGCTCTCGCTCGCCAAAGATAAAATCCGGGTTCTGCTGCTCGAGGGCGTTAACGACAGCGCCGTGGAGCTGATCGAGACCGCGGGTTATTCCAGCGTGACGCGGTTGACGAAAGCGCTGGAGGGCGAGGCGCTCAAGGAAGCCATCAAGGGCGTCCACATTCTCGGCATCCGTTCGCGGACACAGATCACGCCCGAGGTTCTAGAGGCTGCCGACCGGTTGATCGCAATCGGTTGCTTCAGTGTCGGCACCAACCAGGTGGATATCGATGCCGCGCGCCGCAGCGGCATTCCGGTCTTCAATGCGCCGTTCTCCAATACCCGCAGCGTGGCGGAACTGGTGATCGGCGAGATCGTCTTCCTGTTTCGCCGGATCGTCGGACGGTCCAATGCCGCCCATGAGGGGCGCTGGGACAAGTCTGCCAATGACAGCCTCGAGGTTCGCGGCAAGACGCTCGGCATCGTTGGTTACGGCAATATCGGCTCGCAGCTTTCCTATCTCGCGGAAGCGATGGGTATGCGGGTCATCTTCTACGATCACACCGACAAGCTTCGCCACGGCAACACCGAGCCGACCGCGACCCTGCACGAGCTGCTGGCACAGAGCGATGTCGTGACCCTGCACGTGCCGGAGACGCCGGCCACCCACGGGATGATCGGCCGTGATGAAATCGCCGCGATCAAGCGCGGCGCCTTCTTCATCAACAACAGCCGCGGCACGGTGGTTGACCTCGAAGCGCTCGCCGAAGCCCTGCGGGACGGCCGATTGCGCGGCGCCGCGGTCGACGTCTTCCCCGTCGAGCCGAAATCGAATGCGGATCGTTTTGTGTCGCCGCTGCAAGGCCTGGAGAACGTCATCCTGACCCCGCACATTGGTGGCTCGACCGAGGAGGCGCAGGAGCGGATCGGCGCCGAGGTCGCGCGCAAGCTCATCGATTACAGCGATACCGGTTCGACCATGGGCGCTGTCAATTTCCCGCAGGTTCAACTGCCGGCCCGGCCATTGGGGACACGGTTCATCCAGGTTCAGCGCAACCTGCCGGGCATGCTCGGCCGGCTCAACGAAGTGCTGGCGCGCCACTCGGTCAACATCGCCGCGCAATATTACGAGACGGCCAACGATGTCGGCTATGTGGTTCTGGACGCCGACGCGTCGGCCGCGGACAGCCAGCGCGTTCTCGCCGACATTCGCGCCCTGGAAGGCACGATCCGTGCCCGATTGCTCTATGAATACAAGGCTTGAACGCCGTGCCGCACTGGTCCTGGGCATCGAGTAGCGGGCCCGGCCGCTCAAAGGTGTCGTCATCGCCGGCTTGCAAGGAATTGATCGGCGAGGGCGTTCGCGATTGCGCGCATTGTGCGTAGAGTGTTTGCAGCGGCAAACTGCTCTAGCCTCAAGGCAGACACACCCATGACACCCAATGAACACGGGCTTGTCGTGATCGACAGCCCGAACACGATGGCCGAGACGGAACAGCGGCTGGTTGCGGCGCTCGATGCGGCAGGATTAAAGGTCGCCGCAAGGATCGACCACGCCGCGAACGCAACAAGCGTCGGCCTCGAGCTTGCTCCCACAGTTCTCTTTATCTTCGGCAGTCCCAAAACCGGGACCGGACTGATGGAGCTGGCGCGCACCATCGGTATCGATTTGCCGTTGAAGATTCTGGTCTGGGACGAGAACGGCCAGGTCAAGGTCGCCTATAACGACATGACCTATCTGGCCCGCCGCCACGGCCTGGATGCCTCGCTGCCGGTTCTCGGCCAGATTATGACGTTGGTGCAACGTTTTGCGATGGCCGCCGCGAGCCGGTAGCAGGGCCGTCGGGGGCCGAGGTGACAAAATCGTAAGCTGCGATTCAGCTGGAACGCTGGTATTCATGTTCAGCCGGTGCAGAAGGATGCGATTCATGACACCAGACGCGCAATCTGTTTCGTTCGCCCCCCAGGCGGTTGTGAGCCCCGGGATCGTTGCCAGCATTCCCTATGACGAATGCGTCGAGCGACTGGCACGCACAGTCGACAAACACGACGATGCCGACCTGGATGAACTGGCCTCTCTCATCAGCCAACTGGCGGTTGTGATCGAAATCTGAGGCAGCTCGCCGCCAACGCGGTAAACCTGACGTTAAACCTGTGCGTTCGCCGGCGACGCCACTGCCGAGCGAAACGGTGATGACGGTCCAAATCCGTCACCCTGAAAACGGCCACCTCTCCCCCGAACGGCTGGCCCATGACGATTATTTGGCGATTATTTGGCGATTATTCCGGCCATGTCGCATGGCAGCCGGTTTGATCGATTTGTCATAATCACCCCAACTATTTCTTAGACACGCTGCTGTAGCCGTTGAGGTCGCGGGGCATGTTGTTTCGTTCGATGTCGCTGACGCAGCGCAGTATCGCTGTTGCTGGCGGTCACATGAAATTTCGTTCTTCGTTGCGCTCAAAGCGAGCCGCAGACTTCGATCGGGCTGCGAGGTGTTGGGACCACCGCGGCGAACGAAGATGCGGACCCGTACGCGAAGTGCGCACCGTCGGCGGCGCATCCGGGTTCGCGGGCGTCTCCGATCGGCTCTTGATGAAGTGAAAGGCGTTTACGTGGAATCCAAAGGTTTTGCCATCGCTGGCGTTTCAAAGCTTGTCAGAGTGTTTTGCTCGAGGGAGGAGAGCTTCGTGCGCGCGCTGTCTCAAGGTGCTTCGTCCGCGCCCGTCATTTGCGTCGTGGATAACAAGAGGCACACCCGGATCTTTCTTCGCGATGAGATCGAGGGGCTCGGATTCATGACGCAGGAATGTGCCGATGCCGACGAACTCGCGTCGACGCTGAGCAAGGTTCCCGATGTCGTCGTCTCGCGCATCGCCGACGACCCGAATGAGACCATCGAGATCCTGAACCTGCTTCATGCCCACCGATTCAGAGGCAACATTCTGTTGGTCGGCTCTGAAGAGACGGCGACGACGACGGTGGAGAATTGCGGTCGCAGGCTGAAGCTCGCGATGCTTGCCCCGCTGGGGGCGCCCTATCGCGCGGTCGACCTGCACGATCGTCTGTTCAAGTTTCTGCCGCCGCCACAGTCGCGCAGCTGGTCGGTGGACATCGCCGACTCATTGCGTCACGAGCGGTTCGAGCTTTGGTACCAGGGCAAGATCGATGCGCGTCGTCTCGAGATCCGCGGCGCCGAAGCTTCCATCGTGTGGCGTGATTCGGCCGAGCGCGCGGTGTCGCATGTGCACGTGCTGGGCAAGGAGGATCATCCGCATCTGGAGCAACTGTCGGAGTTCGTCATGACCAGGGCCGTGCAGGACTGTGCGTCCTTCTTCGGCGAGGGCGGCCACCCCGGTTTCGCCATCAACCTGCCGGTTCTCCGCATCCCGGATCAGCGATGGGTCGAGCAGATCAACGCGCTGGTGGCCGGCCACCCAGCGATGCCCACGCTGCTTCTGCAGATCCGGGCGGCGGATTTCGCAGTCAACCGCTCCAGGATCGCAGGGCTTCTCCGCACTGCCCGGCGCAGCAATGTCGGCATCTCGATCGACGATTTCGACGAAGATGTCTTTGCGCGAGGCGTGTTCGAGGATATCCCGATTCTCGAGATCAAGGTCGATCATACCGTGCTGCCCGACCATCCCAATGACCGTCGCAGGTATGCGAGATGCAACAAGATTCTGGACCTCGCCCGGCGCCACGGGGTGCGCGCCGTGGTGAAGGGCGTCGATGCGCCGTATGCCTTTTCGCTGGCGCGCGACATCGGATTCGACCAGGTGCAGGGGCCGCTGTTCGGGGGGCCGGCGACGCCTGACAAGTTCGCGCGGACCATGCTGCCGCGGCAGTCCCGGTTGTCGCGACAGGTTTCGCGACACTGACCAGCCGGCGTTCTCCACGAATCGCCGCGGCTTCGCGGGACCCGACCGACTGCCGAAAAGATGACTCTTGTAAATTCCGGAGCAGGGATGATTGTAGGTCGGTCGACGCCTGTCTGCGTCGCGCTAGACCTAAGGAGCCGATCCCAGTGCCGTCGTCCACCGTCACGAAACCGGAGTTGATGCCAGGAGGCACCGATTCCAGGTTTCGCAGCTTCATCCACAATTTCCTCGCCTTCAGTGCGCGGGTCGATCAGTGCAGGAGCGGCTTCGGCGAACAGCTCGGGATTTCGGGAATTGCCTATACGACACTGATTTCCATTGCCCATCTCCAGGAGGAGGAGGGGGTCGGCGTCAGCCGTATCGCCGAGCATCTGCATTTGTCCGGCGCGTTCGTGACCATCGAAGTCTCCAAGCTGGTCAAGGCGGAACTGGTCAGGAAGCGGACCAACAAGACCGACCGGCGGCGGGTGCTGCTGACCGTGACGCCGAAGGGGCGCAAACTGCTCGATGGCCTGGTCACGGTGCAGGCGCCGATCAATGATGCGTTGTTCGACTGCCTGAGCGCCGCGGAATTTGAGCAGTTGTCCTCGATGATGGCACGGCTGGTGCCGTGCGGCGACCAGGCCATTTCGTTGATGACGTTCATGACCAAGAAACCCGCGGATGCCGATCTCGCCGGATCGTCCGAAGCGGCGGCTCCGGGTCGGTCCGCGCGCAAGGCGGCGCGGAAAGCCTAAACCCCCTCGTCTCATCATTCTCGGAAATCATTGTGCGCTGCCGCATAAACCGGCAGGCGCTGCTGCACGTTTGCGCTTGACTGCCTTTCAATAATAGCTTTCAATCAAAGCTATTAATTCGGAGGCCGGTCATGGTGATCGATCAGCGCAGCTTTCGCAGGGCCCTGTCGCAGTTTGCGACCGGAGTTGCCGTGATCACGGCACGCGGCGAGACCGACGAGGCGATCGGCCTGACCATGAGTTCCTTCAACTCGGTGTCGCTGGAGCCGCCGCTGGTGCTGTTCAGTGTCGACCGGCGCGCCTTCAGCCTGCCGGCGATGCTGGCGGCCAAGGGCTATGCGGTGAATATCCTGAGCCGCGAGCAGGAGGCGCTGTCGAACCAGTTCGCCAAGTCGCTCGGCGACAAATGGAGCAATGTGGCGCATTCGCTCGGGCACGCGCAGGCGCCGCTGCTGCACGGCGCGCTGGCGCACTTCGAATGCGAACCCTATGCGCACCATGACGGCGGCGATCACGTCATCTTCATCGGCCGGGTCGTTCGTTTCTCGTCCAGTGAGGACGGCGATCCGCTGACGTTCTTCCGCGGCAAATATCACAGCCTCAGCCAGCACAACCCGAGCGAGCCGATGTGGCCGCTTCCGATTCACTATTGAACAAGCAGACGACGCAAACAGGGAGCATGCCGATCATGAAAACCGGTGACACGCACATTGCAGGGCTTCGCGACGGACGAACCGTGTTCATCAACGGCAACCGTGTCGACGACGTGACGCGCCATCCGGCGTTCGCGCGTTCGGTGCAGTCGGTCGGCAAGCTGTTCGACTTCGCTGCCGCGGCCGAAAATCGCGATCTGATGACGTTCGCGACGCCGTCGGGCGGCCGCGCCAACCGGATCTGGCAATTGCCCGAGACCTTCGATGACCTGATCGAGCGTCGCCGCGCGCTGGAGGCCTGGGACGGCCTGCATGCCGGCTTCCTGGGCCGCGCGCCCGACCATGTCGCCTCCTGCATCGCCGGCATGTACATGGGCCTCGATGTGTTCGAAGCCCACGACAAGGACCGCGCCAAGGCGCTCTCCGATTATTATGCCTATGCGCGGGACAACGATCTCTACCTGACCTATGTGATCATCAATCCGCAGGCGGATCGCTCCAAGGGCGCGGCCCAGCAGAAGGACGCGTTCCTGACCACTGGCGTGGTGGACCAGGACGCCGAGGGCATCACGGTGCGTGGCGCCAAGATGCTTGCCACCGGCGGTATCATGGCCGACGAGGTTTTCGTCACCTGCATCCAGCCGCTGCAGCCCGGCGACGAGAACTACGCCCTGTCGTTCGCGATTCCGATGAACAGCAAGGGCCTGACCATGCTGTCGCGCAAGTCCTACGAGGCGGCGGCTCCGTCGGTGTTCGACAATCCGCTGGCCAGCCGGTTCGACGAGAACGACGCCGTGCTTTATTTCGACGACGTCAAGGTGCCGTGGGAGCGGATCTTCGTCTTCAAGAACCTGGAGATGTGCCAGAAGCAGTTTCACGCCACGCCCGCGCACGTCTACCAGAACTACCAGGCGATGATCCGCCTGTCGGTGAAGGTGCGCTTCCTGATCGGGCTTGCGCGCCGCGCCGCCGAGATCAACGGCGTGCTGAACTTCCCCCAGGTGCGCGAAACGCTGGGGCAACTGGCGGCCGAAGGCGGCATGATCGACGCGCTGGTGGCGGCGATGGAGGCGAAGGGATATCGGCACGGCCGCTATTTCGTGCCGGACCGCCATACGCTCTATGCGGCGCAGACGCTGACCCAGCAGCTTTATTCGAAGATCCTCAACACGATTCGTGAGCTGTCCGGCGGCGGGCTGATCATGTTGCCGTCGTCGACCGACGATTTCCGCAATCCGGAGATCGCAGCGCTGATCGAACGCACCCAGCAGTCGCCCGCGGCCTCTTCGCTCGAGAAGGTGAAGTTCTACAAGCTCGCCTGGGACGCAGTCGGCTCCGAGTTCGCCTCCCGCCATCAGCAGTATGAGATGTTCTATGCGGGGGCGACCTTCGTCACCAAGGGGCACTCGTTCCGTTGCTACGACTGGAATGCGGCCTCGACATTGGTGAACAGCATGCTCGCAAGCTACGACCTCGCCGACGAACTCGGCCGGCCGCAGGCCGCCGCCTGAGCCGACAAACAGGAGATCTCATCATGCCCGTGAACAAGATCCACGACGAATTCCACACCCTCGATATGTCCTCGGGATGGGAAGTGCCGGCCGGCTACCCCAGCGGCATCCAGCAAAAGATCCTGTCCGGCGCGCTCGACGAGACGAACCGCCGCGGCAGCCGCAGCCGGCTGCTGCGGTTCGAGCCCGGCGTGTTCACCACCAAGCCTTTTGTCCACGAGTACTGGGAAGAGGTGTTTCTGGTGTCCGGCGACCTGACGGTCGGCAACGACGACGCCGGTAAAGGCGGCGAGAGCTATCAGCCCTTCACCTATGCCTGCCGCCCGCCGGGCGCCGTGCATGGTCCCTTCAAGTCCGAGAAAGGCTGCATCCTGTTCGAACTGCACTACTTCGATCCGGTCTGAACCACAGCGAACGGAGCCCTGGCATGATTGCGCAACAGCTTATCAACGGCGTCATGCTGGGCGCGATCTATGTCCTGGTCGGGGTGTCGTTCACATTGGCGATCGGCATCCTGAACTTTCTCAACTTCTCCATCCCCGGCCTGTTCATGGTCGGGGGCATGGTGACCTGGGTGCTGTTGAAAGGCGGCTGGCACTGGAGCCTCGCGATGGGTGGCGCGCTGTTTGTCGCGGCGTTGATCGCACTGCTCGTCGAGCGGCTGTCCTACCGGCGCAGCCGCAACAGCGATCCCGAAGTGCCGCTGGTGTCCTCGCTCGGATTCCTGGTGCTGTTGGAGAACCTCGCCTTGGTCACCGTTGGCTCGGACCAGCAGGCGTTTCCGGCGCTGATCGCAGACTTCAACATCCGCGTCGGCGATCTCGTCATCGGCACGGCGCAGATCATCAGCCTGGTGGTGGCGTTGCTGCTGGTGGTCTGGCTGTCGGTGATGCTGCGCCGGACCAGTCTCGGCCGGCAGATCCGCAGCATCGCGGAGAGCCGTGACACCGCCATCTTGCTGGGGATCGATGTCGATCGATTGATCCCCCAGGTGTTCGTGTTCAGCGCGCTGTTTACCGCGCTCGGCGGCATCCTGTTCGCACTGAACTATCTGCAGGTGTCGCCCTTCATGGGCGAGGGCGTCGGCTTCAAGGGCATCGCCGCCATGATCATCGGCGGCATGGGCAGTGTGTGGGGCGCGGTGATCGGCGGCCTGCTGATTGGGCTCGCCGAAGTGCTGTCGATCCGTTTCCTCGGCGCCGACATGGTCAACATCGCCGTTTATGGCGCGCTGCTGGTGCTGCTGATCCTGCGGCCGCAGGGCCTGTTCGGCCGCCCGCCTGCCCGGGAGAAGCTGTGATGAGCGGCTATCAGCTCGGTCTCCTGGTCATCCTCTGCTTCAACGTGATCGCGGCCTATGCGGTGTATCTGCCGCTGGCGGCGGGGCAGCTCAATCTCGGCATTGCCGGTTTCATGGCGATGGGCGCCTACACGGCGGCTTATCTCACCAATGAAATGGGCTGGGGACTGGGTGCCGCGATTCCCGCGGGCGGCGCGGCCGCAGGGGTGCTCGCGCTCGTCGTGGCGATCCCGATTTTGCGCACCCACGGCATCTATCTCGCACTCGCCACCTTCGCGCTGGGTCAGGTGATCTCGGCGGTTTTCCTGAACCTCGAAGTCGTCGGTGCCGCCGCCGGCTACCAGGTCATCGCCTATGCGCAACCGGCGGTGGTCATCGCGGTCACCATCGCGGTGGTGCTGTTCGTGGTTCTGCTGTCGCGGACGCGGTTTGCCCTGTACCTGACCGCCATCAAGAACGACACGGTGGTGTCCGACCTGCTGGGGTTGAACGTGCGCGCGCTGCAGGTGGCGGCATTCAGCATCGGCGCGGTGATCGCCGGGATCGGTGGCGGACTCTACGGGCACCATTTCAGCTTTGTCGAGGCGCAGCACTTCAATGTCGCGCTCAGCGTCTACACCGTGCTGTATGTGCTGCTCGGCGGTACCCAGACGGTCTGGGGCCCGCTGGTCGGCGCGGCCTTCTTCACCCTGGTGCCCGAATTGTTGCGGGCCGGCGGCGGCTGGCGTTATGCGCTGTTCGCGCTGTTCATCATCGGCTTCATGGCGCTGCGTCCACAGGGCCTGGTGACATCTGCGCTCGGGCGTTTTCTGTGGCGAATGATCGGGCGCGGCGGCGGCACCCAGCAGGTGCGGTCATGACGGCTGAAGCACCCATCCTGATCCTCGATCGCGTCAGCAAGTCGTTCGGCGGCCTGCAAGTCATCCGCGATCTCGCATTTGCTGTTCGGCGCGGCGAAGCCACCGCGCTGATCGGCCCCAACGGGGCCGGCAAGACCACGGTGTTCAACATCATCAGCGGGGTCTATCAGCCGACGTCAGGCCGGATTGTGCTTGATGGGCAGGACATCACCTCGGTCCCGTCACGCCGGCGGATCGGTCATGGCATCGCGCGCAGTTTCCAGAACGTTCGGCTGATGCCGCATCTCTCGGTGTGTGAGAACCTGATCGTCGGCCAGCACGTCCGCGCCACCGGTCTGCTCAACCTGCTGACGCCGTTTCGGCTCATGCCGAATCACCGCTGGCGACGACAGGCGATCGATGCGCTCGCGGAAGCCGGGCTCGCCGGCTATGCGGACGCCATGGTCGGCGAATTGCCCTACGGCATCCGCAAGCGGATCGACCTGGTCCGCGCCACTTTGGCGGGGGCTTCGCTGCTGATGCTCGACGAGCCCGCTGCCGGCCTCAATCCGACCGAAACCGAGGCGTTGCGCGGTCACCTCGAGCTGCTGAAGGCACGCGGCGTCACCCTGCTGGTGGTCGAGCACGACATGCATTTCATCGGCCAGGTCTGCGACCACGTGGTGGTGCTGAACTTCGGCGAGAAGATCGCTGAAGGGACGCTGTCCGCCGTGCAACAGGATGCCCAGGTGCGGGCGGCCTATCTCGGTTACGACGAGGCCGCCTGATGACATTGCTTTCCGTATCGGATCTGTCGGTGGCCTACGGGCGGGTGACGGCGCTGGACAATGTCTCGCTGTCGGTTCGTGCCGGTGAGATCGCGACGGTGCTGGGCGCCAACGGCGCCGGCAAATCGACCCTGTTGCGCACCATCGTGGGCGCGGAAAAGCCGGCGGCTGGCGCTATCCGCTTCGACGGCCAGGATGTCACGGCCAACCCGGTTCACCGGCGCCTGGCGCAGGGCATCGTGCTGGTGCCGGAAGGCCGCCGCATCCTGATCTCGCTCACCATCGAGGAAAACCTGCTGGTCGGTGCGCACCTGCGCCGCGACAGCGATGGTATCAGGCGCGATATCGCCGCGATCTATGAGCGCTTCCCCAATCTCGCGACGCGTCGCCACATGGCGGCCTCCTGCCTGTCGGGCGGTGAGCAGCAGATGCTGGCGATCGGCCGCGCCATGGTGGCCCGGCCCCGGCTGATGATGCTGGACGAGCCGTCGCTCGGCCTCTCGCCGTTGTTCGTCGCACGGCTGTTCGACCTGATCCGGGAATTGAACCGCGACGGTCTGACCATCCTGCTGGTCGAGCAGAACACCGCGAAGGCGCTGTCGGTGGCGCACCACGCCACCGTGATCGAGCTCGGCCGCGTGGTGATGGCGGGCGATCCCAAAGTGTTGCAGGCCGATCCACGGCTGCAGGAAGCCTATCTCGGCCGCAGCGCCGAGCCGCCGGCCGACACGCGGGTGGCCAGACAAGCGATGTCCTAATCACAACAAAGGGGTGAGGCTATGAAGCGAAACAAGTTTTTCCTGACGGGGCTGATGTCGAGTCTCGCTCTCGCGGTCGCGGGGCAGATGGTGGCCAGCCGCGCACATGCCCAGGATCTCGTTCTTGGGTTCTCGATGGCCAAGACCGGGCCGTATGTCAGCCTCGCCAACACCAACGAGATCGCGGTCGATCTCGCGGTCGATGAAATCAATGCCAAGGGCGGCATCGGCGGCAAGCCGATCAAGCTCGTGAAATTCGACACCGGCGGCGATCCGAAGCAGGCGGCGCTCGCGGTGCGTCAGTTCGCCGAAGATAACAAGGCGCTCGCGGTGATCGGCCCGTTCAGCTCCGGCGAGGTGCGGGTCGCTTTCCCGGCCGGTGAGCGGCTCGGCATCGTGCAGATGTCGATGTCGTCGTCGGCTCCGGCGTTGACCAAGGATTTTTCCTATGCGTTCCGCAACACCCGCGATGAGCGCATCGTGATCGACCAGGTGCTGGCGGCGTTGAAGGACAAGAAGCTGCCGTTCGCAACTGCGGCCACCGCCTATGCGACCGACGATACGGTATCCAAGTCGGTCGGCACCATCGTGCTGCCGGGCCTGTTCACGAAATACGGCCTGACCCAGAAGGGCGCCGTCGACTTCCAGTACAATGCGTTCGACCTATCGCCCCAGGTGTCTCAACTGGCCCAGATCAAGCCCGACATCATCGGCCTCGGTGCGCCGCCGGAAGCCGCCATCAATCTCGCCAAGGAGCTCAAGCGCCAGGGCGTGGTGGCGCGCGTGATCGGCGGCACCACGGTCGCCGATCCGGATCTGCCGGCGCGCATGGAAGGCGCGGGCGATTCCATGACCATCGGCACCACGTTCTTTGCCGATCTCAACGATCGCACCCGCGCCTTCGCCAAGGAGTTCGGCGTCCGCGCCACCAAGGCGGGAATCGCGCGCCATGAACCGAACCAGCAGGACGCCTCCGCCTACGACATCGTCTATCTCTATGCCGAAGCGCTCAAGCGCGCTGCGGTGACGGGGGACGCCGACAAGGTCGCGGCCGAGCGGACGTCGGTGCGCGATGCGCTCGCCAAGCTGAAAGGCTATGCGGCGCTCGAAGGCGAGATTTCCTTCGGTGAAGACCGCGACTCGATCAAGCCGATCTACGTCGTCGAAGCGAAGGGCGGCCGCTGGATCCTGCTCGACACGCGACACGGCGAATAGGACTTGAGGCAGCGCCATCGCGGCGGTGACAGGATCGTCGCGATGGCAGGTCGGCGCGGAGCTGCCTTGAGGAATGGAGTGTAGCTGGCGCGCGTGTTTTGAGGCATAGGTGCGGGCGGGAGGATCGCTCACGCGATCAAGCAATCAAAAAGCAGACTATTAAAGATCGCCGCCTTGACGTCATCACTTCACGTTCCGCAGTCCTATCTCAAGGCCGCCCTTTGGATGGCCGGCTGGCTTGCGCTGATGCTGCTCCTGCTGGTCGGGGGCCGCGAGGCCACCCGTGAACTGAGTGTGTTCCAGGTCACCGAACTGCGCGCGCTGATCGGATTCTGTCTGTTCTATCCCCTGGTGCATCGGCACGGCGGTTTCCGAGCGATGGCGACGGCACGGCCGTTACAGCATATCGGCCGCAATGCCGTGCACTATGCCGCGCAGTATCTCTGGTTTCTGGCGCTGACCTTGATTCCGGTGGCGCAGGTGGTGTCGATCGAATTCACCATGCCGATCTGGACCGCCATCCTGGCCGCACTCTGTCTCGGCGAACGGATCACGGTTCGCAAAAGCATCGCCATCGCGCTCGGCGTGATCGGCGTCGCCGTCATCGTCCGTCCCGGAGGCGGCACGAGCAATGTCGGTCAGTTGATCATGCTGGTGGCCGCGGTCGGCTTCGGCACCTCGATCGTGATGATGAAATCGCTGACACGCACCGATCCCGTGGTCGTCATCATTTTCTGGATGCTGGTCATCCAGTCCATCATCGGGTTCGGTCCCGCGTTCTACACCTGGACCTGGCCATCGGCCCACGTCTGGCCCTGGGTCGGCATGGTGGCGTTGTGCGGCACCTTCTCGCACTACTGCATGACCAATGCCATGCGCTATGCGGATGCGACCATCGTGGTGCCGATGGACTTCCTGCGGGTGCCGCTCAGCGCCGCAGTGGGCTGGCTGGTCTATGCCGAGAACCTCGATCTCTATACCGTCATTGGCGCCGCGGTCATTCTTGCGGGCAACATGCTCAATCTCACCCGCAGCGCGCCAATTTCGGCCAGGGTGCCGATTTAGGGGCAGGTCCAACCGTCGTGCCATCCGGTCCCGCGACACGTCTTCCCTTCGAGCATGATCTTGTGACGTCGGCGTGTTAATGCTTCAACATCTCCGAAGAAGGGGAGCCGTTTGAGGCGTCGGACAACGGATACGCGAACGTTGCGGGTTTCTCCACGCGCCGGTGTGCCATTGCGTGGGTGGCGGCTTGTCCGTGCGGCGTTCCTTGCGGCGGCGTTGGCCATCGCGCCATTCGGCGTCCAGGCTCAGCAAGCTGGCTCTGCGTCCTCCGGTCGGGTCGCTGCCTACGATCTTCCGGCCCAGGACCTCGACACAGCGCTCAACGCCTACATCAAGATCAGCGGTGCGCAGGTGTTTTACGAGACCGCGTTGACCGCCGGCCGACGATCGGCGCAGGTGAGAGGACGGCTCGCGCCGGCTGCCGCCTTGCGAGCGCTGCTCGCAGGAACCGGGCTTGCCGCGCGGCGTGTCGACGATGATGCCTTCAGCGTCATTGCCGCGGCCGCGCGCGATGCAGCCGATGCGCCGGTCACGCCGTTTGCGCAGGGCAGTCATTTTGTCACGGCGTTGCAGGCAAGTGTCCTCAGGGCCCTGTGCAGCAATCAGCCAACACGGCCCGGTGACTACAGGATTGCGTTCGAACTCTGGGTGGGCCCCACGGGCAAGGTTCAATCCAGTGTTCTCGTCGGCTCCACGGGAGATGCGGTGCGTGATACGGCCCTGATCGCAGCACTGCAGAACGTGGCGGTTGGCGCCGCACCGCCTCCGGACATGCCGCAGCCGGTCATCATGGCCATCGCTCCCCGGTCGCCGCAGCAAACCGGCGACTGCGTCGGCCTGCCGTCGGGTGGGGCGCGTTAGTCAATCTGTCATGTAATCCGGATAGACCGTCATCACTCTATCATGGATGTTGCCGCTGGCAGGCCGCCGCACGGCTCGAGATCCGCCGGACAGCGGCGAAATCGGGAGCGAATGGTGCGCTCCCAAGCCGGAGGCGGCTGGGTTTCGGTTTGGTCGATGGCGGACACGACTTGGGCGGCGCTGCGTGGGCTGCTGATTGAACGATATGAAGACTTCAAGGGCCGCCTGACCCGCCAGCTGGGGTCGGAGGAGCTCGCCAGCGAAAGCCTGCACGAGACCTGGCTGCGTTTACACCGCGAAGACGAGATCGGCGCGGTGCAGAACCCGCCGGCCTATCTTCTGCGCATTGTCATCAATGTCGCGATGGATCGTTTGCGTGGAGAAAAGCGCCGGGCGCATCGATCCGAGATCGAGGCGGCGCTCGAAATTGCCGATTCAGCCCCCGATCCCGCACAGACGGTGCAGGCTCGGCTCGAGCTCAAGGCGCTTGAACAGGCGATCAGGGAACTGCCCGAGCGAACCCGTGCCATCCTCGTGGCGTCTCGGCTGGAAGGACTGACCCATCAAGCGATTGCGCAGCGGTTGGAGATTTCCAAGCGCACGGTCGCCTATGAGCTGGAGCGCGCGATCGCTATTCTGGAGGCGGGCCTGGACGAGAAGGACCGGTTGCACTCGCGCGTCTCCGGAATCGTCTCAGGATCTGGAGGACCCGGCGACACCGCCAGGGAGCCGGCCCCAAATGCGAGCGATAATGAGGAATGAGCACGATTAAGGATCCCTTGGACGAGCGAGAGCCGTTGCGGCAGGAGGCCTGGAAATGGGTTCTTCATGTCACGTCCGGCGATGCGACGAAGGCCGATATCGCCGAGCTCAAGAAGTGGTGCGGGCGCAGCCGCTTTCACGCCGAGGCCTTCGCCACAGCGAGCGGTCGCTGGCGTGCGATCGGACCCGCGGCGACGAACGCGATACTGCAGTCCGGCAGGACACCGCGCGTTGAGGCCGCGAGAGGACGCGGAGCGATCGGACGCCGGGCGTTTCTTGGCGGTGCGCTGGTCGCATCCGCGGCGGGCGCCGTGGTGCTGGCGAACCGGCCACCTTTCGGCTTGTGGCCGTCGCTGAACGAATTTTCCGCCGATTACCGCACTGGAACCGGTCAGCGACGTCAGATCGCGCTGCCCGGCAGCGTCTCGGTGGACCTGAATACCCAGACCAGTCTCAATATCCGCAAGACGACAAGTGACCGGATCGATCGCATCGAACTGATCGCCGGCGAAGCGGCGATCGCGACCACGTCGCATCAGATCGAGGTCGTCGTGGCGAATGGCCGGGTGTCAGCCGACAGCGCACATTTCAATGTCCGTTATGACGGCGCCGAGGTTTGCGTGACGTGCCTCGGCGGTCGCGCGCGCGTCGATCAGCAGGGCCAATCGGCGACGATTTCGCAAGGCGAGCAGGTATCTTACGGCGCGCGTGGCCTGATCCAGGCGACGGCCGCCGATCCCGTGGCCGTCGCGGGATGGCGCGAGGGGGACCTCTTTTTCCGCGATCAGCCCCTGGCTCACGTGATTGAGGAGGTCAACCGGTACAGGCCCGGGAAGATCGTGCTGATGAGCGAAGCTCTCGGCCAGCGGCGGGTGACTGCTCATTTCAAGCTTGATCGGCTTGATGTCGTTATCACCCAGCTGCGGGAGAGTTTTGGCGCCCAGATCCGATCGCTGCCGGGCGGCCTCGTGGTGGTGAGCTGACGCAAACCGCCGGGATCGGCGTGGGGAACTCACAGCCCCTGTTCTAGAATTCCGCGACCGCCAGAAAAATCACGGACACGTTGCAAACTCCTCTTCGCACGATCGTCTAAAGGCGTCGGAACAATCTTCCGACAGGCAATGTCGAAGGCTCTGCCTGTCCTCCCCCGCCGGTCGAGAAGATTTTGCATGCCCATTCCCCACGTCACATTCCCGCAACATCTTGATCGCTCAACGGGCCAGGTTTCGTCGAGGCCAGGGAGACGGGTTGGCACGGCATGGCTTGCCGGAACCAGCATGCTGGCGCTGATGCTGGCCGGCATCGGCAGTGCCGCGGCGCGACCGTTCGGCAGCGTTGCCGCGACGACTGCGGCGCCGACCATCGCCAGTGATGCCGCAACCGCCGCCGCTCAGCAGGCCACGGAGGTCGCAAGGCAGAGCCAGAGCGCGCTCACGCGTGCATCGCAGGCTATCCAGGCCCTGCAGGCCGCACAGGCGGCTGCCCGCGGGGCCGCCGCGACGGCGCAGCGCTCGGCCGCGCTGCCTCAGGTGGCTGTGCCGAATGGTCTCGGGGCGGGCGGCCTCCAGATCGCGCCGGGTGCGATGCCCGGTTCCGGTCTGTGGAAGGGGGCCGATCTGCCGACCCAGTCGGCCAGCGGCGGTCAGACCACCGTCACCGTCAACCAGACCGCGCCGCAGGCGATCCTGAACTGGCAGACCTTCAACGTCGGCAGCCAGACCACGGTGAATTTCAACCAGCAGGCCAGCACCTGGACCGCGCTCAACCGCGTCGTCGGCAATCTCGGCCCGAGCCAGATCCTCGGTCGGGTCAGGGCCCCCGGACAGGTGCTGGTCATCAACCAGAACGGCATCATCTTCGGCGGCGCAAGCCAGATCAATGTCGGCTCGTTGATCGCGTCCAGCGCCAACATCACCGACACCCAGTTCCTCGCCGGCGGCATCTACTCGGCTCAGAGCGGCGGCGCCTACCTGCCGAGCTTCACCGGCGCCGGCGGCAAGATCGTGGTCGAGCAGGGCGCGTTGATCACCACCAACACGCCGGCGTCGGTCACCTCCGGCGGTGGCTTCGTGCTGCTGATGGGCACCGAGGTCGACAACGCCGGCTCCATCACCACGCCGAAGGGACAGACCCAGCTTGCCGCGGGCGATGCCTTTGTCCTGCGCAAAGGCTACGGCACCGACGCCAATCAATACTCCACCACCCGCGGCAACGAGATCGCTCCGCTGTTCGCTGCCGGCAGCACCAGCGGCACTGTCACCAACACTGGCCTCATTCTGGCCCAGCAGGGCGACATCACGCTGGCCGGCCACGCCGTCACCCAGGACGGCATTTTACTCTCCACCACTTCGGTCAATCAGCGCGGCACCATCCATCTGCTCAACTCGGCGTCGGATGCCACGGGCAGTGTCACGCTGACCGGCAATGGCATCAGCCTGATCTTGCCGGAACTCGATTCAACCGACGCCGCCCTCAATTCGCAGCGCGATGCACTGATTGCAGCATCAGGCGCTAACGGTCTGGCCACCGGCCAGTTCGACAATCTCTCGACCCTTGCCGACCGCAAGGATCAGTCCCGGATCGAGATCGTGACCGGTGGTCTCGTCGACTTCGGGAACGGCTCGCTGACCATGGCCCGGGGCGGCCAGGTGGCGGCCTTCGCCGGCAAGCGCGTGTTCGCCGAAAACGGCTCCGTCATCGACGTCTCCGGCACGGTCGGCACCGTGCTGCCGGTGTCCGCCAATGCGATCAAGATCAACGTCCAGGGCAACGAGCTGCGTGACAGTCCGCAGAACCGTGACAGCGGCGTGCTCATCAACAGCAACATCTGGATCGACGCGCGCGATCTCACCCTGGTGCCGGCCGGCACCGGTGGCTATGCATCCGACCGTTACTACACCGCGGGCGGCCTGCTCGAAGTCTCCGGTTATCTCAACAACACCGGCCACAAGATCGGCGAATGGACCGCGGTCGGCGGCAGCATCACGCTGTCGGCCCCGGAAGTGGTGGCGCAGCAGGGGTCCACCTTCAACATCTCCGGGGGCTCGGTTCAGTACCAGGGCGGCTATGTTCAGCAGTCCTACCTGCTTGGCAGCGACGGCCGCATCTACAACGCCAACAATGCTCCGGCCAACCTGACCTATACGGCAGTCGCGAATGGCTTCGTGGTCAACCACGCGCATTGGGGTATTGTCGAGGTCTATCTCAGTCCGTTCGGCAAGGGCAGCGTGCGCTGGGAGGACGGCTATACCTTGGGGCGGGATGCCGGCCGGCTCAACCTGTCGACACCCACCGCGGTCTTCGAGGGCACGATCCTCGCCAACGTGATCGATGGTGAACAGCAGGTCGCTGCGCGCCCTGTCGGCGTCACCGATGGTTACAAGCTGACGCAAAACACGGTGCCGCTCGCCGGCACGCTGGCGCTCGGGCAGTACACGGGCTTCGGCCTGACCGGTGCCTACGGCATCGATGTCAGGTTCGGCAACGTGGCGCCGATCACCGGCGGCCTTGGGGTAACCGATGCGTTGCCCACCACGCGCAACAACACCGCCTGGTTCGATGCCCCGTCGCTCAGCGGCTTCGGCCTCGGCGGCCTCAATGTCGCCACCGCCGGCAAGATCTCGGTCGATGCGCCGCTGAACCTGACGCCCGGCGGCCAGATCACCTTTGTGGCGCCTGCGATCGCGCTCAATGCGGACATCACCGCCCATGGCGGCAGCATCGTCCTCGGCAACATCATGTCGGCGGTCTTGGCGAGCGGTCAGCCGGTGCAGTGGTGGGCGCTCACCGGCAGCGGCACCCCGGCGTCCGTGAGCATCGGCTCCGGCGTCACCGTCGACCTCAGCGGGCTGTGGACCAATGCGCTGACCGACCCGAACGACCAGTCCGGTCTTGCCTTTGTCAATGGCGGCAACCTCACTGTATCCACCACCGGCGGCATCGCGCTCGCCAGCGGCAGTGTCGTCGACGTCTCCTCCGGCGGCGCCATCCTCGCCACCGGCAAGACCAAGGGCGGCACCGGCGGCAGCGTAAGCCTGATCACCAACGATTATTCGCACCTCGGCGCGTCGAACTATTTCAGCACCGACCGCTCGGCGCCGCTGGTGTTCGACGGCAGCGTGCGCGCCTACGGCTTCAACGGCGGCGGCACGCTGACGCTCAATGCCGGGCAGAGCGTGGTCATCGGAGACGATGCGTCGCTCGCTGGCGGCACGCTCAATGCCAACACCCCGGCCGTCACCAGTCTGCGGCTCAGCCAGGCCGTGGTGATCCCCACCGGCGGCGTCATCCCGCTGAACTACTCCATGCAAGTTGCGACCGTTCCGCTCGATACCCCGACGACAGCTGTACTGAGCGTGACCTTGCAAACAAACAAGGCGATCGTGACCGGGGCCGATTGGGTGGTGCCGGTTGGCCTGGCCGTTCTGAACAATGGCGCGACGATTTATCAAGCAGGACAGACCGTTCCGGCCGGCACGACGATCACCCAGTTTAGCGGAGCGTTGCCGGCGGGCACCGTGCTGCCTTCGGCCGTGTTCACTCAGGGATTGGCTATTCCAGGCGCGACCGTGGTCACGGCGTCGTACCATGCCGGTGACGTGATGCTGGCGCCATTGACGCTGCTGCAAGGCACGCTGGTGCCGGCCAGCACGGTGTTTGCGACAGCGGTCGCGGTGCAGCCGGTGTTGATGGTGTCGCCCGATCTGTTCGCATCAGGCTTCAGCCATTATGCGGTCAGCGGAGGTTCCGGTCTCGCCGTCGGCAGCGGTGTCAGCCTGTCGCCGGTGGTGCCGGTCTATCGGTTCACCAGTGACAGCTTCGCCGCGCGCAGCGGCAGCGATCCGTCGGCCGTGGCCACTCTGTGGCTGCCGCCGGCCTACATCGAGAATCCCCTCACGGGGACACTGACCTCGCGTGGCGGTGCCGATTTGACTCTGGCGAGTCTTGCCGATTTTGCCTTGCAGCCGAACGCCGCCATCGCCGTCGATCCGGGGCAGGGCGTCACCATCCTCGCCAACGAGCAGACCACGATCGCGGGCCGTATTACCGCGCCGGGCGGTCAGATCACGGTCAATAGTGTTGTGGATCTTCCAGGCCAGATCCAGGCGGCCGGCGGCACCGGCACTTTCGGGCTGACGCGCTCGATCTGGATCGGTGAGAACGCCGTGCTGGATGTTGCCGGGCGAGCTGTGGTCGCGAACGATCAACTCGGCCGGGCCTACGGGGTAGTGCAGGGTGGTGGCTCGATCCTGCTTGGGGGTACGGGCGTCAACGATCAGGCGAGCGACGCTTTCATTGTTATCCGGCCCGGTGCCAGGCTCGACGCATCGGGGACGTCGGCGGTGCTCGATCTGTCCGCTGGACTGTCGCCCGCTACGCCGTCGCGGCCGACCCTGGTTGCGAGCGATGGCGGTAGCATCGGTCTCTACTCCAACAACGGCATGTATCTCGATGGCGACATGCGCGCTGCGGCTGGTGGAGCAGGCGCGTCGGGCGGCACCCTCATCCTGGATCTGGTGAGCCGCCTGTACACGCCGCAAGTCCCGGGGCCGAGCGCGCCGAATGGTATCGGCACGGTACCTGATGCGATAGAGAAGCTGCGCAACATCACCATCGTGCAACACAGCCAGGCAAGCGGGCTCGCCGCCAATCTGACGCCGGGAGCGGTGGACCCGGCGCTGCAGTTCGGCACCACGGTGCTCGGCGTCGATCAGATCCAGGCCGGTGGCTTCAGTGCATTATCGCTCCGCACCTCCGACCTGTTCGTATTCAAGGGCGACGTCAATCTGGCCATGGGCCGCAGCCTGTCGCTGTCCGGCGGCATTTTGACCGTGGCCGACAGCACGCCCGACATCAATGTCGTGCTGGCGGCTCCCTATGTCCGGCTGGACGGCTGGGTCGAGCACCAGGCCGACCAGTTCGGCTACAACCCGGGCCTCAACAGCGTCAAAGGTCAGAGCCTGCGGCGCAGCGACAGCAATTTTACGGTTGCCGCGAATCTGATCGACGTCAGTGGCACCCTCCGTTTCGGTATTCACGGTCATCAAGGCAGCGGTTCGGTTAACTACAGCGGCAACGGTGCGTTTCCGGCGTTCTCCACCCCCGACGGCACCAACGTGAGCGGGCCCGACATCGTCGATGCGATGGGATTTGGAAACGTCACACTGCAAAGCTCCGGCGATGTACGTTTCGCCACCAGCGCTCTCACCACCAGCGGGGACCTGACGATCAGGGCTGCGCAGCTCTATCCGCTCAGCGGTGCCTCGGCGACGCTGACGGTCGGGCTCGGATTGTCGCTCAACATCTATGGCGGCATTGGCGATCAGACGTTCGATCCCGATGCGGTGCTGATGATCCGCAGCAATGGCGGTGCGATACCTGCAGTTCCCGCCTCGGTGTTCGGAAGCATTTCCTTCATCGGTCCGACCATCGATCAGGGCGGTGTCGTACGTGCCCCGCTGGGAATCGTTGCATTCAATTCGAATGCTGGTGTGAAGGGTACTGCGCCGGTCTCCGGCAGTGTCGTTGTTTTCCGTACTGGCAGCATCACGTCGGCCAGTGCCAACGGCCTCGTGATTCCGTTCGGCGGCACCACCGACGGCATCGCTTATCAGGGAGCAGACGGCACCCTGAACGACCTCGGTTCCACGTTGGTGAACACCGGCTTTAATCTCGTATTGCCGACGGGGATCACGGTTACCGCCTCGTCGGTGGTCGGTGAGACGGGCGCGGTGCTCGATCTGTCCGGGGGCGGCAATCTCACTGGCGCCGGTTTCGTCTCGGGGCGTGGCGGCTCGGTGGACGTTTTGAGGACCGCGCTGGCCAACGCCAATCCGGCCAACAGCTTTTCGTCCGCCGGCAACAACGTCTACGCCATCATGCCCGGCTACGCCTCGGCCTATGCACCGGTTATCGCGACCAATGGTGCGGGTGATCCCGCGATCGGTCGGCAGGTGACGATCGGTGCCGGAGTGCCGGGCCTGGCGGCCGGCACCTACACGCTGCTGCCCTCGAGCTATGCGCTCTTGCCCGGCGCCTTCCGCGTCGAAATCGGCGACACGACCACCTCGCTTGCCGGCGCGGTTGGTGTCGGCAGCGGTTCCTACGTGACGACCGGCATGCTCGGCATCGCCAATACCGGCATCCGCAACAGCCTGCCGACCCAACTGGTGCTCACGTCCGGTCAAGCGGTGCGCAGCTTGTCGCAATACAACGAGATGAGCTACCGCGATTTCGCACTCAGTCAGGCCGCAACCTTCGGCTCCGTGCGGCCGCGTCTGCCCGACGACGGCAAAGTCCTGATACTCAATCTCGGGGGCGATAGCAGCCAGGCGCTGAGCTTCTCCGGGTCTGCCCTGTTCGGCGGAACTGCAGATGGCATTACCGGCAGCTTGATCGTGACCTCCTCGGCGCCGAGCCAGATCCTCGATATCACTGCGCCTGGCGCCGCGGCCGTCGCCGGCCATACCTCGATTTCGAGCGCCGATCTCAATGCCTTCGATGCGGGTACGCTCCTGATCGGAGGGGGAAGCTCGTTTTGGGCTGACAACGGCAACGGTACCGGAAGCCGGATATATTTCAACGGCAGCGGGACGGTCAATATTCTCGATGGCGCGGTCGTGAGGGCCGGGCAGGTGTTTGCGAGCGGCAACAGTGTCAATGTTGCTGGTGGCGCCACGATCGATACCCGCGGGCTCGGCACGAGCGGTCTCGATTCAAAACTCGGTTATCTGTTCGGCAACGTCACCAGTGAAGCCACGCAGGCCGGCGGTCCGGCGGTGCTGGCGGTGGCCAATGGCTGGCTGAATTTCCTGCCGGTCATCGGCAACAGCAGCATCACCATCGCCAGCGGCGCGTCGTTGCTGACCGAGGGCAGCATCGTGCTCGCCGCGCCCGGCTCGCTCACGATGGGCGACGTCAATTTCGGTGCACGCTATCTCACTGTGACCCAAAATCAGATCAATGTCGGTGACGCTGCCTCGCTTGCAGCTGCGCAAGCGGCGGGCGTGTTGCCGTCCGGCTGGACTTTGAACCAAAGCGTGCTGGACAGGCTGCTGCATCCGTCGACGAGCGCCGGCGTGCCGTCGCTTCAACAACTGACGCTGACCGCTGGCAGCTCGCTGAGCTTCTTCGGCACTGCGGCGCTGGATGCGACCAGCCAGGCCGGCGGGCCGAGCGTGCAACTGGTGCTGAATACGCCAGCGATTTATGGCCTCGGCGGCACGGGCGACACAGCCAGCATCGTCGCCGACAATTTCGCCTGGAACGGTATCCGCACCGGCAACGGTTCGACCGACGCGCACACTGGCGTTCCCTATGGCAGCAAGGCACCGGGTGCCATCCTGCCGGGTGGCGCCGGGACGGGTTCGGGTCAGCTCAACATCGCGGCGGCGGAGATCCTGCTCGGCTATGATGCCAACAGCCGCCCGACGGATGGTGTAACGCTCGACCGGATTGCCGTGGGTTTCTCGACTGTCAATCTCACGGCACGTCAAAAAATAACCGCCAACAGCACCGGCACACTGTCGGTTGGCCAGACCCGCGACAGCGCCGGGAAACTGCAAGGCGGCAACCTCAACCTGACGACACCATTGCTGACCGGCACCAAGGGCTCGTCGCTGAGCTACAAAGCGGGCGGCGCGGTGCGGGTGACGGCACCGGTGGGCGTGGGGCCGGCTGCGACCGCGGCCGTCACCGATCTCGGCGGCACCGTGTCGTTCTCGGGCGACAGCGTGTTGGTCGACACGTCGGTCGCGTTGCCGAGCGGCAAGCTGACATTGAACGCCACCAACAACATCGATCTTGGCGGCAACGCCCGTATCGATCTCTCGGGCCGCAGCATCGCCTTCTTTGACGTCACCCAGTACAGTTGGGGCGGCGACCTGGTGATGACGAGCGCGCACGGTGACATGACCCAGGCTGCCGGTTCTGTCATCGACGTCTCGGCGGCGAACAACAGCGCGGGAACGATCTCCGCCGTCGCCACGGACGCGGCGCATGGTCACGTGTCGCTGAACGGCACGCTCAATGGGGTTGCGACGGGCGGGTACCGCAGCGGCGGCGTCAGTCTGCAAGCACAGAGTCTCGGTGATTTCGCCGCGCTCAACCTCAAGCTCAATGCCGCCGGCTTTTTCGGCGCGCGCTCATTCGATGTCAAGCAGGGTGATCTCACCATCGGCAACGAGGTGAAGGCCAATATCGTCTCGATTTCCATCGACGGTGGCTCCCTCGCCGTGAACGGCACGATCGACGCCAGCGGCGCGGCGCCCGGCACTATCCGGCTGTCGGCGCGGGACAACTTGACGCTCGGATCCGGCTCCGTTCTCGATACCCATAGCACTGTGCTGCAAACCGACAGCTACGGCGCGCCGATTGAGGCCAGCAACACGGCTCATGTGACGCTGACCACGTCGCAGGGCATGGTCACGCTTGCACAAGGCGCGACCATCGACGTGCGTTCGGCGGACGGCGTGGCGCGAGGTAAGCTCGAGATCAATGCTCCGCGCCTCGGCGGCGCCAACGGCTCGGGGGCGGGGGCGAACGATATCGCTGTCGACGCTTCGCACAGCCTGAACATCCGTGGGGCCGCGAGCATCGCGGTCAACGGCTTCCGGATCTATACGGACGCACCGATGGACCCTAACGACGCAAACGGTCAAATCATCACGCAGGCGTATCTCGACGGCATCGATCTCGTCAGCGCGGCGTTCATCAATGCCGCGCTTGGCAACAGCGATCTGCAAAATCGACTCGCCGGGCTGAAAGCCTACAATGCCGCCGATCGTCAGGTTTTTCACCTGCGTCCCGGCGTCGAGATCGACAGCGCCACGCCGACCGGCAATCTCTCGACCTCGGGCGATCTCGATCTGTCGGGTTATCGTTACGGGCCGAATGCGGATCGCAACCCCGCGTCTCCCACTTATGGAGCCGGCGAGTCCGGCGTGCTGACGATCCGTGCCGGCGGCAATCTCAAGATCAACGGCAGCATCAACGACGGTTTCGCGCCGCCGCCGCCCTCTCCCGATAGTCTCAAGGTGCTGACATCCGGCGTCCTGACGACATCCTACACCGTGTCGATCAATGGCGCGGAGCTTGGTGCCGGGTCGTCGCTGCCGACCCTCTTGGGCACCGACCCGGTCGTCACCTTCGGGATCAAATTGCCGTTGCCGCCGACCTTCAGGATTATCCGGGACCCGAACGCGGCACATCCGCTGCCGATCGATGTGACGCTCAAAACGTCGCTCAAGGTGCGCCAGAACACGGTAATCCATGGCACCATCACGGATGCCAATGGCAAGGTTCTGTTCGCGGCGGGTTCCAAGACGCCGCCGGGCGTCGTCACGACCTTTCCGCCGGGAACCGTGATCGGGAAAGGCAACTACGCCCTTGGCATCAATGGCAGCAATGCTCTGACGCCAACGGCGCTTAATGATTGGCCAGCCAATACCGATATCTATTTCCTTATAGGCTATACCTTTGCTCAACCCGTTGCACTCCCGGTCGGGACGGTGCTTCCAGCGGGAATGAATGTCGCGAGCCTGACCGCTGCCGGCGATCGCAAGGTTTGGGCGATCGCACCCATGCTTACGCCCGGCACGCAGTCATGGTCGATGCGTCTGGTCGGTGGCGCCGATCTCGGCAGTGCGGACAGCCGCGGGCTGATGTCGATGACAGCGCTTCAATCTTCGGGGTCCGGCAATGTAGTTCTCAACGATCCGTTCAGCATCGGCCTCACCGGCACCGGCGGGCCGAGTGTGGGAGTCAGCGTGGTTCGGACCGGCACCGGCGATCTCGACATTCTCGCCGGCGGCAACTATCAGCAGTCCTCGCCCTTCGGCGTCTACACTGCCGGAAGCGCCATCACCGTCGACGCCGCTTATAATGTCGGCCGAGCAACGCTCCCTGACGGCACGGTGCTGGGTGCGGCCAATTCGGCCTATGCGGATACGCTCAATCCGCAGCGCATGTATTACACGGGGAGCGGTGGCGATGTCCTTGTGATGGCGCAAGGCGACATCGGCGGCATGCTGACTCCCTCCTCGAACCTGGTAGGCAACTGGCTGTGGCGTCAAGGCGGGGCGGGCATTGGCCAGGCAACTGCGTGGGGCATCAATTTCGGCAGCTATACCAGCGATGCTGGCTTCGGTGGCAGCGGTCCTTTCCTGGGTCTGGCGGCGTTCTCCGGCATCGGCGCACTCGGCGGCGGCAACGTCACGTTGACCGCGGGCGGTAATATCGGCAACGCAGGCCAAGGCATCGTCGCCGCGGTCGGTGGCAGTGGCCGTGTGCTGGCCGATGGCACTCTGGCGCAGACCGGTGGCGGCACACTCTCGGTGACGGCGGGCGGCAATATCGGTACCGGCGGCAATCAGTTTGTTGATCTGCGCGGTAACACCAACGTTGCGGCAGGTTCGTTCGGCAGTTCGACGTTGACCAACTTCGGCTACAACAACAGCGATCCTCGGCCGCTCAATCCACTGACGCCCTATGCCGTGACCAGGATCGCGGGCGGGTCGTTCGCGGTCGGTGACGGCGTGATCGATATTCGCACCCGCGGCGATCTCGCCATGGGCGGCGTCGACGATCCAGGCCGCGTCGGCCTCGGGCAGCTGACCGATGCCGCCACGGCCGCGGGCCCTGGGCAGGGCGCGAGCTGGTTCACACTCTGGACCGACAAGACCGCGATCGATCTGTTCGCGGCAGGCGGTAGCCTGTCGCCGTTCGGAGGGAGCAACCTTCTGCCGTCGCTTCTTCGGGCGGTTGCAGCGAACGGCAGCATCTACCTGCAGGGCGGCTACGCCATGATGCCGTCACCCGATGGCGCGATCGAACTTCTCGCCAGCAATATGATCGTCGCGCAAGGCAATCTGTCTCGCGCATTCGGTCCACTCTCGACGTCACTGTCCAGTCTGGCGACGCCGTTCAATCCTGGCTGGGCGCTGCGTCAGGCGACGAATAGCAAGTGGATCATCGCCGACTCGAACTTCTGGGATAATCCCAATTCGCCGGCTGACGGCGGCACACCCGCCTATAGTTATAACGACAATGGCGCCACCTATGGGGGCCCTGGCGGAACGCCGTTCGTGTTCGGGCCGAACACCGTCACCGACAACAGTGCCGCGAGCAGCGGCGTGATCTCCCGCATCTATGCCGTCAACGGCGATATCATGGCTCTCAACTACGGCGAGAATTTTGTCTCCGGCCAGTTTGTTGGCGGCCAGTCCGTCTACATAAACTACTATCGCGCGGCCAAGCCGGTTCAAATCCTGGCCGGCGGCGACATCGTGAACCTGAAGGGGTTGATCCTTCAAAACGATCCCGCCGATGTCTCGATGATCGCGGCGAGCGGCAGTATCATCTACGCGGGGTTGAATTCTGACCCTATCGGCGGGGTGGTCTATCCGGGCCTCCAGATCGCGGGCCCTGGCACGCTCGAGGTGACCGCGGGCAAGAGCATCTATCAGGGATCCGTCGCGAGCATCGACAGCATGCGCCCGCTGGTGGCGGGCGATACACGGCCGGGCGCCAGCATCGTGCTCCAGGCCGGCGTCGGCAAAGGTGCGCCGGGCGTCGGGCAAGTGGACTGGACGGATTTTGCCAGCCTCTATCTCGATCCGGCCAATCTTGCCGCGCAAGGACCGCTTGCGGGGCAGCCTGGCAAGGTTGCAAAAACGTACAACGATGAGCTCTATCAATGGCTCGTCAGCCGTTTCGGCTATGGCGGAACGAAGAGCGATGGGCTCGCGTACTTCCGGGCATTGCCGTCGGTCCAGCAACGGATCTTCCTGCGGCAGGTCTACTATGCCGAGCTGACCGCTGGCGGTCGCGAATATAATGACTCTTCAAGTTCGCGCTTTCACTCCTATCTGCGTGGCCGTGATGCGATTGCAACTCTCTTCCCGGCTGGGTCTGGGGCCTACAAAGGCGATATCAATCTGTTCACCGCCACATCCGGCACTCCGGGGGCAGCCAACTTCCGGATCAACAGTGCCTATGCTCACACCGATTTCGGCGGCAGTATTCAATTGCTCGCGCCGGGCGGGCAGATCGTTCTCGGTACCGAAGGCCTTGCACCGGGAGCCGATGCCGGCCTCATCACCCAGGGTGAGGGGGATATCCAGATCTACAGCCAGAACAGCGTCTTGCTCGGCCTGTCACGCATCATGACCACGTTCGGCGGCAATATCCTGGTCTGGTCGGCGGAAGGCGACATCAATGCCGGACGCGGCTCCAAGACCACGACGATCTTCACGCCGCCGAGGCGCGTCTACGACGTCTACGGCAATGTGAGCCTTTCGCCGAACGCGCCATCGTCCGGCGCCGGCATCGCCACCCTCAACCCGATCCCGGCGGTGCCGCCCGGCGATATCGACCTGATCGCGCCGCTCGGCACCATCGACGCGGGTGAGGCGGGTATTCGCGTCTCCGGCAACATCAATCTCGCGGCGCTGCAGGTGGTCAATGCCGCCAATATCCAGGTGCAGGGTAGCGCTGCCGGCCTTCCGACGGTGCAGGGGCCTCCGGTCGCTGCGCTGACGAGCGCATCCAACACCGCCGCGGCCAGCCAGCAGGGCGTGGCGCCACCGCCGTCGAACAACGACCGGCCTTCGATCGTCATCGTCGAGATCCTGGGGTACGGCGGCGGCGACGGCGGCACTCCGCCGGCCGGGGACAGCGCTCCACGGGACAAGAGCAGGGATCAGCAGGGCTACAATCCCAACAGCGCCGTTCAGTACGTTGGTGCCGGCTCGCTGACCGACGAACAGCGGCGAAAGCTGATCGAGGACGGGAAGCTCTGAGCTCGCTTTGCCGAGTCGAGGTCCGGCGGCAGCCGGACCTCCAGGGGGACAATAGGGGGACCGTGAAATACAGGGAACGCAGCGTCTGGAGCCGTTGATGGTGACTCCTGGCTCCGCTCCGAGATGGGCGATTGTCAGCCGAGCACGCCGTATTTCTTGAACCAGGCCTGCATCTGGGTCCAGCCGTCCTCGGCCGCGTCCTTGCGATAGCTCGCGCGATAGTCGGCATGGAAGCCGTGCGGGGCGCCGGGATAGATCTTAAAGTCGGCGGTCTTCTTTGCGGCCGCGAGCGCAGCTTTCATTGCCTCGACCTGGGCCACCGGGATGCCTTGATCCGCCTCACCGTAAAGCCCGAGCACCGGCGCCTTCATGTCGGGGACGAGCTGCATCGGGCTCTTCGGCCACAGCGGATTGGGAGCATCGACGGGCGGGCCGTAGAACGCGACGCCGGCCTTCAGCTCGCTGCTGTGTGCGGCATATTCCCACACCGTGCGCCCGCCCCGGCAGAAGCCGATGATGCCGAGCCGGCCGGTATTGCCGCCCTGGGCCTTTGCCCAGGCCACGGTGCTGTCGAGATCGGAGAGCAATTCGGCGTCCGGCTTGGAATTGACCAGCGGTAGCAGCTGGGACATCTCGGTGATCTTGGTCAGATCGGTGCCCTTGCGGAAATAATAGTCGGGCGCAACGGCGAAGACGCCGAGCTTGCCAAGCCGGCGCGTCACGTCCTTGATGTATTCGTGCAGGCCGAAGATCTCCATCGCGACCAGCACGACCGGCGGATTTTTTACACCGGCGGGCCGGGCGAAATAGACCGGCATCTCACCGTCGGCGACCTTGACCTTGGCGTCGCCCGCCTCCAGGCCGGTGGTATCGGTGTTGATCACATCCGCGCGGACCGGCCCCGCGGCCAGTGTGTATCCCGCGGCCGTGGCGGCTGATGCCGTCATGAAGGTGCGGCGCGACAGCGGTGCTGTCTTTGTCAGTCCGATGACATCGGGCGTCAGCATGTCGTGAGAGGACATCTTGTTTCTCCGTTGGCGAGGGATGGGACGGGCGCGGTCTCGTGTGAGAGTGAGGTCGTTCGAGAGAGGGCCGACAAACAACGGCATACGGTCAACAGAACGGTGGCGATGGTGTAGTCCATCGTCACCGCCGGTGTCTGCATCGGTGTCTTCAAAAGTGCGAGAGCTAGACGATGTAAGGCACACGCGAGATCAGGTTGAGGGCACGAAACTCCTCGACCCATTCGGCGACCTTGGCCTGCGACAGTTGGAGGTGATGGCGCAATCTGGTTGCCGCAACCCGTCCGTCGCGGCTGCGCAGGGCTTCGATTATGGGGAGATGTTCGTCCATGAAGGAATCGATCTGCGGGCCCTTTCCCAGCGCGGCCCGGATATGCTTGCCGATGACGAAACTGCAATGGGTGCGTTTCAGCGCCTCGATCATCTCGCGGTTCCTGCCGAAACCGAGGCATCGGATATGCAGGTCACCCTCGAGCTCGTCGAGTTCGGCGACACCCACCGCAGGGCGGGCGGGGATGGCCGCACGCAATCGTTCGGCCATGGTGTCGAGCATATCTGGCGGGATTCGTGCCGCTGCGGTCTCGGCCAGCGGCGGTTCAAGGTTCAGCCGCAGTTCGAAGATGTCGCGCACCCGGTCGGTATCGAGCGGCACGACATACCAGTGTGCCTTGGCGCCTTTTTCCAGAATGCCGACGGCCTGGGCGCGCAACAGCAAATTGCGGGCGACCGTGCGTCCGACGCGAAAATGGCGCGCCAGTGCCAGTTCGTTGACGCGAAAGCGGCCGAAGATCGAACGGTAGATGATGTCGCGCTCGAGGTCGTAATAGAGCGTGTCCCAGGCATCGCTGCGGACGGCCTCGACAGGGCCGTCGGCCAGCCCCAGCATTGCCGGGGTAATGGCGATCCGCTGGGGGTCCGCCTGCCGCCGCCCGGCGATCACGCCACGGCCATCGAACCGGCGGACCAGGCCCAGCTGTTCCAGTTGTTCGAACGCCTGGCGCACCGGCGAGCGGCTTGAGCCGAACAGCGTGGCAATCGCGTGTTCGGACAGCACGGCGCCCGCGGGCACATCGCCGGTCTTGATCTGTTTCGCGAGCGTATCCTTGATCAGCGCGTAGGCCGGCCGCTTGCGCCGGGTCTGTAGCCGCTTCGGCACCAGCATGGCCGGTCGTTGTCCGCGGCGCGCTGTCTCGCGACCATTTCGAGGGCTACGGACGGCCATTGAGCAAACATCCCCTGCAACGCGCCGCCTGGTACGATCTTTGGCTATTGCATGCAATGTACAGTCATGGTTAGGTGCCGGCAAGTCAAGGGTGGCAACGGCAGGATGAAGGCAGTGCGGCCTTACAAAGGTGTATTTCCCGTTGCTCCGACCGTGTTCGATGACCGCGGGGAACTGGATCTCGACGGCCAGCGCCGCTGTATCGATTTCATGATCGATGCCGGTTCCAACGGCCTTTGCATCCTGGCGAATTTTTCCGAACAGTTCGTGCTGACCGACGACGAGCGCGAGCGCGTCATGACCGCGGTGCTCGATCATGTTGCCGGGCGTGTGCCGGTGATCGTCACCACATCGCATTTCTCCTCGAAGATCTGCGCCGAACGCAGCCGCCGTGCCCAGGATGCCGGGGCTGCCATGGTCATGATCATGCCGCCGTATCACGGCGCGACGTTCCGTGTTCCGGAAAAAGGCATCTACGATTTCTTCGAAACCGTAGCCGGCGCGATTGATATTCCGATCATGATCCAGGATGCGCCGGTCAGCGGCACCTTCCTGTCGGTCAGCCTGCTGGCGCGCATGGCGCAGGCCATTGCGAACATCCGTTACTTCAAGATCGAAGTTCCGATGGCCGCGGCGAAGTTGCGCGATCTGATTGCCGCCGGCGGTGCCGCGATCGAAGGGCCATGGGATGGCGAGGAGGCGATCACGCTGATGGCCGATCTCGATGCCGGCGCCACCGGTGCGATGACCGGCGGAGGTTATCCCGACGGCATCCGCCAGATCGTGGATCCTTATCTCGCCGGCCGCCGCGATGAGGCGGTGGACGCGTATGCGCGCTGGCTGCCTCTCATCAACTATGAAAACCGGCAATGCGGCCTGCAGGCCTGCAAGGCTCTCATGAAGGAAGGTGGCGTGATCCGTTCGGAAGCAGTGCGTCATCCGCTGCAGAATTTGCATCCGTCGACGCGCGCCGGCCTGATCGAAATCGCGCGCCGCCTCGATCCGGTGGTGCTGCGATGGGGTCGCTAGGCGTGAAACGACGCAACCATGCCTGTGCGACGCAGCATGACCAAGGTTTAATCATCACGACATCGTAGTGACAGTGGACATGCTCCGAAGTTTTCGCATCTAATTCACAGCAATAAGCCGACATAAAAAAATCGGCATAACGTGGGAGGACTGAATGAAACTGACGAGACGTGATTTTTCCGCCGTGTTGGCGGCCGGTGTCGCGGCACCCGCACTTCTGCGAAGCGCGCGCGCGCAAGGTGCGACGATCAAGATCGGGATGTGCGCGCCGGTCACCGGACCTGCAGCCGAATCCGGCAAGTACGCCATTACTGGAGCGAAGATCGCTCTGGAGCAGGTCAACAAGGCCGGCGGCGTGCTTGGCAAGCAGCTCGAACTCATTGTCGAGGACGATCAGACCACCAACCCCGGCATCGTGCTGGCGTTTTCCAAACTCGCGGCACAGTCCGATATCGTGGCGTTCCTCGGCTCGATCCGCTCGACCCAGGTGCATGCGATGCAGCCGGATGTGCTGAAGCTCGGCAAGCCGGTGATGATCGGCGGCACCGATCCGGCGCTGACCCATCTCGGCAATCCCTGGCTGTTCCGCTATCGCCCCAATGACAGTTATTCAGGCCGCGTGATCGCCGAATACGGCGTCAAGACGCTCGGCAAGAAGAAATGGGCCATCGTGCATTCGACCGACGCCTTCGGCACCGCCGGCGGCAAGGCGCTGACGGACGCGCTGGGCAAGCTCGATGCGCCGCCGGTGCTCGACCAGGGATACGCCAACCAGAGCCAGGATTTCACTCCGGTGGTGCTGGCGATCAAGCAGTCAGGCGCAGACATTCTCGGATCGTACTTCACTTTCGAGAACGACCTCGGCATCTTTGCCCGGCAGTTGCGCCAGCTCGGCGTCAATATTCCGTGGGTGGGATCGCCGTCGATCGTCAATATCACCGCGCTGAAGCTCGCGGGGCCGGCGCTGCATGGCACCTTTGGCGTCGCCGACTATGCGGAAGACTCCAGTGAGGGTTCGAAGAAGTTCGGCAAGGCGTATCGCGAGGTCGCCAAGGTTGCGCCGGACAACCAGAGCTCCTGGCCTTACGATGCGATAACGGTGCTCAGTGCGGCCATCAATTCGGCCAAGTCGACCGAGCCTGAGAAAATCCGCCAGGCCATCCTGGCGATCAAGAAATTCCCCGGCGCCGAAGGCGAATACAACTTCGACAAGAACGGCGACGGGTTGCACGGCTACAACATTGTCAAGAACGAGAAGGGCAACATCGTCTTCGATAAACACATCGAATTCGATGACTGATTGAGCGAGGCCCCTTTCCGGCGGAAAGGGGCCGTTTCGCGTGTTCAGCGTACCGCCTCGGTGCGGGCGCGCCCGATCCCCTCGAACAGAGCGCCCTTCATGGATCTCGTCCTGCAACTGCTCTTTACCGGCATCGGCATCGGCGCCGTGTACGCGCTGGTGGCGCTCGGCTTCGTGCTGATCTTCCGCGCCACCAATGTGGTGAATTTCGCGCAGGGCGAGTTTTCCATGGTGGCCGCCTATCTGATGGTGGTGTTTGCGGTCGATCTGGGATGGCCGTACTGGCTGTCGTTCCTGGTCTCGCTCGCGGGAATGGCGCTGCTCGGCGTCATTTTCAATCTCGGGGTCTATTATCCGCTGCGGAACCGGAGTTTCCTGCCGGTGATCATCGCCACCATCGGCGCTTCGATTCTGCTCGCCAATTCCGTGCTGGCGATCTACGGCCCGCAGCCGCAGGTGCTGGAGGGATGGTTCGAGACGCCCGGCATCCAGCTCGGCCCGGTCTATCTCGACAGCCAGTATCTCCTGATCATCGCGGTGACGATCGTGCTCGTGATCTTTCAGTACTGGTTCTTCGAGCACACCCTGATCGGCAAGAAGCTGCAGGCCACCTCACAGGACAAGGAAATGGCCTCGCTGCTCGGCATTTCCGTCTCCACCATGATCATGATCACCTTCGTCTATTCCGCGGTGCTGGGCGGCATTGCCGGCATCCTGGTGGCGCCGGTGCTGTTCGTGTCGATCCAGATGGGCTCGACCATCGCGCTGAAAGCGTTCGCCGCCACCATCATCGGCGGCTTCGGCGATGTCGCCGGTGCGATCATCGGCGGGCTGGCGCTCGGCATCATCGAGACGTTCGGTGCGGCCTACATCTCGGTTCCCTACAAGGACGCGTTTGCATTCCTGGTTCTGGTCGTCTTTCTGGTGTTCCGTCCGCAGGGCATCTTCGGTGAACGGGTGGCGGAGAAGGCATGAGCTCATCCAGCGAAAATCTTCCCAAGGATATTGCCGAGGATCTCGCCAAGGATCTCGCAATGGCGTCCGCCGCGCGATCGACGCCGGCGCTGGTCCGTCATCTGCCGTATTTCGTCGGAGCCGTTGCGGCGGTCGCCTTCGCGGGGCTGGTGCCGTTCGACGGCTATATCCTCAACATCCTGATGCAGGCCTCGACATTCGCCATCGCGGTGTTCGGCCTCTCGGTGGTGCTCGGCCTTTGCGGCCAGATCAATCTCGCCCAGGCCGCCTTCTTTGGCTTCGGCGCCTATGCCGTCGGCATCGGAACCACGGACTATCACCTGAGCTTCTGGATTTGTCTGGCCGCGGGAGCCCTGTTCGCGCTGGGGGCAGGCGCGGTGCTCGGCATGTCCACGCTTCGGCTTGGCGGCCACTACCTCGCCATGGTGACGATTTCGTTCCAGCAGATCATCACCCTGGTGATGATCAACGCTATCGGCCTGACCCATGGTCCCGACGGTGTCGGCAACATCGGCCGTCCATGGCTGTTCCAGTCGTCGCAATCCTATCTGGCGTTCTGCGTGGCGGCGTTGGCGCTGGTCGGCTACTTCGTCTGGCATCTGCCCGAAACGCGGGTCGGACGCGCCATGCGCGCGGTGCGCGACAATGAACTCGCCGCCAGCATCGCCGGCATCGATGTCTACCGGACCAAGGTCGCGGCGTTCGCGCTGTCGGCGCTGCTCGGCGGCATTGCCGGCGGACTGTTCGCCGGCGGCTTCGCCTATGTCAGCCCGGACCAGTTTTCGTTCGCGGAATCAATCGTGTTCCTGACCATGGCGCTGCTCGGCGGCGTGGCGTCACCGATCGGCTCGGTGATCGGAACCGGGCTGCTGATCCTGATTCCGGAATGGCTGCGTTTCCTGAAGAGCCTGCCGGGACTGTACCTGGCGATCTACGGTCTTTCGGTGATCCTGATCGTGCGCTTCATGCCGGATGGCATCTGGGGCTTCGTGCAGGTGATCGTCGATCGCTGGCGCAGCAAGCCTGCCGCGCCGCCGGCGGCGCCGGCGCTGCAACTGAACCCGGCGAAGAGCGGCGGCGACATCGTGCTCGAGGTGAAGGGGCTGGCGAAATATTTCGGCGGGCTGAAAGCGGTCGACGGGGTCGATATCAACGTGCGCCGCGGCGGGGTTCATGCGCTGATCGGCCCGAATGGCTCCGGCAAGACCACCACGCTCAATGTGCTCTCCGGTCTCTACAAGGCGACCGCCGGGCAGGTGCTGCTTGACGGCGTCGACATCACCACTATGTCGGCCCATGCCCGCACCATTGCCGGGCTTGGCCGCACCTTCCAGAACATCCGCCTGTTCCGCTCGATGACGGCGCTGGAAAACGTCATCATCGGGGCCGAGCGGCCGGGTAATACGCTGAACGGCGGCGGCAGCCATGCCGCGCTTGCCGAGCGGGCGATGTCGGCGCTGACCTTCGTCGGACTGGGCCGGCGCGCCAACGAGCTCATCACCAGCTTTTCCTATGGGCACCAGCGGCTGATCGAGATTGCCCGGGCGCTGGCGGGAAATCCCACCTTGCTGCTGCTGGACGAGCCCGCCGCCGGCCTGAACTCGAGTGAGAAGGTCGAGCTGCATGAATTGCTGAAACGCATCGCGGCACAGGGCCTCACCATCCTGATCATCGATCATGACATGACCCTGGTGCGCGAGGCCGCGCAGCACATCACCGTGCTGAACTTCGGCCGCCGCATCGCCGACGGTGAATCACTGGCGGTGCTGCAGCATCCCGATGTCATCTCCGCCTATCTCGGGAGCGAATGATGGCGCTGCTGGAAGTCAAGGATCTCAACGTCCGCTACGGCGAGATCGAGGCGCTGCGCGGCGTGTCGTTCACTGTCGAGGCCGGTCAGGTGGTGACGCTGCTCGGCTCCAACGGCGCCGGCAAGTCCACCACGCTGCGGGCGATCTCGGGCCTGACCAAGCCGTCGAGCGGCGACATCATCTTCAACGGCCAGTCGATCGCGGGGCACAGCCCCGAGCAGATCGTCCGCCTCGGCATCTCCCATGTGCCCGAGGGGCGACGGGTGTTTCCCGGACTGACGGTCAAGGAAAACATCATGCTTGGCGGCTCGAACCGCCGCGCCGGCAAGTCGGAATTGTCGCGCGAAGCGGATGCGATGTTCGACCTGTTTCCGGACATCCGGAAGTTTTCCAATGCACTGGGATGGACCTTGTCGGGCGGCCAGTTGCAGATGGTGGCGGTGGCGCGCGGCCTGATGGCCAAGCCGCGGCTGCTGCTATTGGACGAGCCCTCATTGGGCCTGGCGCCGGTGATCGTGCAGGCGGTGTTTCGCATCATCACCGAAATCCGCCGCCGGGACACCACGGTGCTGCTGGTCGAGCAGAATGCACGCATGGGACTGTCGGTCGCCGATCATGGCTACGTGCTGGAAACCGGGCGGCTGGCGCTCGGCGGCAAACCGGACGAGTTGTGGAGCAACGAAGCAATAAGAGCCGCCTATCTCGGTGGCCACGCCAGGGCTGCCGTCTAAGGCTGCCGTCTGAATTGACGCCGGCTCACGCGAAACGCGAGGTACAATCATGGTTACAATCCAGTCCCAGAAGCTGATCGATTTCGTCGCCGACATCTTCAGCCATGCCGGCTCGTCGGAGGCCGAGGCCAAACGCATCGGCACCTATCTGGTGACGGCGAATCTCACCGGCCACGACAGCCACGGCGTAATCCGGGTGCCGGTCTATATGCGCTGGCGCAACAGCGGCAACATCGTCCCCGATCGGACCGTGAAGCTGCTGGTCGATACGCCGTCGCTGGCGGTGATCGACGGCTGCTGGGGTTATGGCCAGACCGTGGGACCGCAAGCCGTCGCCATCGGCATCGAGAAGTGCAAGGCGGCGGGCCTGGCCGCGATCACGCTGCGCAACTCCGGGCATATCGGCCGGATCGGCGACTGGGCGGAGATGGCGGCCGCCGAAGGCCTCGTTTCGATTCACTTCGTGAATGCCGCGGGGTCCATCCTGGTGGCGCCCCATGGCGGCGTGGATCGCCGGCTGTCGACCGCGCCGTACTGTGTTGGCATTCCCCGGATCGGCAAGCCGCCGATCGTGCTCGATTTCGCCACCTCGCTGGTCGCCGAAGGTAAAGTGCTGGTGGCCAGCCGCGGCGGCAAAAAACTGCCCAAGGGCGCGCTGATCAGCCCTGAAGGGGAACTGAGCGAGGATCCGTCGCAGCTTTACGGGCCTTATGAGGCGGAGGGCGCCCGCGACCATGCCCAGGGTCATGGTGCGATCCGTGCATTCGGCGACCACAAGGGTTCGGGTCTGGCGCTGGTCTGCGAACTGCTGGGCGGTGCGTTGTCCGGCAACGGCGCGACCAGCTCGCCGCGCAAATTCTCCAACGGCATGTTTGCTGTTTATCTCGATCCTAAGAAGGTCGATATCGATCAGTTCTTCGACGGCGAAATCACCCGCTATGTCGATTATTTCAAGGCCAGCAAGCCGATTGCAGGGCAGGGTGGGGTGCTCGTCCCGGGCGAGCCGGAAGCGCGGATGCGCGCTGAGCGTACTGCGAACGGTGTGCCGCTGCCCGACGAAACCTGGGCGGCGATCACGGCCACGGCCCGCGATGTCGGCATAGGTGAAGAGCGCATCACGCGCGCAGTGGGATAGCTGGACACATAAAAATCGCTATGCTTGCCGCAGCAATTCGGCAGGCCAACAACAGGAAACAATGATGGCAAACAAGGTCAAGGAAATCTGGGCATCCGGCAAGGCGGTGGTCAACGCGTGGTTGGCGATCCCGTCGGGCTTCTCGGCGGAAGTCATGGCGCAGTGCGGTTTCGACAGCGTGACTGTCGACCTGCAGCACGGCGTGCAGGACTATCTCTCCATGGTCCAGTGCTTCCAGGCCATGAATGGCCATCCGGTGACGCCGATGGTGCGGGTGCCGTGGAACGAGCCCGGCATCATCGGCAAGGTGCTTGATGGCGGCGCCTATGGCGTGATCTGCCCGATGGTGAACACCAAGCAGGAAGCCGAAGCGTTCGTCGCCGCGTGCAAGTATCCGCCGCGCGGCACCCGCAGCAACGGCCCGATCCGCTCCGGGCTCTATGGCGGCGCCGGCACCTATCAGCAGACCGCCAATGCCGAGACGCTGTGCATTCCCATGATCGAGACCAAGACCGCGGTCGAGAACATGGAAGCCATTCTCGATGTCGACGGCATTTCGGGCGTCTATATCGGGCCGTCGGATCTCGGTTTCTCCTATGGCCTGGTGCCCAAGCTCGATCGTGAAGAGCCGGAGATCCTCAAGATCTACGACAAGCTCCTGAAGGAGTGCGACAAGCGCAAGATCTATCCCGGCATTCATTGCAGCGGCGCCGAAGGCGCGGCGCGCAACATTAAGATGGGATTCAAGCTGGTGACGCTGTTGAACGACAGCGGCCTGCTCGCCCAGTTCGCAAAGTCGTCGGTGGCGCAGACCCGCAAGGATTCCGAAGGCCGCGCCTGATATCTGAAACCTCGGTCCCGACAGGTGTCGGGACCGAGGTTTTTATTTTTGGAAACACCAGCAACGGAGATTCGCATGGCTCCCCCTCCCGTCATCCGTCTGCACCCTGACGATGGTGTGGTGATCGCGCGTGCGACGCTGCTGCCAGGCGCCGTGATTGCTGACGGCATCACCACCGTCGATCGCATTCCCGCCGGCCACAAGGTGGCGGTGAAGCCGATCGCGATGGGCGAACCGGTGCGGCGCTATGGCCAGATCATCGGCTTCGCGACCGCGCCGATCTCGCCCGGCCAGCATGTACATACGCAGAATTGCGGCATGGGGGACTTCGCGAAGGATTATGCGTTCGGCGTCGACGTCAAGCCGACGCCGAATTTCGATCTGCCGGCGACGTTCGAAGGCATTCGCCGCCCCGACGGGCGCGTGGCCACCCGCAACTACATCGGCATTCTCACCAGCGTGAACTGCAGCGCCCATGTCGCCGGCATGGTGGCCGATGTGTTCAAGAAGAATCCGTTCACCGGCCACAACCCGCTGGCGGACTTTCCCAATGTCGACGGCGTGGTGGCGCTGACCCACAAGACCGGTTGCGGCATGACCCAGGACGAGCCGCTGGCGCTGCTGCGCCGGACGCTCGGCGGCTATGCGCGCCACGTCAACTTCTCCGCCGTGGTCGTGCTTGGCCTCGGCTGCGAGGTCAACCAGATCGGCGGGTTGATGCAGGAACAGAAGCTCGCGGGACGTCTGCGCGAACTGGAAATCCAGAGCATGGGCGGGACCCGCAAGACGGTGGAAGCCGGCGTCGCCTTCGTGCGCGAGGCGCTGACCGACGCCAACAAGGTCAAACGCGAGCCGGTGCCGGCAAGCGAACTGACGGTGGCCTTGCAGTGCGGCGGTTCCGACGGCTACTCCGGCGTCTCGGCCAATCCCGCGCTGGGCGCGGCGAGCGACTTGCTGGTGCGTCACGGCGGCACGGTGATCCTGTCGGAGACGCCGGAAACCTACGGCGCCGAACATCTGCTGACGCGCCGTGCGGTGAGCCGCGAGGTCGGTGAGAAGCTGGTGGCGCTGATGCGCTGGTGGGACGACTACACCGCGCGCGAAGGCGCCGAGATGAATGCCAACCCGAGCCCCGGCAACAAGGCCGGCGGCCTCACCACGATCCTGGAGAAATCGCTGGGCGCCATGGCCAAGGCGGGCTCGACCAATCTGGTCGATGTGGTCAATTATGCGGAGGCCGTCACCAAGAAGGGCTTCGTGTTCATGGACACGCCCGGCTATGACCCCGTCGCGGCAACGGGGCAGGTGGCTGGCGGCGCCAATCTTGTCTGCTTCACCACCGGCCGTGGCAGCGTGTTCGGCTGCAAGCCGTCGCCCTCCATCAAGCTCGCCACCAACACGCCGATGTACAAGCGGATGGAAGACGACATGGACGTCAATTGCGGCACCATCCTCGACGGCGACGAGAGCGTGCAGGAGTGCGGCCAGCGGATCTTCGACCTGATGTTGCGGGTCGCATCCGGCGAGCCGACCAAGAGCGAAAGCTTCGATTTCGGCGGGGCGGAGTTCGCCCCCTGGGTGCTTGGCGCGACCATGTAACGCGCGTGGCGCCTGCTGGCTTGCGGCTTGCATAATGTCGGTGCGGCCCTCAATGTAGGGCCGTACGCTCCGCCGCATCGTAAACTGGACCAGGTGATCCGCGCCCGATGACCGATACAAGCTATCCTCGCGACCTGCGTGGCTATGGCCGCAACCCGCCCGACCCGCGTTGGCCCGATGGGGCCCGCGTCGCGGTCCAGTTCGTGGTGAATTTCGAGGAGGGCGGCGAAAACAATATCCTCCACGGCGATCCGGCCTCGGAAGCGTTCCTGTCCGATGTGCTGGGGGCGCAGCCATGGCCCGGACAGCGCCATGCCAACATCGAATCCATGTTCGAATACGGCTCGCGCGCCGGCTTCTGGCGGCTGTGGCGGATGCTCACCGAACGAAAGATCGGCGTCACCGTATTCGGCGTGGCGACCGCGCTCGCCCGCAATCCGGAGATCGTTGCGGCCATGCGCGAGGCGAGCTGGGATATCGCCTGCCATGGACTGAAATGGATCGAGCACAAGAACATGTCGCGCGACGAGGAGCGTGCCAGCATTGCCGAGGCGATCCGCGTGCATACCCAGGCGACAGGTGAACGTCCCGTCGGCTGGTACACCGGCCGCTCATCGATCAATACCAATTCCCTGGTCATGGAAGCCGGCGGATTTCTTTATCTGTCGGATTCCTACGCCGACGACCTGCCGTACTGGCTCAAGGGACCGGCAGCGCCGCAGGTCATCATCCCCTATACCCTCGACAACAACGACATGCGTTTCATCAACCCGCAGGGCTTCAACACCGGTGAGGACTTCTTCACGTATCTCAGGGATGGCTTCGACGTCTTGTATGCCGAGGGTGAACGGGCCCCGAAGATGATGTCGATCGGGTTGCATTGCCGGCTGGTCGGCCGGCCCGGCCGCGCTGCGGGTCTGCAACGGTTTCTCGATCACGTTGCGAAGCACGACCGGGTCTGGATGCCGACCCGCCGCCAGATCGCGCAGCACTGGCACGATCACCACAGCGGCCTCGCAGCCGCCGCGCCGTCCTTGTCCTGAGGACCAGCCCGATGCCGCCGATCAGTCTCGACGATCTCAACGCCAAACCCAAAGCGGATTTCGTCGCTGATCTGGCCAACATCTTCGAACATTCGCCATGGATCGCGGAAGCTGCCGCCGCCCAGCGGCCGTTTGCGAGTGTTGCGCAACTTTTGGCGGCGATGACCGCCGCCGTGCAGCAAGCGTCGCCGGATCAGCGTTTGGCGTTGATCAAGGCGCATCCGGATCTCGCCGACAAGACCCAGCGCGCGGCGGGGCTCACGGCCGATTCCCATTCCGAACAGAACAGCATCGGCCTCGACCGGCTGTCGGACGCTGAATATGCCGCCTTCGAGCGGGTGAATACAGCGTATCGCGCCAGGTTCGGCTTTCCCTATATCGTCTGCGTGCGGCGTCACACCAAGGATTCCATCCTGCGCGACTTCCAGCGGCGGCTGCCGAACGACGCAGCGACGGAAGCTGGCCACGCCATCGGCGAGATTTGCCGGATCGCGGCCCTTCGCCTCGATCAGCAAGTTTCAGGCAGCGAACGTTTGGCCGTCAACGGCCGGCTTTCGACCCATGTTCTCGATACCCACAGCGGCAAGCCCGCGGCCGGAATCGCCATCACCCTGATCGAACTGTGCGCGCTCGGCGAAAACCGCGTGATCGCGCGTGCGGTGACCAATGCGGACGGCCGCACCGACCAGCCGCTGATTCATGGCCGTCCGATGCCTATCGGACATTACGAGCTGAATTTCCGCACCGGCCCTTATTTCGCGACCAGGCAGGTGCCGCTGTCCGATCCGCCGTTCCTCGATCGCATCCCGATCCGGTTCGCGATCGCGGAGCCGGAAGGGCATTTGCACGTGCCGCTGCTGGTGACGCCGTGGAGCTACGGCACGTATCGCGGAAGCTGATGTTCAACGCACGGCACAGTCCGTGGGGCGGATTAGCGTTAGCGTAATCCGCCGCTAAGTGTGTGCAGTGACGTGCGATGGCGGGTTACGCTGCGCTAACACGCCCTACGATTCATCGAATATTTTCAGCGCCTCACACATGCTCCGCGGCCGCGGCCACGCCCTTGGCCTCCGTCCGCGCGCTTTCACCGCTGCCGATGCCATTGAAGAAGGCGTTGAGGATGACAGCCACCAGCGCCGCCAGCAGGATTCCCGACTCCAGCAGCGGTTGCAGATCGTGCGGTAGCTGCCTGAAGAAGTTCGGCGCCACCAGCGGGATCATGCCGAAGCCCACCGCGATGGCGACCACGAACAGGTTGAAGCGGTTGGTCCTGAAGTCGACATTGGTCAGGATGCGGGCGCCGGTGGCCGCGACCATGCCGAACATCACGAGGCCGGCGCCGCCGAGCACGACTTGCGGCACGGCCTCGACCAGCGCGGACATCTTCGGCACCAGGCCCAGGACCAGCATGATGACGCCGCCGGCAATGGTCACCCAGCGCGACTTGATGCCGGTGACGCCGACCAGGCCGACATTCTGCGAGAACGATGTGTAGGGGAAGGTGTTGAAGATGCCGCCGATCAGGGTGCCGACGCCATCGGCCCGCAGGCCGCGCGACAGCGCCTCCTGGTCGACCTTCTTGTCGGTCATCTCGCCGAGCGCCAGGAACATGCCGAGCGACTCGATCATCACCACGATCATGACGATGCACATGGTGATGCATGGGACCAGATAGAATTTCGGCAGGCCGAAATGGAACGGGGTCACGATGTCGGCCCAGGATGCGGCCACGACTTTCTCGAAGTGCATGACACCGAGCAGGCTAGCGAGGATGGCGCCGGCGATGATGCCGAGCAGCACGGCGACATTGGCGACGAAGCCCGAGCCCCATTTGATCAGCCCGAGGATCACCAGCAGGACGAACAGCGCGATGCCGAGCCCCTGCAACTGGCCGTAGCCCGGATTGGGGAAGGCGCCGGGCACGCCGTCGACCACCTTGGTCAGCGTCGGCAGGCCGCCGCCGGCCCAGTTCACGCCCACCCGCATCAGCGAGATGCCGATCACCATGATGATGGTGCCGGTCACCACTGGCGGGAACAGCGGCAACAGGCGGCTGATGAAGGGCGCGGCAATGATGCTGAAAAGACCGGCAACGATCACGGCGCCGTAGATCCCAAGCAGCCCCACGTCCGGCGCGGCGGCCATCGACAGCATCGGCCCGACGGAGGCAAACGTCACCCCCATCATCACCGGGAGGCGGATGCCGACGCCGGGAAAGCCGATGCCCTGGATCAGCGTGGCGAGCCCGCAGGCGAACAGATCGGCACTGATGAGAAAAGCGACATCCTCGGGCGAGAGCTTCAGCGCCCGCCCGATGATCAGCGGCACCGCGACAGCGCCGGCATACATCACCAGAACATGCTGCAGGCCGAGGGCGAACAGCCGCGGATACGGCAGAAGCTGATCGACCGGATGCGTCCTCTGGTCGACGGAAGAGATGTCGCTGCTCATGTGATCTGCCCCGTTTTCGACTGCCCCCCGGCAGTATCCCGCCTGATCTAATCGCATATTCCAAGCGTGTGCCAGATCGAGTTCACCGGCACGACCTTAGATGCGTTGCAACAAAGGGGATTTCTTGGAAGGATATGGGCGGGGAGCGTGCCGGGCGCGTTGCCCCAGCCTTGCCGCGGCCACCTTCGGCGAAGTCCCGCGGCACGATCGGAGATACAGACGTGGCACTTGTTCAAAACAGATATGGCAAGGGACGGGTTCGCGTCATGCGGATCCACAAGACCCCCGAGCGGCACGAGGTGAGCGAGCTGACGGTCAAGGCGATGATCGAGGGCGATTTCAGCCGCGCCTACACCCACGCCGACAACGCGACCTGCATCTCGACCGATACGGTGAAGAACGTGGTCAATGTGGTGGCCCGGGAAAACCTAGCGCTGTCGAACGAACAGTTCTGCGATGCCGTGGTGCGAAAGCTGTTCGACAGCTACCCGCAGATCGCGTCGGCCACGGTCAGCGCCCATGAGACCAAGTGGACGCGGCTCACGGTCGGCGGCAAGCCGCACGCCCACAGCTTCGTGCTGGACGGCAACGGCAAGCCGTTTGCCCAGGTGAGGGCCACGCGCGGCGGCGATACGGCGATCCGTTCCGGCATCGATGGCTTCACCTTCATGAAGACCACCGAATCCGGCTGGGCCAATTATGCCAAGGATCCTTATACGACCATCCCGGAAACCAACGATCGCATGTGCGCAACCAGCATGGAGGCCTCGTGGCGCTGGCGCGCGGCGCCGAAGGACTATGCGCTCACCAACGCAAAGATCCTCGATACCCTGCTGGAGGTGTTCGCAACCACCTACAGCGCGAGCGTGCAGGACAGCCTGTACCGGATGGGCGAAGCGGCGCTTGCCGCGGTGCCGGAGATTCTCGATATCTCGATGGCCTGCCCCAACAAGCATTACCTGCTGATCAACCTGTCCGCATTTGGCCTGGACAACGCCAACCAGGTGTTCCTGCCGACCGACGAGCCGCATGGCCAGATCGAGTGCACCGTGGGGCGCTGACGGCCGCTTTGATCGCCCCTCCGCGCTTGATATAAGCTGGCCGGAGCAAACACCGAGAGGTCGGGACGGATCCTGACCGGAGATCAGCCCCCGGCATGACAGCGCAATCGACCATCTCCGCCGCGGTTTCGCTGGGCGCGGACATCACCAGCCGTATCGATCAGCTGGCGCGGATTTCCGCGGAGGAGGGTGCGATCACGCGGGTGTTTCTTTCGCCGGAACACCGCAGCGCGGCGGATCTGCTGCTGTCCTGGATGCGCGACGCCGGAATGGCCGCGCATCTCGATGCCATCGGCAATGTGGTCGGCCGTTACGAAGGCGAGCGGCCGGGCTTGCCGTGCCTGATGCTCGGCTCGCATTACGACACGGTTCGCAACGCGGGCCGCTGGGACGGGCCGTTGGGGGTTATCACGGCGATCTCCTGCGTGGCCGCGCTGCACCGGCAGGGCCGCCGATTCCCATTCGCCATCGAGGTGGTGGGCTTTGCCGATGAAGAGGGCGTGCGCTTTGCATCGACCCTGCTCGGCAGCCGCGCGGTGGCCGGCACCTTCGACGACAGTGCACTGGCGTCGAAGGATCGGGACGGCCTGTCCATGCGCGACGCGCTGGTGCAGTTCGGCCTCGATCCGGAGCATATTGGTGCAGCGGCCCGCGCGCCGCGCGAGGTGCTGGGCTATGTCGAGCTGCACATCGAGCAGGGACCGGTGCTGGAGGCGGAGCATCTGCCGGTCGGCGTCGTCACCGCGATCAGCGGCGCCACGCGGCTGGTGGCCTCGCTGCAGGGCATGGCAGGGCATGCCGGCACGGTGCCGATGGGGCTTCGGCGCGATGCACTGGCGGGCGCTGCCGAATGCATTCTGGCGATCGAAGGCTATTGCGCGGCCCGGCCGGGATTGGTTGGTACGGTCGGTCATATCCTGGCCGAACCCGGCGCCACCAATGTGATCCCCGGGCGGGCCTCGTTCACGATGGACATTCGCGCCGCCGGCGATACCGGCCGCAAGGCCGCCGTGACCGACCTCATCAAGCAGATCGACACCATCGCGCACCGGCGTAACCTGGTGCCCGCCGTCACCGTGACTCACGAAAATCGCACGGTGATCTGCGCCGACTGGCTCAAGGCGCAGATTGCCGACGCGGTGGCGAAGGAAGGTCATCGCGTGCGTGAGCTACCGAGCGGCGCCGGCCATGACGGCATGGCGATGATCGACATCACCGATGTGGCGATGATCTTCGTGCGCTGCCGCGGTGGCGTCAGCCATCATCCGGACGAGCACGCGGATCTGGCCGACGTCGAAGCCGGCGCCCGCGTGCTGTTGCGGGTGATCGAGAATTTTCAGCCACGGCGGGATACGCAGACGTGAAGACTCCTCAACGCCGCATGCGGTAACGTGCCGGCGATCGCTTACCAGCAGAAACAAGAAAACGGCAACGAAACGGGTCAGGAACCAGGCAATGGCGTCAACAAAGAAGAAAATCGCGTGGGTTACGGGCGGCGGGACCGGCATCGGTTTCAGCGGTGCCAAGGCGCTGGCGGCGGATGGATGGAGCGTGGTGATCTCCGGTCGTCGCACTGACGTGCTGGAGCAGGCTGCGCAGGAGATCGGCGGCGAGGTCTCCGCCATAGCGATGGATGTCGGCAAGGCCGCCGATGTGGCGAAGACGGCGCAGGCCATCCTCGCCAGGCACGACCGCATCGATCTCCTGGTCAACAGCGCGGGCCTCAACGTTCCCAAGCGCAGCTGGGCCGACGTCACCACCGAGGGCTGGGACCAGGTGGTCAACATCAACCTGAATGGGTTGATGTACTGCATTCAGGCGGTGCTGCCGGCGATGCGCGCCCAGAAGGACGGCTGCATCATCAACGTCGCATCCTGGGCGGGCCGGATCGTGTCCAAGCTGACCGGCCCTGCCTATACCGCCAGCAAGCATGCGGTGGTGGCATTGACCCATTCGCTGAACATGGAAGAGTTTCAGCACGGCATTCGCGCTTGTGCGCTGTCGCCAGGCGAAGTCGCGACGCCGATCATGAAGCTGCGCCCGGTGCCGCCGAGTGAAGCCGACATGGCGCGCATGCTCCAGGGCGAGGATCTCGGCCGCACCATCGCCTTCGTCGCCAACATGCCGCCGCATGTCTGCATCAACGAAATCCTCATCAGTCCGACCTGGAATCGCAGCTTTGCCGGTGCCGGTCCTTGATTTGGGTGACGTGATTTGCGAGATCATGCCATGCGATTTGGATTGATCCATCTTCTTGCCGGTCTGGGCTGCGCCGGCATCGGGCTGCTCGATGTGCAGCCCGTTGCCGCCATGGAGATCAGCCGCGCGGTTGCGGCGCTCTATTCCGATGTCTCCGCCTATCCGCCGAAGCCGGGCCAATTGACCGTCTGTTACGGCCTGATGTGCCGGCGCCGCGCCGAGTTCGCATTCACGACCGGTGATCGCGCGGCTTTGGCCACGATCATGGCCGGCGGCAAGTCATCGGCCGCCGCCGAGCGCGCCGCCGTGCAAAAAGCCGTGATCTGGTTCGATCGCAGGCTCGGCCCGATCCTCGGCACCAACAAGCGGGTTGCCAACGCCGACTTTCGCGCCGCCGATGTCACCACCAATTTCGATTGCTGGGATACGACGCGCAACGTCACCGGGCTGCTGGTGATCATGCAGGATTGGGGGTTGTTGAAGCATCATACGGTGGGCGATCCGCGCTATCGTGGCAATCCGCTGCTCGGCCAAACGCCGCACAACACGCCGATCCTGATCGAGCGGGCCAGCAATGTCCAATGGGTGGTCGATCTGTGGACACGGGCCTACGGCCAGGCGCCCGAGGTGATGACCGCGGACGAGTGGATGCGGCGGGACTAAACAGGTTATTTGGCTCGTTCTGCCGCCTCATGCTGCTCACGCGCGGTCGATGGCGGGAACAGCAGCGTCAGACAAGCGCCTCCCTTCAGCCCGGTCGTGATCGTGGCTCGACCGCCGTGTCGGTGCATGATCTCCTGGACAAGGTTGAGGCCGAGGCCCAATCCGCGTCTCTTCGGCTGAAGTCGATGAAAGGGCTCGAAGACACGATCCCGCTCTTCGAGCGGAACGCCCTGCCCTTCGTCCGTCACCTCGATAAGCGGGGCGTCGGTCACACGCACAGTAATCGTACCGGCGCGACCGCCGTGCTCGATGGCATTCTGTATCAGGTTCGTCAGTGCCCTTTCGATTGAATGTGGGTCACACGAAACCATCGCCGCGATGTGTGGTGCTTCGAACGAGACTTGATACCCGGCGGCGAAAATGAGCGGAGCCAAGTCCGCTACGACACGCTGCGCCAGGGCTCCAAGGTCAACGCGGAGGAGTTGAACCGACGGTTGATCGAGACGCTCGAGATCAAGCAATTGCTCGGTCAGCGTCGACAAGCGTGCCGCGTCTTCGAGGAGGCGGATCTTGTCGGAACTCGCCTGGAGCGACGCTACTCTCGTGGTCAGGATTGCGACAGGTGTTCGTAGTTCGTGGGCGGCTGCGGCCAGAAAACGCTTGTGACGCTCGTGGCCCCGGTCGATCCGGCCGAGAGCGGCGTTGATGGCCCGAACCAAGGGCGCGGCCTCGAGCGGGACGCCGTCGAGCGGCAGGCGAACGCCGCCTTTGTCGAGTTCGATCTGTCCGGCTCCTGCGGCGGCCTTGTCCAGGCCCGCCAACGCGCGACGGACGACCCATGGCGTGACCATGAGAGCTGCGATCGCCATGACAAGGAGCGTTGGGAGGACCTCTTTCAGGAAGATCAGCGAGATTCCCAGCATGATAAGGCGAGGTGGAAGTTGGGATTCTGGTCCCGTCAGCACCTGGACGTTGCCGGCGCCGCTCGTCACCCATCTGATGCGGGCGGTGGGCCTTGGCGGATCCAGCATGTTCCAACCGAGCCGGGCCTGGCCGATATGATCGAGCGCATCGCCGAGTCTGTCGTATTCAGGCGGGACTGTGCCTTCGGACAGTCGTTGTCCATTGCGATCTCTGATGACGAACCAGAGATCGCGAACCTCGGTCCGCAGCTTTTTGAGATCTGACGTGGGGCGTAAAACCAGCGCGCCGGTCTCATCGCGCGCCGCCGCTTCGCGCAGGATTTCAACTGTGCTTTCCACCGATTTGAAATCGAACAAAACCCCTGAGGCAAACAGGCCTGCGACAATCAGCATGATGACCGCCGCCTGAAAAGCCATCAGTCGCCAGATCAATTCATGCCGAAGCGAATGCGGTGGCCGCACGTTCAGCCGGTCTCCCGGATGAGGTATCCGATCCCGCGAATGCCGTCGATTGTTGCACCGGCATCCGTCTCCGCCAGCTTGCGGCGCAACCGCGAGACATGGGTGTCCAGCGCGTTTGATTGGATCTCGTCGTTCAGTCCGAACACCGCCTGCATCATGAAATTGCGCAGCACCATGCGCCCCGTCCTGCGCGCCAGAGTCTCGAGCACCAGCACCTCGCGGCGCGGCATGAGAAGAATCTGCCCGGCAACACGGGCTTCGCAATGCGCGAAATCGAACGAAAGCCGCCCGATTTTCACGATATCGGCTCGCATCATGGCGGGGCGGCGGAGAAGGGCACGCAGGCGTGCCAGAAGTTCGTCGAACGCGAATGGTTTTCCAAGATAATCGTCGGCGCCGTGGTCGAGGCCCGCAACGCGGTCGATCAGGTCGCCACGAGCGGTGAGCATCAGCACCGGTATGGCGTTGCCGCTTGCGCGCAGCTGGGGGATGAGGCTGAGGCCATCGCCGTCCGGCAACTGGCGATCCAGTAGCACCGCGTCATAAGTCTCGGAAGAATCGGCCAGAACGGTAGCTGCATCGGACAAGGTCGCCAGGTGATCGACCACCATGTCCTGGCGTGTCAACGCGGCCTGCAGGGCCGATGCCATCGCCAATTCATCCTCCACCAACAAGATTCGCAAGAACCCTCCTGATCCCAGCCTTCCAGACTCGCACCCGCTGCCAAATCTGCCAAGGCCGCTTATCAGCCTCTCATTGCAATAACATTGCAACTGGTCGATCTGGCGAGAACGTTCCCGTGTGTCTCCGATGCCATGCAGGCTCAATGTCTGGATCCGATCAAGGCCATGCGGTCGCGAATCGGCGATGACCGCATGATGCGGGAATCGACATCAATGCCGCGGATCGGATAAGCCATGCTCGCTACTGAGACCTTTTCCTTCTTTCGCGCCTGGCTCGGCGATCCGCTTCGCGTTGCCGCTGTGGCGCCGTCCAGCACGGCTCTGGCGCAACTGATCACACAAGACGTCTCTGCCGAAAGCGGTCCGGTTATCGAACTCGGCGCCGGCACTGGTGCCTTTTCCGCCATGCTTCTTGAGCGCGGTGTGTCGGAAAAAAATCTGGCGCTGGTTGAGTCCAGACCGGATTTCGTTGAGCGGCTTCAGGTGCGTTTTCCCGGTTTGCGTGTGTGCCGGATGGATGCGGAACAGTTGCGCGAGGCCAGATTATTCGCGGAAGCCAGCGCAGGTGTCGTGATCAGCGGCCTTCCGGTGATTTCGATGCCGCCGCGAAAGGTCGTCGCCATTCTGAGCGGCGCATTCGGCTATCTGCGCCCGGATGGTGCATTCTATCAATTTACCTACGGACCGCGCTGTCCGATACCGAAAGCCCTGCTGGACCGTTTGGGGCTCAGGGCCATGTGCGTCGGTCATACCTTGCGTAATATTCCGCCGGCTTCGGTGTATCGCATCACCCGGCGAAAATCGCCGATGTTGGCGCGGCGGTGAAGGCTTCAGTGTCCGACGTCCCGTGCGGTCAGGTCTCCGCGTCGTCGCGCTTGCGCAGCAGATCCGTCGCGAGATCCGACAATGCCGGGCGCGGCAAGGCCGCAAACGGCAGCGGGCGCGTCACTTCGATCGCTGCGAGACCGAGCCGGGCGGTCAAAAGCCCGTTCAGGACGCCTTCGCCCAGCCGCGACGACAGTTTCGCGGCAATGCCGTGTCCCAGCACCTGCTGAATGAGGCTGTCGCTGGCGGCGAGTCCGCCGGTGATGGCGAGGTGCGCGATCACCTGGCGCGCCAGCTTGAGCAGGCCCAGCGCCCCCGGGCGGCCGCCATAAAGCCGCGCCAGCTGCCGGATCAGGCGGGCGGCGGCGGCGAACACGAACAGCACGTCGACCACGGCGCGCGGGCTGACCGCGGTGACGATCGACACCCGCTGCGCCACGCTGGAGATCATCCGGCGGGCTTCCTGGTCGAGTGGGCTCATCAGTTCGCGCTCGGCGAGCCGCAGCATGTCGGCGCCGTCGATGATGTCGGAACTCAGGCCCTGCAGCGTGCCGCGCGCATGCGCCAGACGCGGATTGCCGTGGGCGATCTTCAGGAGGTCGCGCACGATGGCGCCGGCTTCGTTGCGGTCGTCGCTGACGAGGGTTGCCGCGGCGCGGGCATGGAGCTGCTCGATGGTGGCAAGCCGCAGCAGGCCCAGCGTCTCCCGCACCACGATGGCAATCAGCGCGACCACGAACAGCAGCCCCAGCCCCAGGCCGATGAAGCCCAGCCCCTCGCTGCGATTGAACAGGTCTTCGATCAGATTGGTGATGCCGAGGCCGACGCCGAGCAGCACAAGACCACTGAGCGATCCCCAGAACAGGCGGCCCCAGCGAAAGCCTTTCGCGGGGGCGATCATGCTGTCGTCGAGCGGGACGGGGAGAGCCGCAGGTTCGGGTTCGGTCACCACGTGCACCGTGCCGCGGGCAGGGCGGCCGGCTTGATCGTCGGGCGACATCACGACCACGTTCGGATCATCGAGCTTGAAGGTCGCCGGCCGGCGGGGTTCGCTCATTGCAGTCGGTCTCCGATCAGGAATTGGAGCGCCCGGTCGAGGCGAATGTGGGGCAGCTGCGGCGTGTCGGCGCCGCCAGCGGCGAGCACCGGCGGCCGGAAACGCAGGAAACGGTAGTCCGCATGGTCGGCGGTTCCATGACTCAATCCCTTGAAATGACTTAATCCCTTGAACCCGGCCTCAGCGCTGTCCGCCGCTGCAAACAGGCCGTCCAGCTCCGTCGGCAGGTCGCCCGGGAAGGTCGCCACCTCGGTCGTGCCGTCGAACGTCTCGCCATTGGCGACCTCGCCCTGCGCCGGGGTGCCGACGATCGAGGGCAGTTGTTCGTGCCCGCGCTGGACACGGGCCTCGCGGGTGGCGCGGATCGCGGCCAGCGCCACCACGTCCACCGCCGCACCGGAGAATTCCGCCTGGGCCACCGCGCGTTCCACCATGCGCTTGAGGATGGCCTCGAGGCGATCGTGGCTCGCATGGTGCAGGTGATCAGCCTTGGTGGCGGCGAACAGGATCCGGTCGATCCGCGGCCGCAGCAGCGAACTGAGGAAGGTGCTGCGGCCGACCCGGAAACAGTCGAGGATGCCGGCGAGCGCCGCCTGCAGGTCGTGCAGCGCCTCGGGGCCGGCATTGAACGCGGCCAGCGCGTCCACCAGCACGATCTGGCGATCAAGCCGGGTGAAGTGGTCGCGGAAGAAGGGACGCACCACGACGTCCTTGTAGGCCTCGTAGCGCCGCTGCATCATCGCCCACAGCGATCCGTCAGGGGCCGTTGCACCGTCGGGGACGTCGAGCGGCGCGAAGGTCAGCGCCGGCGATCCCGCCAGATTGCCCGGCATCAGAAAGCGTCCCGGCGGCAGCAGGCTCATGGCGAAGCGTTCGTCGCGGCAGGCCCGCAGGTAATCGGTGAACAGACCCGCCGATGTCAGCGTCGCCTGCTCGTCGGCGCGTCCCAGCGGGTCAAGTGTACCCAGGTGGGCGTGCCAATCGGCCGCAAGCGGCGCGCGCGGTCCCGCGCGGGAGAGCGCGAGGCTTTCCGCCGACCACGCCTCGTAGCTCTTGCTGAGAAGCGGCAGGTCCAGCAGCCATTCTCCGGGATAATCGACAATGTCCAGTGTCAGCGTGCGGTCGGCGCCGTTGCGACGCTGGTAGTCGATCACCAGCCGCAATTCGCTGATGTCCGTCGTCGATTGCGGCCATGACCGCTGTTCGATCAGGGTGCGGAGGTGGGTCTCGTAGGCAAAGCGCGGCACCGCATCGTCCGGCTGCGGTTCGAGGCGCGCTCGAACGATGCGCCCCGTCGCAAAAGCATCGAACACCGGAAAGCGGCCGCCACGCAGCAGGCCGTGGATCAGCGATGTGATGAACACCGTCTTGCCGGCGCGCGACAGGCCGGTGACGCCGAGCCGGACCGTCGGATTGAACAGATGATCGCCATAATCGACGATCGCCTGCAGCGACAGGCGGGCCCCTTCGACAAGATTGGAAAAACGTGCAGCCATGGCCGGATCAAACGTGGATATTCGAGGAAAATCAATGAATCAGAGCTAAGGTTCGGTGTTTGAACCGCAAGGACGTCCGAATGACCGGCAGGGACGACAAACTTCCGCCGCTTCGCCGTTGGATCAAGCTCGTGTCATGACGATTTTCAGACTGAAACAGCTGGCGTCGAGTGCACTGAGCGGAGCCCCCAGGGGGGTGAGCTGGAATTACGATCGCGCCGAGCTGTGGGCCGATGGCGTCGTTCATATCGTCGGCGTCTGCTGCGGCCTGGTCGCCGCGGTCGTCCTCATCGTTCTCGCCAGCGTCTATCTCACCGGGGCCCAGGTCGCGGCCGTCGTGATCTATGCCACCGGTCTGCTGGCGATGCTCGGCATTTCGGCGACCTACAACCTGCTGCCGGTGTCGCGCTGGAAATGGCGGATGCGCCGGCTGGATCACTCCGCGATCTATCTGCTGATCGCCGCCACCTACACCCCGTTCATCGTGCAGATGAAGGGCAGCATGACCGCGCTCGGCCTGCTGATCGGCGTCTGGTCGGTAGCCATCGTGGGCATCGTGCTGAAGATCTCGCTGCCCGGTCGCTTCGACCGGCTGGCGATTGTGCTGTATCTCGCCATGGGCTGGAGCGGGGTGATGATCTACGACACCGTGGTGTCGTCGCTGTCGGCCCTGACACTGGGGCTGATCGCTGCGGGCGGGGTGCTGTACTCGCTCGGGGTCGTTTTCCATGTCTGGGAGCGCCTGCGTTTCCAGAATGCGATCTGGCACGCTTTCGTTTTACTCGGCGCGGCCTGTCACTATACTGCGGTGCTCGATCTGGTTCTGGCCCCATCCCTGGCCTGACCGCATTTTATAGTCTGTTTCCCAACCGCAGGATCAATGCATGCACGTGCAGGGCAAAGTCGTCGTCGTCACCGGAGGCGCCAACGGCATCGGCAAGGCGCTGGCCGAAGTCTTCCATCGCGAAGGCGCGGCGAAGGTCGTGGTCGCGGATCTTGACGGGGAGGGGGCCAAAGCCGTTGCGGCTTCCATCGGCGGCGCTGCGTTTCGGACCGATGTCGGCAATGAGCAGGATATCCGGCACCTGATCTCGGAAACAGAGCGGCAGTTCGGTCCCATCGCACTGTTCTGCTCCAATGCGGGAATCGGCGGTGGTTTCGATCCGTTGTCGGTCAATGCCGGCGGCGCGTCCGACGATCCCTGGATGAAGAGCTGGGCCGTCAATGTGATGGCTCATGTCTACGCCGCGCGCCATCTGGTGCCGCTGATGCAGGAGCGGGGCGGTGGTTACTTTCTCAACACGGTGTCGGCTGCGGGGCTGTTGTCGCAGGTCGGCAGCGCGGCCTATTCCACCACCAAGCACGCCGCGGTGGGGTTCGCCGAAAATCTCGCCATCTCGCACCGGGCGCATGGGGTGAAAGTGTCGATCCTCTGCCCGCAAGGCGTCGACACCAACATGCTGCGCGGGCTGCCGAAGGGGCCGCAGTCGTCGGACGGCAATCTCAGCCCGGAGGCGGTCGCGGAATCCGCACTGCAGGGCATCGGGCAGGAGCAGTTTTTGATTTTGCCGCACCCGCAGGTCGCGGGCTACATGCGCGCCAAGCTCGACAATTACGACCGCTGGATCGGCGGCATGGCGAAGATCCAGGCGAAGCTGCGAGAGTCGACGGCAGGCTAACCTCAGCCGGTTTCGCGTCAGTGCTTTTGCCCGTAGAGAATCGGCACGGCTGAATCCACCATCACCTCGACCAGACTGACGCCCGCATGGCCAAAACCTGCCGCCAGCGCCGCAGTGAGGTCTGCGGCGCGCGAAACCCGCACCGCATGGCAGCCGAGGCCCTCGGCAATCTTGACGAAATCGATGCCGGGCAGATCGAGGCCAGGCACATTGCGCACCTGCATCACCTGGCTGAACGAGCGCATGGCGCCGTAGCCGGAATTGTTGATGACAACGACCGTCAGCGGCAACTGGCGCTGTGCCGCGGTCCACAGCGCCTGGATCGAGTACATCGCCGAACCGTCGCCGATCAGGCACACCGTTCGCCGTGCCGGTTGTCCCAGCGCAATGCCGACGGACGCGGGCAGCGACCAGCCGAGCCCACCGCTCGCCATGGTGTAGAAACTGTCGGCGCCGCGCATCGGCAGGAATTTTTGCATCGCCGGACGATGCGACGGGGCCTCCTCCACCAGCGCCGCATCAGCGGGCATGGTCATTGACAAAGCATGCATCAGGAATTCGACGGGAATCGGATCGGAGGCGCCCGGCGCCGCTGCCAGTGTGCGACCGGCAGGAACCGCGCGCCGGGTGTCGGGCAGCTTGTCCAGCAGCATGGTGAGGGCCGGCTTCATGGTGGCGAGAATGCTGGTGCCCACCGGTGAGACCGCGGCCGATGTCGCGTCGTCAGTGATCTGGAACAGCGTCGTGCCATTCTCGAAGATGGTGGCATGGCCCTCGACATGGAAGGTGAACACCGGCGCGCCGATCACCACCACCAGGTCGTGATCGCGCAAGGCTTCGGACAGCTGCGCCGGCGAGGCATGCAGGAAACCGGCGAACTGCGGATGCCGCTCCGGGAAACTGCAGCGCGCGGAGAATGGACTGACCCACACTGCCGCGCGGCTGCGCTCCGCCACCTGGACGGCGAGATCCACCGCCTGCGCGCGATCCACGCCCGGGCCGATCACCAGCGCCGGTGCGTTGCTGTTCGCAAGCGCGGTGACCAATGCGTCCATGGCATCCGGATCGGGGCCGATCTCGCGGCTGACGCGGCGTATGTCGACCGACTGGGTCTGATGGGTCCAGTCGTCGATCGGCACCGAGACGAAGGTCGGGCCGCAGGGCGCCTGCATCGCGGTGTGGTAGGCGCGCGCGATCGCCGCGGGGACGTCTTCGGCCCGTGCCGGCTCGACGCTGTATTTGACATAAGGCCGCGGAAACTCCGAGGCGCGCTCGGCATAGAGGAACGCATGCAGCGGCAGGATGCTGCGCGCCTGCTGGCCGGCGGTGATCACCATCGGTGTCTGGTTGCGATGCGCGGTGTAGATGTTGCCAAGCGCGTGGCCGACGCCGGCGGCCGAGTGCAAGTTGACGAATGCGGCATTGCGGGTCGCCTGCGCATAGCCGTCCGCCATGCCGATGACGGTGGCTTCCTGCAATCCGAGGACATATTCGATGTCATCCGGCCAGTCGCTCAGGAACGGCAGTTCGGTCGAGCCGGGGTTGCCGAACACTTTCTTGATGCCGAAACCGCGCAACAGGTCGAATGTCGCCTGCTTGACGCTGACCGGTGCGCGATTGCTTTTTGCGGTTTTGGCGGACACGGCTGACATCCTTGCTGTTGCAATGCGCCGATGCGAGCTTTCGTGCCCATGCACCGGCGCGTCTAACTACCCGTGCCGGGCGTTCACGCGCAAGTGTCCCGTTCTAACATTCGCATCTCTTTGCAGCGACCGCTCATGCGAATGTTAGAACCAAGGGACACTTGAAATATATGATTCTAGTGCGGTCTTGGATTTGACATTCGCTCGGTGCCTCGCTGCGAGGTAAGTGCGAATGTCAAATCCACCGCACTAGTGCGGGTTACGCAGGAGTTACCACGCCGCCGTTCCCTTCATGGTGGGCACACCGGAATGGTTCGCGCTCCACACCTCGAGACCGCCTCCGGTTTCACTGGCGTTGAGGCTGAACTCGGCACCGTCGAACAGCGGATTGACGCCGCGATAGCTGAATGTCTTCGGCGCAGTGCCCGCCCGCAGCGCGGCGGTGAACTCCACCAGCAGCGACGCCTGCAGCGGGCCATGGACGATCAGGCCGGGATAGCCTTCGACCTTGGTGACGTAGTCGCGGTCATAATGAATGCGGTGGCTGTTGAAGGTCAGCGCGGAATAGCGGAACAGCAGCACCGGATCGGCGAGATGGGTGCGGCGATGTTGTCCAGGCGCTGCCGCTGCCGGCGCCGGTGATGCGGCGGAAGACGGTCCGGCGGCCTCGCGATAGACGATGTCCTGCCGCTCGCGGATGGCGACGCCGCGGGGCGTTGTGACCGTGTGCTCCACACTGACGAAACACAACGTTCCTGTGCTGCCGGTCTTCAGGGTCACATCGGTGATCTTGGAGGCGCGGGTGACCTCGTCGCCGACCTGAATGCGGTCCAGGAAGGTGAGCTGACCGCCCGCCCACATGCGCCGTGGCAACGGCACCGGCGGCAGGAAGCCGCCACGGGTGGGATGGCCATCCGGCCCCACCGCCGATAGCGGCACCACCGGCTGCGCCAGGCACCAGTGCACAGTCAGCGGGGCCGGATCGCCCTGCTTCGGCTGGCCGGGATCCTGGAACAGCACGGTGCGCAGCCCGCGGACGAGCTGCGGCGTGACCAGATCTGAAGCGCTCTCGCTGCGGCCGATCCAGCTGCGCAGGTGATCGAGGTCGAGGGGCTCGCTCATGAGCTTTTCCTTTGGCTCTGCAGGGTCTCTTGAATCTGGTCGGTGTGCTCGCCGATGGCCGGCACCGGCGTGTAGGTGCGCTTCTGATCGACGAAGATGGCGCCCGGCGCCGGATAGGCGACAACGCCTTCCGGCGTCCCGACCTCGATTCGCCGCAGATGCGGATGCGATGTCAGATCGGCCATGGTGTTCACCTCGGCAAAGGCGATGTCGGCGTCGGCGAGACGCTGCAGCAGCGTATCGCGCGAAAGGGTCGCAAACACATCGCCGACGGTCTTGTCGGTCAGCGCGCGGTTGCGGACCCGTTCCACCATGTTCTGGAAGCGCGGATCATCCGGCAGCGCCGGCACGCCGAGCACGTCGGCGCAGAGCTTCTTCCACTCCCGCTCGCTCTGGATCGAGATCAGGATGTCCTTGCCGTCCTTGGAGCGGAACACGCCATAGGGTGCGATCGAGGGATGTGCGAGGCCCATGCGCTTCGGCGGATTGCCGGCCTCCGCATTCAGCAGCGGCACCGTCAGCCAGTCGGCCATCACGTCGAACATCGAGATCCGGATGTCAGCCCCCTGGCCGGTGCGCGAGCGCGCGATCAGTGCTTCCAGCACCGCAGCCTGCGCGGTGGCGCCGGTGGCGACGTCGACGATCGAGACGCCGACACGCGAAGGGCCCTCGGGGCCGCCGGTGATCGAGGCGAGACCGCTCTCGGCCTGGATCAGCAGATCGTAGGCCTTGCGATGGGCGTAAGGTCCTTCATCGCCATAGCCGGTAATGGTGCAGCAGATCAGCGACGGATAATCCTTGCGCAGCCGCTCCAGCGAAAAGCCGAGCTTGTCCATGGAGCCGGGTTTGAGATTCTGCACCAGCACGTCGGCGCCTGCGATCAGCGCTTCCAGCGTCTTGCGGCCATCGGCGGATGCGAGATCGATGACGACCGACTTCTTGCCGCGGTTGAGCCAGACGAAATAGCTGCTCTGGCCCTTGGCGGCAGCGTCGTAGCCTCGGGCGAAATCGCCTTCCGGCCGCTCCACCTTGATCACGGTGGCGCCGGCGTCGGCGAGGCGGGAGGTGCAGAATGGCGCCGCGACGGCCTGTTCGACGGCGATGACGGTCACTCCTTCAAGCGCGCGCATGGTTGACCTCAGTAAGAGCGCGGCATGCGCAGCACATGCTCGGCGACATAGGACAGGATCAAATTGGTCGAGATCGGGGCCACCTGATAAAGCCGGGTTTCCCGGAATTTGCGCTCGACGTCGTATTCCTCGGCAAAGCCGAAGCCGCCGTGGGTCTGCACGCAGGCATTGGCGGCGTCCCAGGAGGCATCTGCGGCCAGCATCTTGGCCATGTTGGCCTCGGCACCGCAATCGATCCCGGCTTCGTACTTGCGGGTGGCTTCCCGCACCATCAGCTCGGCAGCCCGCATCGCCGCATAGGCCTTGGCGATCGGGAACTGAATGCCCTGATTTTGGCCGATCGGCCGGCCGAACACCACGCGTTCGCGGGCGTAGTCGGTCGCCTTCTTGATGAACCATTTGGCGTCGCCGACACACTCCGACGCAATCAGGATGCGCTCGGCATTCATGCCGGACAGGATATAACGGAAGCCCTTGCCTTCTTCGCCGATCAGGTTTTCCGCCGGCACTTTCAGGTTGTCGAAGAACACCTCGGTGGTGGCGTGGTTCATCATGGTGCGGATCGGCCGGATGGTCAGGCCGTTGTTCTTCGCCGCCTTCATGTCGACGATGAACACCGAGAGGCCGTCGGTGCGCTTCGCGGCCTGGTCCTTCTGGGTGGTGCGGGCCAGCAGAATCATCAGGTCGGAGTATTCGGCGCGGCTGGTCCAGATCTTCTGGCCGTTGACGACGTAGTGGTCGCCCTCGCGCTTTGCGAACGTCTTGAGCGACGAGGTATCGGTGCCGCTGGTCGGCTCGGTGACGCCGAAAGCCTGGAGCCGCAGTTCGCCGCTGGCGACACGCGGCAGCCACTTCGCCTTCTGCGCGTCATTGCCGTGCCGCAGCAGCGTGCCCATGGTGTACATCTGCGCATGGCAGCCACCGCCGTTGCAGCCGGCGCGCTGGATTTCTTCCAGGATAGCTGCCGCGGCCGACAGCTTCAGCCCGGCGCCGCCGTATTCCTCGGGGATCAGAACCGAGAGATAGCCGGCCTTGGTCAGCGCATCGACGAATTCAGCGGGGTAAGCCATCTCGCGATCGAGCTTGCGCCAGTACTCGCCGGGAAACTGTTCGCACAGCTTGCCGACGGCTTCGCGGATGTCCTGGAATTCATCGGTGTCGATCTGGGTCATGACGGTTGGTGATCTCGCGTAAGAGCTGTCCCGGTGGCGCGCATGGACGCGGCGCTACACGTGCGGACATGGTGAACACCCCTGTTCTGAGAGATCACCTCGCTCTTTGCAACGCCAATCGTCCCCACCATCTGCATGGGCCTATGCCGACGGAACAAGCGACACTCGCCCGTTGGGTCAGGCGATATAATCGAGGAATAGCAGCTATAAGCCGGCCGACAGCCGCTCAGGACGGAATACGGACCGGGAGCTCTTCGTACCCCTTCACGAAGCTGGAATAGACCCGCTTCGGCTCGCCGACCACTTCGATCGTCTCGAAGCGCTTGAGAATTTCTTCCCACACGATCTTCAGTTGCAATTCGGCCAGCCGCATGCCGACGCAGCGGTGGATGCCGAAGCCGAACGACATGTGCTGGCGCGGCCGGGCGCGGTCGATGATGAAGCTGTCGGGGTTCTCGATGACCTCGCCGTCGCGATTGCCCGAAACGTACCACATCACCACCCGGTCGCCCTTGCGGATGGTCTTGCCGCCGAGCTCGGTGTCCTGCAGCGCGGTGCGGCGCATATGCGCCAGCGGCGTCTGCCAGCGGATCACCTCGGGCACGAAGCTGTCGATCAACGCCGGGTTGCTGCGCAGCTTGTCATACTGGTCGGGGTTTTCGTTGAGCGCGAGCACCGAGCCGGTCATGGTGTTGCGGGTGGTGTCGTTGCCGCCGACGATCAGCAGGATAAGGTTTCCGAGCAGGGTGTCCTTGTCCATGTGACGCATGGCATCGCTGTGCGCCATCATCGAGATCAGGTCGCTGCGCGGCTCCACATTGACGCGCTCGTTCCACAGCCGCGTGAAATAATCGGCGCACTCGCCGAGTTCGGCAAGCCGCTGCTCTTCGCTGTCGTAGATCATGCTCTTTGGCAGCGCGGTGGCGAGATCGGACCAGCGTGTCAGTTTGCGTCGATCCTGCCACGGAAAATCGAACAGCGTGGCCAGCATCTGCGTGGTCAGTTCGATCGACACCCGGTCGACCCAGTTGAATGTTTCGTTGCGCGGCAGATTATCCAGGATCTGGCAGGCTCGTTCGCGAATGAGAATCGCCAGCTTGTCGAGATGCACCGGCGTGAACATCGGCGACACCGTCTTGCGCTGCGGCGCATGCATCGGTTCGTCCATGGCGATGAAGCTTGGCCAGGCATAGTCCGGTCCGACATCGCGCAACGCGATGCCGCCGAGCTTGACGTCGGACGAGTAGATCGCCGCGTTGGTGTCGACATGCATGATGTCGTGATATTTGGTCACCGACCAGTAGTTGCCGACCGGGCTGGTGGTGCAGTAATGCACCGGTTCTTCATTGCGCAGACGTTCGAAATACGGCCACAGCGTGTCGGAGCGGAATAGCTCCGGGGCGCCGGGATGGAAGTCCGCCAGCGGCATCGCGTAGGCTTTTTTGCGAGCTTCCTGCTGAGCCCGGCGTTGTGCGCTGTCGATTGTTCCGTGCATTCTCTGATCCTTGATTCCGGCCGGTTGTTGGCCCGTTGTATCACCCGGGAATCCGCACCGGTAGCGTTTCATAGCCCTTGACGAAGCTGGAATAGACCCGCTTTGGCGGCTCCATGACCTCGATCGTGTCGAACCGCTTGAGAATTTCCTCCCACACGATCTTGAGCTGCAGTTCCGCAAGCCGCAGACCGACGCAGCGATGAATGCCGAAGCCGAACGACAGGTGCTGGCGGGGGCGCGCGCGGTCGATGATGAAACGGTCCGGATGTTCGATGACGGTGTCGTCGTGGTTTCCCGACACGTACCACATCACGACCTTGTCACCTTTCTTGATCCGCTTGCCGCCGAGCTCCGTGTCCCTGAGTGCAGTCCGCCGCATGTGCGCCAGGGGGGTCTGCCAGCGAATGACCTCGGGCACGAGGCTGTCGATCAGGGCAGGATTGCTGCGCAGCTTCTCGTACTGATCGGGGTTCTCGTTCAGTGCGAGCACTGAACCGGTCATGGTGTTGCGGGTGGTGTCGTTGCCGCCGACGATCAGCAGAATGATGTTGCCGAGAAATGTCTTGGGGTCCATGTCGCGGGTTGCGTCGGCATGGGCCATCATCGACAGCAGGTCGCTTTTGGGCGGAGCGTTGACGCGCTCATTCCAGAGCCTGGCGAAGTAGGCGCCGCATTCCTCCAGTTCGGCCTGGCGCCGGTCTTCCGCCGCCTGATCCGCCGGGATGGTTGTCGCCACGTCGGACCATCGTGTCAGTTTGCGGCGGTCGTCCCAGGGAAAGTCGAACAGCACCGCGAGCATCTGTGTCGTCAGTTCGATCGACACCCGATCGACCCAGTCGAAGGTCTCGTTGCGCGGCAGCGTATCGAGGCACTCGGCGGTGCGTCGTCGGATCGAGTGGGCCAGTTCGTCGAGGTGCGTCGGCGTGAACATCGGCGCAACGGTCTTGCGCTGGGCGCTGTGTTTGGGTTGATCCATCGCGATGAAGTTCGGGCGGCGGAATTCCGGCTTGGCGTCGCGGATGGTGATCCCGCCGAGACTCGCCTCCGACGAATAGATGTCGTGGCTGGTTTCGACCTGCATGATGTCGTTGTACGTCGTCACTGACCAGTACGGCCCGAACATGCTGTCGCGGCAGTAGTGGACCGGATCCTCGCGGCGCAGCCGTTCGAAATAGGGCCAGAAGGTATTGGCGCGGAACAGCTCCGGATTGCCGACGTCGAAGTCCTCGAGCGGGGTGGCGTAGGCCTTGTCGCGGGCGATCTGGATGTCAGAGGCGGATCCGTGCCCGGCCTGAATCGCGAGGTCCATGATGTTTCTCCCGAACTGCCCTTGTGGGGCAGGTTGCCGTCGTTGCGGCTGCCGCGGGGGCCTCGCCGAGGTCGCCGTCGCAGGCAGATTGTTATGGTCGATTACACCGGTTCGAAACGGTGAGAGCAAGCCGCATCGTCGGCTTTCACGCGGCCTCTGACGCGATGCTGATCCCGGTTTTCTTCGTTCCGCAGCAGCCCGTAAACCAGCGCTGGAGAGCCTTTATATACCATCTATGCCATTGTTTTTGCGTACTAAATATCTTTACAACTGCCCAAAAACGAGTCGAAATTTTCTAAAATTTTAAGTGTTGTATGCCAGAAATTGGAACCTGGGCAGCTGAGGAAACGCAGAATGCGACTTTTCAACTCATCACAGGATGTGACGGCCAAACTCGAGGCAATTAACCGCTCTCAGGCCGTCATCGAATTCAATCTCGATGGCACGATCATTACCGCCAATGAGAATTTTCTGAATGCGCTGGGTTACCAGCTCGACGAAATCCAGGGCAAGCATCACAGTCTCTTTGTCGATGATGCCACCCGTAACAGCGCGGAGTATCGCGCGTTCTGGGATTCGCTGCGGCGTGGTGAATATCAGGCGCGCGCCTACAAGCGTGTCGCCAAAGGCGGGCGGCCGATCTGGATCCAGGCGTCCTACAACCCGCTGTTCGACCGGAAGGGCAAACCGTTCCGCGTCGTGAAATTCGCCACCGACATCACGGCGACGAAGATGCAGGCAGCCGATCACGAAGGACAGATCCAGGCGATCCACAAATCGCAGGCGGTGATCGAGTTCAATCTCGACGGCACCATCATCACCGCCAACGAGAACTTCCTCAAGACCATGGGCTACCGGCTGGAGGAGATCCAGGGCAAGCATCACAGCATGTTCGCGACGCCGGCCTATCGCAACAGTGCGGAGTACCGTGCGTTCTGGGACGCCTTGCGTCGCGGAGAATATCAGTCCGGCGAGTACGAACGTGTCGGCAATGGTGGCCGTGCGGTCTGGATCCAGGGCGCCTACAACCCGGTCAGCGACGCCGACGGCAAGATCATCAAGGTCGTCAAATTCGCCATCGACACGACCCAGCAGGTGCAGGACCGCATCCGGCGTGGCGACGTCCAGAAGACCATCGACAGCGATCTGCGCTCGATTTCGCAGGCGGTGGCCACGACGTCGGAGCGGGTGACCTCGGCGGTGTCGACCTCCACCCAGGCGTCGTCCAACATGCAGGCGGTAGCCACTGGTGCCGAGGAACTGGCTGCGTCGGTCGGTGAAATCAGCCGCCAGGCCTCCGATGCGCTACGCATCTCGCAGCAGGCCGTGCAGCAGGCGAACGAAACCAGCGCCATCGTCTCCGGTCTTGCGGCCGCGGCACAGAAGATCGGTGACGTGGTCAAGCTGATCAACAACATCGCCGACCAGACCAACTTGCTGGCGCTCAACGCGACCATCGAGGCCGCGCGTGCCGGCGAAGCGGGACGAGGCTTCGCTGTGGTGGCGTCCGAAGTCAAGAGCCTCGCGACGCAGACCTCGAAGGCGACCGATGAGATCAGCGGCCAGATTGCCGAGATCCAGGGCACCACGACCAACGCGGTCGACGTGATCGAGGCCATCACGCAGACGATCTCCCGTGTCAACGAGATCTCGTCGGCGATCGCGGCCTCGGTCGAGGAGCAGGCCGCTGTCACGCAATCGATCTCGGCGAACATGCAGGACGCGGCCAAGGGCGTTACCGACATCAACGCCAATATGAGCGAAATCGCCGCGGAGACCCAATCGGTCGACACGGCGACCCGCAAGGTTGCGGAGGCCGCACGGGCGCTTGCCTGAGCGGCTAATCTTTCGAAGTGTCACCTGGCGCTCTTCTCTTGCGATCTGGCCCGTGGCAATGTCCCGGGCCAGACACCATTTTGGGCCGGCGCGCAGACGTCGGCCGGCGGGAGAGAGACCAGAGATGCTTCCCAACGCACAGCGCATGTTCAACTTCGATCTCGGCGAGACCGCGGACGCCATCCGGGAGACCGTGCGGGATTTTTCAGCCAACGAAATCGCGCCGCGCGCCGACGAAATCGACAAGAGCAACCAGTTTCCGCGCGACCTCTGGCCGAAACTCGGCGCACTGGGGCTCCATGGCATCACCGTCGAAGAGGACTATGGCGGCTCGGGGCTCGGCTATCTCGAGCACTGTATCGCCCTGGAAGAAATTTCCCGCGCCTCCGCGTCGGTCGGCTTGTCCTACGGGGCGCATTCCAATCTCTGTGTGAACCAGCTTCGTCGCAACGGCAGCGAGGCCCAGAAGCGCAAATACCTGCCGAAACTGATTTCGGGCGAGCACGTCGGGGCGCTGGCGATGTCGGAGCCGGGCTCCGGCTCCGACGTGGTGTCGATGACCACCCGGGCCGAGAAGAAAGGGGACCGCTATGTGTTGAACGGCAGCAAGATGTGGATCACCAACGGCCCGGTCGCGGAGACGCTGGTGGTCTATGCCAAGACCGATCCCGCGGCGGGGCCGCGCGGCATCACCGCTTTCATTATCGAAAAGGGCATGAAGGGATTTTCCACGGCGCAGAAGCTCGACAAGCTCGGGATGCGTGGTTCCGATACCGCCGAACTGGTGTTCACGGATTGCGAAGTGCCGGAGGAGAATGTGCTCAGCGATGTCGGTCGCGGCGTCAACGTGCTGATGTCGGGCCTCGACTATGAACGTGCCGTGCTCGCGGCCGGGCCGCTCGGCATCATGCAGGCGTGCCTCGACGTGGTGATGCCTTATGTGCATGAGCGCAAGCAGTTCGGCCAGCCGATCGGCAGCTTCCAGCTGGTGCAAGGCAAGGTCGCCGACATGTATGTGACGATGAATGCCTCGCGGGCCTATGTCTATGCGGTGGCGAAGGCCTGCGACCGCGGCGAGACCACCCGCGAAGATGCCGCCGGCGCCATCCTTTACGCGGCAGAACGGGCGACGCAGTGCGCCCTCGATGCGATCCAGTTGCTCGGCGGCAACGGCTATATCAACGATTACCCGACCGGGCGACTGCTGCGCGATGCCAAGCTCTATGAGATCGGCGCCGGCACCAGCGAAATCCGCCGCATGCTGATCGGCCGCGAGTTGTTCGAGAAGTCTGCATAATCAATCGAGCACTACGGCCCGAGATTGTTGACCTTGGTCACCCAGGCGCGAACGCTCGCCAGCACATCAGGCAAGACCTCGCGTACCTCGCCCACCGTCATTCCAGCGCGAATCCGCGGGTCGTAGAGGATGTTCAGGATGTACTGGTCGTAGATGTCGAAGAACCCCATCTGGATGCTGTCGTTGAACATCGTCCATTGCACCGCGCTGGTGTCGTTGATGGGGCCCAGCGACTGCAGCAGCTCTTCATAGGCGCAGTCGAAAAACGTGAAGTCGCCATTGTCGACCGTAAGCAGGACGTCGGAGTTCAGGATCTCGAAACTGTCGTTCTTGCGGAAGCCGGACAGGCACTGCGGGTCGAGTGAACTGCGGATCTGGCGCGCCTTGTCGGATCCGTACATGGAGGTCATGGTCCGAAACAGGTCGCGATCCCTGACCATCGTGACCACCACATTGGCGTCGTCGCGGGTTTCGGCGACGGCAATGTCGAGATTTTGAATGCGCAGCGCGATGTCGGCGACGACACCCACCAGTTGCGCGCGCCGGTCGGGGCGATGAGCAGCGTCGATGAAAACGCGGACCGGCTTTTCATATTTGCGGATACGATCGACGCGCCCTGCGAGATGATATTCCGCGCCGAAGGCGGTTCTGAGGAAGCCGTTGATGATTTCGGCGTCCGTGAAGGTCTTCTTCTCGCTTAGCTGGCGCTGCGCGATGGCAGGGACCTCAGCCGGGGCCACAGGCGTGGTTGCGCCGCCGCCGAAGAAACCGGTGAGAAGGACTGCAAGGCCCTGGAGGGCCCTGCTGGATCGGGGACGTCCGTGCATCAGGGCGACGTTGCCGGATGATCCCATCCCGCGCAAGGGCATCGTCCGCTTGAAACAAGACGAAATAAAACAGGCCGGCGACGCCGGCCTGTTTATTTATTGGGCAGTTCAGCTTGCGCCGGATTCGCCGGCATGGCGAGGCATCAATTCTTCACGATCACGGTGGCGCCGACAGACACGCGATTGTAGAGGTCGATCACATCGTCGTTGACCATCCGGAAGCACCCGGAGGAAACCGCCTGACCGATGGTCTCGGGCTCGTTGGAGCCGTGGATGCGATACAGAGTTGATCCCAGATACATGGCGCGGGCGCCCAGCGGGTTTTCCTCGCCCCCCTTCATGTGGCGCGGCAAATCCGGCCGGCGTCGCAGCATCTGTGCCGGCGGGGTCCATTCCGGCCATTCCTTCTTCGCCGTGATGCGATGCACGCCGCCCCAACGGAAGCCGTCGCGTCCAACGCCGATGCCGTAGCGGATGGCCTGGCCGTTGCCGGTCACGAAATAGAGCCGGCGCTCGGCGGTGTTCACCACGATGGTGCCGGGGGCAAAGTTTCCGGGAAAGCTGACATTGGTGCGGGGAACGGGACCGCTGCCACTGGAACTCCCGAAGAAGCCGAACTGGGAGCGCCGGTTCAGCGGTGCGCCACCGGAGGCGAAGTCCTCGTAGAAGCTTTGGGCGGTTGCGGCGGTCGTCCCGGCGACGATGGTAGCCAATGCAAAAATAACAGCGGCAAGACGAGTCATTCGAGTCCTCGCATGATGTCTATTCCGTCGGCAATGTAATGTGGTGACGGTCTCCGAGAAAGGCCACAATTAGGCCTGCTTCGCAAGTTGCCAGTCATACGGACGGCGATTTTGGGGCTGGCCGTTGCCCAAAAACGTCGGTCGGCAAGGAAGAAGATCGGAATTGCAACCCGCCCATGACGTTGCTGCACGGTATTCCGCGGGACAGGCTTTGACGAACGCGTTGAAGGATGATTGTTCTTTTCCGCCGGTTCGACGAAATCCTCATGAACACGCAAGAACAAGATACCAAAAACCTGAGAGCAAGGAAGAAACGATGAACGGAGCGGAAAGTCTGGTGCGGACGCTGGTCGCAGGCGGTGTGGACGTCTGCTTCGCCAATCCTGGTACGTCGGAAATGCATTTCGTGGCGGCGCTGGATCGCGTCGAGGGCATGCGCTGTGTGCTGGGGCTGTTTGAAGGCATCGTGACCGGCGCCGCAGACGGCTATTACCGGATGAAGGGGACACCGGCCTGCACCCTGCTGCATCTCGGGCCCGGTCTCGCCAACGGTCTTGCCAACCTGCACAACGCCAAGAAGGCCAATTCCGGCATCGTCAACGTCGTCGGCCAGCATGCCACGTTCCATCTTGGCTACAATGCGCCGCTGACCTCGGACATCGAGGGGCTGGCACGGCCGATGTCGGCGTGGGTGCGGTCGTCGCCGGATGCGACCTCGGTGGCGCGCGACGGCGCTGACGCCATTGCCGCGGCCAGGGGGCAGCCGCCCAAGGTCGCAACCCTGATCCTGCCGGCGGATACCGCCTGGAACGAAGCCAATGGCATCGCGCAGGTGCCGGCGGCGGAGCAGCGCGCGGGCTTTTCGCCGCAGGCGGTCGAAGAGGCGGCGCGTGCCTTGCGCGGCGGCGAGCAGTCGCTGCTGCTCTTGACCGGCAGCGCACTGACCGAGAAGGGGCTTGCGCTCGCGGCCCGCATCAGCGGCAAAACCGGATGCAAGGTGCTGAGCCAGACCTACAATCCGCGCATGGCGCGCGGACGCGGTCGCTTCTTCGTCGAGCGGATTCCCTATGTGGTCGAGGCAGCGCTCCCCGTCCTGAAGAACTTCCGCGATATCGTCCTTGTCGAAGCCGCCGATCCGGTGTCGTTCTTCGGCTATCCCAACAAGCCGAGCCGGCTGCGGCCCGAAGATTGTGCGGTTCATCACATGTGCGAGACCGGAGACAATTCGGTGGCCGCGCTCGAGGCCCTGGCGGATGCGCTGGGCGCGAAGGAAGCCGATGCCAGGCCGCAGAAGCTGGTCGATCTGGTCAAGCCGACGGGGGCGCTAACCCACGCCTCGATCGCCATGGCGATCGCGTGCGCGATCCCCGAGAATGCCATCATGGTGGATGAATCGGTGACCACCGGCCGTGGCTTCTTTCCGCCGACGGCGGCTGCGGCGCCGCACGACTGGCTGCAGAACATGGGTGGCTCGATCGGGTTCAGCACGCCGGTTGCGACCGGTGCCGCGGTGGCTTGCCCCGACCGCAAGGTGATCTGCATGGTGGGGGACGGCAGCGCGATGTATACGCTGCAGTCGTTCTGGACCCAGGCGCGCGAGAATCTCGACGTCACCACCATCGTGTTCGCCAACCGGACCTACCAGATCCTGAAGGGCGAGTTCGCGGGCGTCGACGCCGGCGAGCCCGGTCAGCGCGCGCTCGACATGCTCAACATTGATCGGCCGGCGCTGGACTTCGTGTCGCTCGCCAAGGGCATGGGGATTGTGGGCCGCGCGGTCAGCAACGTCGATGATTTCAACGCAGCGCTGGCCGAGGCCAATGCGCAAAAGGGTCCGCGGGTGATCGAAGTCCAGATGTAAGCAGAAATAAGAACGGCGCAGCGAGGTCGCTCGCTGCGCCGCTGGTCGACACGTGGCCGCCGGTGGTCAATCCACGCCCTCATCCGCAAGGATCGGCCCAAAACTTTCCCAGCGCTCGCCCTTGAAGCGGATCATCTGCAATTGCTTGATGACTCGATAGTCGGTGGGTGTCGTGCTGATCGACATGCCGGGCAGCAGCAGGTCTGATGCGATATCCTTGATGCTCGCCGCCTGCTTCATGATGTTCTCGCGCGTGAGATCGTCGCCGCACTGGCGCAGCACGTGTTCGAGCAGCTGCGCGACACCGTAGCCGTAGGTGTTGAAGCTGCTGTTCTTGTCACCATCGGGATAGTACTTGTCCATGAAGGCGCGCCATTTCTTCATGCCAGGGTCGTTGTCCCAACTCGGATCGCCGGGGTCCTTGCCGTAGTTGACGCTGATGATGCCCTGGGAGTTCTCGAAGCCTGCGGGCTTGAACACCCCGCCGACCGATTGCGAATTGATGTCCAGGATGTGGACTGGATTCCATCCGAGTTCGGCCACCTTGCGGATCGCCTGAGCGGAGAATTTGGGGGTGCTCATGTCGTAGAGCAGGTCGGCGCCGACGGTCTTGAGTTTGACGATCTGGGAATCGATGGTCGGATCGGTGACCTCGTACGAGGCCTCGGCGATGATCATCGATGCAGCCTTGGCGCCCAATCCCTGCTTCAGGCCGGCAAGGTAGTCCTTGCCCATGTCGTCGTTCTGATAAAGGACGCCGATCTTCGCGTTCGGGTAGTTGGTGAGGATATAGCGCGCGTAGACACGACCTTCGGTCTGATAATTGGGATTGTATCCCATCGTCCAGGGATAGTTTTTCGGATCGGTAAAGCGTGATGCGCCGGTCGATGCGAACAGGTGCGGCACCTTCTTGCTATTGAGATATTTCTGGACGGCGGCGTTCGGTGCGGTGCCCAGGATCTGGAAGGTGAACAGGACTTCGTCGCTTTCCACCAGCTTGCGGACCTGCTCCACCGTCTTTGGCGGATTATAGGCGTCGTCATACTGGATGAAGTTGATCTTGCGGCCGTTGATGCCACCCTGCTCGTTGATCATGCGAAAGTAGGCGGCCTGGACTTTTCCGATCGTGCTGTAGGCGGATGCAGGACCACTGAACGGCATGGTCTGGCCGATCTTGATTTCGGTGTCGCTGGCGCCGGGATCGTAACGTTTCTGCGCCGAGGCCGTCGTTCCCGCAACGGCAAGTGCAAACGCGGCCACGCCGGTCAAAGACAGCAATTTGATGCTCATTTGAAGTTTCATGGATTCCTTCCCTATCGACGCCGGCTTATGGCCGGTCCTGATCCCGTTGGTCTGGTCGAGGAGGGGCAGACTGCGTCATTCTCGTTGGCCGGACAAGGCGATCATGGATTGTGCAATGCGGCAGCCAGCGCGCTTGGTGGCTCTCGCTTGTCGGCGGTCTGCGGAGCTTTTGACTCAAAATTCGGCGCCGAGCTTAAATGATTTGAGAGGTATTAATCTGCCGCCGCATTAAACGTTCGGCAGCCATTGTGGCCGTAGATTGCCCGCGGCAGCGAGACGGCGCGGAAGGGCGAATTGATGATGACGACGCTTAAGCAATTTCTGCGCTGCGAGTCGGGCGCGACCGCAATCGAGTATGGTCTGATCGCGGCCGGCATCGCGATGGCGATCGTTGCGGTCGTCTCCCAGCTGGGGGGCTATCTGGGGACGAATGTCTTTACCCCGATCGCGAACAACATCCTGGCGGCCAAGTAGCGGTCTCAAACGCGGTCGCGTTTCTTTCCTGCGGGAGATTCGCTGTGCGTGACGTTCCAGTCCAACTCAACTCAGAAAATCAGTGACTTGGGGCTGCCGCCGCACACCGTCGTCGGAAGACGGTTCGTCAACATCGATATCCATGTTGGTTGCGACCACGGTTCTCAATCTCATCTCCGAGGCTTTGTCTACTGTCATACCGGCCTTGAGCGGATCTGCGATCTTCAAAGCAGTGTCCAGAATTGCGCCTTTGGGAGCCGGAAAATCAAAAGATAGAAGATACAGTGCCGTGGCGATGTAGGCAGCTGCTTCGTTTTGCGAACGCGCGCCGCCTCTGGGGCCTTTGAGATCGATCAAAGCATGGACGCTTTCGTGGACTAAGACAGCTTCGAGCCACGTTGGATGAGAGATTTGCGTCACCGTGGGTATCCCGATCGTATCGATCTGATCGGCATAAGCTCCCCAGGCCTCCCTACCCGGGATGTTATCCTTGCCCTGAACGCTGATATGGTAGGTGGTGATGGCCATCGCCACAGCATGGAAACCGGCTCCATCGATGTGGTAGGGGCCTAGTCTGAAATCGATCGCTTGAACTGGCATGCCGCTAAGAAGGCGAATGGTGCGGTGGCGAAGGCTTTGTCGAAGGATCCATTGGAAGTCATGCCGACTTCCTGTCGGTGTCCCTGGAAGATCTAGTGGCCACGCCATTTGCTCGTCTCGCTCAGCTTCAACAAGTTAGTCGGGAGGATTGCGCGGTGGTTCACAACTGAACGAATGTTGAGAGGTGTCGGCAGGGAAAAGATGAGCAGGTCGCGCGTGACCAGTCGTTCTGATGGGGTGGTCGTGTGGGGCCCCATGGAGGGGGGCGGTGGCGAAAATCGCCAATTCAAGGAGGCGGCTCGACTTGAGCGGGCGGATTTTGGACGAATGTGGACGTCAAAATCTGATAGTTTTGCGCTTAAGCGGTGCCATCAATCGATGGCAAGAGGTGCAAAATCTGCATTTGCAGCAGTTTTGATGGTGGGCGCACAAGGGATCGAACCTTGGACCTCTCCCGTGTGAAGGGAACGCTCTCCCGCTGAGCTATGCGCCCGGAACTCGCTCTCGTCGATCCTGCCGCTGAAGACCTGATCGCACGATGGAACCCGCCGGTTGTCCGGAGCCGCGATTTACGGAACGGGGGGCAGGGGTGTCAAGCTCTGGACCCCCGCCAATTCCACAAATCAGGGCATTGATCGGGCCGAAGCCCCAATCAGCCGGTCTGGCGGGCCCGCGAGGCGTGGGATTGCAGCGCCCGGATGCGGTCCGCCAGGGTGCCGCCCGCGTTTACGACAATCCCGCTGGGTGCGGCGCCGTTGGTCGGGGCGGTTTTGGCGCCAGAAGCCGGTTCCGCCGCCAGAATGGCCTCAATCGGGGAATCGGGCCCTTCGATGGCCGAAGCCAGTTTGGCGACCTCGGCCGCGATGTCATTGATTCGCTCGCGGAGCAGGGCGTTCTCCATCCGCTCCGTGGCCCAGGAGCTCTCCGTTTGCTGCTGGATCACATTGAGGTCGCGCTGCGCTTTGCTGCGCTCGTCCTGCGCCACGCGCAGCTGGTCGGTGAGAGTGGCGTTCTCGGCGCGCAGTTTCTCGATCCCCGGAGACTTGGTCTCACCTGATTTGGCGGCGCCGGCGGCGGCCAGTTCCTGCTTCAGGGCCTCCTCGACCTTGCTGGACGCTTCGGCCTGTTGTCGCAGCTGGGCGTTTTCCTGCTCACGCTGGGTCAGCAGCGTGGCCTGCGCGGCCAGGCGGCCTTCGAGGTCGCTCACCCGGCCGCCGAGCGTCTCGGCGTCCCGGGCATGCTGCGATCGTTGGCGTTCGAGTTCGTCGGCATGCTGGGTCAGGCTTTCGGCGCGGCTACGGGCCTCGCTGAGGTCGCGGATCGCGGTGTCGGAATTGCCGCGTTGTTCGACGAGCTTCTGCTGGGTGGCGCCGAACTCGCGCTCGGCATCGCCGACGCGCTGCTTCAGCGCCTCGACCTGGGCGTTGACGGCGGCCAGCTCCACCTGGCGGGTTTCCGCCACCATCGAGCGGTCAGACAGCTCATGGGTCAGCTTGTCGAGTTCGCGCTGCTTGTCCGACAGGGCCTGTTCGGCGGCGCGCAATGTCTGGGTCTTGGAGGCGAAGTCCTCTTCGGTGACGTGGAGCTGGTCCTTCACCGCTTTCTCGCGCGCTTCGAGTGCGAAGATCACGGCACTCTTCTCGCCAAGCTCGATCTTGAGCCGATTGATCGCATCGGACTTCTTGCCCAGTTCGGCGAGCTGGCTGGTGGTCTTGTTCTTGAGCTGGTCGACGCTCATCTCGAGCCGTCGCGCCGACATCGCGAATTCGGCCCGCAGTTGATCCTTGTCGGCCTGGATCTCGGCCATCGACAACGGCGTCGCCGCTTCGAGCCGTTTGGTCGTCAGCCGCACCGCCCGGTTGTGCACCAGCGGAAGGATCATCAGGCCAAACAGCATCGAGATCAGAAAACCGATCGCCAGATACATGATCGGTTCGACCATAGGGTGGACTCCTGCGCGAGAAACTCTTTGTTCACCATGCCATGGCGGTCAGCCACAAATCCAGCTGGACCGCGAATTATCGTGAATCGCGCAAGTTTTCCAACGGGAAAGCGGGGTCCTGGAACCCGAGGGAGATGCCGAAATATGTGTCGAAACAGGTCAGGTTGTCACAAACCGGCCGACCGGTGCTCGCGCCCGGATCAGAATGGATTCCAGGTCGCATTGGGGGTGAATTTCAGGTACCCGACATTGGCCCCCAGCCGCAGGCCGAGGCCGGAGCGGATCGGTACCAGCACGATGTTGTTGGCGGTCAGCGCGGTCATGCCGAAGCCGCCGACGACATAGACCGATCCGGCGATCCCGCCAAAGCGCTGATAGATGGCGTTGGTGGCGGGCAGATTATAGACCAGCATCATGGTGCGGGCGCCGTCACCACCCCAGTCGAACCCCAGCGAGGGTCCCTGCCAGTAGACCCTCAGATCGCCCGCGTTCTTGGTGTAAAGCGTTCCCTCGCCATAACGCAGGCCGGCGACGAACGCACCGCTTCCTTCCTCGCCCAGGACATAGCCATTGGGCAGGCCCCACTGGCTGACCGCTTTTTCGATCACCGAGGCGAGCTCCCGCGACACATTGCCGAAGAACCGATGCCCGGCGACGGTCAATTCGTCGGAGCTGTAGGTTCCGCCGCGCGGCTGCTGCTGCGCCGCTGCGGGCACCGTCCAGCAAACGATCGCCGCAAACATCACCGCTGCCAGGCGTGAAGCGAAGGTCATGAAGGCCTCTCGTCCCAAAGATGAAAAATCGTGGTCCAAAAACGTGATCTTGGGTTTAACCGGATTCTGAGAAAGATGGATTTAGGATCAACCCCTTCTCCGACTCAACCGGTTATCCGCATCAACTATGACGGCACAGCGGCAGGAAATAAAAGGGCGATGGCTTGAATTGGCCCGGATTGCGGCAGTTTGCGGCCTCCTTATCGGTGTCTGCAGCGGCTCCTTCGCGCTGGCTGCGACCACCGAACGGCTGGTCGTTGACCGCTTGACGGGGCTTGCGCTCGGCGGCACCGACCCGGTGGCCTATTTCACCGACGCACGGATGCTCACCGGCCGGCCCGACATCGAGCTGTCGGCGCAGGGGGCTGTCTGGCGCTTCCGCAACGAAGACAACCGGGCGTTTTTCCTCGCCGCCCCGGACATCTATGCGCCACGGTTCGGCGGCTACGATCCGGTGGATGTGGCGCGGGGCGTCGCCGTCGCCGGGCTCCCCCGGCTGTGGCTGATCCACGATCAGCGGCTGTATCTGTTTTCCCGCGAGGAAAGCCGCGATGCCTTTGCTGCCGATCCGGGAAAAATCCTGCAGGCCGCAGTGGCTGGCTGGCCCGGCGTGCGCGAGACCCTGGCGCAATAGACCGCTCGTCCCGCGCCCGGCGTATTGGCCGGCAAAAGCCTCAGAACACCGCGCGCGATGGATCGCCCCAGACGATGAATTCCGGGATGATGAAATCGTCCCGGGTCTCGCCGAAACGGATCGGATGGCCCTGGGAATTGCTGACCATCCCGCCGGCCGCGGTCACCACCGCATGGCCTGCGGCGACGTCCCATTCGCAGGTGGGCGACAGCCGCGGATAGATATCGGCGCCGCCCTCCGCCACCCGGCAGAATTTGACGGCGGAGCCCATGGTTTGCCGGACGGCGCCCGGCCGGGCGTCGATGAACGCCTCGGTGCGCGGGTCGCCGTGCGAACGGCTGGCGGCTGCGATCCAGGCTCCGTCAGGAAACGGGCGGCTGCGGATCGCAGTCGCCGAACCGACCGTGCCGTCGGCTCCGACGGAAAGCCGTTCCGCACCATGTCCCACGACACCGCGCCAGACCAGCCCGAGGGCCGGGGCGCCGACAATGCCGAGCAGCGGCTGGCCGTCGGTGACCAGGGCCAGATTGACGGTGAATTCCTGGTGGCCGGCGACGAACTCGCGCGTGCCGTCGAGCGGGTCGATCAGGAAAAAGCTGTGCCGGAAGGGCGGGGAGGCGAGGCTGGCCCGTTCCTCCGAGAGCGTCGGCACGCCGGGAACGAGCCGGGCAAGCCCCTCGGCAATCACCGCGTCTGCGGCGAGATCGGCTTCCGTGACCAGGGATCCGTCGGTCTTCCCCATGACCTCCATGGCCCGCCGGTTGACGTTGAGGATCGCCAATCCGGCGCGGGCGACGAGATCGGTGAGCGGGGCGAGCAACGCCAGGGCAGCATCGCGTTCGAGAACCAGGGTTTTCACGGACGTCCTCTGTTGGTCAGGTCGCATTGCCGGCCAACCCGCGCGGCGCGTGTCTCCGGCATACCAACAAGTGGCTGGCATTGAAACCGTGACACGCGGTCCCGCCGATCGTGCCGGCACGCGAACGGTAGCAGCAGGACCTTCCGCGGTGTATCAAACCGGTATCCAGTTTGATTCGCCGTGTTTCCCTTGTGTTGGCCTTGCGGCTTTCCCGAGGACCGAACCACCAGGGAATGACACCCATGTCCGACACCCCAGCCGCCGGTTCCGCTCCCGATGCGCTCGAGCTTGCAGCTTTGCTGTGCTCGCGTGTCTGCCACGACCTGATCAGCCCGGTCGGCGCGATCGTCAACGGTCTCGAGGTGCTGGACGACAATCCGAAGGATGAAGACCGCGAGTTTGCGCTCGATCTGATCCGCAAGAGCGCCCGCACCGCTTCGGCGCGGCTGCAGTTCTGCCGGCTCGCGTTCGGTGCCGCAGGCTCGTCGGGGGCCCAGATCGATGTGGGCGACGCCCAGAACATGGCGCGCGGCCACTTCGAGGACGCGAAAACCAAGCTGACCTGGAATCTGCCGCGCGTGCTGCTGCCCAAGAACAGGGTCAAGCTGTTGCTGAACATGCTGGTGATCGCCCAGCAAACCATTCCCCGCGGAGGCATGCTCACGGTCGACCAGGTCGGCGATGGCGATGCCATGAGTTTTCGCATTCGCGCCGAGGGGCTGAATGCCCGCATTCCGCAAGCCATTGCCGATATCCTCGCGGCCTCTACCACGGGGCATGTCGACGCCCATGCGGTCCAGCCCTACTACACCCGATTGTTGGCGCAGGCGTGCGGTCTGACGGTGACGCTTGTTGCCGATGGCGACGCCATTGTGGTGGCCGCCGCTTGAGCGCCAGACCCGCGCATTAAGGATTGGTTGACGGATTGCCGACAGCTCGACGCAAATCCGCCCATCTCCTTGTCGAATCCTTTCTTTTCCAATTGCTCAACTAAAATTAAACGCTTTGCATCGAAACTGATCAGGCCCTGAAAGGCGCGCTGCGGTCGCGCGCCTCATGCTCGAAGGCTTGTTCATGGACGATCTTCTCCGCGAATTTCTGACCGAGACCAACGAAAGTCTCGATACCGTCGACAATCAGTTGGTGCGCTTCGAGCAGGATCCCAACAACGCCAAGATCCTCGACAACATTTTTCGGCTTGTTCACACCATCAAAGGGACGTGTGGTTTTCTCGGCCTGCCGCGCCTCGAGGCGCTGGCGCATGCCGCCGAAACGCTGATGGGCAAATTCCGTGACGGGATGCCGGTGACGGGACAAGCCGTCACGCTCATCCTGACCACGATTGATCGCATCAAGGACATTCTCAATCAGCTCGAGATGACCGAGGCAGAGCCGGAAGGCACCGATCACGATCTGATCGAAGAGCTTCATCAACTGGCGGAGCGTGGAGCGGAAGCGATGGCCGAGGCGCCGGTCGCGGCAGAACCGGCGTCGCCGAAAGCCGACACCGGCGGCATGCCCTACCAGGTGCTGGAGCGGCCGCTGCGGCCCGGCGAAGTTTCGCTGGACGATCTCGAGCGTGCCTTCCGCGAGACCGAAACCGAAGTGGTGTCGCCACCGCTCGCGCCGGTGGCGCACGTTGAGCCCGCAAACCACAGCAAGCCGGCGGCCGCGCCGGCTGCGATGGAAACCGCGGCGCCGAAGCCGGCCGCCAAAGTGGCCGCGCGCAAGTCCGTCGTCGAGCAGGATGTACCGGTCGGCGACAGCGACAAGATCTCCAACCAGTCGATCCGGGTCAACGTCGACACCCTCGAACATCTGATGACAATGGTGTCCGAGCTCGTGCTGACCCGCAATCAGCTGCTCGAGATCAGCCGGCGCAACGAGGACAACGAATTCAAGGTGCCGTTGCAGCGGCTGTCGAGCGTCACCGCCGAGCTGCAGGAAGGCGTCATGAAGACGCGCATGCAGCCGATCGGAAACGCCTGGCAGAAGCTGCCGCGCATCGTCCGCGATCTGTCGAGCGAACTCGGCAAGCAGATCGAACTCGAGATGCATGGCGCCGACACCGAACTCGATCGCCAGGTGCTCGACCTGATCAAGGACCCGCTGACGCACATGGTGCGCAACTCGGCCGATCATGGGCTCGAAACCCCGGCCGAACGTCTGAAGGCCGGCAAGCCCGAGCAGGGCACCATTCGTCTGTCCGCCTATCATGAAGGCGGCCACATCATCATCTGCATCGCCGACAATGGCCGCGGGCTCGACACCGACCGGATCAAGGCCAAGGCCGTGGCCAACGGCCTCGTCACCGAGGCCGATCTCGAGAAGATGACGGAAGCGCAGATCCACAAGTTCATCTTCGCGCCGGGCTTTTCCACCGCCGCGGCGATCACCAGCGTCTCCGGCCGTGGCGTCGGCATGGACGTCGTGCGCACCAACATCGACCAGATCGGCGGCACCATCGACATCAAGTCGGTGCCCGGCGACGGCGCCAGCGTCACCATCAAGATTCCGCTGACGCTCGCCATCGTGTCGGCGCTGATCGTCGAAGCCGCGGGCGACCGGTTCGCGATTCCGCAGCTATCGGTGGTCGAGCTGGTCCGTGCGCGCGCGAATTCGGAGCACCGGATCGAGCGGATCAAGAACACGCCGGTGCTGCGGCTGCGCAACAAATTGCTGCCGCTGACGCATCTCAAGAAACTGCTGAAAATCGACGACGGCGAGCAGAGCGATCCGGAAAACGGTTTCATCGTGGTGACGCAGGTCGGCGGCCAGACCTTCGGCATCGTGGTCGACGGCGTGTTCCATACCGAGGAAATCGTGGTCAAGCCGATGTCGACCATGCTGCGGCATATCGGCATGTTCTCCGGCAACACGATTCTCGGCGACGGCGCGGTGATCATGATCATCGACCCGAACGGCATCGCGCAGGCGTTCGGCACCGCGATCGATGCGCACCATCAGATCGCCGAAGAGAACAATGCGGCCCGTCACAATGTGACGGACCAGACCACCTCGCTGCTGGTGTTCCGCGCCGGCTCGACCCAGCCGAAAGCGGTGCCGCTCGCGCTGGTGACGCGCCTGGAAGAGCTGTCGATCGACAAGATCGAACAGTCGAACGGACGTTACATGGTGCAGTACCGCGATCAGCTGATGCCGCTGGTGCAGATCGAGGGCGTCGAAATCCGCACTTCCGGCGTGCAGCCGATCCTGGTGTTCTCGGACAACGGCCGCTCGATGGGCCTCGTCGTCGACGAGATCATCGACATCGTCGAGGAGCGGCTCAACATCGAAGTCGCCAGCGTTCGCCAGGGCGTGCTGGGATCGGCCGTGATCAAGGGGCAGGCCACCGAGGTGATCGATGTCGGCCACTTCCTGCCGATGGCGTTCGCCGACTGGTTCAGCCGCAAGGAGATGCAGGTGTCCGCCTCGTCGCAGACCGTGCTGCTGGTCGACGACTCGGCGTTCTTCCGCAACATGCTGGCGCCAGTTCTCAAGGCCGCCGGCTACCGCGTCTCGGTCGCAACCAACGCGCAGGAAGGCCTCGGCGTGCTGCGGTCCGGGCAGAAGTTCGACGTGGTCCTGACTGACATCGAAATGCCCGACATGAACGGCTTCGAATTCGCCGAGGTGATCCGTGCCGACCGCAAGCTGAGCACGACGCCGATCATCGCGCTGTCGTCGATGATCTCGCCCGCCGCGATCGAGCGCGGCCGGCAGGCGGGCTTCCACGATTATGTCGCGAAGTTCGATCGGCCTGGCCTGATTGCCGCGCTGAAGGAACAGACGTCCGAACTGCACCACGCGGCCTGAGGAAACAGTGATGTCGACCAAGACCGACGCGATCCAGAGCAACATCACCGAATACGTCACCACGATGATCGGTGGCCAGCTGTTCGGCCTGCCGATTTCGCGGGTGCAGGACGTTTTCATGCCCGAGCGCCTGACGCGGGTACCGCTGGCGTCGAGCGATGTCGCCGGCGTGCTCAACCTGCGCGGCCGGATCGTCACCGCGATCGACATGCGGTCGCGGCTCGGTCTGCCGAAGAACGACGATGGTCGGCCGCCGATGGCCGTCGGCGTCGAACTGCGTGGCGAATCCTACGGCCTGCTGATCGATACCATCGGCGAGGTTCTCAAGCTCGCCGACGACACCCGCGAGGTCAATCCGGTCAATCTCGATCCGCGGATGGCGAAGCTCGCCGGTGGCGTGCACCGGCTCGATGGGCAGCTCATGGTCGTCCTCGACGTCGACCGCGTGCTGGAGATTCCGGCCGACAAGCTGGCGGCCTGAAACGAAGACTGAAACTGCGAAACGGATTCTGCGAACTCCCGAACGGGACCTGTGAAATGAGACTTGGAAGAAATCGAGGTTGAAAATGAAGACGTGTCTGGTCGTCGATGACTCGAGTGTCATCCGCAAGGTCGCGAGGCGTATTCTCGAAGGTCTGGATTTTCAGATCAGCGAGGCCGAGGACGGCGAGAAGGCGCTCGACGCCTGCAAGCGTGGATTGCCCGACGCGGTGCTGCTCGACTGGAACATGCCGGTGATGGACGGCTACGAGTTCCTGCGCAACCTGCGCATGATGCCCGGAGGCGACCGGCCCAAGGTGGTGTTCTGCACCACCGAGAACGACGTGGCGCACATCGCGCGCGCGCTTCATGCCGGTGCCAACGAGTACATCATGAAGCCGTTCGACAAGGATATCGTGACGGCGAAATTCCATGAGGTCGGGCTGCTCTGAGCGGCACCGGCGCCTGTTTCGTTGTGTTGTGTTCGGCGTTTTTTCGGTGAGTAATGAGTGTTGTAACAGCGACGTCCCGCGCGTCTGCTTCCGCGCAATCGGGGCCGATCCGCGTCATGGTGGTCGACGATTCCGTCGTCATCCGCGGGCTGATTGCCCGTTGGATCGAGGCGGAGCCGGACATGGCGGTTGCCGCGTCGATGCGGACCGGGCGTGACGCCGTCAACAACATCGAGCGCTGCGATCCCGATGTCGTGGTGCTCGACATCGAAATGCCGGATCTCGACGGCATTTCGGCGCTGCCGCTGCTGCTCGCCAAGAAGCGCGATCTCGTCATCATCATGGCGTCGACGCTGACCCGCCGCAACGCGGAGATCAGCTTCAAGGCGCTCTCGCTCGGGGCCTCGGACTACGTGCCGAAGCCCGAGAGCACCCGCGAACTCAACGCCGCCGATAATTTCAAGCGCGATCTGCTGTTCAAGATCCGCAATCTCGGCGCCCGGCTGCGCCGCCCGGTCGTTGCGCCGCCGATCGCACCGGTGGCGCCGACGCCGCCCGCCCAGGCGCGCATCCTGCCGCGTCCGGTTGCCGCCGATGCGGCCATCGTTCTCAAGCCGTTTGGAATGATCGCGCCGCGTGCGCTGCTGATCGGCTCGTCGACCGGCGGCCCGCAGGCTCTGCTGTCTCTGGTCGCCGAGATTGGTCCGGTGATCGATCGTGTCCCGGTGCTGATCACCCAGCACATGCCGCCGACATTCACCACCATTCTCGCCGAACATCTCACCCGCGCCAGCGGTCGCCCCGCCCACGAGGGCGTCGATGGTGAGGTCATCAAGCCGGGCCGGATCTACCTGGCGCCGGGCGGGCTGCACATGCGCGTGGCGCGCAAGGGCGCCAATGCCGTGATCGCGCTGGATGACGGCCCGCAAGTCAATTTCTGCAAGCCCGCGGTCGATCCGCTGTTCTCCTCCGCCATCGACATCTGGCAGGCGGCCATTCAGGCCGTTGTTCTCACCGGCATGGGGGCGGACGGCATGCGCGGCGGCAAGGCCATCGTCGAGGCTGGCGGCAGCGTGATTGCGCAGGATGAGGCCACCAGCGTGGTCTGGGGCATGCCGGGCGCCGCGGCGCACGCGGGAATCTGCGCGGCGGTGCTGCCGCTCAACCAGATCGGCCAGAAGCTGGTGCGGATTTTTGCAGGGAGCCGCGCATGACGCAACCCATGACGCCGTTGGATTACGAGTACCTGCGCAAGCTGCTGAAGGACCGCTCCGGTCTCGTGCTGTCGGCGGACAAGCAATATCTGGTCGAAAGCCGGCTGGTTCCGCTGGCGCGCAAATCGGGCCTCTCCGGCATCGGCGAACTGGTGTCGAAGATGAAAGCTGGGTCGGAGGCGTTGACGGTCGATGTCGTCGAAGCCATGACCACCAACGAGACATTCTTCTTCCGCGACAAGGTGCCGTTCGAGCATTTCCGCGACACCATGGTCCCGAAGATGCTGCAGGCGCGGACCAATCGCAAATCGCTGCGGATCTGGTGCGCAGCCGGCTCGACCGGGCAGGAGCCGTACTCGCTTGCGATGGCGCTGAAGGAAATGGGGTCGCAGCTGTCGGGCTGGCGGCTGGAAATCCTCGCCACAGATATCTCGCTCGAAGTCCAGGAGAAGGCGAAGGCCGGAATCTACAGCCAGTTCGAGGTCCAGCGCGGCCTGCCGATTCAACTGCTGGTGAAGTATTTCAAGCAGGTCGGCGAGATGTGGCAGATCAATGCCGACATCCGCGCCATGGTGCAGCACAAGCCGCTCAACCTGCTGCACGACTTCTCGCATCTCGGCGTCTTCGACATCGTGTTCTGCCGCAACGTGCTGATCTATTTCGATCAGGAGACCAAGATCGGCGTGTTCAATCGCCTGGTGCGATCGATCGAGACCGATGGCTTCCTGGCGCTCGGCGCGGCCGAAACCGTGGTCGGATTGACCGACGCGTTCAAGCCTTATCCGGATCGCCGCGGACTGTATTTCCCCAACACGTTGCCGACGCGTGCGGCGCCCGGGCTTGTGCCGGCGATGCCGTCGGCTGCCGCGAAGCTGGCAACGATCGCGCGCTGAGGAAGGTCATTGTCACGGCCGGCTGCTTTCCGCGTGACGTGATCGCGGTCCGCTACAGGATGGCGTGCGGAATGAAGCGCGACAGGTTGCCGGTGATCGGATCCGCATCTTCGCGGATCGACAGGCCGCAGGGCGTTTGCCCCACCAGCCAGCTTCCCAGCACCGGATACTGACCGGAAAAGTTCGGCAGCGGCGCCAGCGCCTGGCGGATATGGCCTTCCGCGCCATAGGGGCCCGGCTGTTGCTCCAGAGTTTCACCACCGCTGACGATGGTGACGTTGGCGCCTTCACGCGAGTACAGCGGTTTGCGGACGTAGGAGCGCCCGAGGTCGGCTGCGGCCGGATCATCGTCGAAATAGGCCGGCAGCAGATTCGGGTGGCGCGGAAACATCGCCCAGAGCAGCGGCAGGATGCCCTTGTTGGACAGGATCATCTTCCAGGGCGGTTCGACCCAGCGCGTGGCGGCGCCTTTGAGCTTGGCGCCGAAGTCCTCGCGCACCATCCATTCCCAGGGATAAAGCTTGAAGGCGAGCTCGATCGGCCGATCGGCGAGGTCGACGAAATCGCCGGTGTCGCGCCATCCGATCTGCTCGATGTCGATCTGGGTGGTGCCAAGCCCGGCCTGGCGGGCGACGTCTTCCAGATAGGCCAGCGTGCCGGCGTCTTCTTCGCTGCCCATCATGCCGGTGAGATGCAGGTGGCGTCCTTGCCCGACAAGGCGCCAGGTGTCGATCAGCCGCTCGTGCAGCGAGTTGTACTGGTCGGCGTGCCGGGGGATGATCTGCCGTTCGATCGCCTGCTCCAGCCAGGTCCATTGAAACACCGCGGCTTCGAACAGCGAGGTCGGCGTGTCGGCGTTGTACTCGAGCAGTTTCGCGGGGCCGTTGCCGTCGAAACGCAGATCGATGCGGCCGTACAGGCTGGGGTCGTTGCGCTTCCAGCTGGCGGCGATGTAGGTCCAGAAGCTTTCCGGGATCTTCAATAGCCGCAGATAACGCTCGTCGTCGACGGCGCGTGCGACCAGTTCCCGGCACATGCCGTCGATCTCGCCGGTCGGCGTCTCGATCTCGCGTTCGATCTCATCGAGCGTCAGCGCATAGTAGGCGCGTTCGTCCCAGTAGCGTTCGCCGTCGGGCGCGAAGAAGACGAATCCGGTCGCGGCGGCGGTGGCCTGCCAATCGTCACGCTCGGAACAGGCGATACGCTGCATGATGATCGTCAGCCGCCGGCATGTTCGTGCGGGACGGCATGTTCCGTGAACCCGTGGGGTGAAGCGCCGAAACCTCCGCGACTGTTGCAGGCCGTGTTGGTCATGGTTCCGGGGAACAGGATGCCAGGCCGGTTGGGATCGCAATCGCGGGCCAGCGCGAGTGTGCCGGTGAGGCTGGTCGCGGCAGCTGTGCCCATGAACTTCAGAACAACCCGGCGCGAGCGTTTCATGCGGTTCGGTCCATCGGCAGCTTCGCCCGCAACATTCACTCACGTTTCTCGGGGCGGAGCAAGCAGCGCGGCGCTCAGCCGCCGCCGGAAAAATGCGAGGCAAAGGAATGCGCGAACGAACCGAAACCGCCGCGCGACACCGACGATCCGCCATTGCCCGATGCGTGGCTGGAGGTTGAACCGCTCGATGCGGATGATGCGGAATCACTGCTGAAGAAGCTGGTTCGCGATCCCCACGAATGATAGCCGCTGCCGCCCGACGACGATGACGACGATCTGCGGACGCAGCCGGTTTTCGTGTCGTTCGGACCTGTCGTGCCGTTCGGGCCTGCGATCGCGGTGCGATCGGGCGAACAGTTTTCACTCGGCATCAGGGAATAGGCGGTGCCACCGACGGCCGCCGTTCCCATCAGCAGCAAGGCGACATGGGCGGAGCGCTTCATGCGGGCCGCCTCAGGTGCTCATCGACGCGGCGTTCAACGCACCGGCGGCGAGCGACGACAGCCCCAGCCAGATTGCCGGCGCCAGTTCGCCGGCGGCGATGCGGGCTGACAGGTTGGGCACCGGGATCTTGACGATGAAATAGACGATGATCTGCACGATCAGCGCGATCGCGCTCCAGATCAGGCAGTCGAACACGTTGGCGGCATGGGTCATGGCGCTGATCACCGGCAGGGTGAAGCCGAGCAGGCTCAGCCCCAGTGCGATGGCCGCGCTCGGCACATTGTCGCGGATCAGCTTGAATTCGTCGTGCGGGGTGACGCGGGTGTAGACGAACAGATAGGCCAGCACGGCGACGATCGCGGTGCAGAAATAAACCAGGAACGCCGGCAGTCCGGCGAGCGATTGCAGAATCATCGGCAGCCCCCTTCGCGTCGCGAAACGCGCCATCATCCATTCATTGGTTGTCGATGCAAGTGGTGGGGAGGTTCGATGGTCCTCACGCCCAAACAAAAACCCCGCCATTCACGGCGGGGTCCAGTCGGGAGGAGTGAGCCTTGAGAAACCCTCGCGGCTCGCCGTGAAAGCGTCAGGCGGGAATCCGCACATCTTCCTCGTGCGGCTCGCGCAGCACGTAGCCGCGGCCCCAGACCGTTTCGATGAAGTTGCGGCCTTCGGAAGCGTTGGCCAGCTTCTTGCGCAGCTTGCAGATGAAGACGTCGATGATCTTCAGTTCCGGTTCGTCCATGCCGCCATAGAGATGATTGAGGAACATCTCCTTGGTGAGGGTGGTGCCCTTGCGGAGCGAGAGCAGCTCCAGCATCTGGTATTCCTTGCCCGTCAGGTGAACGCGCTGGCCGCCGACCTCGACCGTCTTGGTATCGAGATTGACCACGAGATCGCCGGTCTGGATGACGGACTGGGCATGGCCCTTGGACCGGCGCACGATCGCGTGGATGCGGGCGATCAGTTCGTCCTTGTGGAACGGCTTGGTCATGTAGTCGTCGGCGCCGACGCCGAGACCCTTCACCTTGTCCTCGATGCCGGCGAGGCCGGACAGGATCAGGATCGGTGTCTTGATCTTCGAGACACGAAGCTGCTTGAGAACGTCGTATCCGGACATGTCCGGCAGGTTCAGATCGAGCAGGATGATGTCGTAATCATACAGCTTTCCGAGATCGACCCCTTCTTCGCCGAGGTCCGTCGTATAAACGTTGAAGCTCTCGGATTTGAGCATCAATTCAATCGACTGCGCGACGGCGCTGTCATCTTCTATCAGCAAAACGCGCATGCCAGTCCCCTATAATCCGCCGCTCCGGGCGTCAGGTCGAGCCGCGAGCCGTGCGGCACTGGAAACGCCTTTGAACAACTGATTCGGACCCTGACCTGATATGGTTAACAAAACCTGATTCGTGTGCGCAAGCTCTATCGGTGTAAAATTCGCCGAATCGACCTAAGATCTTGCTCTAAACCAGTTTTTTGTGCCCGCTCGTGTTCAAGTTCCACTTTAAGAATCGGGGCTAACCGACTCTTACGACTCGCACCTTCGTTCTGACGTGCGCGTGCTCTCAGTTACCAAAGACAGTGACGCAATGATTAACGATGCGGGTAAACACGAAGTTAAGGGCGGCGCCTACCAGTTCCAAAACTTAAGGTTTTCGCAATGAAAGCGCTCGCGGAACAGATCGGCGATATCGAAGGCGTCAATATTTATGGCCGCGTTGTGGGCGTACGCGGCCTGATGGTCGAGATCGCCGGTCCGATCCACGCCATGTCGGTCGGCGCACGTATCGTGGTCGAGACCGGCGCGGATCGTTTTATCCCCTGCGAGGTGATCGGATTCAGCGGCAGCAATGCGGTGGTGATGCCGTTTGCCGGCCTCGAGGGGGTTCGCCGGGGCTGCCGGGCGGTGATCGCGAATGCGGCCGGGCAGGTCCGGCCGTCGCCGGCCTGGCTCGGCCGGGTGCTCAATGCCATGGGCGAGCCGATCGACGGCAAGGGGCCGTTGATGCAGGGGGCTTCGCCGATGCCGTACCGCAATGCGCCGCCGCCGGCGCATTCGCGCAAACGCGTCGGCGCGCCGCTCGACCTCGGCGTGCGCTCGCTCAATACCTTCCTGACCTGTTGCCGCGGCCAGCGCATGGGCATCTTCGCCGGCTCCGGTGTCGGCAAATCCGTGCTGCTGTCGATGCTGGCGCGCAACG
>JBGMOD010000087.1:0-11733 GCA_041424235.1 Hyphomicrobiales bacterium
ATGTACGTGCTCCGCCGCATCCTCAATCCGATGGGCACGATGGACGCGATCGACTTCCTGCTCGACAAGCTGCGCAACACCAAGAACAACTCGGAATTCTTCGAGTCGATGAATACCTGATGAGCTGATTGTTTCAGCGCGAGGCGAATGTGAGATGGCCGGGCTTTGTCCCGGCCATTTTTTTTGGAATCTTATCGCGACATGCTCGCTCTTCTTTGTCGTTGCCGGGCTTGTCCTCAGCGACTTCGGCTTCGCCGAAGTCGCGGACACAACCTCGCTTAGGGACGCATTGCCCACCTAAGCGGGATCACCGGGACAAGCCCGGTGATGACATGGAGAATGTTGAAACGCTTCGATTGTAAACAACGATCGCGTTGATCAAGCCATCAATGCAGCCAGCGCTTCCGGCTCCGTCATCGGCAACGAACAACTTTGCCCGCGACAAACGAATGCCGCTGCTGCACCGTTGGACGCTGCGATCTTGTCCCGCGCCGGATGCTGTGCCGGCAACGCGTCCGCATTCGGTGCATGACAGACGATCGTGGTCGCATGCGGCAGGCGACGTGCTGCCGTCAGCAGAGTCTGCGCTGCTTCGCCCTCTCCGGTGACAACAATCTCCGCGCCGCGCAAAAACAGATCCAGTGCGTTGAGCACCGACAAATGTCCGAACACGTTTTCGACGGCGTGCGGCAGCAGCGCCGCCAACAGGGCATCGCGTCGTTCGCTCCAGTGCGGATCGCCGGTGAGCACCGCCAGCCGCACCAGGTTCTGCGCGATCAGGCCGCCATGATTGGGAATCGCGTCATCGATGGTGGAGTGCGGACGGACGATCAATCCTTCGGCATCGTCGGCGGTGAGGTAGTAACCGCCATGCTCGGTGTCGGCGTAATACCGGTCGAGAGCCCGCTGCCAGGCAATGGCCTGGTCCAGGTCAGGCCGCTCGCCGGTGGCTTCAAAAAGGGCCAGTGCGGCGCGAATCATTGCGGCGTAATCCGAGGCAAGCCCGGGAATCTGCAGCCTGCCGTCGCGCCAGGAATGGCCGAGCCGATCGTCCCGGGTCATGGATCGGTTCACGAATTGAAACGCATTTCGCGCGATGGTGAGCCAGTCCGGCGCGCCGAACGCAGTGGCGGCATGGACCAGGGCTGCGATCATCAGCCCGTTCCAGTCCGCCAACACCTTGTCGTCGAGACCCGGGCGAACGCGTTTGCTGCGTTCCTGCTGCAGCTTGTCCCGCAGCATGGCGAAACGGCTCTCATCGCGGCCTCTATCGTCCAAGCTGCTGAGCCGATTGAAGATATTGTGGCCCTCGAAGTTTCCGGCGGCTGAGACATCGTAAACCGCAGCAAAATCGGCGGCGTCCGCGGCGCCGAGCACCCGCTCTACCTCCGCCAGCGACCAGACATAGAACTTGCCTTCCTCGCCCTCGGAATCGGCGTCCAGCGACGACGAGAAGCCGCCGTCTGCGGTGGTCATCTCCCGCATCAGCCAGCCGACAGTTTCCTGGGCGCGCTGGCTGAACAGGGGATTGCGGGTGCGTGAAAAGTCCAGCGCCAGCAGGTCGAGGATCTGGGCGTTGTCGTAAAGCATCTTTTCGAAATGCGGCACCAGCCAGCGCTCGTCGGTGGAATAGCGTGCATAGCCGCCGCCGAGATGATCGTAGATGCCGCCTTCGCTCATGCGCGTCAGCGCAAGGTCGGTGGCGAGAAAGAACGGCTGGTCGTTGTTGCGCGCGCCGGCGCGCCAGAGGAATTCGAGCATCGCGCACTGCGGAAATTTCGGCGCACCACGCAGCCCGCCGTTCACCGGGTCGGTCGCGCGCGCAATCGAGGTTGCGGCACTGTCGAGTTCGGCAATACCTATATTTGCAGGGTTTGCGTGCGCACGGTGGGCGAGGCGGCTCACCAGTGCGTTGCGGTTCTTGGCGATCTTGTTCGGCTCGTCGTGAAAGATGCGTGCGACTTCGCGCAGCACATCGACGAAGGCGGCGCGGCCATATTGCGCATGCTTGGGAAAATAAGTGCCGCCCCAGAACGGCGAGCCGTCGGGCGCAAGAAACATGGTCAGCGGCCAGCCGCCTTGCTCGCCGAGGTGATGCAGCGCGCTCATGTAGATCTGGTCGATGTCGGGCCGTTCCTCGCGATCGACTTTGATGTTGACGAAGAGATCGTTCATCACGGCGGCGGTGGTGTCGTCCTCGAAACTTTCGTGGGCCATGACATGGCACCAGTGGCAGGCGGCATAACCGACCGAGAGCAGGATCGGCTTGTTGCTGCGCTGGGCTTCGGCCAGGGCATCTGGTCCCCACGGCCACCAGTCGACCGGATTCGATTTATGCTGCAGCAAGTAGGGGCTGGTTTCGTGGGCCAGGCGGTTATTGTGCGTTGCAACATGAGACATTGATAGCCCCTCCTTATGTTGCGATGCAATATAACTCCGGGAATGAGAGCTCGTTGTGCGATGCAGCATAGGTGTTTCAAGCTGGCAGGATTTGCCAGCGTTCCCCAGGCCAAATAAGCCTAAGCCATGGAATCCAGAGATCAAACCATCTTTGCGTTGTCGTCGGGCCGGCCGCCGTCGGCCATTGCTATCGTTCGTTTATCCGGACCGCGGGCAGGGGCCGCGCTGGATCACTTGGCCGGGCACCGCCCGGTTCCGCGGGTTGCAACATTGGCGACGATTCGTGACCGGGCCGGGCAGCCGCTCGACGAAGCGGTCGCGCTCTGGTTTCCGGGACCGCACAGCGCCACCGGCGAAGACGTGGCCGAGATTCATGTCCATGGCGGACGGGCCGTGCTGGCCGCGGTGTTCGAGACGCTCGGTGCGATGGACGGGCTGCGGGCGGCCGAGCCCGGTGAATTCACCCGGCGCGGGTTCGAGAACGGCAAGCTCGATCTCACCGAGGCCGAAGGCCTCGACGACCTGATCCATGCCGACACCGATCGGCAGCGGCGCCAGGCGCTGCGGCAATTGAAGGGCTCACTCGGCGCCAGGGCCGAAAGCTGGCGACAGCAGATCATTCAGGCCTCGGCGCTGATCGAGGCGGGGATCGATTTTTCCGACGAGGGCGACGTGCCCGAGGAATTGATCGCGCCGGCGTTGGCCGGGGTCGCCGCGCTGGGGAGCGAAATCGCGGAAACCCTTGCGGCCTCGGCGCAAAGCGAACGCCTGCGCGACGGTCTCGTGGTCGCGATCGCCGGCCCGCCGAACGCCGGCAAATCGACGCTGCTCAACCGGATCGCCCGGCGCGAGGCGGCGATCGTGTCGCCCCATGCCGGCACCACGCGCGATGTGATCGAGGTGCATCTCGATCTCGACGGTTATCCGGTGACCTTGCTCGACACCGCCGGTGTGCGTGAAACCCATGATCCGGTGGAGCAAGAGGGGGTGCGCCGGGCCCAGGAGCGTGCGGCCTCTGCGGACCTGGTGCTCTGGCTGGTCGATGCCCGGGAGCTGGTGTTGGCTCAACCGACGAATAGCGCGCCGGTCTGGCTGATCCGGAACAAGGTCGACCTGATCGATGGAACCGCGTCGAGCGCCGATGGACCGGTGCGGTTTGACCTTTCCGCGGCCCGGGGCGATGGCCTTGCGGATCTGATCGCGGCGTTGGTGGTGTTTGCCCAGGAGACGTTTGGGTCGGGGGAGACGGCGCTGATCAGCCGGGTCCGACATCGGACGTTGCTGCGGGACACCGCGGATGCGCTCCGCCGGGCGATCGCGGCCAAAGGGCAGGGGGAGGAGTTGGTCGCCGAGGAGCTGCGGATCGCGATCCACTCCCTGGGCCGGCTGACCGGACGTGTGGATGTCGAGGACATTCTGGATGTGATCTTCCGCGATTTCTGCATCGGGAAGTGACCGCGCGGAGTGTTTCACGTGAAACAAATGGCGGTCAGGTTCCAGGGTGTTTCACGTGAAACAATTGGGAACGGCCGATGGGTTGTTTCACGTGAAACACTCTCCGGCCTGAATGCTGATGAGGTTTGCTCGTGTCATCCGTCATCCTGAGGCGGCCGTGCGTAGCGCGGCCCTCGAAGGACGACGGCCACGGCGTCAGATATCTCGGCCGTGCATCCTTCGAGGCTCGCTACGCGAGCGCCTCAGGATGACGGAGTTGATTCAATGTCCCGCTCAAGGTGTTTCACGTGAAACAACTGATCCCGCGTTCGGTATGTTTCACGTGAAACACTTCCGCGGGGTCCATCCCGGACACATATGACTTCCGGCTTTAATGTTTGCGGGCTAGAAGGTGCCGCGAGCGCATCATGAGCACGGTATTCGACGTCATTGTTATCGGGGGAGGCCACGCCGGCTGCGAGGCGGCGACAGCGGCTGCCCGCATGGGCGCCCGAACCGCGCTTGTGACCCATCAGTTCGCGACAGTCGGAGCGATGTCCTGCAATCCCGCCATTGGCGGCCTCGGCAAGGGCCATCTGGTCCGCGAAGTCGATGCCCTGGACGGGGTGATGGGGCGGGTGGCGGATGCGGCGGGCATCCAGTTCCGGGTTTTGAATCGTCGCAAGGGTCCGGCGGTGCGCGGTCCCCGCGCCCAGGCCGATCGCAAGCTTTATGCGGCCGCGATGCAGGCCGCGATCCGGGAGACCGCCAATCTCACCGTCATTGAGGGCGAGGCGGACGATCTGCTGCTGGCCCGAGGCCGGATCAGCGGGATTCGCTTGGCCGATGGCCGTGAATTCGCGGCCGGGGCGGTTGTCGTGACCACCGGAACCTTTCTGCGGGGGCTGATCCATCTTGGGGAGCGGAACTGGCCCGCCGGACGGGTGGGGGAAGCGCCTGCTTTGGGGCTTTCGGCGTCGTTCGAACGGATCGGCTTCACCCTGGGTCGGCTGAAGACCGGAACGCCGCCGCGCCTCGACGGCACCACCATCGACTGGTCGGCGGTGGAAATGCAGCCCGGTGACGATCCGGCAGAGCCGTTTTCTGTGCTCACCTCAAGCATTACGACCCCTCAGATCGAATGCGGGATCACCCGCACCACACCGGCCACCCATGAGGTGATCCGGGCCAACGTGCATCGCTCGCCGATGTACTCCGGCCAGATCCAGAGCCGGGGGCCGCGCTATTGCCCCTCGATCGAGGACAAGATCGTCCGGTTCGGCGATCGGGATGGTCATCAGATCTTCCTCGAGCCCGAGGGGCTCGACGACACCACGGTTTACCCCAACGGCATCTCGACCTCGCTCCCCGAAGAGGTGCAGCAGGCGATCCTGGCCACGATTCCGGGCTGTGAGCGGACGCGCATGGTCCGCCCCGGCTATGCCATCGAATACGACCATGTCGATCCGCGCGAACTTGATCCGACCCTGCAGACCAAGCGGATGCCGGGGCTGTTCCTGGCCGGACAGATCAACGGCACCACGGGATATGAAGAAGCCGCCGCCCAGGGCCTGGTCGCAGGCCTCAACGCAGCGCTGACCGCGAGCGGTGGCCAGCCCATCGTGTTCGACCGCGCCGACGGTTATCTCGGGGTCATGATCGATGACCTCGTGACCCGGGGCATCACCGAGCCGTATCGGATGTTCACCTCGCGGGCCGAATACCGGCTGACGCTGCGGGCCGATAATGCCGACCAGCGCCTGACCGAGCGCGGCATCGCGCTGGGCTGCGTGGGAGCCGGGCGAACTGCGTTTCATCGCAGCAAGATGGACGCACTGAATGCCGCCAAGGCCGTGGCGAAGTCGCTCAACATCACGCCAAACGAGGCCGCCAAGCACGGCCTGGCGCTAAACCGTGACGGTGTCAGACGCACGGCTTTCGAACTGCTGGCCTACCCCGACATGGAATGGTCCACGCTGTCGGCGATCTGGCCGGAGCTCGGCGCGATCGATCCCGCGATCGCACTCCATGTCGAGATTGACGCCAAGTACGATGTCTATCTGGCGCGGCAGACCGCCGACGTCGACGCCTTCCGGCGCGACGAGGGGCTGCTGCTGACCGGGATCGATTACGATGCGGTGCCCGGCCTGTCGAACGAAGCTCGGCAGAAGCTGGCCGCGGCACAGCCTCGGACAGTGGGGCAGGCGGGCCGTCTCGACGGAATTACACCGGCGGCGCTGGCGATTCTCGCGGCCTATCTGCGCCGGCAATCCCGCAGCCTTGGCGACGGGCCAGCGCTAGCAACCTCAACATTATAAGGACGATGCGCCGTGGCGAATCAGTCGACGGCCACAACATTCCAGACCAACCGGGCCGACAAGGCCGAGGCGTTGGCGCTGACGCCTGTTTCACGTGAAACAGAGGCGCGGCTCGATCGCTATGTCGAGCTGCTGGTGGCCTGGCAGGCCAAAACCAATCTGGTCGCTCCCTCGACCCTGCCGCAGATCTGGACCCGGCACATCGCCGATTCGCTGCAGCTCCTGACGCTGGCGCCATCGGCGAAAATCTGGATCGACCTTGGCAGCGGTGGCGGCTTCCCCGGTGTCGTGCTGGCTTGCGCCATGGCCGAGCAGGAGGGGGCCATGGTCCACCTGGTCGAGCGCAATGCCAAGAAGGCGGCTTTCCTGCGCGAGGCCATCCGCGTTACCGGCGGTCGAGGCACGGTGCATCTCGCGGATATCGGGGATTATGTGGATAGCTTCCGTGGCCCTGTGGATTGCATCACTGCGCGCGCGCTTGCATCGCTTAACGTATTGCTGGGCTTTGCAGAACCTTTGCTCAAGGACGGAGCTAAAGCTTTGTTTTTGAAGGGACAAGATGTAGAGTCAGAATTGACGGAAGCTACTAAATATTGGAAAATCGAGCCTCAACTTCATCCCAGCCGCACCGGCGGACACGGCTGGGTCGCTGAATTCGACGGGATCGAACGGCGTCTTGTTTCCCCCTCGGCAACGTAACGGCCACCCAAATGAGTGAAAATATTCAATTAGATCAAGATCATACGGGCGAGAGCGCGAATCCGCTGCACCCCCGCATCATCGCGTTGGCGAACCAGAAGGGTGGCGTCGGCAAGACCACCACGGCGATCAATCTGGGCACCGCGCTTGCCGCCATCGGCGAGCGGGTGCTGATCGTTGACCTCGATCCGCAGGGCAACGCCTCGACCGGGCTCGGCATCGATCGCCGCAATCGGGACTGCTCCACCTATGACGTGCTGATCGGCGAAGCGACCCTGCGGGAGGCCATCGTTCCGACCGCGGTGCCGCGGCTGCATATCGCCGCCTCGACCATGGATCTGTCCGGCCTCGAGCTCGAACTCGGCACCACCCGCGACCGCGCCTTCCGGCTGCGCAATGCGATCTCCGTGCTGAACGAGAATCATCCCGCCGGCACCGACTTCACCTATGTGCTGGTCGACTGTCCGCCGTCGCTGAATCTGATCACGGTCAACGCGATGGCCGCGGCCGATGCGATCCTGGTGCCGCTGCAGTGCGAGTTCTTCGCGCTCGAAGGTTTGTCGCAGCTGCTGCAGACGGTGGAGCAGGTGCGCTCGACGCTCAATCCGAACCTGTCGATCCACGGCATCGTGCTGACCATGTTCGATTCGCGCAACAACCTGTCGAACCAGGTCGTCGCGGACGTGCGCCAGTTCATGGGCAAGAAGGTCTACGACACCATGATCCCGCGCAATGTGCGGATTTCCGAAGCGCCGTCCTACGGCAAGCCGGTGCTGGTGTACGACCTGAAATGCGTCGGCAGCGAAGCGTACCTCAAGCTCGCGACCGAAGTGATCCAGCGCGAACGCGAGTTGCTGGCGCATTGACTGCCGTAGCTTCTCCTCATCCTGAGGAGCCCGCATGGCGGGCGTCTCGAAGGAGGAGGCCGTGAAGTGAGCACCTTGGCCTCGTGGTTCGAGACGGCGCTTCGCGCCTCCTCACCATGAGGAATGAGTGTCCATCTTTGTTTGAACTGCATGTCGAGAGTGGAGCGCGAAGTTGAATCCAAGGGAGATGATGGCGATGGCCGACGAGACGCGCTCGCGATTGGGTCGTGGTCTTGCAAGTCTGATCGGTGATGTCGGCGGCGAAGCGGCTGCGCATCCCGAGCGTGCGCGCGCGCAGCGCAAGGTGCCGATCGAATTCCTGAAAGCCAATCCGCGCAACCCGCGCCGCAGCTTTGTCGACGCGGAGCTCAACGAACTCGCGGCGTCGATCAAGGAGCACGGTGTCATCCAGCCGATCGTGGTGCGCCAGCTCAAGGGCACGACCGATCGGTTCGAGATCATCGCCGGCGAGCGGCGCTGGCGCGCGTCGCAGCGCGCCGGCCTGCACGAAGTGCCGATCGTTCAGATCGAGGTCAGCGACACTGACGCGCTCGAGATCATGATCATCGAGAACGTGCAGCGCGAAGACCTCAACGCGATGGAAGAGGCGCGCGGCTATCACGCGCTTGCCGACGAGTTCAAGCACAGCCAGGAAAACATCGCCAAGGTGGTCGGCAAGAGCCGCAGCCATGTCGCCAACATGATGCGGCTGACCAAGCTGCCCGAAGAGGTTCAGGCTTACATCGCCTCCGGCGAACTGTCCGCCGGTCATGCCCGTGCGCTGATCGGCGTGCCGGATCCGGCCGCCGCGGCGAAGCGCGCCGTCGAGGAGGGCCTGAGCGTGCGCCAGACTGAAGCGCTGGCCCATGACGCAGGCGTGCCCGAACGCAAGCCGCAGAAGCCGCGCGCCGGCAAGGCCGCCAAGGATCCCGACACCATCGCGCTGGAAAAGCGCATCAGCGATGCGCTCGGCCTGAAAGTGAGTGTCGAGCACCGCGATCCCGGCGGCACCGTTCAGATCAAGTACACCGATCTCGATCAGCTCGACGAGATCTTGCGCCGGCTCGAGATTGGGCAGTAAGGCTGCGAATTGCAGCGTGTAGGGTGGGTTAGCGAAGCGTAACCCACCATCGCACGTATCCGCATATGCAGCGCATCGCGGGATATGCAGAGCGGCGGATTACGCTGACGCTAATCCGCCCTACGGTCTGAGTATCTCACCCCCGCCGCCGTGTGTTCACGGCCACCGCCATCAACGCGCGCTGGGCGATCGGGGCGGCGAGGTCGGACTGCTTGCGCATCTCGAAGGCCGCATCCGCCAGCTGGCCGATGATCCGCATCAGCTTGTCCGCGCTGGAATTCTGCAGCGCTGCTTCCACGATCGCCTTGCGGGAAAAATGCAGCCGCGGAAATCCGGCCTCGGCGGCGGCCGACACCGACATGCCGTCCTCGACCGGCAACCGTGCCTTGTGCAGCTGGGCTGCCTGGCGCTGCGCCGCCATGATGATCATGCCCGGATAGGTGCCCGACGCCATCGCCTTGGCGAACGCGGTCTCCACGTCGGCCGGCCGGCCGGCGAAGGCGCCGTCGACAATGGCGTCCAGCGCCAGCGCCGAGGCGTCGGTGACGATGGCCATGACATGGTCGAGCGTCACCTCGCGCTCGCCGCGGGCATATAAAGCAAGCTTGCGGATTTCGTTGCGCGAGGCCTGGCGGTCGCCGCCGAGCAGCAGCACCAGCGCGGTTCGCGCATCCTGCGAGATCCGCAGGTCGAAGGCGCGCAGCTCGTCGTCGATCAGGCGCGCGAGATCGCGCTCGGTGTCCGGATAGCAGGCGATCGCCACCGCGGTCTTGGCGCGCTCGCAGGCCTTGCGCAGCGGTGCGTCGGGGCGCAGCTCGCCGGCCTCGATCACGATCCGGCAATCCTTGACCGACATCTCGGCAAGGGTGTCGATGCCGCTGGCAAAACTCTTGCCGCCGGCGCGGATCCGGATCGCCCGGCGGCCGCCGAACAGCGGGATGGTCATGGCCTCGTCGACCAGGCGCGAGGGTTCGCTCGCCAGTTCATCGCCGTCGAGGCGGATCAGGGAAAACGGATCATTGGGATCATCGACCGCCGACGCCATCAAGGCATCGGCCCGCTCCCGCACCAGGCCGGTGTCGGGGCCGTACAACAGAATGATAGGTCGGCCCGGATCGGGTCTTGCAAGGAAGCTGTCGATCTCCTTGCCGCGAAGTGCAACCAAGGACGGCGTCCTCGTTCAGGTGCCCGCGAACATGAAGGAGGCGAGGCGCGTATTGATATTGTCGGCGACGACGCCGGCGGCGCGATCCTCGGCGTCGCGCAGGCCGCGGTTCTTGGCGAAGCGCTGTTCCTGGCCGGGGATGTCGTACGACACCTGGGCGAACGTGGTGCCGGTCATCACCGTCTTGTTGGTGGCGATGTCCTTCAGCTCGTAGTTCACGTTGATGGTGTAGTTCTCGATCGACGGCAGCTGGGTGACGCTGTCGAGAATGATCGAGGTGCGCGAGGTCGTCAGCTTGAGCAGCAGGCGATGGGTCGGCGTCGAGCCGACCGCGTCGCCGTACATCTTGAACATCAGCGCGTTGCGGATGCCCAGTCCCACCCGGGCTTCGCGGGAGGCCTGAGGGTAATTCAGCTCGGGAACTTCGATGCCGGCCAGCCGCTCACGCAGAGCCGGCTTGCCGTCGGAACGCTCGGCATACATCGGCTGGAAACATCCGGCGGTGAACGCGGCCAGAACGGCCACGACCAGCAACCGGCCAGCAATGCGCAGATCAAGCGACGACATTCACAATCCTCTGAGGAACAACGATTATCTTGCGCGGGGCTGCCCCATTTAGCGCTCGTTTTACCTCATCAAGGGCCAAAACGGCAGCTTCAATTTCCCCGGCTGCAGCATTTCGGGCCACTGTGACATCCGCGCGCTTTTTCCCATTAACCTGGACCGGAAGCGTAATTGTGTCCTCGACCAGCAATTCCGGCTCGATTTTGGGCCAGATCGCCTCGGACACCAGCCCGGACTGGCCCAGCGCCGCCCAGCACTCCTCCGCCAGGTGCGGCATCATCGGCGCAAACAGCTGCACCAGAATGACCGCCGCCTCGCCGATCGCCCAGGCCAGATCGGGCGAGAGGGTCCCGGACTTGGCGAGGTCAGGTTTGGCCAGCGTGTCGGCCAGCGCATTGGCGAATTCCCGGATGTTGGCCAGGCAGACGTTGAAATGCATCTTCTCGATGCCGCCCGAGACCTTGTCCAGCGCGCCATGGGTCGCCTTGCGCAGGGCCAGGGCGTCGGCGCCGAATATGGCCGGCCGGGTCGACGGGGCCGATTTGGCGATCTCGGCGGATTCGTTGGTCAGCCGCCACAGCCGCTGCACGAAGCGGCTAGCGCCCTTGACGCCTTCCTCGCTCCAGATCACGTCGCGATCGGGCGGCGAGTCGGACAGCATGAACCAGCGGGCGGTGTCGGCGCCGTAGGTGGCGATGATGTCGTCGGGGTCCACCGTGTTGCGCTTCGACTTCGACATCTTCTCGATGGAGCCGATGGTGACCGGCTCTCCGGTCAGCAGCAGGGTGGCTTGGCGGTCGGTGGCGGTGGCCTCGATCTTGACTTCATCGGGCGAGGCCCAGGTCCCGTCGGGCTTGCGGTAGGTCTCGTGCACCACCATGCCCTGGGTGTACTGGCCGGCGAACGGTTCGTCGAACGCGATATGACCGGTGGCCTTCATCGCGCGGGTGAAGAAGCGCGCGTACAGCAGATGCAGGATCGCGTGCTCGACGCCGCCGATGTACTGGTCCACCGGCATCAGGCGATCCACCACGCTGCGCGTGGTCGGCGCGTTCTCGTTCCAGGGATCGGTGAAGCGCGCGAAGTACCACGACGAATCGACGAACGTGTCCATCGTGTCGGTTTCGCGCTGCGCCTTGCCGCCGCACTTGGGACAGGTGACGTGCTTCCAGGTCGGATGATGGTCGAGCGCGTTGCCCGGCTTGT
>JBGMOD010000088.1:0-1754 GCA_041424235.1 Hyphomicrobiales bacterium
GCAGCCCCGGGGGACATTCGCGGAGGGGAGTACCCGGTGTCATTCGCACGCGCCCTGAAATCAGTGGCAAGAACAATCCTTCCGTAACTCAACAAGCAGATCCCCATCAAGATGTCTACATCTGATTCCAGCGACATCAACATCCGCTCGTACACGAGCCAGATTCCGTTCGCCCGCCACCTGGGCTTCGAGCTCACGAAGTTCGAGGACGGCGAGTCCGAGATCATCTACACCGCCAAGCCCGAACACCTGAACACCTTCGACGTGACCCACGGCGGCGCCTGCATGACGCTGCTCGACATCACCATGGCCGCGGCGGCGCGCAGCGTTGCGCCCGAAACCGGCGTGGTCACCATCGAAATGAAGACCAGCTTCATGCAGCCTTCGGTCGGCCCGCTGCATGCGCGCGGCACGCTGATCCATCGCACCGCCACGCTGGCCTTCACCGAAGCCAAGATCTACGACGAACACGAGCGCGTATGTGCCCATGCCACCGGCACCTTCAAGTACGTGAAGCGCCGGCTGCCTACCGGCCCCACCAGCGTCAACGAGATGCGTCCGCCTTCCACCGATTGATTCACTGATTGATTGCCCCGGAGACTTCCATGCCCACCAACAAGCAGATCCACCTCGACAACCGCCCCGAGGGCGAAGCCGTCGCCAGCAACTTCAAGCTGGTGACCGCCGAAACACCCGCACTGAAGGACAACCAGGTCCTGGTGCGCCACCACTACATGAGCCTCGACCCGTACATGCGCGGCCGCATGAATGACGCCAAGAGCTATGCGCAACCGCAGCCGCTGGGCGCCGTGATGCAGGGCGGCACCGTGGGCGAGGTGGTCGAGAGCAAGCACCCCAAGTACGCGGTCGGAGACAAGGTCGTCGGCTTCGGCGGCTGGCAGGAATACAGCGTGGTCGACGCCTCGCAGCCCGGCGCGCTGAAGAAGGTCGACACCACGCACGTGGCGCTGTCGCACTACCTCGGCGCGGTCGGCATGCCGGGCGTGACCGCCTGGTACGGCCTTGTGAAGATCATTGCGCACAAGGCCGGTGAAACCGTGGTCATCACGGCCGCCAGCGGCGCGGTCGGCAGCGCCTTCGGCGCGCTGGCCAAGGCGCGCGGCTGCCGCGTGGTCGGCATTGCCGGCGGCCCGGACAAGTGCAAGTACGTGACCGACGAGCTCGGCTTCGACGCCTGCATCGACTACCGCCAGCACCCCGACGTCAAGAGCATGAGCGCCGCGCTCAAGGAAGCCTGCCCGAAGGGCATCGACGGCTATTTCGAGAACGTCGGCGGCTACATCTTCGACGCGGTGCTGCTGCGCGCCAACGCCTTTGCACGCGTGGCGCTGTGCGGAATGATCGCGGGCTACGACGGCCAGCCGCTGCCGCTCGCGAACCCGGCGCTGATCCTCATCAACCGCATGAAGATCGAAGGCTTCATCGTCAGCGAGCACATGGAAGTGTGGCCCGAGGCGCTGACCGAGCTGGGCACGCTGGTGGGCACCGGCAAGCTCAAGCCGCGCGAGTCGATCGCGCAGGGCATCGAATCCGCCACTGAAGCCTTCCTGGGTTTGCTCAAGGGCAAGAATTTCGGCAAGCAACTCGTCAAGCTCATCTGATGCACTGAAACGCACGGCAAGGAGGCCGGTCATGAACTCGACACACGAGGTCTTCAACCAGCCCACGCCGCTGGTGGACTACAACCTCTTCGACACCAACCGGCCCCTGCGCGATGCGCTGAAGTTCAACGC
>JBGMOD010000089.1:0-1752 GCA_041424235.1 Hyphomicrobiales bacterium
ACATGACTTCCAGAATCAAGACCTTCGTCGCCGTGCTCGCGCTGGCGTCCTCCGCTCTCGCCGGCAGCAGCGCCTTTGCCCAAGGTACGTCGCTGCTGAACGCCTCGTACGACGTGGCCCGCGAGTTCTACAAGGACTACAACGCGGCCTTCGTGGCGCACTACAAGAAGGCCACCGGCAAGGACGTCAAGATCGACCAGTCGCACGGCGGCTCCAGCGCACAGGCACGCGCCGTGGCCGACGGCCTCGATGCCGACGTGGTGACCATGAACACCTCGACCGACATCGACTTCCTGGCCAACACCGGCGTGGTCGCGAAGGACTGGAGCAAGAAATTCCCCGACAACGCATCGCCGACCACGTCGACCATGCTGTTCCTGGTGCGCAACGGCAACCCCAAGGGCATCAAGGACTGGGACGACCTCGTCAAGCCGGGCGTGCAGGTCGTGATCGTCAACCCCAAGACCGGCGGCAACGGGCGCTACGCCTACCTCGCGGCCTGGGGCTACATCAAGAAGAAGGGCGGCACCGATGCGCAGGCCGCCGAGTTCGTCGGCAAGCTGTTCAAGAACGTGCCCGTGCTGGCACGCGGCGGCCGCGACGCGACCACCGCCTTCCTGCAACGCAACATCGGCGATGCGCTGATCACCTTCGAATCGGAAGTGGTCTCGATCGATCGCGAGTTCGGTACCGGCAAGGTCGATTCTGTCTATCCGTCGATCAGCATCGTGGCCGAGAACCCGGTGGCCGTGGTCGAGCGCACCGTCAACAAGAAGGGCACCGGCGAACTCGCCAAGGCCTACCTCGACTGGCTCTACTCAGAAGAAGCACAGGAAATCGCCGCCAAGCATGCGCTGCGTCCGCGCTCGCAAACCGTGCTCAAGAAGTACGCCTCGACCTTCAAGCCGCTGCAGCTGTTCACGGTGCAGGAACTGTTCGGCAGCCTCGGCGAAGCGCAGAAGGTGCACTTCAACGACGGCGGCCAGTTCGACAAGCTGTATACCCCTGGCGCAAAGTAAATGAGCGGCGCTGTTCCTTCGGCGCTCCCGTCCGCGGGAGCGCCTTTTTCGCGTGCCAACCGGGCAGGGGGCGCCAAGCGCGTGCTGCCCGGTTTCCACATCACGCTCGGCTTCACGGTCTTCTATCTGTGCCTGATCGTGCTGATCCCGCTGTCGGCGCTGGTCTTCAAGACCTTCACGATGACCTGGGAGCACTTCTGGGTGTCGGTGACCGCGCCACGCGTGATGGCCTCGTACCGCCTGACCTTCGGCGCCTCGCTGATCGCCGCCATGGTGAACGCGGTGTTCGGCCTGCTCGTGGCCTGGGTGCTGGTGCGCTACAAGTTTCCGGGCAAGCGCATCGTCGATGCGCTGGTCGACCTGCCGTTCGCACTGCCCACGGCCGTGGCCGGCATCTCGCTCACGGCGCTGCTCGCGGGCAACGGCTGGATCGGGCAACTGCTCGAGCCGTACGGCATCAAGCTGGCATTCACGCCGGCGGGCATCGTGATTGCGCTGATCTTCATCGGACTGCCATTCGTGGTGCGCACGGTGCAGCCGGTGCTCGAAGACACCGAGAAAGAACTCGAAGAAGCCGCGACCTCGCTGGGGGCCACGCGCCTGCAGACCTTCACCCGGGTGATCTTTCCGGCGATTGCGCCGGCATTGCTCACGGGCTTTGCCATGGCTTTCGCACGGGCCATCGGCGAGTACGGCTCGGTGATCTTCATCGCCGGCAACATGCCGATGATTT
>JBGMOD010000090.1:0-1741 GCA_041424235.1 Hyphomicrobiales bacterium
TGCCGACCACGTTGGGCCGCACGTCGGAGCGCCAGTTGTACAGCTCTTCCTTGAGCTGGTATTCGATGACCTGGCGCTTTTCCTCCACCACCAGGATCTCTTGCAGGCCGGTGGCGAATTCGCGCGTGAGCTGCGCTTCGAGCGGCCACACCACGCCCACCTTGTGCAGGCGAATGCCGAGCTGGCGGCAGGCCGCGTCATCGAGCCCCAGGTCGAGCAGCGCCTGGCGCGTGTCGTTGAAGGCCTTGCCGCTGGCCATGATGCCGAAGCGGTCGTTCGGGCCTTGAATGACGTTGTGGTTCAGCCGGTTGGCGCGGATGTAGGCCAGCGCGGCGTACCACTTGTAGTGCATGAGCCGGGCTTCCTGCTCCAGCGCATGGTCGGGCCAGCGGATGTGCAGGCCGCCGGGCGGCATTTCGAAGTCGGTGGGAATGACGATCTCGACGCGCTCGGGGTCGATCATGGCCGTGGCGCTCGACTCGACGATCTCCTGGATCGTCTTCATGCCCGACCACACGCCCGAGAAGCGGCTCATGGCGAAGGCGTGGATGCCCAGGTCCAGGATTTCCTGCACGCTGGTCGGAAAGAACACCGGCGTGCCGCAAGCCTTGAAGATGTGGTCGCTCTGGTGCGCGGCGGTGGAGCTCTTGGAGATGTGGTCGTCGCCCGCCACCGCGATCACGCCGCCGAATTCGGTGGTGCCCGCCATGTTGGCGTGCTTGAAGACGTCGGAGCAGCGGTCCACGCCCGGGCCCTTGCCGTACCAGATGCCGAAGACGCCGTCGAACTTGTTGGTGCCTTGCGGCGAGAAGCCCAGTTGCTGGGTGCCCCAGAGCGCGGTGGCCGCCAGCTCTTCGTTCACGCCCGGCTGGAAGACGATGTTCTGTTCCTTGAGGAACTTGCTGGCCTTCCACAGCGCCTGGTCGTAGCCGCCGAGCGGGGAGCCGCGGTAGCCGCTGATGAAGCCGGCGGTGTTCTTGCCGGCCTGCTTGTCGCGCAACTGCTGAAGCATGGGCAGCTTCACGAGGGCCTGCACGCCGCTCATGAAAGCGCGGCCGTAATCGAGGGAGTACTTGTCGTCGAGCGTGACGGTTTCTAGCGCGCGGCGAATGTGCTCGGGCAGCGGGGCGTTCATGTTGTCTGTCTCCGTATGGCAGGGCCTTTTGAGCCTGGCTGATGGGGTGTGGGTCTGTGCCCGGTAGGGCGCGAGCCCATGATCACGCAAAGTGTATGCCGGGGTCCGCGACAGGTGTTTGCGTTCTTTGCCCCGAAAAACCAGGTTCCAGAAAGAATCTTGCTTAACATCGCCACCCATGGAAAGCATTGACAAGTTCGACCTCGCAATCCTGCAAGAACTGCAGGCCGACGGCCGCCTCACCAACGCCGAGCTTGCGCAGCGCGTGGGCCTCTCGGCCGCGCCCTGCTGGCGCCGGGTGCGCGCGCTGGAAGAAGCCGGCTTCATCAAGGGCTACCGCGCCGAGATCGACCGCCACAAGATAGGGCTCGGCGTGCTCGCTTTCGTGCGCGTGGACACCGAGCGCGTCACCAACGAGGCGACGCGCAAGCTGGAAGACGCGATCCGCAAGATGCCCGAGGTGGTGGCCTGCCACTACATCAGCGGCACCGGCACCTTCGAGCTGCAGGTGGTGGCGCAGGATCTGAACGGCTTTTCGGCCTTCGCGCGGCAGCACCTGATGAACCTGCCGAACGTGAAAGACCTGCACACCAGCTTCTCGCTGGG
>JBGMOD010000091.1:0-1733 GCA_041424235.1 Hyphomicrobiales bacterium
AAATGCGGCTTCGAACGGCTTGCTGAAGGCGCTTGGCTTCACGCTGGAAGGGCGTCTGCGCGAGGAGTGGGAAACCCATCTCGGTATACGAGACACCTTACTCTGGGGCCTGCTCGCCACCGATTGGATTACGCAATGACCGCTGGATTACCGCCGCCCAACCTCAACGATCCCGCCGAGCGCGCCGCGTATCAGAAGGAATTGCGCATGGTCGCGCGACCGATCCGCTGGCTCGGCGTCGCGCTGGCGATTGCGGGCGCGGTACTGGCGGGCCTGCGCGCGCGCTATTGGCCGCACGTGCCCGCGATTCTGCCGCTATTCCTGATCGGCATGGCGGCACTGCACCTGTTGGCGGGGGTGGTGATCCGGCTGAAATACCATCAGGCGCGGATGCGACGCTGAGGGCTGGGTCAACCGCCTGGGAGCGTGGTCGCATCGCGCGACAGATCGACCATTTCGATTTTCGGGATGGGGGAACGTACCCGCATTCGTGAACCGGTTACCGTGGTCCAGGCCGCAGTGAAGGAATACCGCTCGACCCGAAAGAAGCCGGGACTATCGGGCGCGAGCGGCGCGTAACGGCGCGCAGCGACAGCGGTGAGGATCGGCTTCACCCAATCGCCCGACAGTTTGTCGCTCTTCCGTAGCACGTCGGTGTCGCTGACCCGGCCATCGGCGTTAATCAGGAAACTGATGTCAACCCATTGATTGTCGAAGTCGTCCATCGCCAGTTGGTTAAGGATGGTGCCGCTTGCGCCCTCGCGACCGGAAAGCTGGCGTGGTTCGATCTTGGGCGCAAAGAGCACAACGGGGACTGTGGCACCTGCGCCTGCGCCTGCGGCGCGGTATTCCTCGATAAGCCGGTCTACCGCCCCGGTGTCGCCATGTCGGATCGCGATGTTTGCCTTCAGCAACTTTGCCGCCTGCGCAAACGGGGCAAGATCGGGCTCACGCCGCGCGATCAACCGATTCACGGCGTTGAGGGCGTCCGGATAATATTGGCTCGACTTGCCATATGACAGGGCGGCGTACAGGCGGGCGACGCGAAGCAGGGCAAAGCCTTCGTTGCGCGGTTGATTGAGCGCGTGTGCGTGCCGAGCGACCTCCTGATACAGGTCGACCGCTTCGAGAGTATCGCCGGTCTTGGCATAGCTGTCGCCCAGTTCGAGCTGGGCGCTGAGCACGCGCGGGTCGGACGGCGGCAATCCCGCCTTGAGCGCGGTGACGACCTGAATTGCGCCGCTGCGATAGGCGGTCTCCTCGCCAAGGTGTGCCGCGACCCGGGAATTGGCGCGCAACAGGTCCGACACCGGGACCGGATATTGCTTGGCGAAGCGGCGGTTGCGCCCGATCGACGAGAGCATCGTCTCGCGCGCCGATCGGTAATCCCCCGCGACGAACTGCGTCTCGGCAACCGCCAATGTCGCCGCAATATCCTTATCGGGCGGGCAATGTTGGTCGAGGCATGCCTTGAGTGCGGCCTTCGCGTCGTTCAGCGAGACGCCGGTCACGACAATGTCAGGGCCTGTGGTCGTCGCTTGCGGGGTTTTTGTTTGCGCCAGAGCTGGCGCGCTTATTACGGTGAGGAGCAGGCACAGCATGTTTAGGCGGGGCATGAAAAACTCCGACGCGAAACTATTGCCTAAGCTTACGCGTCGATTGCGTCTTCGTCCATCCGTGCGGCATTTTCCTGAATGAAGGCAAAGCGGTGCGCGGGATTGGTGCCCATCAGC
>JBGMOD010000092.1:0-93412 GCA_041424235.1 Hyphomicrobiales bacterium
ACGACGGCCCCGACGTTTGATACCTCGGCCGTCGTCCTTCGAGGCCCGCTTCGCGGGCACCTCAGGATGACGGGAATTAAGCCGTTCTCGATGTGAGACCGCGATGCATCCTGAATCCCACAATCCACCTTCCATCCTCGGCGTTTTCCATTCCGATCCCGGCTTCGCGCTCCCCACCGGCGCCTGCGACTGCCACGTCCATGTATTCGATCCCGAGCGTTTCCCGCTCGCGGCGCATCGCACCTATACGCCGGCGACGGCCACGATTGTGGATTTGACGCGGTTCCTGGAGGGGCTGGGATTGCACCGGGTGGTGCTGGTGCAGCCGAGTCCCTACGGCACCGACAACCGCCTGCTGCTGCGTGCGCTCGTGGAACTCGGGCCGCGCGCCCGCGGCGTCGCCGTGATTGGGCCAACCGTCGCGCGTGCCGAACTTCAGGCGATGCACGCCGCCGGTGTGCGCGGCGCGCGGCTGAACCTGGAAACCTTCGGCGACAGCGATCACGATGCGATCGCGGACGCGCTGGACCAAACCGCCGCGAGGATCGCCGGCCTCGGCTGGCACATCCAGATCCATGCGCGGCTGCCGCTGGTGGCGGGGATCGCGCCCGTGCTGGCGCGGCTGCCGGTGCCGGTCGTGCTCGACCATTTCGCCTATGCGCCGCTCGACGTGAGCGGGCGCGGGGATCTCGATGCACTGCTGGGCCTTGTGGCCAGCGGCCAGGTGTATGTGAAGCTCTCGGCCGCGCATCGCATCGGCGTGACCGGCGATGGCGACGAGGCGAGGGCGCTGGTGCGCGCGCTGATCGCAGCCAATCCCGCCCGCCTGCTCTGGGGATCCGACTGGCCGCACACCGGCAGCGGGCCGCGCGCGCTGCGCCGTCCCGACCGCATCGAGCCGTTCGAACCGGTCGACGACGGCCTTGCGCTGCGCCGGCTCGCCCGCTGGACTTCGGACGACGAACGCGCTCACATTCTGGCCGGCAATCCGGCCGGCCTCTACGATTTTGCGGGATCTCTGACATGAACATCGGCGGCTACAGCATCGACATCCTGATCCAGGGCTTTCCCGGCAAGTCCGTGTGCCATGGCGGGCTTGGCTGGAGCACCATCGCGCTGCTGCGCGGGCACGGCCGCACGGCCGTGATCGACACCGGCAATTTCGGCATGCGCAAGCTGCTGATCGAGGGGCTTGCGCAGCGCGGCGTGCGCCCGGCCGATGTCACGGATGTATTGCTCACCCATTCGCACTACGACCATGCGGTGAACTGGACGCTGTTCCGCCACGCCCGCATCGTGATCGGCGAGACCGAACTCACCTGGGCGGTGGAAGAGCCATGGGGCGAGACGCCGGTCGCGGAGCTTTATGCCAATGCGCTCCTGAGCTGGCCGACCGCGGTCAGGGTGAATGACGGCGACGAGATCCTTCCCGGCGTCACCGCCCATCTCGGACCCGGGCATACGCCGGGCTGCCTGATCTTCCGCGTTGCCGGCGGCGAGAGCGACGTGATCTTCACCGGCGACGCCGCCAAGAACCGCGCCGAATTGATTTCCGGCGACACCGACATGACTTACGACGCCGCGATCAGCCGGGCCACCATCGCCGCGATCTGGCGGATGTGGCGCGAGAAGCCGGGTACGATCGTGGTGCCCGGCCATGACATCCCGATGCGGATCGACGGCGATGAACCGCGCTATCTGGGGACGCGCCAGGCGGTGCTGAAGGCGTGGTTCGGCCGCGACATGACAACGATGACGGAAATCGATCTCACGGGCGGTGCGTCGGCCTGAGTGCTTCGAGTTCGGAGTTCGCGTCACTCAATCGCACCATCGGCGTGAACTTCGGATTCGATAGGTTGCGATGTCACTCGGCCGGTAACCGTCGTCGGGAGGAAGCAGCGAATGGTGTGACGCATGCCCTGGGATCGGGAGTCGCTTGCGCATTTGCCGGCGTCAGAATTCACCGAGGCCCGCTCAGGACTCCCATCCCGCCGCGCTCTCTGCCCAATGCGGTCATCAAGCTCTGCGAAATCGCGTCGTGTTGACCCAACATCAAGCTGACCGCTCAGTCAGCTGGATCGCACATGCTATACTTGTTCAGCTATAGTTTTGGCGACATCAGCCAAGATACCTTCTTGCGCCTTAACGGAGCCTGGCGCATTCCCAAGATAGGCTGCGACCACGATTGGCTCGTGATCAGGCGGCCAGATTACACCGATATCGTTGGTTGAAATTCCCTCCCATGTGCCCGGCTTGTTCGCAATTCGCCAACCGGGCGGCAGGCCGACGCGCAGGCGCCGCGTGGCCGCGTCCCTTGCCTCGACCATCCAGTTCGTCAGTTTTGCACGAGATGCGTCGGAAAGGGCGTCTTCCAGAAGCAGCCGGCGCAATGTCCCAACCATGGCGCGGGGCGTCGTGGTGTCATGATTTTCGCCTGGCTTGACGATATTCAATGCCAACTCGAAACGGTCGACGCGCGTGACACGATCCCCCAAGGATCGCAAGTAGCCTGTAAGTGCGGCTGGGCCCCCAAAGCCGGTCAGCAGCAGATTGGCTGCTGTACTATCGCTGAGTGTGATTGCAGCTTCGCAAAGCGCCTCAATCGACATGCCTTTGGGGCCGACATGAGGTCGGGTTGCCTCGAAGGGCGTAACCAGATCGTGCTCAGTGAAGACAATTCGCCGGTCTAGCCTTTCCTCGCCTCGATCGATGCGGGCGAGGGTATAGGCGACAGCAAGTGTTTTCATTGTGCTGCACATGGCAAAGCGCTCGTCGATTCGGTTTCCCACGACCTGGTCGGTCGCGACACTCAACACGGCAACGCCTAGCCGTCCGCCACTGCGCGCCTCGAGATCTTTGAGCCCCGCTTCGATGCGTCGAGGACTGTCCATGGCCTTGGACGGAGCCAACATTAGCCCCGCAGCAGCCATTGCCGTTGAGGCCATTGCGGTGCGACGAGTCATCCTCGGGAAGGACATGCGATTTCCGTTTCTTGTTCAGCTGGCAGTGCATCCGCCATATCAAAAGCGAGCAGATCGGCACATCCCTTGATTTTGCGCGGTCTCCATGGTAAGTGCAGGTCATGATCAACGTCGTGCGCATCGCGAACCGTAAACATATGACCCGCTCTCGCTGGGCCATGGACGGAGTCGCGCGCTAGGAATTCGACGACGCGATCTTACCAGGCCCCGCCGGCATCGGACGGGGCCTTTTGTTTGGCCATGCTCCCTGCCGGCACACCAGCAGGAGCACCCGATGCCTCCCCACCAGACGATCCCGACATCCGACACCGTGCGCGAAACCGCAGGGCGCTGCCGCGACCACGCAATCGCTGTGGTGCAAGACACTACGGGCGATGCTTTGGCCGGGGCGTGTCCCGATGCCTCCATCGCAGTGCTGAGAGACGCATTCTCGGACAAGGAAGCGGTTGGGCCGCCCGTCGCATCGACGCGGAGCGTCTTGAGCCTGCTCAGGGGATATTGGTATGCGTTTCAAGAGTGGCGCGAACGTGGGAAGTTGCGCGTCCGTTTGCACGATCTGAGTATCAGGGAGCTGATGGATATCGGCCTGACTCCCGGTGACGTCGACCGCATTGTCGCTGAGCGAACGATTGAACGGCTCAGGGATGGCCGGCTGTCGCGTGGCATGATGTAGTTGATGGCAAGGCTGCGAAGACGGGGCCTGACGCCGTACGCCGGGGCGGTTGCCCGCAATAGTGAATCAACTCCGTCATCCTGAGGTGCGAGCCTTGCGACGCAATTGCGTCGCTGGGCGAGCCTCGAAGGATGAGCGGCCGAGGCATTTAACGTCGTGGCCGTCGTCCTTCGAGGGCCGCGCTGCGCGGCCACCTCAGGATGACGGATTACACTTAGTCGCGTGACGGCTTTTCCGCCTCGTCCTTCGGCAGGATCTCCGCTTCCTTGCCGGACTGGTTGCCTGGATTGTAGTGGAACTTGCCTTCGGGTTTTTCGTGCGGCGGCTTCTCGTTCGGCTTCTTGTCGTCGGTCATGTCAGTCTCCTGTGAGTAGGCCAACGGCATCGAACGGGGTTGGTTCCTTGAGGCGTGCCACGTGCGCATGCCTCGGGGCCGCCCCCATATGGAAATTCGTATCACGGCATCCGTTCCGAGATATTTGACGTATCGGCGCCACACTGTAGGTTTCGCAACCAACGACAAAAAACGGGAGGTGGTCCGACGTCAGTCAAAGGCTGTTCTTCCATCACTCATGGTGTTTACGTGCCCGTACCGGTTTGCCCGCCGCTTCAACTTGCCAAACTGTCACATGGTCAATTGTCGTTCCGCTCGCGAGGAGAGGGCGAGACCATCGTGTTTCTGCATGGATTGCTCGGCAGCTCCAAGAGCTGGGCGTTTCAGTTCGACCACTTCGCCGGCCGCTATCGGACCATTGCATGGGACGCTCCGGGGTTTGGACAATCCGGGATGGTGTCGGTTTCGATTGATGCCTATGTCGATGCGTTGCGCGAATTCGTTGCGGGCATCGGTCCGCGCGTGTCCCTCATCGGGCACTCCATGGGCGGAGCGGTCGCCACGCGTTTCGCGGCCAGATATCCGGATCTGGTTGCGCGCCTGGTGCTGTCGTGTTCGCATGCCGGATACGGCGCTCCGGCATCGGCGCCGATGTCCGCGAAATTCGAGCGCCGGATGCGTGAGTTCGATGACCTCGGCCCAACGGCCTATGGGAGGAATCGCGCGCGGGATCTTCTGCCGGAGTCCATCTCAACGGAAGTGTTCGACTATGCGGCGGAGATCGCCTCGGAGACCCATCCGGAAGGCCTGCGCCGGGCGACCCGGATGCTGCAACTGGCCGACAATCGCCCGCTGCTGCCCACACTCAAGATGCCGGTTCTGATCCTGACCGGCGAGCTCGATACCGACGTTCAACCGGGCTTGCGAGCCGACCTGCTCAGGCTGACCCCGACGACGCGGCACGTCGACATGCCGGGGCTCGGCCACGCCCCGTATTTCGAGGCGCCTTCCTATTACAACAACCTGATCGATCAATTCCTGTCGGGACAATAGTACGCGCGAGGAGTCCGATTTGCTGAGCCTTCTGATTGGCGTTGCCGTGATTGCCGTGGCGGCGACGATGATCATCCGCAACTATCAACCGCAGGCCGTACTGCTGGTGGCCGGATTGATTCTGCTGGCCCTGACAGCGATCTTTTTCCCGGACCATTCGATCCTGTATCAGAAGACCAAAACGACCGGCTGGGTCGGTTTTGACATCTTCGCCTTTGTCAAGGAATCGCTGATCGCGCAGATGAGCGGGATCGGCCTGATCATCATGGTCTCGGCGGCGTTCGCCGACTACATGGATCACATCGGTGCCACGGCCGCCATGGTCCGCTTCTGCATCAAGCCGCTGCAACTGATCAAGGCGCCCTATGTGGTGCTGGCGTTGGGTTACGTTCTCGGCCAATGCCTTCATGTCGCCATTCCCAGCGCGGCCGGGCTCGCGATGCTGCTGCTCGTGACGTTTTTTCCGATGATGGTGTCGCTCGGTGTCAGCAAGCCTGCCGCCGCGGCCATGATCGCATTGTGTTCGTTCATGGACCTGGGGCCCGCGGTGGGGACGGCCAACCTTGCCGCCAAGACCGCCGGTATCCCGCCGGCGGTGTATTTTGTGCAGTATCAGATCCCCGTCGTCGTCTGGGTCATCGCCGTGGTTGCGCTGCTGATCTTTTTTTCGGCCCGTTACTTCGACAGGAGAGGCGACAGCAGCATCTTCAGGGAGCAATCCGACAGGCCGCAGGGCCCATCGGCGGGCGAACCGGTGCGCAATGAGGCTCCCGGATTTTATGCCTTGCTGCCGTTGCTGCCGATCGTTTTGATCCTGGTGTTCAGTCCTCTGCTTGTCGGGGAGGTGACGATGGATGTCGTCACCGCCATGGTGATTGGTTCGGTTGCGGGTCTCGCTTGCGAACTGCTGGTCAGGCGCGACGCGCGGGCGGTCTTCAAGGGGTTCCAGGTTTTCTTCAACGGCATCGGATCGAGTTTCGCCAGCGTGGTGTCCTTGCTGGTCTGTGCCGATGTGTTTGCGCAGGGGCTGGAAGTGGTCGGCGCGGTTGGTTATCTCATCGACTCCGTGCGCAACGCGGGGTTCGGCGTCAATGTGATGGCGGTGATCATGACGCTGATGGTCGGCGTCACCGCGACGATCACCGGTTCGGGCGTGGCGGCGTTTTTCGCATTCTCGGGCCTGGCTCCCGGCATCGCCACCAAGTTCGGCGTCAGCGCGGTGACCATGATCCTTCCCATGCAATTGATGGCCGGGATGGGACGCGCCGTCTCGCCGGTGTCCGGGGTCATCATCGCGGTCAGCAAGGCCGGCGCGTGTTCGCCATTCGAAATCGTCAGGCGCACGGTCATCCCGGCACTCGGCGGGATCGCGACGATGATGCTGGTCAACTACCTCCGGAACGGATGACCGGAGGGCGTCCTCCGGTTCGATATCGTTTGACATATTCCCATATCGGCATATGATGGCTCCATGGCACGAGCAGCGACGACCTCGGACGTTTTCAACGCGATCGCCGAGCCGCAGCGACGGGATATCCTGGCACTGCTGCGGGCGGGTGAGCGGCCGGTGACCGAGTTGGCCCTGGAACTGGGGATGACTCAGCCGGGGGCATCCAAACACCTGCGGGTGCTTCGGGATGTCGGACTGGTGCGGGACCGCAAGGCAGGCAAGCAGCGCCTGTACGGCCTCGATGCCCGCGGGCTGCGGCCGGTTCACGAGTGGACCGGCGGTTTCGAGCGGTTCTGGAATGAGAGCTTCGGCCGGCTGGATGCGTACGTGCAGGAGCTCAAGCAGGCCAAGGAAAAGAACATGGCGAAGAAAAACAAGGAGTGACCGATGGCAGCGACAGGATGGGATGCGCCGGCACAGTCGGCGACAGCCGACCGCGAGATCGTGGTTTCCCGGGTCATCGATGCCCCGCCGGAGCTGGTGTTCGAGGCGTTCACCGAAGTCCGGCACCTGTCGCGATGGTGGGGACCGCAGGGGTTCACCACCACCACGCGAGCGTTCGAGTTCCGCGTCGGCGGGGAGTGGGTTTTCATGATGCATGGACCGGACGGGACAGACTATTCGGAGTGGATCACGTGGACCGAGATCACGCCGCCGGAGCGGATCGCGCTGGTGCACGGTGAGTCCCGCGGCGATCCCAACGCCTTTACGTCGGTGCTGACGTTCGCGCCGGACGGCGCGGCGACCCGGCTCGAGATGCGCACGGTGTTCCCCACCAAGGCGATGCGCGACGAGGTGGTCGAAAAGTATCACGCGATCGAGGGCGGCCAGCAGACCCTGGACAATCTGGCGGCCTATGTCAGCGAGATCATTAGCAAGGGAGTTGAGGACTGATGGCCGGGAAAGTGTTTTTCAGCGTATCGATGTCGCTGGACGGGTTCATCGCGCCCGAGGGGCGCATGGGCGAGCCGGATTGGACGGCGCAGTGGATGGAGCTGCAGCAGTGGGTCTTCCCGCAGCGGTTCTTCCGGGAGAACCTGAAGTTCGGCGAGGGCGGCGAGGAGGGGCGCGACAACGACATCCTGCGCGCGACGTTCGCACGCACCGGCGCGAGCGTGTTGGGCAAGCGCATGTTCGAACTCGGCGAGCAGGCGTGGCCGGAGGAGGCGCCGTTCCACACGCCGGTGTTCGTCGTGACGCACGAGACGCGTGCCCCCTGGGTGCGGCCGGGCGGGACCACCTTCCACTTCGTCAATGACGGCATCGCGTCCGCGATCGCCCAGGCCCGGGAGGCCGCCGGTGACCGGGACGTCCGCATCGCGGGCGGCGGCGCAACGATCCTGGAATCGATCAACGCCGGCCTGGTCGACGAATTCTCGATCGCGCTCTCACCCGTGCTGTTCGGCTCCGGCATCAGCCTGTTCGCGGGCGTGGACGCGCGCCGCGTGGCTTTGGAGCCGATCCGCGCGGAACCGACACAGCGGGTGACCCACCTGAGCTACGTTGTTCGGAAGCGGTAACCGTCTCGACCTCGGCGCGCCCCGCCGAGGTCGGCAGCGCGGCGAGGTCCTCGACGCAGGGCGCGGCCTCATAACTTCGTCGAGACCGCGATTTATGGCCGTCAACTTCTGTCGATCATCCAGCGGTTCACCGCCTGGTGGAAGTTCAGGGGGCCCGGAACGGTCATGTGCGTCTTGACGTACGTGAAACCCGCTTTTTGAAGCGTGCGGTTCGGAGCCACGTTGAACGCATTGGGCTCACAGAAGAGCTGCTTCAACTGCAGAACCTGGAAATACAGGTCGACGGTCTTCCGGACACACTCCACGCCGATCCCCTGCTTGCGTAGCGAGGGATCCGTGATGTGCAAATGCATGTTTGCGTGCTGGCCAATGCGGATCTTGTCGGCGGTCGAGAACCCCAAGAACTGGTCATCGGAGAGCCAGCTTACCAAGAAGCCAGATCGCTGCTCGACAGGCCGGTCGAACATCTGCTCGTAAAGCCGCTGCCATTGGGAGGCCGGTGGCAGTCGTGTCGGATCGACCCCGAGCATTTCCAGGTGCTCCGGCGTCGCTGCGTGGAAATACGCGATGATCAGTGCAGTTTCCTGCAGGGTCATCGGTCGAACGGTGATGGCCACTGGGTAGCCCCTACGATCGCTGGGCGTTTCATAAACAGCAATTTGAAAATAGATGGACCGCGGCCGGCTGGCAATTGGCGAGGTGCGGCGGACGTGTTGTGTTTGTCATGCGTGACCAGCTTGCGGACGCTATGGCTTGATTTCGCACATGGCGTGATTTCGTACCTCAACGCGCGCGTTTCTCCTTCGGCAGCTTCCGGCCGAGCGCGATGAAATCCGTCACGAACGGCCGCGCCTCACCGCGCCTGTGGACAAGGGTCAGCGGTGCCACCAGGGACGGCGCATCCAGCACCGGGCAGTAGGCGATGCCGTCCTGCCGGATGTCCCGGATCGAGGCGGGGACCAGCGAAATGCCGATGCCGGCGGCGACCAGGTTGATGCTGATCAGCATCTGTTCGACCTCGGCGACGATCAGTGGCTCGAAGCCGGCCTTGTGGCAGGCGTCGACGACGTTGCCGTACATGCCGGGAGCAGCATGGCGGCGAACGAGTATCAGCCGTTCGCCGGCCAGCGACTTCAGCGAGATCGGCGCGGTCGCGCCCGAAGCCGTGCGTTTGACGAGGCGGTGGTTCGCCGGCAATGCCATCAGCATGTTTTCCCGGCCCAGCTCCTTGAAAACCAGATCCGCCGGCCGCGCCACGGGCGCGCGCATGATCGCCACCTGCACCTTCTCGCGAAGCAACGCTTCCGTTAGGCTGGCCGCGCTGTTCGCCTGCAGGTCGAGCGAGACCGCCGGGTGACTGTTGGCGTAGGCGCGCAGGATGTGCGTCACGCCGGGGTGCAGCGACGCCGACGTGGTCAGCCCGATCGAGATCCGCCCGGGCTGGCCCATGGCCGCCGCGCGCGCGCGCACCGTGGCGCGGTCGACGCCGCTCAGGACCGAACGCGCTTCCTCCAGGAATCCTTCGCCGGCCGGCGTAAGCTCCACGCCGCGCGGCCCGCGGATGAACAGCTTGGTGCCCAGCTCCTTCTCCAGCGCGTGGATCTGCTGGCTGAGCGGAGGCTGCTGCAGTCCGAGCCGCGCCGCCGCGCGCGTGATGTGCCGCTCTTCGGCGACAACCATAAAATAGCGCAGATGACGCAGTTCCATGCAGGCTCCATATCTAATGGATATGAAATACCCACGTATTATATATTTTACAACCGGTATAGCGGCCGCTTAGATCGACGGCATGGGTCCGCAGACGACCCAGGCTGAAAGTTTTGGGGGAGGTCAGCTATGCTGAAGTGTTGCGGGCGCGCGGGGTTTGGCGTGTGTCAGGTCAAGCTGGTCGGGCATCGCCCGGCCGCGTATTCTCAGGCGATATTCGCGGCCGCGCTGGCGATGACATCGGCTTTTGCCGCGAGCCCGGCGGCGGCTCAGACCGCCGCCAACCCCATCGAAGTCCTGTTCGTCGGCAACAGCTTCACGCACGGACGTTACAATCCCGCGCTCAACTACAATTCCGGTCCCGGCAACTCGACCGATCCCGGCGTGGTGCACGACCTGCTGTGTCCATCGCTGACATCGACAGGCGCATGCTCGTCGGGTGCCGGCGCGGTGGCGCCGGTGAACCCGAAGTCCGCCAATACGCCCGGCGGCACGCTGCCGGGGCAACTGGCCTACCTGCAGAGTCATCCGTCGTCGCAATACACCGAGCCCGGGCCGTTCTCCGGCGTGGCCGGCGTCTTCCTGCAATTCACCAAGGAGGCCGGCCTGCATTATGAGGTCTCGCTGGTGGCGGTCAGCAGCGCAACGCTGACGGGCTATCTGTCCAATTCCGGCAGCGAAGCCGGCATGCTTCCACTGATCGCGAATTCGAAGTGGAATCAAGTGATCATGCAGGATCAGAGCTTCCGGCCGCTGCCCACGTCCGTCACGGTCAACGGCGCGTCGGTGCCGACCCGCGGCAGCCCCACCGGTTTTCAGTCCGGCGTGAACGGTCTGGTCAATGCCATCAGCGGTGCGGACGCTGCGGCCGGCAAGGCCAATGCCGCGGTGACCCTCGAAGAGACCCAGCCGCTGGCGTCCTACGGTTACACCAGCAGCAACCCGAATGCGCCGATCTTCGGCAGCAGCACGGCCGCGCAGAATGGCGGCAATCCCGCCTATGCGCCGTATGTCGGCGCCGCCGACCCGATCGGCCAGATGGCTTCGGACCTGCACAACGCCTACACCAACGCGGCGAACGCATACAACGCCGCGAACCCGACCAAGTCCAACGTCAACGTCGCCCTGTCGGGCGACGCGTGGGTGAGCGCCATCAATCTCGGCGTCGCCGTGCGCAATCCGTATCTGGCGAACAACCCTGCCAGCCAGGTCGATCTCTGGGACAGCAATCCACTGACCGCGTGCTGCACCACGCCGATCGGCTATCATCCGAGTTCCTATGGCGCCTACCTCGATGCGCTCACGCTGTTCTACAAGATCACCGGCATCGATCCGGTCTTGCTGAGCTCCGAAGCCAACCCGAACGATCCGAACTTCCTGTCATCGGCGGCGCATGCGCTGGGCATCTCGGCAACGGACGCTCAACTGCTTGCGATCGCGGCTGCCGACACAGTGCGCGCCGGGGGGCCGGTGACTTCGTTCGAACTCCAGGTCGGCACGATCTGGGCGCCGCTCAGCGGCACGGCCGGGCTGATCAAGGATGGCCCGGGCCTCGTGACGCTGGTGGCCGCGAACACCTACACCGGCGCCACCACGATCACCGGCGGCGTGCTGCAGGTGGATGGTTCGATCGCCGCGTCAAGCCAAACCACGGTGAACAGTGGTGGCGCGCTGACCGGCGCCGGCACCGTCGGAACAACGATGGTCAACAGCGGCGCCATGTTCGCCCCCGGCAACGGGGTGGCTGCAACGTCGATGACGGTTGCGGGCAATCTCGCCTTCCAGTCCGGCGCGACCTATCTGGTGCAGGTCGGCCAGGCCGGGGCTTCGTTCGCAAATATCACGGGCACGGCCACCCTTGGCGGCGCCACGGTGAATGCCATCCTCGCGCCCGGCAGCAGCATTTCCAGGCAGTACACCATCCTCTCGGCAGCGGGCGGCGTCTCCGGCACGTTTGCGCCAGTCGTCACCAATCTTCCAGCGAACGTTCAGGCCGCGCTGAGCTACGATGCCGATCACGCGTTCCTGAATCTGAACCTGAACTTCGCCACGCCCGGTGGCCTCACCGGCAATCAGCAGGCGGTCAGCAATGCGGTCAGCAATTTCTTCAACAGCGGCGGCAGCATTCCGTTTGCCTTCGGTGCGCTGCCGGCGGGCAGCCTGACGCAGGCCTCCGGCGAAACCGCCACCGGGGCGCAGCAGACCACCTTCAATGCGATGACCCAGTTCATGGGGATCATGACCGATCCCTCGATCGACGGTCGCGGCAGTCCGTCGGGGCAGGCGGGCGCGCCGGCCTTTGCGGCGGATGACCAGGCAAATGCCTATGCCGCGGCGCGCAAGCGCAGCGCCGCCGAACACGATGCCTATGCGATGTTCACCAAGGCGCCGGTTCGCGGGGACAGCGATCCGCGCTGGAGTGTCTGGGCCACCGGGTTTGGTGGCTGGCAGACGACCGACGGCCGTGCCGCGCTCGGGTCAAGCAGCGCGACGAGCAGTGTCTACGGCACGGCCGTCGGTGCGGATTACCGCATCTCGCCGGATACGCTGGCCGGCTTCGCGCTGGCCGGCGGGGGCACCTCCTTCAGTGTCGCCAATGGCGGCACCGGCCGCTCCGACCTGTTCCAGGCCGGCGCCTTCATTCGCCATAATGTCGGTGCGGCCTATGTCTCCGGCGCGCTGGCCTATGGCTGGCAGGATGTCACGACCAACCGCACGGTGACCATCGCGGGCACCGATCATCTGAGCGCGGAATTCAATGCCAACACCTGGTCGGGCCGGCTCGAAGGCGGCTACCGCTTTGTCATGCCCTGGCTGGGGGGCATCGGCGTCACGCCGTATGCGGCCGCACAGGTCACGACATTCGATCTTCCCGCCTACGCCGAGCAGGTGTTGTCCGGCACCAGCACCTTCGCGCTGGCCTACGGTTCGAAGACCGTGACCGACGTGCGCTCGGAGCTCGGTTTTCGCACCGATAAGTCCTTTGCGCTGCCGGACTCGATCCTCACTTTGCGCGGCCGTGTCGCCTGGTCGCACGACTACAACCCGGACCGCACGATCTCCGCCACTTTCCAGGCATTGCCCGGCGCCTCGTTCACCGTGGGTGGCGCGGCGCAGGCCAGCGATGCCGCACTCACCACGGCCTCGGTCGAACGCAAATGGGCCAACGGCTTCTCGCTCGCCGCGAGCTTCGAGGGCGAGTTCTCCAACGTCACCCGCAGCTACGCCGGCAAGGGCACGGCGCGCTATACCTGGTAAATAAGGCTCCGGTCCCGCTGGAGCCGGAGCAATGGATGGGCCGGTCCAAATTTGTGGATGGCGATGCCTGCGCAGGCTGGCTAAGCTTGCGCACAGAATCCATTTGATATGAGCCGTCGCCATGAAATCGTTGCGCGAGTTGGGGGTCCTGGAGGCCGCGGCCGCCATTCGCACCGGCGACATCACGTCCGAGCAGTTGTGCGAGGCGCTGCTGAGCCGTGCCGCGGCGCTGACCGGGCTGAATGCCTTCTGCGCGCAGGATGCGAGCCAGGTGCTGGAGGCCGCACGCGGTGCCGATCGCGTGCGCAGTTCGGGACATCTGATGCCGCCGCTTCATGGCGTGCCGATTGCACTGAAGGACAATATCAACACCACGGCGCTGCCGACATCGGCCGGCACGCCCGCGCTGCGCGCGCATCGCCCTGCACACAATGCCCCGGTGGCGCAGGCGCTGTTCGATGCCGGCGCCATCCTGTTCGGCAAGGTCGGCATGCACGAGCTGGCGTTCGGCATCACCTCCAACAATACGGCGTTCGGTGCGATCCATAACCCTTACGATGCCGGCAAGATTCCGGGCGGCTCCAGCGGCGGTTCGGGCGCTGCGGTCGGCGCACGGCTGGTGCCGGCGAGCATCGGCAGCGACACCGGCGGATCGGTGCGCGTGCCGTCGGCGTTTTGCGGTACGTGGGGATTGCGTCCGACCGTGCATCGCTGGCCGCAGGCCGGAATCGTGCCGATCTCGGCGACGCGTGACACCGCGGGGCCGCTCGCGCGTTGCGTCGCCGATCTCGTGGCACTCGACGGTGCCGTCACCGGCCAGCCGCTGGATGTCCAGGTCAGGCTGCTCCCCGGTGTCCGCATCGGTGTTCCCAGAGCCCACTTCTGGGACGACGTCGAGGACGAGACACGACAGCTGTGCGAGGCGGCGCTGGCCAGGCTCAAGGACGCGGGCGCGACCCTGGTCGAGGCCGATGTGCCCGACGTGCAGGCGCTGGATGAGTCCTGCGGCTTCAGCATCGCGCTCTATGAAGTGGCGCGGGATCTTGATCGTTATCTCCGCGGCGAGGGACTGTCGCTACGCTTCGCCGATGTGGTGGCGGAGACAGCGAGCCCCGATGTCAAAGGCATTCTCGGATCGCTGCTCGAGTCCAAGACCGAGATTCCCGAACAGGTTTACCGGCAAGCGCGTGACCAGCAGCGGGTGCGGCTGCAGGTGGCCTATCGCGATTATTTCGCCACCCATGGCGTCGACGTCATCGCCTTTCCGACCACGCCGCTGCCGGCACCCGCGATCGGGGAGGACGAGACCATCATGCTGAATGGGCGCGCGGTGCCGACCTTCGTCACAGTGGTGCGCAACACCGGTCCGGGCAGCAATGCCGGCATTCCCGGCATCAGCGCGCCCGCCGGACTGACCCGCGCCGGCCTGCCGGTCGGCCTCGCATTCGACGCGCCCGCGTATCGGGATCGCGATCTCTTGGGGATTGCCCTGGCGGTCGAGGCCGTGCTGCCGCCAGTGCCGGCGCCGCAGATGTAAGATCGGCGCAGCTTATCGCCGCGTCATCGCGCGCGCGACGATACGCCCGGGCTCTTCCTGTCCTTCCTGAGTTTCTGCACCGCGCTCCAGAACGTCTCCGCCGCGTTCGTCATGCGCGCACGCGACCGAAACAGGCTGATGCTGATGGGAATATCCCAGTCGTCCGGCCCCGCGCGCAGCAGGCGCCCGCTGGCGAGATCGTCCTGGATCAGGCTGCGCGGCGCCCAGGTGATGCCGCGTCCCTCGCGCGCCATGTTGGCGAGAAGCATGACGGGGGCGGAGAAGCCCGGCACCAGCCAGCAGGGTTGCTCCTTCTTGGCGAGAAACGCGGTGACGATGCGGCCGACACCTGAGCCGGGGTGATAGGTGAGATAGGGCAATGGCGCCTGGGCCGAGCCGGGCAGGGCGTAGCGCGGCTCGATTTGTGCCCGGCGTCCTGCGCGCGCCGGCCGTTTCACGCCGGGCGCGCTGATGGGAACGAGCACGTCGGTATCCAATTCGATGCGCTGGAAGTGATCCGCATCGAGCCGGCTCGCCAGCGAGGCATGATGATGCGCCAGCAGGAAGTGGGCCTGCGCGTCGAGCAGCAGTTTTTCGCAACTGGCGAAGTTGGCGGCCACCAGTTGAACCGCGGCACCGGCGCTGGCGGCCTCCGCCTTGTGGATCCAGCTCGGGAAGAATGTCTGCGACAGCGCGTGCGTTGCCGCGAAGGTGATGGTTTCGGCCTTCAGCCGGGCGATCTCGCGCGCTTCGTCCCGTCCGGCCAGCAGGCGCCGCAGGATGTCTTCGGCGACGGAACGGAACGCCTCGCCGGCGGGCGTGAGCGTCAGCGTGTGGGATCGCCGCTCGATCAGCGGCGTGCCCAGCCACTCTTCGAGCACCTTGATCCTGCGGCTCAGGGCCGGCTGGGTGACATGGCGGCGCTCGGCGGCCCGCGAGAAGCCGCCTTCTTCGGCGATGGCGAGGAAGTCCTCCAGCCAGATCAGATCCATATAACGTTTTGTCCTGAAATGATGTCGATACGGCATTAGCGCCGGGCGCGCCGCTGGTCCAATGTAAATGCGAACAAAACAGAGCCATCCAGCATGGCCGCCGCTTCGTGGGAGGATACCATCTTGCAGATTGCCGAGGCTCCGCTTTATCCCTCCGTATCAGCGCAGCCGGCCGCGGCGCGACGTCGCAAGCCGCTCTGGCGGGAACAGTATGTGCTCGTGGTGGCCGGCGCCGCGCTGGGTGCGCTGGTGGGCGCGTTGTTCCCGGCGCTGGCGGTCGATCTCAAGCCGCTGGGCGACGTCTTTATCTCGCTCATCAAGATGACCATCACGCCCTTGATCTTCGTGGTGGTGGTCACCGGCATCGCCCAGGTCGGCGACATGCGGGCGGTGGGGCGGATCGGGCTGAAGGCCTTTGTCTATTTCGAGGTCGCGACCACGCTGTGCCTGCTGTTCAGCCTGCTGGTGGTGCATTGGGTGCAGCCGGGCGCCGGGGTCGCGCGCGCGACCTCGCAACAGGCGGAGACGGTGGCGCGTTATTCGCAGGCGCACATGACGTCGCTCTCGGCTTATGTCCAGCACATGATCCCGGAGAGCTTCGCCGGCGCTTTCGCCAGCGGGGATGTGCTGCAGGTGCTGGTGCTGGCGCTGCTCTGCGGCCTCGGCCTGCTGCTGCTCGGTGAGAAGGGCGTGCCGCTGCGCGACGGCCTGGAGCGGATCGGCGAACTGGTGTTCAAGGTGGTGCACATCGTGGTGCAACTGGCGCCGATCGGCGCCTTCGGCGCCATGGCCTTCACGGTGGCCAAATTCGGCGTCGCGACCCTGTATGCGCTGGCGCTGCTGGTGGGCACCGCCTGGGCGATGATGGCGATTTTCATCCTGATCGGGCTCGGCACGCTGTGCCGTGTCATCGGCATTCGCCTGTTCGACCTGCTGCGGCTGCTGCGCACCGAACTGCTGGTGGTGATCGGCACGTCCTCGTCGGAGACCGCGATCCCGGGCATGATGGAGAAGCTGCCGGCGGCCGGTGTCGGCCGCGCGGTCGCAGGGCTCGTCATCCCCGCCGGTTATTCCTTCAATCTCGACGGCGTGGCGCTGACCCTGCCGCTGAGCACGCTGTTCATCGCCCAGGTCTACGGCATCGAGATGACGCTGGCGCAGCAGGTCAGCGTGTTCGTGGTGATGCTGTTCACCAGCAAAGGCGCGGCCGGCGTCACCGGCGGCGCCTTCGCGGCGCTGGCCGCCACCGTCATCGCCGCCGGCCTGCCGGCCGAAGGGCTGGCGCTGCTGCTCGGCGTCGATCGCTTCATGTCGCTGGGGCGGGCCGTCACCAACACCATCGGCAATGCGGTCGCCGCCATTGTCGTCGCCAAGTGGGACGGCGAGTTCGACCCGCAGGCCTGGGCCAGATCCACCCACACTCCAATTCCAACCGCAAAGTGAGACGTCCATGACCATCAACGACACCAAGCTGCCGACCATCGCGTTCGTTCCCGGCGACTGCACCGGCATCGGGCCGGAGCAAACGGCGCGTGTGCTGGCCGAGGGCAAACTCGCTGATGTGGCCCATCTGGTGGTGGTCGGCGATGCGCGGGTGCTGGAGATGGGCATGGCCCATGCCGGCGTGCGGTTCGCTGTCGAACGCATCAGTTCGCCGTGCGAGGCCAACTGGCACAGCGGCGCCGTGCAACTGGTGGATCTCGCCAACACCGACCCGGCGCTGTTTCCGCTCGGCAAGGCCAGCGCGGAGTCCGGCCGGCTGACCGGCGAGACCCTGGCGCGCGCGATCGATTTTGCCAAAGCCGGTGAGGTCGATGCCATTACATTCGCGCCGCTGAACAAGCGCGCGATGTTTGACGGCGGCTGGAAGTTCCCCGACGAACATAAGATGTTCGCGCATCTGCTGGGCCACGAGAGCTATTTCTCCGAGATGAACGTGCTGGACGGGCAGTGGATGTCGCGGGTGACCGGGCACCAGTCGCTGCGCACGGCCCTTGATGGCATCAACCCGGCGAGCATCACCGACGCCATCGAACTGGCCGACCGGATGATGCGCAAGGCCGGCATCGCAAAACCGCGCATCGCGGTGGCGGCGCTGAATCCGCATGCCGGCGAAAACGGCCTGTTCGGCCGCGACGAGATCGAGATGATCCGCCCGACGGTCGAGGCCGCGGCCAAGACCGGTATCGCCTGCAGCGGGCCGTTCCCGGCGGACACCGTCTATATCAGAGCCTTCGCGGGCGAGTTCGACAGCGTGGTCGCGATGTATCACGACCAGGGCCAGATCGCGACCAAGCTGCGCGGCTTCAACCGCGGCGTGACGGTGACGGCGGGCCTGGAGACGGTGTTCACCACGCCGTCGCACGGCACAGCCTTCGACATCGTCGGCAAGGGCGTGGCCAACACCGGCGCGCTGGAAAGCGCGATACGGCTTGCGGCGCAACTGGTGGCGGCAAAGGGACAGACGTCCCACGCGGGTGCGGGAGTTCGCGTGCCAAGCGCCGAGATCGCCACGGCGTAATGCGTGCGTCCGGCATGGTGCTGGTCTAACATGGAACGAAGACAACAGAGTTCGTCGGGAGACTCATATGCCCATCACTGATCGCAGGACCTTGCTGCAGACCGCAGCCGCGCTTCCGCTGGCCACGGCAGCGGCGAGCATGACGCCGGCGCATGCGGAGGAGGCAGCAGCTCCTGCCAAGGCGGCGGCGCCGCCGAAAGATGTCACGCGCACGCTGGCGCATTATCTCGTCACCGCGAAGTACGACGATCTCCCGGCCAACGTCCGCAAGGAGGGCGTGCAAACGCTGCTGAACTGGGTCGGCGTCGCCATCGGCGGTTCGCATCACCAGACGGTGGATATCGCGGTCAGCGCGCTGACGCCGTTCTCCGGGCCGGCGCAGGCCTCGCTGTTTGGGCGGCGCGAGCGTTTCGACATCATGAACGCGGCCTTCATCAACGGCGTCTCCAGTCACATCTTCGACTATGACGACACCCATTTGAAGACCATCATCCATCCCGCAGGTCCCGTGGCGTCGGCGATCCTGGCGCTGGCGGAGATGCAGCCGGTGTCGGGCAAGGAGTTCCTCAACGCGCTGGTGCTCGGTGTCGAGACCGAGTGCCGGATCGGCAATGCGGTCTATCCCAACCACTACGATGTCGGCTGGCACATCACCGGCACGGCGGGCGTGTTCGGGTCGGCGGCAGCCGTCGGCAAGCTGTTGAACCTGAACGAGCAGCAGATGGTGTGGGCGCTTGGCCTTGCGGCATCGCAGCCGGTGGGGCTGCGCGAATCCTTCGGCTCCATGAACAAGAGTTTCAATCCGGGCCGGGCGGCCAGCAGCGGCATCTTCGCGGCGATGCTAGCATCGAAGAACTTCACCTCGTCCGACGCGATGATCGAAGCCAAGCGCGGCTGGGCCAACACCATCAGCACCAAGCAGGACTACAACGAGATCCTCGGTGACCTCGGCAAGCGCTACGAGGCCGCGCTCAACACTTACAAGCCGTTCGCCTGCGGCATCGTCATGCATCCGGCGATCGATGCCGCGATCCAGTTGCGCAACGAGAACAAGCTGACCGCCGACCAGATCGATCACATCGATCTCAAGGTGCATCCGCTGGTGCTGGAATTGACCGGCAAGAAGACCCCGCGCGAGGGCCTCGAAGGCAAGTTCAGCATCTATCATGCGGTCGCCGTCGCGCTGGTCGAAGGCGCGGGCGGCGAAAAACAATTCAGCGACCGCGCCGTGACCGATCCGACCATCGTCGCCCTGCGCAGCAAGGTCATTCCGGTGATCACGCCCGGCATCGATCCGGCGCAAGTCGACATGACGGTGGTGCTGAAGGACGGGCGGCAACTGCACCGTCACATCGAGCACGCCATCGGCAGCGTGGAAAAACCGATGACCGACGCGCAGCTGGAAACCAAGTTCACGGATTTGGCCGACGGCATCATCCCGACGCCGATGATCCGCCGGGTGATGGACGCCTGCTGGGGTGTCGAGACCCTGCCGAGCGCGGCCGAGATCACGAAGATGAGTGTGTCGGCCTGAGCGATGCGAGATTCGCAGGGCGGGTTACGCTATGCTAACCCGCCCTTGCGGACCGCGGCCCGACCTGCGCCCGGCAATCCCCGATCCCCGGATTTGACCTCTCCCAGGTCAAAAAAGTATCATTGTTGATCACGGAATGTGGTGGCGCTGATACGCCGATCACCTACGCTACCTCCCAAGTGAGAGCCGATGGGAAAATCGGCCTGGGAGCGAGGTCGGTGCCTGCATTCGACCGGGGAGGACGCGGACATGGAGCCGGATCTTGAAGTGGTCCAGATAAGGCCGGGGGAGTCGTTTGCCGCCTGGTCGCATGGCTATCCGTTCCGGACCGTGCGCTGGCATTTTCACCCCGAGTATGAGCTGCACCTGGTGGCGGCCACGAGCGGCCGGTATTTTGTCGGCGATTTCATCGGCGAGTTCGAGCCGAGCAACCTGGTGCTGACCGGGCCCAACCTGCCGCATAACTGGGTCAGCGATGTCCCGCCGGGAACAAGCGTTCCGTTGCGCTGCCGCATCATCCAGTTCAGCGAAGACTTCATCAACGGCACCATGAAAGCCCTGCCGGAACTTGCCGCCCTCGCGCCGGTGCTGGAGGCGTCGCGGCGCGGCGTGCAGTTCGACGCCGCCACCAGCCAGCAGTTGTCGCCGCTGATGGAAGAGATGATGCAGGCCCAGGGCGTGCGCCGCATCGAACTGTTCATGCTGATCGCGGGCGTGCTGAGCCGCGCGCAGGGATCGCGCATGCTGGCCAGCGCCAGCTATCTGCCCGATCCGTCCGGCTACATGTCCGCGGGCATCAACAAGGCACTCGCCTATATCCGCAAGCATCTGACCGAACCCTTCAGCGAGACCGATCTCGCTGATATCGCCGGCCAGACCACGAGCGCCTTTTCACGCGCGTTCCGCCAGCGCACCGGGATGTCGCTGGTGCAATATGTGAAGCGGCTACGGATCAATCTCGCCTGCCAGATCCTGATGAGCGACGAGCAGGCCTCGATCGCAAGCATCTGTTTCGAGATCGGCTACAACAATCTGTCGAACTTCAACCGGCAATTCCTGGCCGAGAAGGGCATGACGCCGTCGCAATTCCGGCGGCTGCTGCTCGACAACATCAACGCGGCCAAAGCGGCATAGGGAAGGCTGCAGAAGGCCCGGAGCAAGACAAGGCACGACCGACATCATCGACGGCATCACGGCGCGGATCCCGGCGGGTCCGCGGCAGGAGACGTGTGTGTTCAGCGATCGACACCATGGAGAGGAGGGAGATTGTCGGAGATCGCCGGGCACCCCGACGCAGGCAAGATTTTAACAACTCACCCAAAAAATCAGAAATGACCCAAAGGGAGAAGACGAATGACGATATTTTCGTTGAGATCGATCGGCAGCACGGCGCTGACACTGTCGTTGCTGAGCGCAACAGCGGCGTTCGGTCAGGGCGCCACTGTCTCCGGCGCCACGGTGGCCTTTCTGATGCCGGATCAGGCGTCGACACGTTATGAGGAGCACGATCACCCCGGTTTCGTCGCCGAGATGAGCAAGCTCTGTCCTACCTGCAAGGTGCTTTACCAGAACGCCGACGCCAACGCATCGCGCCAGCAGCAGCAGTTCAATTCCGTCATCTCCCAGGGCGCCAAGGTCATCGTCATCGACCCCGTGGATTCGACGGCCGCGGCGTCGCTGGTCAAGCAGGCCCAGAGCAAGGGCGTGAAGGTCATCGCCTATGACCGTCCGATTCCGTCCACGCCGGCCGATTTCTACGTCTCCTTCGACAACAAGGCGATCGGCAAGGCCATCGCCAAGTCGCTGGTCGATCGCCTGAAGGCGGCCAATGTCCCGGCCACCGATGCCGGCGTGCTGGAGATCAACGGTTCGCCGACTGATGCTGCGGCCGGGCTGATCCGGGACGGCATCCACGAAGGCCTGGCCGGCAGTGGCTACACGACGCTCGCCGAATACGACACGCCGGACTGGGCGCCGCCGAAGGCGCAGCAATGGGCCAGCGGCCAGATCACCCGTTTCGGCAAGAAGATCGTCGGCGTGGTGGCCGCCAATGACGGCACCGGCGGCGCGGCGGTCGCCGCTTTCAAGGCCGCGGGCGTCAATCCGGTGCCACCGGTCACCGGCAATGATGCGACCATCGCCGGTCTTCAACTGATCATTGCGGGCGACCAGTACAACACCATCAACAAGCCCAGCGAAGTCGTTGCCGCGGCGGCGGCGAACGTCGCCGTGCAATTGCTGGCCGGCCAGGCGCCCAAGGCGGAGACGACGCTGTTCAACACCCCGTCGCAATTGTTCACGCCGACCCTGGTCACGGCCGACAATCTCAAGGCGGAGATCGTCGACAAAAAGACCAATGGCAAGCCGATCCAGACAGCCGAGGTACTCTGCGGCGGCCGCTATGCGGAAGGCTGCAAGAAGCTCGGGATTATTAAGTAAAGTCCGGAGTGCTTTAAATCCGTCATCCTGAGGCGGCCGCGCATAGCGCGGCCCTCGAAGGACGACGGCCCCAGCCGCAATTCCGGGGCCGCTCATCCTTCGAGGCTCGCCCCACGGTGCAAGTGCACCGCAGGGCTCACACCTCAGGATGACGGACTGGAGGGCCGAAAAGGTCAGGAACATCCTATGATAGTCGACACCACATCCCGATCCATCCAACCGTCCGAACTCGTCCTCAGCCTGCGCGGCGTGTCGAAGAATTTCGGCGCGGTCTCGGCCTTGACCGACATCGATCTCGATGTGCACGCCGGTGAAGTCGTGGCCCTGGTCGGTGACAACGGCGCCGGCAAATCGACGCTTGTCAAGATCCTGGCCGGTGTGCATCAGCCGAGTTCGGGGACGATCAGTTTCTGCAGCCGGCTCGTTATCCTCGGCGATCCGGCGGCGTCGCTGAAACTCGGCATCGCCACCGTGTTCCAGGACCTGGCGCTGTGCGAAAATCTCGACGTGGTCGCCAACATTTTCCTGGGGCGCGAGCTCAGTCCGCTGCGGCTGGACGAGGTGGCGATGGAGCTGAAGGCCTGGACGCTGCTCAACGAGCTGTCGGCGCGCATTCCCAGCGTGCGCGAGCCGGTGGCCTCGCTGTCCGGCGGCCAGCGCCAGACCGTTGCGATCGCCCGCTCGCTGCTGCTCGAGCCGAAGCTGATCCTGCTGGATGAGCCGACGGCTGCGCTCGGCGTGGCGCAGACCGCCGAGGTGCTCGATTTGATCGAGCGGGTGCGGGAGCGCGGTCTCGCCGTGGTGATGATCAGCCACAACATGGAAGATGTCCGCGCGGTCGCCGACCGCATCGTGGTGCTGCGGCTCGGGCGCAACAACGGCATCTTCCATCCCGACGCCTCCAACCAGGAGCTGGTCAGCGCCATCACCGGGGCGTCGAACAACGCGGTGTCGCGCCGCGCCCAGCGCCGCGAGGGCCAGCGCGACGGAGCAGGGGAGTCACCGCCATGAGCCACGATATGGAGCGCCCCGCGACACCCGCGCCGCTGGACCGCGTCGACGAGCGCGTTCGGCATGATGCCGGCCTTGCCGGCGCCATCAGAGGCTTCCTGGACCGCGTGCGGTCCGGCGATCTCGGCTCGCTTCCCGTGGTGGTCGGTCTCGTCATCATCTGGACTGCGTTCCAGAGTCTCAATCCGGTTTTCCTGTCCAGCAACAACCTGGTCAATTTGCTGTTCGATTGTTCGACCGTCGGCGTGATCGCGCTCGGCATCGTCTGCATCCTGATGGTCGGCGAGATCGATCTGTCGGTCGGTTCGGTCAGCGGCTTCGCGTCGGCCATGGTCGGTGTGCTCTGGGTCAATCTGGGGTGGCCGGCGTGGGCGGCGATTGTTGCCGCGCTGGTGGTCGGCGGCGCCATCGGCGGAGTGTATGCCGTGCTGTTCAATCGGTTCGGGATGCCGAGCTTCGTCTCGACGCTCGCGGGCCTGCTCGCGGTTCTCGGCCTGCAGCTTTATTTCCTGGGGGCGACCGGATCGATCAACCTGCCGTACGACTCGCCCCTGGTGGATTTCGGCCAGACGCTGGTGATGTCGCCGGCCGTCGCCTACGTGCTTGCCGCATTGTCCGGCGCGGTGACCTTCGTGACCGGGTTCCGCACCGCGGCCCGAAGGAAGCAGGCGGGCCTCTCCGCCCGATCCCTCGGCAGTTTGCTGGCGCGCGCGGGGGCGATCACGGTGGTGCTCGAACTCGTCGTGTTCTATCTCAACCAGGATCGCGGCGTGCCCTGGATGTTTGCCCTGTTCGTGGCCCTGGTGGTGGCGATGAACTACGCGCTGGTGCGCACCCAATGGGGGCGTGCGATGAATGCGGTGGGCGGCAACCGCGAGGCGGCGCGCCGCGCCGGCATCAATGTGCGGCGGACTTATACGACGGCCTTCGTGCTGTGCGCGACGCTGGCCGCGGCCGGCGGCATCCTCTCGGCGGCGCGGCTGGCGTCCGCCAGCCAGCAGGCCGGCACCGGCGACGTCAACCTCAACGCCATCGCCGCGGCTGTCATCGGCGGCACCAGCCTGTTCGGCGGTCGGGGCAACGCGTACTCCGCGCTGCTGGGCATCATCGTCATCCAGTCGATCGCCAGCGGCCTGACGCTGCTCGATCTGTCGTCCTCGCTCCGGTACATGATCACCGGCGCCGTGCTCGCCGTCGCCGTCATCGTCGACTCGCTGGCCCGCCGCTCGCGCGTGTCCCATGGCCGGGCGTGAATCGTAAGAACAACAAGAAACAGGAAAGACCATGGCTCTCAAACTCTCCGGACAAGTGGCTGCGATCACCGGCGCGGCCTCGGGCATCGGCCTCGAATGCGCCAGCATCCTGCTGCGCGAGGGCGCGCGCGTCGTGCTGATCGATCGCGACGAAGCCGCGCTGAATTTCGCCTGCGCCAAATTGGGTCCGGAGGCGTTGCCGCTGGTCATCGACCTCACCAATCCGGCAAGCGCCGGCCAGATGATGCCCGGAATCCTGGAGCTCGCGGGCCACCTCGACATCTTCCATGCCAATGCCGGCTCCTACATCGGCGGCGAGATTTTGGGCGGCGATCCCGATGCCTGGGACCGCATGCTCAACCTCAACATCAACGCCATGTTCCGCTCGGTGCATGCGGTGCTGCCGCACATGGTGGGCCGCAAGACCGGCGACATCATTGTCACGAGTTCGATCGCGGGCCTTGTGCCCGTGGTCTGGGAGCCGATCTACACCGCGTCCAAGCACGCGGTGCAGGCCTTCGTTCACACGGTGCGGCGGCAGGTCGCCAAGCACGGATTGCGGGTCGGCGCCGTGGCGCCGGGCCCCGTGGTCACCGCGCTGATCAAGGATTGGCCCAAGGCCAAGCTCGACGAGGAGCTGGCCGCCGGCGGGCTGATGCAGCCCGGCGAGGTGGCCGAAGCGGTGCTGTTCATGCTGACGCGGCCGCGCAATGTCACCATCCGCGATCTGGTCATCCTGCCACAGAGCAACGATTTGTAGAGAACGGGTGTCGCGATGGCGGCAAGGCATTTCCTCGGCATCGATGTCGGCACCGGCAGCGCGCGCGCCGGTGTGTTCGACGTGACCGGCACGCTGCTCGGCGTCGCCAGGGCCGACATCACGCTCTGGCAGGACAGCGGCGGAATTGTCGAGCAGTCGAGCGACGATATCTGGCGCGCGGTGTGCGGCTGCGTGCAGGAGGCCGTGCGTCGCGCCGGCGTTCCCCGCGAATCCATCGCCGGCATCGGCTTTGATGCGACATGCTCGCTTGTGGTGCTGGGGCCGGGCGGCCAGCCGTTGCCGGTCGGCCCCTCCGGCGATCCCGCGCGCAACATCATCGTCTGGATGGATCATCGGGCTGTGGAGCAGGCGCGCCGGATCAACGGCACCCCAGACGCCGTCCTCGATTATGTGGGCGGCGCGATCTCGCCGGAGATGGAAACGCCCAAGCTGCTGTGGCTGGCCGAACATCTGCCGCGCACCTTCGATGCGGCCTGGCAGTTCATGGATCTCGCCGACTTCCTGACCTGGAAGGCCACCGGCAGCCTCGCGCGTTCGGTCTGCACGGTGACCTGCAAGTGGACGTATCTGGCGCACGAGCAGCGCTGGGACGAGGGGTATTTCAAAAAGGTCGGGCTCGGCGGCCTGGCTGATGAAAGCTTCCATCGCATCGGCACGAAGATCGTGGCCGGCGGCACGCCGCTCGGCGACGGGCTGACGCTGGAGGCGGCCGCGGACCTCGGATTGACCCGGGGAACGCCGGTCGCCGCGGGGCTGATCGATGCCCATGCCGGCGGGGTCGGCACGGTCGGCGCGCGCGGCGCCGCGGGGAGCCTGCTGACGCGAATGGCCTATGTGTTCGGCACATCGGCCTGCACCATGTCGTCGACCGCGGAGGCGACGTTCGTGCCGGGGGTGTGGGGACCGTATTTCTCCGCCATGGTGCCGGGCCTGTGGTTGAACGAAGGCGGCCAATCGGCGGCGGGCGCGGCGATCGATCACCTGGTGCGCATGCATCCGGCGGCGATCGAGGCGTCGAAGCTGGCGCGGGCACGTGATGTCGGGCTCAGCACCTGGCTGGCGCTGGAGGCCGAGCGGCGAGGCGGGGCCGCGGCGGCGGTCGCGCTGATCGGCGATCTGCACGTCGTTCCCGAATTCCTCGGCAATCGCGCGCCGTTCGCCGATCCCGATGCCCGCGCGGTGATCGCCGGCCTCGGCATGGAGACCAGCCTCGACAGCCTGGTGGCGCTGTATCTTGCCGGCGTCTGCGGCCTTGGCTACGGCGCGCGGCAGATCGTGCGATCGCTGCGCGACAAGGGCGTGCCGATCGACACCATCGTCATCAGTGGCGGTGCCGGCGCGAGCACGCTGGTGCGCCAGCTGCTGGCCGACACCACGGGGCTGCTGGTCGCGACGCCCGCGTCATCCGAGCCCGTGCTGCTGGGATCCGCGATGCTGGGCGCCGTTGCCGCCGGCTACTACGGCAGCCTCACCGAGGCGATGCCGGCGATGTCCGAGATCGATGAGATCTATCGGCCTGACACAGCGGTGGCGCAGGTGCACATAAAACGATTCCGGGCGTTCGAGATGCTGCAGGAAACCGCGAGAGCCATCAGATCCGATGATGAATGATTCCAGTGGCAGGTCTTATTCAGCTCCCCAGATGAGCCGTGAGAACGATCACTTTGATGCATCAATGCGCTTCAGCGCACGTTCCTTCCGTCACCCTGAGCGCGCCGGAGTTTTATCTACATTCCAGCGATCGCATACCGAACCATCATATAGTGCTGAATTAGATTGGTTTCGTCATCGGACAAATCATCAACAAGATATCTCAGATCTTTCTCTTCCACTCCAATTCTGAGCACAAGAAGGCCATAGTGCGCTGCAATTCCTTGGGCCGCAAGATGCCGCAACTTATCTTCGGTGGGATGGCGGCGCGATTGCTCCTTTAGCTCGGTACATAAATCATCGGCAAGTCTGCGATTGATGGAAGCCAATAAACAAAGAAGATTTGCGACCGCCATGCCCCAGACGTACCGCAGAAACGAAGAAGGATAACTGGTTGCGAGACGCTTTATCTTGGCTTGCAGATATTCTGCTTTGTCAAGCTTCAATAAAGAAGGCTGTTCAAGACCGGTGGCCTGAACTGAAAGCGGGCGAGTGTCCTTAATTGCTAGCATGATAAGATAAAACGCGGCGAGCGACCAAGACTCCGCCGTTTCCGTGTCCCACGGTTCAATTGTATGCAGCGTGGGTATAAGCGTGTGGTCCGGGTAGTCCATCGCGCATCGAACTATAAAGTATGCCATACTCTCGGCTCGCATCGACCACGATAACCGAACGAGGTCTTGAGTGTCGTCTTTGCTAAGTTCTGACAACGCATTTAGTGCAAAAAATTCTCCGATTAGGTCTGGTTCTATCGGGGAGATCGCTTCGTGATGTTTGGCGCCTGCGATGCTTGAGAAGAAAATTGGATGCCGATCGACGTCCCACGAGGGCAACAGTTTGTGGTGGTGAGCCTCGATTTCTGATCGTTTCAAAGGATCAGATGTCGTGCCAACCATGGTCGCAATTGCAAGCGCGCGTTCTTCTCTCGCTATTGATATGAGTGTAGTTCCCATACCCAGTTGACCTGCGCATGGTAACCAAAATTGACGACGATCACGATCGATAACGTCCAATAAGAGGGCAGATTGATCCCATTTGCGAACATCTCTTCCGTTTTTCAGAGCGTCGGCCATCAAGAGAGCGAAAAGTGGCCGTTCCTCAGCATCAATTCGCTTGAGCGTGGCCAGGATAGTGGAACGAGTGTAGTGCGTAGTTGCCTCAGCTCCGAGTATATATTCAAAGATCAGCCAGACATCAGTAAGTGGTCCAAGCGTGAGATCCGGCGCCTTGGTGGTGGAGCCCAAAAGCAATCGGGATGCGCCGAGAATATTTTCAAGCCACGGGCCGATGGTATTTCGCTCGAGGAGCAAGGCGCGGACTGGATGTTGAAGCAAGAAGGGCGGTTCGCGTTCTGCAAGGCTGGCGAGCATTTTACCGACGTATATCGATTCGCGTGATGCATAATCGATCACGATGAGTGTTGGCCGTGCTGGCTGCCATTTCGCCCAATATTCCAGCGGAGGCTGTTCATCCAGAAAGCCCGCATGCCACCATTCAGCTCGCCGCGCCAATACCAGCTCAAGTGCAATTCGACTCTTGCCCACCCCTCCGGAACCAAGAACGAGCTTCCAACCAAATCGACGGCTCGGATCCTCAAGGAATGCATTGAGTTCGGATTGTTCCGCATCCCGACCGAAGAGCGGCAATTCGCGATTCCAGTAGACAAATCTATTGCGGACTTGGTCTTCGGCACTCTGTTGCCAGTATTTTGATTTCAAAAATGGCTGCGTGTGGTCGGTGGGAGCACCCAAGCGTGCGCTTGCATTCTTATCGAGTAGAAAATCGCGTGCTATGACAAAGCTTACGTGCTCTTCTGAATCCGGCCGTACGAGCGAGCCGTGATCCATTCCGGGAAGGACAACGTAATCTTCCGGGCGCCCGACTCCCCATGCGCTCGTGATGCCGACAATCCAATCGGCCTGGCCTACGATGAACTTTGCGGGCACAGCGAGATGAGAAAGAGTTGCTGCCTCGTCGATCAAAAGCTGCTGGAGCATATCTGAATCATAACCGAGATCAGCCCACTCATCGCTGGCCAGGGGATTGTATCGGCCTAGCTTGCCTCCCAGTGCGCCCAGATGGGGCGTCGCAAAATAAATGACACGGCTGACGCGATGAGCCTGACTGTCGCGGGCCCGGTCGGCCAAATAGCGGCGGGTAACGAGTCCGCCCTGGCTGTGAGCGATGATTGCGACTTCTGCATAATCCTTCCATGCCGTGTCCAGATGAGTCCGCAATAGCTGTGCTGCGACGGGCACTGGCGTCGAGCGGCCCAGGGCAGTTGCTGCCGTTGGGTAACTAAACATTGCAACATCGTAATTTTGAGCAAGCGCCGTATCGGCTCGAACCAGATCGGGGAAACGGGCCCAATACGCCTCGTCGGCCGTTCCTCGCCATCCATGGATAAATAGCAGAAGTCGGGGTTTGTGGGCCAAACTCATCGGGATTTATTGCCTGTCGTGCCGGGAAAATTCGCTTTTGAGTTTACGAGCTGTAATTTCGAGCGACCGCTTTATGTTCTTGAGCGGATATGACGAGAATTGGTTTTCGAGCCAAGATTGACATGCCGGATTATTGAACCGTCGGCGGAGCGCTTAAGTCTAGTGCAATTTGATCGTAGTGTAACCCGGGGGCGGGGGAAGCAGTTCAGGGTGTTCGAGATGCTTCAGGAGATGGTGAGAGCCACCATGTCCGGTCAGTGCTGAAATCGACAAGCGCCTCCGGAGAGCTTTACACCACGATCTACTCTCTACTCTTCAAGCTAGGCGCCGCATGAGGGGCTCACCGGCGCGGACCCGTTGCCCATCCCGGATGTCGTCGCAGAACGCGAAACGATCCGAGGTCAGGATGATGATGGTCGAGCCATGCTCAAACCATCCCAGCTCCTCGCCCTTGCGCACGGTTGTGTCGCAGGGGTAGACGGCCGGCGCGCGTTGCCGCGTGTTGATGACGAGATCGAGAAAGTGCAGGCGGATGCTGGCGACCAGGATCGCCGCCACTGGCACCAGGGTCAGCGGATCGCCGGCGCTCGAGCGCATGCGAATGACGGCGCGCTCGTTCTTGCAGAACAGCCGCTCGACCCGCTTGAGCGCGATCGGATTGACGTTCCAGGTGTCGCCGCTGATCGAGGTGACCTGGTCGATCCGGCCATCCTGCGGGGCGTGGAAGCGGTGATACATGCTCGACGTCAGCCGCAAGGTGATGAAACGGCCGTTGCGGTGGGTCTCCACCAGCGCGGGGTCGCCCAAGAGATCCAATAGCGAATAGGGCGCGCCCTTGATCTGGAACAGCTCGGTGTCCGCGATGCTCCCGAAGGCGCCGACAATGCCGTCGCTGGGGCTCGCCAGCACGGACGGATCGGGATCGAACGGCCGCAGGCCGGGACGAAGCTCCCGGGTGAAACAGTCGTGCAGGCTTTTGAAGCTGGTTTTCCGGGCTTCGCTGAGATCGAGGTCGGAAAACAGCCGCCAGCAGGCGATCGAGAGGTCGCGGACCCAGGGCTGTTCGATCTTGCTGAACCAGCCCATGAAGTTGGTCAGGGCCGCGCGGGGGATGCGGTTGGTGAGCAGGAAGTTGATGTCCTCCTGCTGGGTCAGGCTGGAGATAAGGCTGCGCATTGTCATGATTCTGTTAGCGGCGCTGGGTAGCGCTGTTTGCCATGGATTCGCACACGATGATTCTGTCCGGCACGGCGATCGCGGTCGTTCTCGCGGCCCCGGCCTTTGTTAAACTGAGAGCGCGGATCATGCTCTCCCGCGCCAAGCATCGCTCGCTGACCGGACACTCGAAAATGTCGCGCCGCGTCGCGCGACTGATCCCGTTCTATGAATTCGGCGACGAGGATTTCTTTCGGTCCGACGGGGCGCCGCCCGAGGTGGCCAACCGGCGCCGGGACGGCTTTTTCCAGCTCTCGCAGCTCTTCCGCGAGCGGTTCGCCCGCAACCGGCAGATGACCTCGGAGGCGTCGCAGGGCATCTCCGACCTGCAGTTCACCCAGTCCTACCGGGTGCCGTTTCAGTACAGCCGGCTGGTCCGCGAAAACCTCGGCGCCGGCGTCTTCATGCAGGCGTCCAGCGGCGTCACCGTGACCGATGTCGACGGCAATACCTTCTACGATCTCACCGGGTCGTACGGCGTCAACGTCTTCGGCAACGACTTCTACAAGGACTGCATCGCCAAGGCGCAGGTGCGTGCCGCCGCGCTCGGGCCGGTGCTCGGCTCCTACCATCCCGTCGTCGCCGACAATGTCGCGCGGCTGCGCACCATCTCCGGGCTCGACGAAATCTCGTTCCACATGTCCGGCACCGAGGCGGTGATGCAGGCGGTGCGGCTTGCGCGCTACCATACCAAGCGCTCGCATCTGGTTCGTTTCGCTGGGGCCTATCATGGCTGGTGGGGCGACGTGCAGCCGGGCGTCGGCAATCCGATCGCGCCGCACGAGACCTACACGCTCGCCGAGATGTCCGAGCGCACGCTGCAGGTACTGCGAACGCGGCGCGACATCGCCTGCGTCCTGGTCAACCCGCTGCAGGCGCTGCATCCCAACGCCAATGCGCCGGCGGATTCCGCGCTGGTCGACAGCGCGCGCACGGGCGCCTTCGATCGCGCTGAATACACCGCCTGGCTCAAGGCGCTGCGCGAGGTCTGCACCGCGCGCGGCATCGTGCTGATCTTCGACGAGGTGTTTGTCGGCTTCAGGCTCGCGCCCGGAGGCGCCCAGGAGTATTTCGGCGTGCGCGCCGACATGGTGACCTATGGCAAGACCCTGGCGGGCGGCCTGCCGGTCGGCGCGATCTGCGGACGCAAGGACCTGATGCGCCGCTTCCGGGACGATCGCCCGGTCGACGTGTGTTTTGCCCGCGGCACCTTCAATTCGCATCCCTATGTCATGGTTGCGATGGACGAATTCCTGACCCGGCTGTCGGATCCGGCGTTCCGTGCCGTTTACGATGGGCTCGATGCCACCTGGAACGCGCGGGCGCAGCAGTTGAACGACAGGCTGGCCGCGCAAGGTCTTCCCGTGCGGGTCGCGAACCTGTCGTCGATCTGGATGGTGCATTATGTCGAGCCGTCCCGCTACAACTGGATGCTTCAATATTATCTGCGGGCGGAGGGGCTGGCGCTGAGCTGGGTCGGCACCGGCCGTCTCATTTTCAGCCTGAACTACACCGACGCGGATTTTGCCGAGGTTGCCAACCGGTTCGTTGCCGCTGCCGGCAAGATGAAGCTGGCCGGCTGGTGGTGGCACGCGGCCGCGACGACCAACAAAACCATCCGCCGGCAGATCCTCCGGGAGATGATCGCAAGGAGATGATGGCGAGGCGACGGCCGATGTTAATGGGCACGTCGCCAGTGTCCTATATGCTCTAGCGAGATGAAGTTGGTTTGAAGCGGTGCTTCCGCGCCCGAGGTTCACCTCGCCCCGCTTGCGGGGAAAGGTCGCTGCGCCCTGGCGCGGCGGGTGAGGGGGCGCCGCCATCACCTTCGCGGAAGGAAAGTGCCCCTCATCCCAACCTTCTCCCCGCGGGCGGGGAGAAGGAGCATGTTGTCGTTGCCGCAACGATTCACCCCAAGCCGATCATGATAGATCAGGCGTCAATCTCAGGCGTGCTTTTCCAGGCCCGGATCGATCAGTTCGCCGCGCAGCAGGAACAGCGGTGCCTTGTAGTACAGCTTGAGGTCGCTGAACGGGTCGGTCAGGATTTTGGTCATCCAGACCAGGCCGGTCATGACGTCGCGGATAAAGAACAACTGCACGGTCCGGAACAAGAGGCCGCCAATTCCGATAGCGAGCCAGATCTTGGCAACCTGCCGCATGAAGTCAGCCGGCGTCACCCAGGGCGTGAAGATGCCGAACAGGGTGGGATCGGCGAACAGCACCAGCGGCGACAGCGCCCAGATCACCAGCAGCACGATCTTGCGCTGCAGATTGTATCCGACCTTGATCTCTTCCTTGTACTCGTGAGTCGCCTGGTTGACGTGATCATAGCCCTTCGGCTCGAAGAACAGATGACCGGCCTGCCGCGTGGTCATGGAGACCAGCCAGCCGATCAAGGCAGCGGCCACCGGGTCCACGAAGATCATGGCGTAGCCGACGAGGAAGCTGAAGGCGCTGACAAAGTGCAGAGCTTGGTTGATCCGGCTGTGATGGTAGTAGCGATGGTCGTCCCAGCGCTGCTTCCGCAATTCCGTCAGGAAGCGATTCATAATTCCTCCTAGAGCCCAGCGTGGGTTTAGCTACATGGGTTCGATGTCTGGTGTGTGACGACATGATAGTGTCGTACACAATGTCGCACGCAATGCGTCGTCGATTGTAGAAGTTCTAATTTGCTGCTTCAGTCTTGCGAAAGCGGATCAGCGAGAAATGGCCGAACGGCGGCACAGGAGAGCGCTCGACCAATTCCATGCCGAGCGGCCGCTTCACCCATTCCGCGTAGCGCGACCACGCGAACTCGCTGCGCCAGCCCAGTCGGTGAACGATCGGCGCCAGCAGGTGTTCGATTACCTGGCGAAGCCCGCTGTCGGCGCTGACCCGGCTCAGCAGAATAATCTCGCCGCCGGGTTTGAGAACCCGGGCGAACTCGTCCAGCGTCGCCTCGGGATTCGACACCGCGGTCACGACATACTGCGCTACCACGACATCGAACGAGCGCTCCGGAAAATTCAGCTTCTCGGCGTCCATGACGGCGAGGCCCTCGACGTTCTTCAAGCCCCGTTCGGCGACCTTCGCCTTGGCCTTGCTCAGCATGCCGGCCGAGATGTCGATGCCGAAGATGCGGCAGGAGGGGCTGTACAGGGGCAGCGAGATGCCGGTGCCGACGCCGACCTCGAGCACCCGGCCACCGATCCGGTCCGCGGCGCGAATGGCGGCGCGCCGCCCCTTGGCGAACACCGAGCCGAACACCAGGTCATAGAAGGGCGCCCATCTGTCGTAGGCGCGCTCGACCATGTCGGTGTCGAATACCAACTGTTTCGGCGGGTTCGTCTTTGCGATCTCTGACATGGTGTCCCTTGTCTCGGTGTCTTTGGCTCTGTGTTGGGTTCGATCAGTTGCCCGTCGCGGTCTTGTTGGCGACGCGGTAGGTGGAACGCACCGGCGAGCTGGCGCGCAGGTCACTCAGGTTGCCGATGAATTGCCTGGCGCTGCTTTCCCAGGAATGCTCCAGCGCAAAACTCCGGCATGTCTCGCGCGACATGCCGAGCGCGCGCATGCACGCCTGTTGCAGGTCCGCATCGATGGCGCCGACCGGCTGGTCCGCGATCACGTCGATCGGGCCGGTGACCGGAAAGGCCGCAACCGGGGTGCCGCAGGCGAGCGCTTCCAACTGAACCACGCCGAAGGTGTCGGTCAGGCTCGGAAATACAAAAACGTCCGCCGCGGCCACATGCGCGGCGAGGTCGCGGCCGGTCTTTTCGCCAAGGAATTTTACCGCCGGGTAGCGGCGCGCGAGCTCGGCCCGCTGCGGCCCATCCCCGATCACCACCTTGGTGCCAGGCAGTTTCAACGAGAGAAACGCCTCGAGGTTCTTTTCCACCGCGACGCGGCCGACGTTCATGAAAATCGGCCGCGGCAGATCGAGCGCGGCGACGTGGTCGGGTGTGAAGAGGTCGGTGTCGACCCCGCGGCCCCAGGTGCCGAGCCGGCCGAAGCCACGCGACGCCAGCTCTTTCCTGAGCGACTTTGTTGCCACCATCGTCATCGCGCCGGCCGCATGAAAGCGCCTGAGCACCGCATAGCCCCAGGACACCGGGATGATGGAACGGACCGCGACGTACTCGGGAAAGCGCGTCGTGTAGGACGTCGTGAATTTCAGCTTCCTGCGGCGGCAATAGGCACGCACGGCCCATCCGATCGGGCCTTCGGTCGCGATATGAATGGCGTCGGGCGCCGCTGCCTCGATCCTGGCGGCAATGTCTCGCCGGTTCGGGAGCGCGATCCGCAATCCCGGATAGGTCGGCACGGCCAGGGAGGGAAACCCGTCGGGGACCAGGAACTGGACCTTGGCCCCCAACGCCGACGCGCTCGCGGCCAGCGAGGTCAGCGTGCGGACCACGCCGTTGACCTGCGGATGCCAGGCGTCGGTCGCGATCAGGATCCGCATGACCGATACTCCCTGCGCTGGTTTTTGATTCGCATCTGTACAGGTTTAGCCAAATACATCTCAGGCGTATGACGGCCGGCAGGATTGTGACACCGCCGGCGTGCCTGAATTGCCGGGGACACGCGCCATGTCAGGTCAACGGCGTGTCGGTGTTACGTTTGTGTCATAAAATCCGGGACGCATCGTACGCGCGCATTCCGGTGCCTGTTTCCCCGCCCATTTGGGAGATGACCCGTGGACGGAAAGGTGCACCCATCCTCGGACCGGAGATCGCCCACGGAGGACTGCACGGTGCCAAATAACGTTCTCAGACAAACGGTGATTGCGGTTCTCTGCCATCCCATGCTGTCGTTGATCACTTTCGAGCTCAACGGGCTCAGGGTGACGGGCCTGGGCTATGGACTGGTGCGATTGGCCGTCGAGTCGGGAAAGATCAGCTGCGAAGTCGGCGTTCCGCAGCGGGCAAGTCTGCCCGCGGGAAACATCGCCGCGGCCCAGTACGATCCGCAAGCCAACCAGTTCCGGTTTCCACGCGAGAGTTTTGGCAGCGCCATTCGCAGCGAGCAGGTGGCGATCGTGCACGAGGCGACCCATGCGCAATTCGACCTCGCTGGGCCCAGGCAAGGCAATTACGTCCTCGCCGTCGATGATGAGGCGGCGGCGTGGCTCGCCGAGTCGCTGTTTGTCAGGCTCGCTGAAAACAATGTGGGAGGAACTTATGTGACGGGCCCGATCATTGAAGGCAGCGCGGAGTCCGAGGCGCTGAACCTCGCCGATGCAATCCTTGCCGAGACACAAGGTCTCATGAAAGGGCCGAGGCCATATCGTGTGCGTCGCGATGCCGTCGCAAGGTTGCGAGCCGCCGTTGCCAGGGACTACAATTTCCAGGGCGACCATGCCGGCATCAAGGACATTTACGACGGCGTCTGATCGAATCTCCGTTACCGACGCGGCGAACTTCGGGAGAGGCTGAGTTCGCGTTCGTTGAGCCAGGCGACGGTTCCAGCCGTGCTCGCAAACGACGGCGAGAGCGAATGGTCGCGCGCGGGCGTATCGGCCGGATCGCTGGCCACGATTCTGTTCCGTCCATGAGACTTGGCGGCATAGAGGCGCTGGTCCGCACGCGCGGTAAGATCGCGCAGCGGCTCTTCGTCCCGGTGTTCCGCGATGCCGAAGCTGGCGGTGATCCGGCGGGACGCCGGTATGGTGGCAAAGCGCGCACGCTCGAGTGTTGTGCGGATCCGTTCCGCGACACCGGCCGCATCGCCGATCGCGATGTCGGGCAGCAGGATCGCGAATTCCTCGCCGCCGAGGCGTCCGGCGATGGCATCGGCGGGCAGTCCATCGCGCAATATGGCGCCGAACGTCCGCAGCACCTCATCGCCGGCTCCGTGCCCATAAGTGTCGTTGACCGACTTGAAATGGTCGAGGTCGCACAGCACCAGCACGCGCGACGCCGATGCTCGCGCGAGTAATGGGCTCACCCGGCTTTCGAAGCCGCGGCGGTTGAGCACGCCGGTGAGAACGTCGCCATCGCGCTCGTGCCGCAGGTCATCGACGATGTCGGCGACGGTCGCGGCCATGATGGTCACGGCGAAAGCCGCGCCGAGCACTGCGAGGGAGAGCTGCAGCACTTGCCAGAACGATGACATGGCGAACGATCTGGCGTCGGCCGGCGCCTTCAGCCCGATGGTCAGGATCGTCCGTGGGAAGAAATGCAGCGCGAGCAGCAGCAGGATCCAGAACAGCGCGCGATCCACGCGGCGCGCGTTCGCGATCGGCCTCAGGCGAAGGGCGGCCATGAGCAGGATGGCGCCGTAGCCGAAATTCTGGATGTAGACGCGGGCGAGGAGGAAGGGCGTGACGTAGGCATAGTACCAGAGCAGACCCGTCACCGCGGCGACGATGGCGAGGTCGAGCGGCCATCCGAACGGCTTGCGCGCACGGAGCAGGACACCCTCGGCGGCGGCCACGACGGCTGACGTATACAGCAGGCCGGACACCACCGCATTCAGATAGGCATCGCCGGGCCAGCCGAGGACCTGCGAGCAGGCGCCCAGGCCGAACAGCCCGCATGCAAGCGCGAGCAGCAGCAGATAGGGACGCTTCTTCTCGATCGACCAGGCGCAGACGAAAGCGATGCCGAAGACGGCAAGAATGCCCGGTCCAATCAATGCCATCGTCGCATTGGGACTAAGTCCGTTCATTGTGGTTGTGACCTGCATCACTTCGCAGCCCCGCAGCGTTGACGCGCGGGGCGTTCTCGGGAAGAGGAACACCAGATGCCAGACAGAGGGCAATGAATACTGAGGGTAATTACTAAAATTGTAGCGAACGTGCTGCCTTTGCACGCAATGCGAACATCGAATCCGGGACATCAGCACGCCTTTCGCTGCAACTATTCGAGGCAAAGCAACTTGGGAACTCGGCGAGGTGGGACGATAAGCTTGCTCGGATTGGATGGATTGCATCATGCGTGAACGCGTCGACTGCTGCTCCTCGAAGACTGCAAGTCAGCCATTCCGACTTGTGTGATGGCGTGAATCGATTTGCGTATGATCGTTGCGGCGTTTGGTCTCGTCACGCTTCGCCATTCGTTCGCGCACACTTGCGCGGCGAACAGAGAGAATTTTAGCGAGGCGTTGCCGGGAAGCCCCAGTCGATCCCCGCTTGCATGAAAGACTCTTGGATTTCGTTGCGGATGGGTTGTTGCTCCCTGGGTTCTGGTTCAGATTGCGTCTAGATTAGTCTGACTATTTCCAGGCAACACAGGAGAGGGCGGCGCCCCGAGCCGGGTGAGAGTACGAAGAACAACGCGTATGAGAACGACGATCGTAGCCACCAGCATCCGTCTTGTCAGGAGCAGTCCTTGTGTGCGGGACGGTGCCTGCGCTTGCCGCGGGGAGGCACGGCCGCCGCCGTCGACCTGAGTCTCGCCTGTTGATCTACGGCGATCGGCATTCCCTATCTGCACATCACTGCTGCGTCCAAAAGGCGGCCACGTTCGTTGTTGATGACAACGCGGCTGAAAGGTCATGCGAGAAGACGATCACATTCCGGCGTCCGGCACCAAGCTCCTGGAACCCGTGCCTCTGCCACGCGAGCCATGGGATATCCGTGACAAGATTCCGGCGCAGCCGAAAATCTTCTCGACGCGACTTTATGCGCCGTCCGAGCAATTCGAGGTCTGGAAGACGCGGATGAGTCCGCTGACGGATGTCGGGCTTCCGCAAGGCACCAGCGCCGCGCACGGGTTCGACGTCGAGCTCATGACCTGCAAGATGGCCGACATGGTGCTGACATCGGGGCACTTTGCTGCCCAGACCTTCGCGCGCGCGCCCGAGCCGGCGCACGGCGCGTCGATCGAGCATTGGTGGCTGTTCCGCCTGCGGTCCGGAGAGCTCTGGCTGGAGGCCGGCGAGCGGCAGCTTCATGTGCGCCCGGGCGAGATGTTCCTGATGTCGCTCGATGACGATTTCCGTGGCCGTACCGGCGATTGTGAAATTCTGCTCCTCAGCCTGCCGCGCCGTGTGTTCACGGGAGTGGCGGACGAGCTCGACCGCGCCTGCAACACCATTCTCTCGGGCAATCTGGTCGGGCTGCTGGCCGACTATTTGACCACGCTGGAAATACGCGTGGTTGACATGACCCCCGACGAGTTGAAGCAGGCCGGGCATGCCACCGCCGAGCTGGTCGCCGCCTGCATCCAGCCGTCGCCGGATCGGCTGGAGCAGGCGCGCGGGTCGATCGAATCGCTGCTGTTCGAGCGCGCGCGTCTTTATATCGAGGCCCACCTCGGGGAATTCGATCTCTCGCCGGAGCGCGTGGCGCAGGAACTGCGGATCTCGCGTTCGAATCTCTATCGCGCGTTCGAGAGCGTGGGTGGTGTGGCACGTTTCATCCTGCGCAAGCGATTGCACGCGGCCCATGAGGAGCTCATCGGCAGTGCCGAGAAACAGGTGCAGGAGATCGCCTATCGCCACGGCTTCAAGCTGGCGTCCGACTTCGCGCGCGCCTATCGCCGCGAGTTCGGCATGTCTCCGCGCGACGCGCGCGAACGCGCGCGCCATCGATAAATTTTGGATTAATTTCAATTCAGTCGCGATGTGAAATTTGCGTGATGGTGTATCGCGCAATTCCTTCAACTTGTGAGACATTGTGCCTGCTGTTTGGACGGCCTGCTGGGTGACGCTGGCGAATTTGTGTCTATCATCTTGCAGCATCATGACTCGGGGTCGTTGTGATGGGGCAGTTGGAGCGAGCGCTGATCGGGTCGATCGGCAAATCGCATTCATTCAACTCAGATATCGTTGGCTGGAACTCGCTGACGGTCGCGTGCTGCGCGGCCGTATCGGCCTGCCGTCCCCTGCGCCATCTCGTGCTGCGCCCGCGCAGCCCTTGGCGAAGCTGCCCAGGTGCTTGGACAAGAATAAAAAGGGGTACGCCATGGCTGCAATCGTTCCGTCGGTCCCGGTAATCGTGCGTCGTCGCGTGGGCTTTGTCCGCAACTGGGTCGCGCGTGGCGACGCCGACAGCCGCTCGCTGCGGCGGCGGCTGCTGGCGGTGCTGCGGTCCGCGCATCGCATCCTCGGCGCGAAACGTGACCGGCTGGGACTGGGCTCGCTGGGTGTCGGCGGGGCGGCCGGGGCGCTGCTTGCCGTGGTGGGGGTCATGACCACCCCGCAAGCGGCGTTTGCGCAACTTGCCATTGGTAACGGGGTTCTGACCAATACCGCGAACTGCACGACCCCGTCTGCGGGGTTGAACAGCACGGCTATCGGTTGTGGCAGCACCGCCACCGGCGCCAGCTCAACCGCCGTGGGGACCGGCGCAAAGGTGAGTGGCAACAACGGCGTCGCGTTGGGGACCGCTAACTCCGCAACCGGCGATGCGTCGATCGCTATCGGCTATTCGATGGCTGTCAATGGCCTCAACGCGATAGGCATGGGCGTCTTCGCGAATGCGACCGGCACCAACGCCCTCGCCATAGGCGGGAACGCCCACGCCGTCGCGGACGGCGCATCAGCCTTTGGTGTCAACACCACTGCAAGTGGCGCCAACTCTGTCGCTCTTGGTTCGACGGCCAGCGCCTCCGGTGGCGCTTCGATCGCGATTGGATTGTCCTCCAACGCGTCATCTTCAAACGGTTCGGGCACTGCCATCGGGGTCGGGGCCAAGGCCAACGCCGGAACCGGCGGCGGCTCTCCGATTGCCATCGGCGTGAATGCCAATGCAAGCGGGACCGCGCCGAGCGGCTTTACCTTCGAGTCCGTTGCGATCGGCACCGGTGCGAACGCCACCGGGGCGTGGTCGACCGGCATCGGCTCGAGCGCGCTCGCAACTGGAATCGGAGCCAGCGCCTTCGGCACATCAGCCAATGCGACAGCGGACCAGAGCACAGCGATCGGAAATGGAGCGAATGCCACCACCCAGGGGGCCATCGCGATGGGCTATACCGCCAACGCGACTGGCACGCAGGCCACGGCGGTTGGTTTTCAGGCGAATGCATCAGGCGCAAGCGCTACGGCCGTTGGCCGTTCGGCCAGCGCATCAGGGGATTTCGGGGCCGCCTTCGGCAACCTGGCGCAGGCGTTGGGCACCGGCGGTGCGGTTGCAATCGGATCGGGCGCAATCGTCACCACCGCTGCGACCGGCGGCATCGCCCTCGGCAACAACGCGAACTCGGCCGGCACCTATTCGATCGCCACCGGCGTCGGGAGCGGGGCCACCGGGAGCAATTCCATCGCGCTTGGTTCCGGAAACACCACAACCGCGGGTGCCCGGGCGACGGCAGACAATGCCATTGCGGTTGGCATCCAGTCCGCTGCCAGCGCCACCAGCGCCATCGCCATCGGCAACAACGCCATCGCCAATGCGGCCAACGCCATTGCGACCGGGACCAATGCGGTGGCCACCGGCGGCCAGGCCGTCGCCATCGGCGCGAACAACGTCGCCTACGGCAATGGCGCCGTGGCGATCGGCGATCCCAGCTATGCCAGCGGCACCGGCGCCTTCACCGGCGGCGCGAACAACATCGCCAACAGTGACGGCACGGCCAGCGCCACCGCCGCCAATCAGGCCGCCGGCGCTGTCGCGATCGGCAACAACAACAAGGCGATCGGGCAGGGCTCCGTGGCGCTGGGCAACGGCTCCACCGCGGGCGCCGCCGGTCTTGTGGGCAATGTCGCGCTGGGCAATGGCGCAACGGCGGCAGCGAGTTCCGGCGATGTTGCCCTGGGTTCGGGCTCGGTGACCGCGACGGCCGTCGGCACGCCGAGCACGGTGATCAACGGCACCACCTACAACTTCGTCGGCATCAACCCGACCTCGACGGTGAGTGTCGGCGCTGTCGGCGCCGAGCGCACCATCACCAACGTCGCCGCGGGGCGGATCAGCGGGTCCTCGACCGATGCCATCAACGGCTCGCAGCTCTTCGCGACCAACCAGGCTGTCGATGTGCTGGGCACCACCGTCAACAACATCAACACCGGCGGCGGCATCAAGTATTTTCATGCCAACTCGACGCTGGCGGATTCCGTGCCCACGGGCGTGAACTCCGTTGCCATCGGCCCGGCGTCCACCGCAACCGGCGCCGGCTCGGTGTCGATCGGCAATGGCGCCACCGCGGCCGACGCCAACGATGTGGCGCTGGGCGCTGGCAGCCAGACAACGACGGCTGTCGGCACGGCGAGCGCCGTAATTGGCGGCAACACCTACAGCTTTGCCGGCACCAACCCGCTCTCGACGGTGAGTGTCGGCGCTGTGGGCGCCGAGCGCACGATCACGAATGTGGCCGCGGGTCGGCTCAGCAACAACTCGACCGACGCGGTCAACGGCTCGCAGCTCTTCGCCACCAACTCCGCCGTGGATAGCATCGCCACCACCGTCAACAACATCAACACCGGCGGCGGCATCAAGTATTTCCACGCCAACTCGACGCTGACGGATTCGTCAGCGACGGGCACGAACTCCGTCGCGATCGGTCCCGTCTCGACCGCGACGGGGACGGGCTCGGTCTCCATCGGCAACGGCGCCACGGCGGCGAACGCCAATGACGTGGCGCTGGGGTCCGGCAGCCAGACGACCACCGCCGTCGGCACCGGCAGTGTCGTGATCGGCACCACCACCTACAGCTTCGCCGGCACCAACCCGCTCTCGACGGTGAGCGTCGGCGCCGTTGGCGCCGAGCGCACCATCACCAATGTCGCCGCGGGGCGGATCAGCAACAGTTCGACCGATGCGATCAACGGCTCGCAGCTCTGGGCCGCGACGCAGGCGATCGACAGCCTCTCGACCACCGTCACCAACGGCCTCACACATTATTATGATGTCAATGACGGCGGCACCCAGCAGGCCAACTACGCCAACAATGGCGCGACCGGTGTTAATTCCATGGCCGCCGGCGTCGCCGCTTCCGCCACCGCGGCGGGGGCGACGGCGCTGGGCTTGAACACCCAGGCGACGGTGGCCGACGGCGTCGCCATCGGCTCCGGCTCGATCTCCAACCGCGCGGTCGCGCCGGCCTCCGGCACCATCGGTGGCACCGTCATTCCCTACAACACCACGGATCTCGCGCTGCTCGGCGCGGTGTCGGTCGGCAATGCCACCAGCTATCGCCAGATCACCAATGTGGCCGACGGCACCCAGTCCAGCGATGCGGTCACCATCCGGCAGCTCACCGGTGCGCTCGCCTCGTTCGCGACCACGACGACCAAGTATTTCCACGCCAACTCGACGCTGGCGGACTCGCTCGCAGTCGGCAATAATTCCGTCGCCATAGGGCCGCAGACCGTGGTCAACGGTGACAACGGCATTGGCATGGGCAATGGCGCGATCGTGCAGCAGACCGCCCCCGGCGGCATCGCCATCGGCCAGAATTCGGTGGTCAGCTTTGCGGATTCGATCGCGTTCGGCACCAACGCGCAGGCCAACGGCCTGCAGTCGCTGTCGTTCGGCGCGGGGGCCGTCACCAGCACGTCCACCGGTGTCGCACTCGGTGCCGGCGCGAAAGCCACGGCTCAGGCGGGCGACGTGGCGCTCGGCGCCAACTCCACCACCTCGACAGTGGTCAAGACCGCCAGTACCACCATCGGCGGCACCACCTACAGCTTCGCCGGCACCGCGCCAACATCGACGGTCAGCGTCGGCAGCGCGGGCAACGAGCGCACCATCACCAACGTGGCCGCGGGCCAGATCAGCGCGACCTCGACCGATGCCATCAATGGCTCGCAACTCTATGCCACCAACACCTCGCTCGATGCGCTCTACACCACGGTGAGCAACATCACCACCGGCAGCGGCGGCATCAAGTATTTCCACGCCAACTCGACGGCGGCGGATTCCTCCGCGACCGGCGCGGAGAGTGTCGCGATCGGCCCGCAGTCGGTCGCCAGCGGTGCCAATGCGATTTCGATGGGCAACGGATCCGCCGCGTCCGGCGACAACTCGGTGGCGATCGGCGCCGGCGCCAAGGCCACGGCGGCGAACTCGCTGGCGCTCGGTGCGAATTCAACCACCACCGCGAACCTCAGCGACGCGGCCTATACGCCTGTCGTGGGGCAGGCTGTTGCCGGCACGGCCACGGGTGAGGTGTCGGTCGGCTCGGCGGGCGCCGAACGCCGCGTGACCAACGTTGCCGCGGGCTCGTCGGCGACCGACGCTGTCAATGTCAGCCAGTTGCAGGCGCTGGCGAACAACACGATCCACTACGACACCAACAGTTCCGGCCAGACCGTCAACAAGATTACGCTGAACAGCGGCAATGGCGGGCCAGTCACCATCAGCAACGTGGCGGCGGGCGTGAACGGCACTGATGCGGTGAACGTCAACCAGCTCAACGCCGCATTCGGCAGCCTGAACGGTCAGATCATGCAGGCGCGGCAGGAGGCCTGGCGCAGCGCCGCCATCGGCATGGCCGCGGCTTCGCTGCGCTATGACGACCGGCCCGGCAAGATCAGCGGATCGGTCGGCGGTGGCGTCTGGCGCGGCGAGACCGCGCTGTCGTTCGGCATGGGCTACACCAGTGAGAACGGTCGCTTCCGCACCAACGCGGCGGCGACCACGGCCGGGGGCGACTGGGGCGTGGGCGGAGGCTTGAGCATTACGCTCAACTGATCGGGATCTTGGCAAGGCGACTGGCAAGACGACTGTTATGTCTGGTTCTGGCGATGAGTGTCTGCGGGGCGGCAAGCGCCGCCGCGCAGTCTGCGCCGTCGTCGAGCTATGTGGTGAAGCCGTCCGATGTGGCGGTTCCACCGGGCGAGACCCTCGGCGAATTCCGACGGATGATCCAGCCGTTTCTGAACTGGACTCTGATCTGCGACGAGAGCCTCAAGTCCAGGCGCCGCGTCTGCAACATCACGCAGACCATCATCAACGGGCAGGGGGTGGTCGCCTTCAACTGGTCGCTGGTCGCCACCGCCGAGGGCAAGCCGCTGATGGTGATGCGCGTTCCCGCGGCCATCGGAGTCGGGCAACCCATCGAACTCGCGATGGGCGCGAAGCCGGATCGGATCATGGCCCAGACCGATCGTTGCGACGCCGGCTTCTGCTTCGCGACCATTGCCATCGGCGACATGCTCAGACGGCACATCCACACGGGGACGCCGTGCGTGGTGTCGTACCACCTTCCGGAAGCCGGGTTGATCACGTTGGAGGCGCCGCTGGACGGATTGTCCGGTGCGTTGTCGAAGTTGAAATGAAGAGAAGGACGTCGCGTCGATGCAGGTGAACCGCACATTCGTTTTGATATTGTCATCGGTGGTCGTCGCCCTTGTCGTGGCCGCTTTCGGTGCCGGCGTGGTCGGTTATGCGCAGCAGAGCCAGCCGACGCAGTTGCAGCCGACCTATGCCGCGCCACCCGCCCGGAAGCCGGTGGCCGCGAAACCGCAGCCGAAGCCGCAGGCGCAGGGACAGGGACAAGGGCAGCCGGGCAATGCCGCCGCGGCTCAGCCGCAGCCCGCGGCAGCGCAGCAGCCGACGGTGTTTGACGAACATGCCCGCCAGGGCAACATCGCAACCTGCGCCAATCTGTTCGGCACGCTCGGTCGCGGCCTTGCGACCAATTCGACCTACACGGCCCAGTCCCAGTGGGACGCCAAGGCCGGCAACGCGCATTCGGTGCAGTCGCTGGTTGCGCTCGGTCCGGCGCAGAATGCGCCAAACGCACAGCGCGCTGCCGGCGTGGTGTTCGCGGCCCCTGTCGGATCGGCCTGTGAAGGCAACCTGGTGCGGGTGACGCCGAGTGCAGACACTTGTCCGGCTGTCGCCGCCGAACTCGCCAAGCTCAACGGCCAGAACGGTGTGCTTGGCGACCTGGCGACGATCACGCTGCCGAACGGTGCGCAGGTGGTGCTGATTCCCGTCGGCAATGCCTGTGTCGCGGTGACGGCGTTGCGGATTGCCGGGTGAGGGCGGATGAGTGACAATGACCTTCCTGCTTGGAATGCTCACCGGCATGGCGCTGCTGGGCGCGCTCGCCTGGATCGCCACGCTGATGCTCAATGAAGCGACCATGCATGACCGCGGGTGAAACCCAATCCGTATCCAACTGCAGAGCGCGCAGCGTGTAGGGCGGATTGGCGAAGCGTAATCCTCCGGCGCACGTTTCCGAGTCTGCGTGCGATGGCGGGTTACGCGGAGGCTGTCATCGGGCCGCGCTTCGCGCGGACCCGCTGGCTAACCGGCCCTACGATTCGTCAAGCCACGACCAGCCAAGCAGATCAGGTTCCCATGCTTCCCATCGATTCCCTGCGATCCATGAACGTGCTCTGGGCCACGCCGTGTTACGTTTCGGCGGTTTCGATGAGCTACGTCACCAGCATGTTCGAGCTCACCCACGAGGCGATCCGTCTTGGGTTGCGGTCGAGCCTGCACATGCGTGCCGAAAGCCTGGTCACGCGGGGGCGCAATGAGATCGTCAAATTCTTCCTGATGAACCAGCAGTACACGCACCTGTTCTGGATCGATTCCGATCTGGCATTCAGTCCGGCGGCCGCGATCCGCCTGCTGCTGTCCGATCACGATGTGGCGGCCGGCGTCTATCCCATCAAGCGCTTCAACTGGCCTCCTCAGGGCGTGCCTGCAGGGACCACGAAAGACGACTTCGAAACGCTCTACACGGATTACCCGATCAATCTCGTTGGCCATGGCGAGCGACCACTCGCTGATTTCGTGACGCCGGACGATTTCGTCGAAGTGGCCGAGGCGCCGACCGGCTTCATGGCAATCAGGCGCCAGGTCTTCACCAAACTCATGGCGCACTATCCGCAGTTGAACTATGTGCCCGATGGACCGCCGGATAATCCGGAGACGCCGTTCTACTGGCTGTTCTTCGATTGCATGGTCGACCCGGACACCAAGCGCTACCTGTCGGAAGATTACGCCTTCTGCCGCCGCTGGCGCGATATCGGCGGCAAGGTCCATGCAGATCTGCGCTCCGATCTCGGCCATCTCGGCCAGCACATGTTCCGCGGCAATCTCGCGGAGAGTGTCAGGGTGCGTAACGGCTAGCGCGGGAGCGCGGATCGTCAAAAAGCTGCGATACGGTCATTCCCATTTGGGAGATGACCGGTGAACCGAAAAGTGCACCATCCTCGTGCTTGCGGAGGATTGCGCGGATACAATGTCCTGGGCGACCATGCCGGGATCAAGAGCGTCTACGACGGCCTCTGACCCGGCCTGCGACATCTTCGCGCGCAATGGTCCAGGCTTGAACCATCTTTGCGCCCAAGAGACCAATCAAAGGTGGACTTTGCTCGGCATGCGCTGCGCACGGGTATCCCGTTGAAATTATTCGAGTTTAGTCAGAAATGCCGGAAGCTGTTCGACTGTTGCGGAAGGTCGGCGGAGAACTCATCCGCAGGACGCGTCAGATCTTCCGACGTCTTGAGAAACCGCTGCGCGCGAGGGCCCTCGGCGCGATGCTGCTGACGCTGACGGCTGCGTGTCCGGCCTGGGCAGGGGACAAGATCGCGCTGGTCATCGGCAACAGTGCCTACCGCAAGGTCGTCCAGCTGCCCAATCCCGTCAACGACGCGGCAGATATGGCGGCGTCCCTGACAAGGCTTGGATTCTCCGTCAAGCATCTCACCGATCTCGACTACAACGCCTTCCGTCTCGCCCTGATCGATTTCGGCAACGCGGCAAAGACGGCCGACAAGGCCGTGCTGTTTTTCGCCGGTCATGGTGTCGAGATCGACGGCAGGAATTGGCTGATTCCGGTGGATGCCGAGATCAAGTCCGCGGTCGACGTGTACGCCGAGGGGATCAATCTCGAAACGCTGATCGATATCTCCCTGCTTCCGAAAGTGATCGGCCTGGTGATCCTCGACGCCTGCCGCAACGACCCGTTCGCTGCGGCCAAGCTGGCCGCGCGACGATCGGTTGCCGACGCCAAGCAAGGCGCGAAGGGGTCTTCGAAGACTGCCCGGGAGGTGACCGCCGCCCGCGCTGATCCGGCCGGGTCTGCGCCAGCGGCGAGCGACACCATGGCGACCGCGGCTTCGCGCGGCCTGGCGCCGGTCGATGTCAACGACAATGTACTGGTTGCGTTTTCCGCCGCCGCTGGCACCACGGCCAATGATGGCACCGGGCGCAACAGTCCGTATTCAGGTTCGCTGGTGCGCCATGTCGAGACCCCAGGCCTGGAGATCAATTATCTCTTTCGCATGGTTCACGACGATGTCGTGGCCGAAACCGGGACGCAGCAGCCGGCGATCTACGGCACGCTCTCCAACGACGAGGTCTATCTCAAGGGGGATGCGGCGGTCGCCGCGGCCGCCGCCGAGGCCGACGCGGAGAGGGTGGCCTGGACGTTCGTCCGCTCGACCAACGAGATCGCCACGCTACGTCGTTTCCAGGAGCAATTCCCCTCAAGCCCCCACGCGGCTGAAGCCGGTGATCGGATTGTGCAACTTCAGGGCGCTGAAAAATTCGCGTGGACGCTCGTCGAGCAGCAACGTTCCGCCGTGGCCTATCGCGCATTTCTGGATCTTTATCCCCGCGGCGACCATGTCGAGCAAGCACGCACGGTGCTGGCCTCGCTCGAGCGTTCGCCAGGCACGCGCGAGGCGGCATCCAAGGCGATCGATCTGCCCAAGCCGCCGGCTTCGGCCTATCAGCTCGACACGGCTTCGCCTGATGCCACGACGAGCAATTCGGACTCCATCGAGAAGGTCTGGGCGGTGCTCAGGGACTCTCCGGACCAGAAGGTGGTCGGACGTTTCGCGGAAAAATATCCCAGCATGCGCCATCACCGCCTGCCGCCCGGCAGCGATATGGCGCTCCGGCGGGTCGATCCCACGGAGCTGATGCTGCGCACGGCGCAGGATGAGGACGTCAACGGCTGCTTTAGCGGCGACGCCGCCGCCTGCGCCAAAGCGGTCGGCAAGTATCCCGACTACGCCCAGCTTCAATTTCAGCGTTGCCGGATCCTGGAAAGTCGGGAGCGCAATCGCGGCCGATGCATGGCCGATGCCGTGCGGGACGCGCGCCGGCGCGGATACCTCGTGTCGGCCTATACCCGTTCAGCCCAGGAAATCGAGCGCAATCGCGCGTATCGCAAGACGGTCGAACGCGTCAATCAGCATGTCGGCAACATCGTCGGCAATGTGGTGAGCAACGTTGTCGGCAATGTCGTCAACACTTCCGTGAGCAACGCGGTCTCCGCAGCGAGCCAGGCAGCAGCAATGTCGGCCGCGAATGCGGCCAGCCAGGCCGCCGCGGCCGCGTCGCATGCGGCAAGCCGGGCGGCAGCTCATGCAGCCGGCAACGCGGCGTCAAGCGCAGCCAGTCGCGCTGCTTCCTCTGCGGCCTCGAACGCGGCGGGCAGGGCAGCGTCCACTGCAGCCAGCCGCGCCGCATCGGGCGCGGCGGACAGAGCGGCGGCGCACGCCGCGAAGAAAGCGGCTGAAGCTGCTGCGGCGGCTGCCGCCAATGCGGCCAGCAATGTCAGAATACCTTCGGATCGGCGTCTCAAGCGGGACATCGTGCTGCTGGGGCGCACAACCGACGGGCTTCACCTGTACCGCTACAGGTACATCGGCGACTCCAGCCTCTATGTGGGCGTCATGGCTCAGGAGGTTGCGAAACGCAGGCCGGCGGCTGTGTCGCGGGCCGACAACGGCTATTTGCAGGTGGACTATGGTCAGTTGGGGCTCGCGTTTCTGACCTATCGGGACTGGGTGGCGCGGTATCCTTCACGCGCAATCAACTGACAAGGGGACTTCGCCTTGCGGTTTGTTGTGCTTGCACTCGCTGTCGTCCTCCAGTTGATCGTCACCACCTGCGCTGATGCGTCCGACAATCGTGCGGCGCTGGTCATCGGCAATGCGAATTACAGCCATGCGCCCGGCCTTGCCACGCCTGTCCATGATGCCGAAGATATCGCCGCCGCGCTGACCGGACTTGGCTTCGACGTCATTCTGCGGCGTGACGCCACAGGCGACGATCTGCGCCAGGCGCTGCATGATTTTTCCGAGGCATCCGCCAAGGCCGACATCGCGATAGTCTATTTCGCCGGCTACAGCATCAACGCCGGCGTCGACGGATATCTGATCCCCACCGATGCCAGACTTGCGACATCGTCAGCATTTTCAACCGAGGCGGTACAGCTTCGCGCGGTGTGGTCGAGCGTGGCGAAGGCGCGCAAGCTTGGGCTGGTTTTCCTCGACGCGTTGCGTGGAAATCCGTTCGCAGCCGGGCTGGACCGGCAGGATCTTGCCGACCCGGATGGGGTGTCCGGCTCATCCGAGGCGTTCAGGAACGTGCTGGTGTTCTTTGCCGCCGAACCCGGCAAGATTTCCGTGGACAAGACATCCGGCGGCAAGACATCTGACGACAAGACATCCGAGGCCGGCAGCCGCAACAGCCCGTTTGCCGCGGCGATCGTGAAATACCTGGCCGAACCGGATCTCGAAATCAACTTCCTGTTCCGCAAGGTGCGGGACGAGGTGAGGAGTTCGACGCAGCAGAAACAAACGCCTTACATGTACGGCCAGTTGTCCAGGGACAGGATCTTTCTCAACGCCGTCAAGCAGGTCGATCTGTCCGATCCGTCGGTGGCGCAGCCCTGCGATGAGCTCACGGCCGCGCCGGATCCCGTGCGGGCTCCAAACGCCAGAAGCATCGCCGTCGAGAAGACCAAGACGGTAGACGCCATTACGGCGTGCGCCGACGCCGTCAGGCGCTTTCCGGCTGTCGACCGGTTTCCCTATCAGCTCGGACGCGCGCAATTCGCGGTGCGTGATTATGCGTCCGCGCTGGTGAGCTACAAGAAGGCGTTCGAGCTCGGCAATACGCGCGCGCTCTACGCGCTTGGCGTCATGTATGACGAAGGCACCGGTGTCGACCGGGATCCGGCACTCGCGCGGTTCTACTATGAGATCGCGGCGAAGACGAAGTTCGCCCCGGCCATCGTCCGCTTGGCGATCCAGAACGAACGCGGTCTCGGCGGTGCGAGGGATCTGGCCAACGCGCACGCCTTGTTCCGGCAGGCTGCCGACCTCGATGATCCCGGCGCCATCAACAAGATGGGTGAGTTTGCCGAGAAAGGATTGGCTGTCGCCAGGGACGTGAAGCAGGCCCGTGCCTTCTACGAGAAGAGTGCGGCCCTGGGGGACCCGGCTGCGATGGTCAATCTGGCGCGATGTCAGGCCAACGGCATCGGCGGCCGGAGGGACATCGCCGAAGCGAAGAGATGGCTCGGAAAGGCTGCGCAGGCCGGGAGCAAGGAAGCAGCAGGTATCCTCGCCCACGTCCAGCGGCCGAAACGACGGTGAGACAATCAGCAAGCCTGCTGATCAAAATGTCCAGCGCAGGCCGCCGGACCCGCCATAGGCCTTCGCGCCTCCGATGCTGGACCCGTGCGCTTCGATGTAGCTCGAGAAGTTGGAGTTCCAGACGAAATTGAGCTTGCCGGAGCCGCGGCCTCCCAACAGGCCCTTGGTGCTGGTGTTGTTGTTGGGAGCAAGCTGGTTGAACTGGTCGAAGATGGAGTTTTGATCGACCACCGTGAACAGGATGCTCGTCACCGAGGGCTGAACCTTCCAGTCCCCCCACATCCATTCCGTTCCAAAACGGGCGCCGCCGTGAACCTCGGTGCTGTCGCCGATCTTGCTGTCGAAATTGGCGGTATAGCTCTCGGTGTAGGTCACGCCCACGGTCGGCTCGATGTACCAGTTATTGCCGAGGTCGAATTTGTACTGGACGTTTGGCGCGTAGCTGACGGCCGTGCTGTTTGCGGGCAGCACGATGCCGAGCGCTTTCAGAACAACGCTTGACCAGGTCCCCGTCACCGTGAAGTCGGTTGAAAAACCACCGTTGGTATAGGCGATCGTGCCCGAGGCGGCCGTTGCCGTGGCGTCGATGCCCGGCAGGCTCGACCAGACACCGGTGCCCGTGCCGACGACGGTCAAGGCGTCGGATTCCGTAAAGATGCCGATCCGCGTCACATCGAAAGCGCCGGCGGCGGCCGCCGACGTCGTCGTGACGCCTCCTGCCTGGGAGGCGTCGCCAGTCCCGATCACGTTGACGCCGAACAGATACGATGGCGCGATCGTCTCGAGCGTCGGCACCTTGGTCGGGATCTTGTTATAGGCGAGGGCGCTCATGGGATCGCCGATGGGGGCGCCCGTGGCGATGCTGGCGAAAGGGTTGTTGTAGTCCAGGATGGATGCCTCGCTGCCGGAGAAGCGCATCACCCCCGCGGACTTCCGCCCCCGGCGCCGCTGAACCTGATCGCGAACGTTCTGCAGGACGGTTCGGGTGACGTTGTTGACGACTTCCTGCTGGACGTCCTGGATCGACTGCGCGCGCGCTGTTTCAGCGGATGCGAGAACGAGCCCTGCAACGCATAACGCCGCGGCCCCGAGTTGAAATCGATAAAGCCCCCGCGCTGCCGCCATGAGAAAATCTCTACCTCCAAGTCCATGACACAAAACATCATGAAGAATTGCACATCGAAACAATTTCGCTAGTGCTGAAACGCCACAATGGAGCGGACTCAGTCGCGGCCGGCAACGCGGAATTCATCTCCCAAATGGGAGAGGCTGCATCATCGCAGGCCTGCGCGATTTTGTCGCAAATCCGGTATGTGGCGCGTTATCCGCGAGCACCGACACCGTCGTTCGCGGTTGGGCACTGGGGGTTTTCGCCTAATCCGGATCGCTGGCCGCAAGGCGCACGAACTGCCGCTTCATCGCATTGACCCTGGCGAGATAGGCCGCGACGAGGTGATCGCCGCAGCGGTCAGCCATCACCTTGAAGCTGCGGCGCACGAAGGCGCGGGCGGGGCCTGCGCCGCACAGATGGATGACTGCGGCGAGATCCTGCTTCTGCTGCGGGCTCAGCTTTCTGACCGGCGTGGCGGCGAGAACGCCGGCGACCTGGCGGTCCAGGTAGATCGCCGCGAGCTCGATGGCATGGCTTGGCACGGCGCGGATGTAGAAGCTGTTGAACCAGCAGCCGGTGTCGACGACGGCGTGTTGGCGGATGCAATAGCGTGTCGCCTCGGCGTAAGCCGGATTGGTCGTTTGATAGAGACCGACCGCGCTCGAGGCGGGCTTGTACACCGCGAGCGGATTCCAGGTCAGCTGCCAGCGCCAATAGGTGCGCGCCACCGGATTGCCGCTGCTCTCGGTCTGCGCCAGCGCCGCCAGCAGTTCGGGCGCGACCGCGTCGGTGGAATATTCGCGGAACAGCGCTCCATACTCCCGCCAGGTGTCGGCCGGCTCCTTGTCGAGCGCGCGGCCGACGAAAAAGAACAGCTCGGTCGGCTTGCGGATGACCTGATAGGCGAGGTTTGCAAGCGGGGCGACCGCGAGGATCGTCACCACGATGAGAGCGATGCGAACCGCCACTGGCGCCGCGGCCAATTTTCCTCTCGCCCAGCGCACGCCGAAGCCAAGGCGGCGAGCGAACGTGGTCTTGCCTGATCGGGCCCGTTTCTTGCGAGGGGCAGGCTTGGTGGCGCGCGACGATGACGTGGCGGCGGCCGGCCTGTCGTGCATGGGCCGGGGCAGGCTGCCACTGTCGTGCGGGTGAGGAAAGGTGGTTTTCAGAGCGGGCACACGATTGACGACGACGGAGAGTGTTTCCTGCACCTTGGCGGCAATTCCTTGTTTTCCGGTTTCTTGGTCGGACAAAGACCGGAGTGGTTGCGGGCGCGTTGAAATCTGATCGAACCCAGCAAAAGGGTTGATCCCGCCTCGAGTGCCTTGATTTTTGTTCTCGTTTCGTTCATTGTCCGAGTCGGAGGTGCCTCCATGGATAAAGCCCGACAACAGGAACTCATCCGGCTCTGGAATCTCTTGCGGCGGGCCCAAGGCCCGGTCGCGGAGGAGGTCCGCATTCAGATCCTCGAGAAGTTCGAGGTGGTGAAGGATAAGGCGGCCTAGGCCGGCGCAGGGATCGGATTGAGCGATGCGCGCCGACGACGCGGCGCGCGAAAGACCTTGATCCGAGCCAGGCGTCAAGCCTCAGGCAAGATTCGCCTTGATACTCCGCGCAATCATGGCCCAGCCCGTGCGGCTTGCCTGTGCCAGCGGTGGCGGCACCGGTCCATCGACATACTCACGGATGCTCAGTTGAAGCTGCGGGGTCTTGTGCGGGGCGGTGGCGGATTCGATGACGTACTCCACCTCGCAGTTCGGCATTGCGACGCCGGGCGGGGTCTTGAGTCCCCAGGTCACGCGCAATCTGTGCGGAGCATCCTTTGCCAGTACGACACCGGCGACGCCCCAGCCGTCATCTCGTTCGAGGCGATAAGCCTCGCCGACGTTGCCGACGCTCACGCGCGCACCCATGAAACATCGACGCGCATCTTCAGGGTCTGTCAGTGCAGCCCAGAGCCTCTCGATTGAAACGTCGACAACGATGACCGTCTCGCTGTTGAGCTGCCAGTTCTGCCGATCCATTTTGCTCTGGTCCTAAAGTTCGAGTCCAAAAGCTCGGCGCCGCTCCTGTACCGGGATGCCACGCGAAGCAACTCTTATACATCATCCCAATAGATGCCATTTTCGCTGACCGCTGAATGGCCGGGTTGCAAAACATGACTGTTGTGCTCCTGGCCGAGCCAAGCGACACCGTTCCCGGATCCGGTGATCCAGCCAAACGAATGGAGAATGTTGTCATGAAACACATCGCTTTCATCGGCCTTGGCGCCATGGGCCGCTCGATGGTTCTCCATCTCGCCAACAAGGGCGAAGCGGACTCCCAGAAAATCGTCGCGTTTGATGCCGACCCCGCACGGCTTGACGGGCTCGTCGCGCCGGGGCTGGTGGCGACCCCTGATCGCAGCAAGATCGCCGGCGCGGAGGTGTTGTTCCTCTGCCTGCCGGACGGAGACGTGGTGGAGTCGGTCTTGTTCGGCGCGGACGGCGTCGCGGACGCGCTGGCCGACGGTGCGGTGGTGGTCGACCTCAGCACCATCGCGCATGCCAAGACGCTGGAGATCAGTCGGACACTCGCCGCGCAGGGCAAAACATTCATCGATGCGCCCGTGTCCGGCGCTCCGGCAGGAGCCGCGGCCGGCACACTCACCATCATGTGCGGCGGCGCTCCGGAGACGTTCGAGGCCGTACGGCCGCTGCTCGCGCGTTTCGGCAGCAACATTCTGCACATGGGGCCAACCGGCTCGGGTCAACTGACCAAGACCATCAACAACACGATCTACGACATCAACATCGCCGCACTTGCCGAGGTATTGCCGATGGCGGTGGCCATGGGGCTCGATCCCGACAAGCTCGCCGTGGTCGTGACCACGGGCACCAGCCGCAGCTACGCCTCGGAGTATTTCGTGCCGCGGATGCTCAAGCGTCTGTTCGATGAGGGCTACCCGCTGGGCAAGGCCTACAAGGATCTTGTCAGCATGGCGGCGGTGGCCGCCGAGGGCAATTTCCCGATGCCGGTCACCGCGGCGGCCATGGCGACCTACCAGACCGTCTTGCGCCAGGGGCACGGCGACAAGGACAAGGGCGCAATGGTGCTGCCGTTCGAGGATCTGCTCGGCGTTCAATTCCGGGCGAAGGGGTGAGCCGCATGTCGGATAACGCGTGGTGGTTGCGGTAACGTCCATTTAACTATCGCTCCCGCCGGGGCGCAGAGAGTTTTCAAAATTAAGTGCACCATCGCCGTCGTCCCCGGGTCGCCGGGACGTCCCCCGAGACGTTGGTCAACGCCGGTGTTTGGGGGGCGGGAACCGGCCGTTGAGAAGCCTGGAGGCCAGACACACAGAACGCTTCGCGCCTCGGGCGCGATCATCGGAATCCGCGCCATTCCATCGCGAGGCGATGGAATTGGGTTTCGTACGACGGATTTGGGGTGTCTAATCCTGGCGGGGCTCCGCATCGGAAAAGGAACTCGCAATGAACAGCGTGCAAGTCGAGCAACAGAGTTATGCGATGCCTCCGGAAGAAGGGATCAGCATCGCGCAATTTCTCACCGTCGCCGACATTGAGCGATCGGCTCGCTACTACGAAAAGGTTTTCGGCGCTCGCATTCTGAGCCTCGGTGACGGCAACGCGCCCGGCTACCTTCAATTCGCGAATATCTGGATGATTTTGAACGTCGGGGGCGGACCGACACCGGACAAGCCGACGGTCACGCTCAGCGTTCCCGATCCGAACCACATCAACAGTTTCCTGAATATCCGCGTCGCGGACATTCAAGCGTGCTATCAGTTGTGGAGAAGTCGAGGAGCCGAGTTCATCACCGAGCCGTTGGAAAAATACGGCGAGTGGCGCTGTTACATCCGCGATCCTGACGGTTATCTCATCGAGGTGGGGCAGAGCACCACCGTCAAGTATGGTTAGCGAGTCAGGCAATTAAGCGAGACTCACCGATTTTGGCACGAGATCCGAACAAGACCATGTTCTGGGCGCAGGGCGGGAAAGTGTCGGAGGGCGCTGCTATGTTCGAGAGGTGCGAACCAGCGTCGGCATGGTCATGGCGATCGCGGTCCCGAAGCGGGTCGTGACTTCTTCCGTCGGCACGAAGCCGCATCGGCAATAAAACTCCTGGGTTTCAGGTGAGGCGACAACCATCAGGCCCTCGGCTTTGGACTCGATCGCCCGGTGCCTCGCTTCCTGTACCAAGCGCCGGCCTACCCCCGAGCGGCTCCTTTCGGGCTCCACAAACAGGCCATCCAATTCCATGAATCCGTCGGGGCGAGCCAGAATGACGGCGAACCCGGCAATCCGATCGTCGATCTCGGCGACGAACGTCCCGCCGCATTCAATGTGCTCGACCGGAAGATCAATCGCATCCGGATGCTGCAACAGATGGTCCCGATAAGCGTCGTGCGTCAGAGACGCCCGTCGCTGCAAGTCCAATAAGCTGCAGCGCTCGTCCGATATCGCAGGGCGAATCCGAACACGGAACATCACATTCTGTCTCGAAGGGCCTTGGCGGCGGTAAACGGCGTGCGTGGCGCTGTCTGGAACGGATGAATATGCAAATTCTGCCTTCAATCGCCGGTCAGCGCGAGCTGGCCGTGCGTTTGGCGACGATCGATCGCCGCGAGCAGTCCGCTATCCCTCATGAGGCGGTGAATTCGCTTGTCCGACCCTGACGGACGGATTCAAACCCTCGATCGTGTCTTACGCCCGATGACGATTTAGCAAGCCAACTCACGCCGCGCGGATCGGAGCGGCCTCAGATTGTCGTCGTTAAATCGAAAAACTGGTCCCGCATCCGCACGACGCTGTCGCCTGCGGATTGTTCACCCGGAACGATGCGCCGATTAGGTCGTCGACGAAGTCGACTTCCGAGCCCGCCAGGAACGGCACCGAGGTGGGATCCACCAGCACCACGGCGCTGTCGCGGGTGATGGTCAGGTCGTCGTCGGCTTTCTCGCGCGCGACGTCGAACTTGTACTGGAAACCGGAGCAGCCGCCGCCTTCGACGCTGATGCGCAGCATCGCGCCGTTGCCCTCGGATTTCAGGATTTCTCCGATTCGCTTCGCAGCCCGCTCGGAAATCGTCACACTGGCGGTCATGGATGCTCCGTCGTCCTTGCGCGGGAATGGTCACAGCAAGGTTTGAATCTCCCGCTACACATAGTTAAGTGCTGCGCGTCCCGGAATCAAACGCTGGAAAGGTGAAAAACCGTGTCCGTCGGAATGGCTGCTCCCCGCGCGGCTTATGCCTGCGACCCGGATTCGAGCCGCGGCCGGCTGTTTTCCGAGCCTGCGAGCCGCACCCGCAGCCCATTCCGGCGGGATTGCGACCGTGTCATCCATTCGACAGCTTTCCGCCGCCTCAAGCACAAGACCCAGGTCTTCGTGTTCCACGAAGGCGATCATTTCCGCACCCGGCTGACCCATTCGCTGGAGGTGGCCCAGATTGCCCGTGCACTGGCGCGCCAGCTCGGCGTCGACGAGGACCTGACCGAGACACTGGCCCTGGCGCACGATTTGGGACATCCGCCGTTCGGCCATGCCGGGGAGCGGGCGCTTGATGCCTGCCTGGAGGCCCAGGGCGGCTTTGACCACAATGCCCAGGCGCTGCGCGTGGTCACCCAGCTGGAGCATCGTTATCCGCTGTTCGACGGCCTCAACCTGACCTGGGAAACCCTCGAGGGGATCGTCAAGCACAACGGTCCGCTCAGGGATCGCGAGGGGCGGGCGATCGGGCCCTATCGCGAGCACGGCGTCCCGCAGGACATTGCCAATTATGTCACCGGTCATGATCTCGAGCTCTGGAGCTATGCCTCGCTGGAAGCCCAGATCGCGGCCATCGCCGACGACATCGCCTACAACGCCCACGACATCGATGATGGCCTGCGGGCGGGCCTGTTCAGGGTCGACGACCTCGGATCGATCCCGGTCACCGCCGCCATGATCACGGAGATCCGCCGGCGGTATCCCGATCTCGACGAGGTGCGGCTGGGGGCGGAGCTGGTCCGGGAGCTGATTTCCTACCTGATCGAGGCGGTGGTGACGGAAACCCGCCGGCGGCTGGATGCAGCGCGTCCGGGATCGGCCGAGGAGGTGCGGCACCAGCCGCAGGCGCTGGTGGCCTTCGGAACCGAGGCCGCCGCCGCCGAGGCGGCGACCAAGGCGTTCCTGTACCAGCGGATGTACCGCCATGCCCGGGTGATGCGGATCATGGGCGATGCCGAAGACATCATCTGCGAGCTGTTCGCCCGCTACCGCAAGACGCCGCGGGATCTGCCGCCGGAATGGTCGTCCTTCAAGGGCGGGGACGGGGAGGCGGATCACACCCGCCGGATTGCCGATTTCATCGCCGGAATGACCGACCGTTTCGCCATGGTCGAGCATCACAGGCTTTTTGACTCGACCCCGGATTTGCGTTAGGCGGCGCGTCATCCGGCCGAATTTGAAACCACCGTCGGCCGACCTGGATCGTTGAATTACATGGCCAATTCCACTGCTCCTTCGCACATTTTCGCCGACGTGCTGGCGCGCGTGCACACGATCTGCGGCGTGCTTGCCGCCGAGGGCACGCTGCCTGCGGGCGCCGACCTCTCGCGCGTGGTGGTCGAGCCGCCGAAGGACGCGAGCCATGGCGACATGGCGACCAATGCCGCCATGGTGCTGGCCAAGGAAGCCAAGGCCAAGCCGCGTGATCTCGCCGACGCCATTGCGGCCAAGTTGCGCGCCGACGACCTGATTGCGGCGGTCGAGGTGGCCGGTCCCGGCTTCATCAACCTGACCCTGAAACCCACGGCGTGGACCGACGCGCTGCGCGCGGTTCTCGAGGCCGAGGGCGCTTATGGCCGCAGCCGCATCGGCGCCGGCGAAAAGATCAATGTCGAATACGTCTCGGCCAACCCGACCGGTCCGATGCATGTCGGCCACTGCCGCGGCGCCGTATTCGGCGATGCGCTGGCGAGCCTGCTGGATTTCGCCGGCTACGCCGTCACGCGCGAGTACTACATCAATGACGCCGGCGCACAGGTGGACGTGCTCGCGCGCTCCGCCTTCCTGCGCTACCGCGAGGCGCTGGGCGAGAGCATTGGGGACATTCCGGAAGGGCTTTATCCCGGCGACTATCTCAAGCCGGTCGGCGCGGCGCTGGCGAAGGAACACGGCGACGCGCTGCTGACGCAGGCCGAGGCGCAATGGCTGCCGCTGGTGCGGACCAAGGCCATCGCCATGATGATGGAGATGATCAGGGACGATCTCGCGGCCCTCAACATCACCCACGAGGTGTTCTTCTCGGAGCGCTCGCTGCAGTCCGGCAACGGCAACGAGGTGGCGGCCGCGATCGACGACCTGCGCAAGCGCGGCTTTGTCTATCAGGGCCGGCTGCCGCGGCCGAAGGGCGCCGTCGACGAGGACTGGGAGGATCGCGAGCAGACGTTGTTCAGATCGACGGAGTTCGGCGACGATGTCGATCGTCCGCTGCTGAAGTCCGATGGCGGCTACACGTATTTCGCCTCCGACATCGCCTACCACAAGACCAAGTTCGATCGTGGCTTCGTCAACATGGTCGACGTCTGGGGCGCCGATCACGGCGGCTACATCAAGCGCGTGCAAGCGGCGATCGCGGCGATCACCGGCGGCAAGGGCATCCTGGACGTCAAGATCGTGCAACTGGTGAAGCTGCTGCGCAACGGCGAACCGGTGAAGATGTCGAAGCGCTCCGGCGATTTCGTTACGCTCCGCGAGGTGGTCGACGAAGTCGGCTCCGACGCCGTGCGCTTCATGATGCTGTTCCGCAAGAACGACGCGGTGCTGGACTTCGATCTTGCCAAGGTGATCGAACAGTCCAAGGACAATGCGGTGTTCTATGTTCAGTACGGCCATGCGCGCGGACACTCGATCTTCCGCAATGCGCGCGAGGCGTATCCGGATTTGCCGGAGGATGCGGCGGCGCTACGCAATGTGTTGCGCACAGCCAATCTCGGGCGGTTGGATGATGCTGCCGAGCTCAGCCTGATGCGGCGGCTGGCGCTTTTCCCGCGGATCGTGGAGGGGGCGGCGCTGGCGCATGAGCCACACCGAATCGCGTTTTACCTGTATGATCTGGCGAGCGAATTTCACGCGCTTTGGACCAAGGGGCGCGATATGCCTCATTTACGCTTCATTATAACTAATGATGCAGAAATCACTGTCGCACGACTGGCCCTGGTTCAGGGGGTCGTCTCGGTTCTGGCATCCGGTCTCGCCGTTCTCGGCGTCCATGCTCCGAACGAGATGCGATAAGCGAGGGGGATACGCCGGTCACAAGGGGACTGTGATGGCGGTCAGCGGCAGCCGCTTTTGATCCGGGAGGAAGCTCCCGGAATGCGATCGGCGGTCTTCCCGAAGGGGACGCAACATCACGATGGCAGATCGATACGCAGATCGATACCAGGGCAGGCCGACACGCGCGGAGGATGGGCGCGCACCCGGCCAAGCCCCGCAAGCGGGCGAGAGCGATCCGCTGGCGGAGCTCGCGCGCCTGATCGGTCAAACCGACCCCTTCGCCAATCTCGGCCGTGGCGGACGGGAGCCGCCGCCCGCGCCGAGCTATGATGACCGCTACGAGGCGCCGGGTCACGACGCGCCTGATGAGAACACATCGGGCCACGACACATCTTATCAAGACACATCAGATCAAGATCATTCCGATCACGACGCGCCGCCCGAGTTCGACGTCAAGCCGAGCCGGCCGTCGTGGATGCAGCGTGTTGCGCAACGCGAAGCTCCGCAGAGTTACGAGGAACCGGTGCAAGCTACAAAAACCTACAACGAGCCGTCTTTCACCGAACCGTCGTTCCGCGATGCGTATCCCGCAACACCGCATTCCACGGTGCCGCAAGATCCGCATTATGACGATCCGCGCTATGCGCCGTCGCAGCACGACGCCGCGTATCTGCAGCCGCATGACCATGCGTACGATCAGCAGCAGCCCGATCCGTCGCGTTATGACGACGCGCTCTATGGCGTGGCCGACGGGCAGGATCCGAATTACGATCCGCATGCAGTCTATCCCGAAGACGCCTATGTCCAGCAGGGCTACGACGAAGAGGCGGCCGAGCGCGTCAGACCGAAGCGCGGCGGCATGATGACGGTGGTCGTGGTGGCGGCGCTGGCGGTGGTGGGGACGGCCGGCGCGTACACCTATCGCACCTGGCATGGATCGCCGCGCAACGGCGAGGCGCCGATCATCAAGGCCGATCCCGGCCCGAACAAGGTGGTGCCGCCGACCCAGTCCGCCGACGGCTCCAGCAAGCCGATCCAGGATCGCGTGGCGACCGCGCCGGGCTCGGAGCGGATCGTGTCGCGCGAGGAGCAACCGGTCGATCCGAACACGGTCAAGACCGGCCCGCGCGTGGTGTTTCCACCGCTGACCCAGAATCCCAACCCGAACCCGGGCGGCGTCACGGCTCCGGTCATTCCGGCGTCCCGTCAGGCGCCTGGCGCGACCGCAACCTCGCTGGTCGGCGACGAGCCGCGCAGGGTTCGCACCCTGGCCATCCGGCCCGATCAGGCTGATGCCGGGCCGGCCGCTGCTGCCCCCATCGCGCGACAGCCGGTCGCCGCGCCCACCCGTGCACCGGCCCCCGCCACGACGGCCACCACATCACCGCCGGCCAACGCACCGATGTCGCTGTCCCCGGGCGCGGCGCCGACGCGCACCGCCTCCAACAATCCGGCCGCGGCGGCTCCGGCTGCGGCCTCCACCGGCGGCTATGTGGTGCAGATCTCGTCCCAGCGCAGCGAAGCGGATGCCCAGGCGTCCTATCGCGCCCTGCAGGGCAAGTTCCCCAGCGTGCTCGGCTCCCGCGCGCCGCTGATCAGGCGGGCCGATCTCGGCGAAAAGGGAATCTACTACCGCGCCATGGTCGGGCCGTTCGGCACCCCCGACGAAGCGTCACAATTCTGCGGCAGCCTGAAAACCGCCGGCGGACAGTGCGTCGTCCAAAGGAATTAATCGCCGTTTCCTTGACCCTGGGGCGCGGCGCGGGCTATCGCCCAAGGTATGACCACGCGCGCTTTTATCACCGGTGTCTCCGGGCTCGTCCTCACCGCGGACGAGCTCGCGTTCCTGCGTGCTGAGAAGCCCTGGGGTTTCATCCTCTTCAAGCGAAATATTGACAATCCGGCGCAAGTCTCTGAATTGGTGAGGCAGTTGCGGGATGCGGTGGGCGACGCCGATGCGCCGGTCCTGATCGATCAGGAAGGCGGCCGGGTGCAGCGCCTGGGGCCGCCGCACTGGCCGCTGTATCCGCCGGGTGCGGTGTTCGGGACGCTGTACGACACTGATTCGCAGGCCGGCCTGCGCGCGGCCTGGCTGTCCAGCCGGCTGATCGCGGCCGATCTGAGTGGTCTCGGGATTACGGTCGATTGCCTGCCGCTGGCGGATGTTCCCGTCGCGGGGGCCGATGCCGTGATCGGCAACCGGGCCTATGGAACCAGCCCGGACAAGGTCGCGGCCATCGCCCGCGCGGTGACCGACGGGCTGGCGCACGGCGGCGTCCTGCCGGTGCTCAAGCATATCCCGGGACACGGCCGTGCCACGGCGGACTCGCATCATCGGCTTCCGGTGGTGGACACGGCGAGGGCGGAGCTGGAGCGGACCGATTTTGCCGCGTTCCAGCCGCTGGCGGACCTGGCCATGGCCATGACCGCACATGTTGTGTTTAGCGCGCTGGACCCCGCCCAACCGGCTACGACTTCTGCGACAATGATCGCACAGGTGATTCGCGGTGCGATCGGGTTTCAGGGTTTGTTGATGAGTGACGACGTGTCCATGAACGCGCTGCAGGGGACCATCGCCGAGCGCACAAGGGCCGCCTTTGCAGCAGGTTGCGACGTTGTCCTGCACTGCAATGGCAACATGGACGAGATGCGCCAGGTGGCCGCGCAGACGCCGCTTCTGGGCCAAAACGCGGCCGCCCGGGCGCGCGCCGAGCAAGCGAAGGCCGCGCGCAAACCGCCGCAGCCGTTTGATCGTGTCGCGGGGCGCAGCGAACTCGATGACCTGGTGGCACGGGCAGGAAGCTTAAGCGTATGAGCGCAGAAATTCTTTCATTCGAAACCGGCTTGCCGGCGCCGCCGACCGACGACGAACCCTCGCTGGTGGTCGACGTCGAAGGGTATGAAGGCCCGCTCGACCTGCTGCTGGCGCTGGCGCGGACGCAGAAGGTCGACCTCGGCAAGATCTCGATCCTGGCGCTGGCCGACCAGTATCTGGTCTTCATCGAAGCCGCGCGAAAAATCCGCCTCGAGCTCGCTGCCGACTATCTGGTGATGGCGGCGTGGCTGGCCTTCCTCAAGTCGCGCCTGCTGCTGCCCGAGCCGGCCACCCCCGACGGGCCGTCCGCCGAGGAAATGGCGACCGCGCTCGCCAACCGGCTGCGGCGGCTGGAGGCGATCCGCGAGGCCTCGAACCGGCTGATGACCCGGCCGCAGCTGATGCGCGACATCTTTCCGCGCGGCGCGCCGGAGCAGATCGCCGAGATCAAGCATCCGAAATTCACCGCCACGCTGTTCGACCTGCTGTCGGCCTATGCGACGCAGCGCCAGCAGCGGGTGCTGGCGTCAGTCCATCTGGCCAAGCGCACGGTCTGGTCGCTGGCCGAGGCGCGGGCCTCGCTGGAACGATTGGTGGGCCTCGCCGAGGAATGGAGCTCGCTCGACGACTATCTGATGAAATATGTCGTCGATCCCTCGCAGCGCGCCACGGTGTTCGCGTCCAGCTTCGCGGCGGCGCTCGAACTCGTGCGCGAGGGCGAGGTCGAGCTGAACCAGAAAGAAGCGTTCGCCCCGATTTATTTTCGCAAGCGCCAGGCACAGCCGGCCGCCGACGTCATGTCGGCGCCCGACATGCCGGCAGACTAAGTGGAAGAAGGAGACCGAGCCATGCCACGTCTGGCACACAAGCGCGTCGTCGAGATCGACGAAGAGTCTTCCGAGATCGCCGCTGTCGAGACCTCGATCACCGAGGTGCCGCATTCCGAGTCCGAGACTTCCGAATTCGAGACTTCCGAATTCGAGGCTTCCGAGTCCGAGACCTTCGACGTCGAGACCACCGAAATTTCGTCCGCCGAAGCCGCGTCCGCCGACATCGCTCCTCCGGAGGCGATCGCGGGCGACGCCGAGCTGACCGAAACCTCCGAGCCCGTCGAAACCTCTGACCTCATCGAGGTCGCCGAGGTCGTGTCCGCGGAGGCCCCCGAAGTCGAAGCTTCGGCCGCAGAGATGGCGGTTGCGGGGGAGCCCGAGATGTCGGCCTCGGAGGAGACGGCCTTGGAGGAGGTGTCCGCCGCCGACGAAGGATCGTCGGCCGAGGCTGCCGCACGCAAGTCGTCGTCATCGGAGTCATCGCCCTCGACCGCCGCGGCACCGGACGCCGACGTCGCACCGAACGAACCTTCGGAGCAGGCGGCGGCGCGGCCGGAGGAGTTGCGTCTGCTGGAAGCGCTGCTGTTCGCGTCGAGCGAACCGCTCGACCAGTCGGCCCTGGGCAAGCGCATGCCCGATGGGGTCGACGTCAAGGCGGCCCTGGCCCAGCTGCAGGCGGATTACGCGCTGCGGGGCGTCAATCTGGTCCGCATCGGCAACAAATGGACCTTCCGCACCGCCAACGACCTGTCGTGGCTGATGACCCGCGAGAGCACCGAAACCCGGCGGCTGTCGCGCGCGGCGATCGAAGTGCTGGCCATCATCGCCTATCACCAACCTGTGACCCGCGCCGAAATCGAAGACATTCGCGGTGTGGTGACCTCGAAGGGCACGCTGGACGTGCTGCTGGAAACCGGCTGGATCCGCCCGCGCGGCCGTCGCAAGACGCCGGGCCGCCCGCTGACCTTCGGCACCACGGAAAGCTTCCTGTCGCAGTTCAGCCTCGAGGCGCTGGGCGATCTGCCGGGGTTGGAGGAACTGAAGGGCACGGGCCTCTTGGATTCCCGCCTGCCGTCCGGATTCAGCGTTCCGGCGCCCTCCGACGACCCGGCCTTGCGCGAGGATGAGGATCCGCTGGAGCCCGGCGATCTCGATCTGTCGCTGGCGCCGGCGGTGGAGCCGGAAAAGCCCGGCGAGGAGTGAGGCTCTGTTCCGCATCCGGAACGGGGGTCCAAACGCCTCCTCCGGGCGGCTGACACGGATTAACGCTGCAGGCAATGCGCCGCTTCACCGGGTCGCGGGCGCGCGTTAAGTCCTTGTTTTTGACAACTCCCGCGCCTAGTTTCCCGGGAGGACGGGCCGGCCAAGCCGGCTCAAGCATGATCCGGAAAAGTGGATACCGGTTTTCCGAAAAGATCATGCTCAATCAAAAGGCTAAAGCGCGCAGACGCGCTTTAGAACGCGCAGTCCGCAACAGCCGGTACCGGTTCTGCGATGAGAGTGCGCGCAGGTCATTGAAGGTGAGCGTTTTTCCTCAAGGAAAATGCTCATTCTGTGGAGGTTAGCAGGATGGGTTCGTTGAGCATTTGGCACTGGATCGTGGTGATCGCGGTGGTCCTGCTGCTGTTCGGCCGTGGCAAGATTTCGGATCTGATGGGCGACGTCGCGCAGGGCATCAAGGCCTTCAAGAAAGGCATGAAGGACGACGACGTGGCGGACACCAAGTCCGAGCCGGTCAAGAGCATCGACAATGCGTCGTCGCAGCCCGCGCAACGTTCCGACGTTGGCAGCAAGGCAGTCTGACAAAAAGAAGCCCGGCCGTCGTGTGGCTGAAGGCGCGGCATCGGCCCGCGTGAGCGGATTTATTCATGTTCGACATCGGGTGGGGTGAAATGCTGGTGATCGGCGTTGTCGCGCTGGTCGCCATTGGCCCGAAGGAATTGCCCGGAGTCCTTCGCATGGTCGGCCAGTGGGTCGGCAAGGCGCGGCGCATGGCGTCCGAATTCCAGGGGCAGTTCAACGAGGCCATGCGCGAGGCCGAGATGGCCGACCTCAAGAAATCGTTCGACGAGGTGGCTGACGCGGCCAAGGGGTTTTCCAGCAGCAATATCCTGTCGTCGGTGACCAAGGACGTCGAGGACGCGCTCAAGATTGACCAGCCGGTGATGACGCCGACCACGCCCGAGCCGCCGACGCCGCAGACGTTCATCGAGGCCGAGACCCACGCGCAGCAGAATCCGTCCGAAATTGCCTCCGAAATCGCCCCGCCGGTGGTGCCGCACGATCTGCCGGAGAGCGGCCCAGAGGGCGGCAAGGAAGCCGGCAAGGCGCCATGACCCAAGAGGATATCGACGCCACCAAGGCTCCGCTGATGGAGCATCTGATCGAGCTGCGGTCGCGGCTGATCAAGGCGCTGCTGGCGTTCGGCGTGGCGTTCCTGTTCTGCTTCTTCTTCGCCAAGCAGATCTACAACGTGCTCGTGTGGCCGTTCGTCTGGGTCGCGGGAGCCGACAATTCCAAATTCATCTACACCGCGCTGCTCGAATATTTCGTCACGCAACTGAAGCTGGCGATGTTCGGGGCCGGCTTCATCTCATTCCCGATCGTCGCCACCCAGATCTACAAGTTCGTGGCGCCGGGGCTCTATCGCAACGAGAAGCAGGCGTTCCTGCCGTACCTGATCGCGACGCCGTTCTTCTTCGTGCTGGGCTCGCTGCTCGTATACTTCGTGGTGCTGCCGATGCTGGTGCGGTTCTCGCTCGGCATGCAGCAGGCCGCGGGCGCGGAGACCGCACAGATCGCGCTGCTGCCCAAGGTCGGCGAATACCTCTCGCTGATGATGTCGCTGATCTTCGCGTTCGGCATCGCCTTCCAGTTGCCGGTGGTGCTGACGCTGCTGGGGCGGGTCGGCATCCTCACCGCCAAGCAGCTGCGGGAAAAGCGCCGCTATTTCATCGTGGTGGCCTTCATCATCGCGGCGGTGCTGACCCCGCCGGACGTGATCAGCCAGGCTTCGCTGGCGATCCCGCTGCTGGCGCTCTACGAAGGATCGATCATCGCGGTCGCCATCGTCGAGAAAAAAGCAGCCGCGCAGAAGGCCTCCGGTGGCACGACACCGCCCGCCGATGCACCGGGTGCGACACCTGCGGAATAGCTGCCATCCGTCCCGGGCGGCTGCCAAACTTGTTATGATTTTCAGCGATTCCTGACGATTCTTGCCGGCATCGGCCGCGAAAGTGGCCGATCGGGCTTTTGGCGCTGTTTGAGGTTTTAAACCCCGCCGCTTCGGGGTACTGGATGCTCGCTGGCGTCCCATGACGCCTGACACGACGCCCGATTGAGACGAGACCGCCCATGCACGACATCAAATCGATCCGCGACAATCCCGAGGCATTCGACGCTGCGCTGAAGCGGCGCGGACTTGAGCAGATGTCGGCGTCGCTGCTGGCGATCGACGACCGCCGTCGTGCCGCGATCACGGAGTCCGAGCGGGCGCAGGCGCGGCGCAATGCGGCGTCGAAGGAAATCGGCGAGGCGAAGAAGGCCAAGGACGAGGCCCGCGCCAATGCGCTGATGGCCGAGGTCGGTGAACTCAAGACCCGGCTGCCGGAGCTCGAGGCCAGCGCAAAGGCCGCCGAGACCGAGTTGTTCGAAACGCTGGCCGCGATCCCGAACCTGCCGTTCGCCGAGGTGCCCGATGGCGCCGACGAGCACGGCAATGTCGCGCACCATCAGTTCGGGGCGAAGCGCAATTATGCGTTCACGCCGAAGGAGCATGTCGATCTCGGCGAAGCGCTGGGATTCATGGATTTCGCGACGGCGGCCAAGCTCTCGGGCGCGCGCTTTGTCGTGCTCAAGAAGGGATTGGCGCGGCTGGAACGCGCGATCGGGCAGTTCATGCTCGACCTGCACACGGCCGCGCACGGCTACACCGAAGTCAATCCGCCGCTGCTGGTCAAGGACGCCGCCATGTTCGGCACCGGGCAGCTGCCAAAATTCCGCGACGACCAGTTCGGGACCGCGCCGCCGGTCAGCAAGGCGGAGATCTACGAACAGATCCGGGTCAAGGCCGTGGACATGGCGGTCAAGGAGCTGAACAAGCCCGCCGCCGAGCTGCAGCTCGACGATCTCATGGTGTTCGAAATGCGGGTGATCGACGATCTGCCGCCGGATGTGAGCCACTGGCTCATCCCCACCGCCGAGGTGCCGCTGACCAACCTGGTGCGCGAATCCATCCTCGACGAGAAAGAACTGCCGATGCGGCTCACCGCGCTGACCCAGTGTTTCCGCGCCGAAGCCGGCGCCGCCGGGCGCGACACTCGCGGCATGATCCGGCAGCACCAGTTCACCAAGGTCGAACTGGTGTCGATCACCACGCCCGAGGCGAGCCGCGACGAGCATGAGCGCATGCTGTCGTGCGCCGAGGAGGTGCTGCGCAAGCTCGATCTGCACTACCGCGTGATGACGCTGTGCACCGGCGACATGGGGTTCACCTCGCAGAAGACCTACGACATCGAGGTCTGGATGCCGGGGCAGGGCGAGGGCGGCATGTACCGCGAGATCTCGTCGTGCTCGGTGTGCGGCGATTTCCAGGCGCGGCGGATGGAGGCGCGTTACCGCGGCTCCGACGGCAAGCCGCGCTTCGTGCACACGCTGAACGGCTCGGGCACCGCTGTGGGCCGCGCGCTGATCGCGGTGATGGAGACCTATCAGCAGGAGAACGGCGCGATCGCCGTGCCGGACGTGCTGCTGCCCTACATGGGCGGCATCAAAATCATCGAAAAGGGCATGTGAGCGGATGCGGATTCTTTGCACCAACGACGACGGCATTCACGCCTACGGCCTCAAGATCGTCGAGGAGATCGCCCGCGAACTGTCCGACGACGTCTGGGTGGTGGCGCCCGAGCTCGATCAGTCCGGGGTGTCGCATTCGCTATCGCTGAACGACCCGCTGCGGTTGCGCGAAGTCGGCCCGCGGCACTTCGCGGTGCGGGGAACGCCGACCGACTGCGTCATCATGGGCGCGCGGCACATCCTCGGCGACAAGAAACCGGATCTCATCCTGTCCGGCATCAACAAGGGCCGCAACGTCGCGGAGGACGTGATCTATTCCGGCACTATCGCAGGCGCCATGGAAGGCGTCATTCTCGGGATTCCGTCGTTCGCGCTGTCGCAGGAATTCGGTGTCGACAGCCGCCGCAATCCGCACTGGGAGACCGGACGCAGGCTCGGCCCGGATATCATCAAGAAGGTGCTGGCCGCGGGCATTCCCAAGGACACGGTGATCAACATCAATTTCCCGAACTGCGCGGCCGACGACGTCAAGGGCGTCACCGTGGCCCGCCAGGGCAAGCGCAACCAGGGTTTCCTGCGCATCGACGAGCGCCGCGACGGCCGCGGCAATCCGTATTACTGGATCGGCTTCGAGCGTCTCGCCAACATCGATCCGCCGGGCGAGGGCACCGATCTCGCGGTGCTGGCCACGCACCACGTGTCGGTCACGCCGCTGCTGCTCGACCTGACCGCGACCGCGTTCTCGGAGAAGCTGGCCGAGACGTTGAAGTAAGACGTTGAACTTAAGACGTTAAACTTAAGGCTTGGCAATCGCCGCTAGAACGCGGTGGGGCTCAGTCGTCAAACACGACTTCGGCCTCGCCCAGGCCCTCGAAGCGGACGGTGCAGCGGTCACCGTGCCTGAGGAAGCGCAGCCCGTCGGTGCAACTGCCGGTGATGACAATCTGTCCGGCTTCGACGCCGCTGCCGGCCACCCGCAGCATGTCGACCAGCGAAACCGCGGGGCCAAGCGGATCGTTGTTGGGGTGGCCGCCCTGATGCTCCAGCACAGGTTCGCCGTTCACCAGCAGCGTGACGTGCAGGCGCGGCAGGTCGAGATGCGACCAGTCGGAGAGTTCTGTCCCGAACACCAGCCCGCCATTGATGCCGCAATCCGCGAGCTGCTCCAGCGGCGGCCGGCCGAGCGGATCGCGAAACCGGCTCGATACCACCTCGATGGCCGGCAGCACGGCGACTGCCGTCGCCACCTCGTCACGCGTGTAAGGCTGCCGCCGCGCCGGCAGATCGCGAAGGAAACGGAAGCCGATTTCACCTTCCACCCCGAAATGCGGCGCCTCGGCCGGCGCAACCCGCGCCGGACTTGGGCGGATCAGGCGCGGATAGATCAAGCCGCGTCGCGGCTCGCCGTCTGCCGCTACGCCTGCCTTGTAGGCCTGCGCGGGTTTTCCCAGCAATGCAGCCACACGGTCCTGGATCGCATGGGCATCGGCCACCGAAGACGGCGCGGTGGGCAGCGCCTCGATGTGCGTGTTGCTACGGTAGGCCTGCGCAAGCGCCTCGGCGCAAGCTGCGATCTCTGCTTCAGTCATGGGATATAATCTTGGATATGGTCTTGGAATATGATCTTCCGGGAAAACTGGCCGGTTCGAGACGATCGGCGGAAACGTCAGATCGTCTTGCCGTGCAGCGCGGTCTCGATTGCCTGCTGCAGGGTTTCGATCTTGAACGGTTTCTGCAGCGCCGGATAGTTGCGGTACTTTTCCGGCAGTCCTTCGGCGCCATAGCCGGTAGCGAACACAAACGGCAGGTTGCGCAGCGCCACCGCTTCGGCGACCGGCGAGATGATCTTGCCGTTCACGTTCACGTCCAGGATGGCCAGGTCGAATTTCGCCGATTGCGCAAGCTTGATCGCCTGATCGATATCGCCGGCTTCGGCGGCAATGTCATAGCCCAGGTCCGACAGCATGTCGGACACAAGCATTCGGATCATGGTCTCGTCTTCGACCAGGAGAACCGAGCCGCGCGAAGCCGCCGGTGCCGTCATTTCAGGGATGTTCCCGCTGCCATGGATTGAGTGTGAATATGTCGATGCGTCAGCACCTTGGCAACAACCAATATTACCGATGGCACTCGACTTGTGCGCCGGAAATCGATCTCCACGCTGCCGGACCGTTGCGGTTCGACCTTGCAAGATGAACGGCATTCGGTTTTCGTGGTTTCGGGTGAGGGGAGTCGATGAATTCGGCCAGGCGTGCGCCGCACGAAAAAATGAAGTTCCAGCTGACCCTGCGGCGGCGCGGCATCAGCGACCAGGCGGTTTTGCGCGCGATGGAGGAGGTCCCGCGGGAAATCTTCGTCGAGGAGGCCAACTGGGAGGATGCCTATCTCGATTCGGCTCTGCCGATCGCCTGCGGGCAGACCATCAGCCAGCCGTTCGTGGTCGCGTATATGACAGAACAGTTGCAGCTGCGGAACTTCAATCGCGTGCTGGAGATCGGCACCGGCTCCGGCTATCAGGCTGCGGTGTTGTCCCGCCTGGCGGGCGAGGTGGTGACGCTGGAGCGGTTTCGCTCTCTGGCGGAACGGGCGCGGACGCGGCTGGCCCGGCTCGGTTATGGCAATGTCGAAGTCCTGGTCGGCGATGGCTTCAGCGTTCCGGACGAGGCCGGGCGCTTCGACCGGATCATTGTCACGGCGGCGATGGAGAGTATCCCGGAGGATTTGGTCCGGTTGCTGGAACCGGACGGCATCCTGGTCGCACCGGTCGGGCCCCAGATGGGCAGCCAGGTCCTGGTCAGGCTGCGGCAAACCCAGGAGGGACCGGAGCGGACCGAACTGATCGGCGTCCGTTTCGTCCCGGCGCTGCCCGGCGTCGCGCGGGAGATGTGACGCGACGCTCTGCCGGCGACTGCAATCCGTTGCCGGCCTTTCAGAGCTTCCTTGCAGCATCGTTGCAGCCTGTCGATCGACGGGTTTTCTGAACCGAAGCCGTACGATCACCGCGGCTGTCGGCGGCCGCATCGGAGCACTGCATCGCTCGCGAACATGCCGCGAAATCTGGCGAATTTCGATGTCGTGCCGCGCGGTTAAGCGGTTGTTTACTGGGAATGTGTTTACTCAATTTTGTGTGAGTAGCGTACCGAGTGAGTAACCATGTCCCGCGTAGTTGAGTTGCTTCGCTCGCGCCGTATGCCGCAGATCGCGGCCCTGGCGCTGGTTTCAGTTGGGTTTGCCGGATGCAGCGCCGATACCTCGACGCGCTTTTCGCAGGACGGATTCTCCAACGGGTTTTCCAATCCCTTCAATTCGCGCCAGGAAGCCACCGGGTCGGTGCAGCCGCAATATGCGGCGCCGTCGGGGCCGGTCGAGAGCCGGCCGCTCCCGCAGTATAACCGGCCGCAGTATTCCTCTTCCGCATTGCCGCCGCCGATCGCGGCGCCGCAGTCTTATCCGACGCCGACCGGCGTGTCGGGTGGCGGCGGTCGCGGCATGGCGTCGTACACGCCGCCGGCCCGGCCGATCGAAACCACCGCAACCGTCGCTCCGCGTTCGGTTGCTGCGACGCCGACCGCCGGCACGCCGATCATTGTCGGCACCAGCGATACGATGGATGGCCTGGCGCGCCGCTACAACGTGTCCGCGGCCGCCATCATGCAAGCCAACCGTCTGTCCGGTCCGCGGGCCTTGCAGCCGGGCCAGCGGCTGATCATTCCGCATCCGGCCGCGGTTGCTGCCGCACATCCGCCGGTGCTGGCGCCGGCGCCTGCCACCAAGGTGGTCAGCGTTCCGGCCAGCGTGCATGTCGTCAATCGCGGCGATACGCTGATGAGCATTTCACGGCGCAACAACATTTCGCTGTCGCAGCTCGCCAAGGCCAATCATCTTCCGCCGAACGCCCAGCTCAAGCTCGGCATGAAGATCAACGTGCCCGGCCGGACCGCATCCGCCGAGCCGGCGATGGCTGCACCGGCAGGACCCGCTCTTGCCGCCACCGAAACCAAGCCTGTGGCGGCTCCGGCCGCCGCCGTGGTGGCCGCAAAGCCGGCTGCACCGGGCGCCAAGGTGGCCTCGGTCGAGCCGACCCAGAAGGCCATGCTGGCGAGCCCGACCGCTCCGGTCGCCGAGGCTGAGCCGGCGAAGGTCGCCGAGACCACCAGCGGGCTGCCGTCGTTCCGCTGGCCCGTGCGTGGCCGCGTCATCACCACCTACGGTGCGAAGACCAACGGCAAACAGAATGATGGAATCAATGTCGCCGTGCCCGAAGGCACGCCGGTGAAGGCGGCCGAAGACGGCGTCGTGGCGTATTCCGGCAACGAGCTGAAGGGCTACGGCAACCTGATCCTGGTTCGGCATTCCAACGGCTACGTGACCGCCTATGCCCATGCCAGCGAACTGATGGTGAAGCGTGGCGATACGATCAAGCGCGGCCAGGTCATCGCCAAGTCCGGTCAGTCGGGTGAAGTCGGCTCGCCGCAGCTCCACTTCGAGATCCGCAAGGGCTCGTCGCCGGTTGATCCGCTGCAGTTCCTGAACGGCGCATGATCTGAACGACGCGTCGCTGCGAGGCGGCGCGCAAGTCTTAATAAAACCAAGACTTGATGAGACCAGGCCTTGGTAGGCAGTTTTTCGGGTTCTGGTGTCCCTGGAATCCGACGCTCGCCAACGTTGATGCCCCCCTCGGCGGACGTTGGGTTCGGGACACCGGAGTTTATTCGTCAACACCGCGCTGACGCTGACGTGTCAGCGCGGTGTTTGTTTTTTCAAACCATCGCGCCGGTGAGCCGCACGCCCTTGCGACCGGCGACTTCCTGCACGAACTGCCAGGCGACGCGGCCCGACCGTGAGCCGCGGGTGGTCGCCCACTCCAGCGCTTCGCGCTCCAATTCCTGATCGTCGATCCTGATCTTGAAGTGCGCGCAATAACCCCGGACCATCGCCAGATATTCGTCCTGGCTGCATTTGTGGAAGCCGAGCCACAGGCCGAAACGGTCCGACAGCGACACCTTCTCTTCCACGGCTTCGCCGGGATTGATCGAGGTCGATCGCTCGTTCTCGATCATGTCGCGCGCGAGCAGGTGGCGCCGGTTCGAGGTGGCGTAGAGAATGACATTGTCGGGCCGGCCCTCGATGCCGCCCTCCAGCACCGCTTTCAGCGACTTGTAGGACGCATCGTTGCCGTCGAAGGAGAGGTCGTCGCAGAACACGATGAAGTGCAGGTCGGACGCGCGCAGCTGGGTCATCAGCAGCGGCAGGGTCTCGATGTCCTCGCGGTGGATCTCGATCAGCTTGAGCCGGCCGTTGACGTCAGGCCGCGCATTGACGCTGGCGTGCGCCGCCTTGACCAGGGAGGACTTGCCCATGCCGCGCGCGCCCCACAACAGGGCGTTGTTGGCCGGCAGGCCGGTGGCGAAACGCTCGGTGTTCTCGATCAGAATGTCGCGCATCCGCTCGATGCCCTTGAGCAGGCCGAGATCGACGCGGCTGACCTTGGGGACCGGAATCAGGCGCCCCTCGGGGGACCAGACGAAGGCATCCGCGTCGTTAAGGGAATCGGCCTTTTGCGGCCTGGCGGCCTGTGCCGACAGGTTCGCGGCAATGGCTTCAAGTGCGGTCACAATACGCTGTTCGAACCCCTCCTTGGAGGGCGCCGGCGGACGTTTTGTCGCGGCGCGGCGGGTGGGCGCAGGATTCGCTTTCGGGGCCTTCTTAGAGGCTGATTTATTGGGTTTTTTTGACATCTTTCGCCTTTCTGCGGGCGCACCCTAATCGACCGCCGCGCTGCGCCGCAAGCCGTGTTCCAGGCGGCGCGGAGCAGCGTTGCAATTGGGCGGTTCGCCGCTATAGTCCGCGCGAATTTGCCCCCGGACGGGCTCACAGTTGGGCTTTTTCCGGGCCTTGCGCGGGCTCGGCTTCAAGTCTTCTGTTCAAGCCTTCTGTTCAAGCCCGCCGTCCGTCTTTCCGACCATTAAGGACCTTCGAATGCTGATCTCTCCTGCCTATGCTCAGGCCGCTGCCGGTGGCGATGCCAACAGCATGCTGATGTCGCTGCTGCCCTTCGCGCTGATCTTCGTGATCATGTATTTCCTGATCCTGCGGCCGCAGCAGAAGAAGGTCCGGGACCACGCCGACCTGGTGAAGAACCTGCGCCGCGGCGATACCGTGGTGACCAGCGGCGGGCTGGTCGGCAAGGTGACCAAGGTGGTCGATGACGACCAGATCGAAGTCGAGATTTCCGACGGCGTGCGGGTGCGCCAGATGCGCAGCATGGTCTCCGGCGTGCGCACCAAGGGCGAGCCTGCGAAGGACGAGGCCGCCTCGAGCTGAGCCAACGTTCGCTGCGATCATGACGACCGGCCCCAATCTGACAGGTTAAGACGATGTTGTATTTCACGCGGTGGAAGGCGCTCGCGATCGTGCTCACGGCACTCGTGGTGTGCCTTTGCGCGGTCCCGAACTTCTTCCCCGAACACACCGTCAAGACCTGGCCGGCATGGGCGCAGCGCCATCTCGTCCTCGGCCTCGATCTGCAGGGCGGTTCGCACCTCCTGCTCGAGGTCGACGGCAATGCGGTGCGCAAGGACAAGCTGAACCAGGTGGCCGACGACGCCCGCCGGGCGATGCGCGAAGCCCGCATCCGCTTCATCGGCGGCATCAATGTGCGCGGCGACAATGTCGAAGTCCGGGTCGCCGATACCGACACCCAGGCGGCGCTGACCAAGCTGCGCGAGCTCTCCCAGCCGCTGGGCGGCATTCTCGGCAGCAGCGGCCAGCGCTCGGTCGAGATCAGCGACGCCGGCGGCGGCTTGATCCGGCTCAGCGTGCCGCAGGCGGCCATCGTCGAGCGCATGCGCCAGGCGGTCGAGCAGTCGATCCAGATCATCGAAAAACGCGTCAATGAACTCGGCACCGTTGAGCCGCTGATCCAGCGCCAGGGCGTCGATCGCATTCTGGTTCAGGTGCCGGGCCTGCAGGATCCGAGCCGGCTGAAGGAAATCCTCGGCAAGACCGCCAAGATGGATTTCCGGATGGTCGACACCTCAGTGCCGCCGGATCAGGCGGCGCAGGGGCGGGTGCCGCCGGAATCCGAAGTCCTGATGAGTTCGCAGTCGCCGAAGGTGCCGTACGTCATCAAGAAGCAGGTGCTGGTCTCCGGCGCTGACCTGACCGATGCCCAGCCGGGCTTCGACCAGCGCTCCGGCGAGCCGATCGTCAGTTTCCGCTTCAACACCTCGGGCGCGCGCAAGTTCGCCCAGGCGACCTCGGACAATGTCGGGCAGCCGTTTGCGATCGTGCTCGACAATGAAGTGATCTCCGCGCCGGTCATTCGCGAGCCGATCACCGGCGGCTCCGGCCAGATCTCCGGCAGCTTCACGGTGCAGCAGGCCAACGATCTGGCGATCCTGCTGCGCGCCGGCGCGCTGCCGGCGCCGCTGACCATCATCGAGGAGCGCACCGTCGGTCCCGGCCTCGGCCAGGATTCGATCGCCGCCGGCGAGCTCGCCTCCTATGTCGGCTCGATCCTGGTCATCGTGTTCATGACGCTGACCTACCGGCTGTTCGGGCTGTTCGCCAACATCGCCGTCGGCATCAACGTGGCCATGATCTTCGGCGTGCTGTCGCTGCTCAACGCGACGCTGACGCTGCCCGGCATCGCCGGCATCGTTCTCACGGTCGGCATCGCGGTGGATTCCAACGTGCTGATCTATGAGCGCATCCGGGAGGAAATCCGCGGCGGCCGCAATGCCATTTCGGCGATCGACGCCGGCTTCACCCGGGCGCTGGCAACCATCATGGATTCCAACATCACCACCTTCATCGCCGCTGCCGTGCTGTTCTATATCGGCACCGGCCCGGTGCGCGGCTTTGCCGTGACGCTCGGCATCGGCATCCTGACCACTGTGTTCACCGCCTTCACCGTCACCCGGCTGATCGTGGCGGCGTGGGTCAGGTGGAAGCGGCCGCAGTCCGTGCCGATTTGAGAAGAGAGTTCCGGCTGTGACCCATTGGATTATCATCGCACTCGCTGTGTTTATCGTCATCCTGACGGTGCTCAGTGTCTATGGCTTCATTCCGTCGCTGCGTGTCGTGCCCGACGACACCAAGTTCGACTTCATCCGGTTTCGGCGGATCAGCTTTCCGGTTTCGGCGCTGCTGTCGATCATCGCCATCACGCTCTACTTCACCCACGGGTTGAACTTCGGCATCGACTTTCGCGGCGGTACGCTGCTCGAGATCCAGAACAAGTCGGGGCCGGCGGACATCTCGGCGCTGCGTTCGGAACTCGGCACGCTGGGGCTCGGCGATATTCAGCTGCAGCAGTTCGGCGCTCCGACCGATGTGCTGATCCGCATCGCGGAGCAGCCGGGCGGCGACCAGGCGCAGCAGGCGGCGGTGCAGAAGGTGCGGCAGACGCTGGGCGATTCGGTCGACTATCGCCGCGTCGAAGTCGTCGGCCCGCGCGTGTCGGGCGAGTTGCTGGCCAAGGGCGTGATCGGCTTGATGCTCGCCATCGTCGGCATCCTCATCTATCTCTGGTTCCGCTTCGAATGGCAGTTCGCGCTCGGCGCCATGATCGCCAACGTGCACGATATCGTGCTGACGCTCGGCTTCATGTCGGTGACGCAGATCGATTTCGACCTGACCAGCATCGCGGCGCTTTTGACCATTCTCGGCTACTCGCTGAACGACACCGTGGTCATCTACGACCGAATCCGCGAAATGCTGCGCCGCTACAAGAAGATGCCGATGCCGGAGCTGCTCAACGCATCGATCAATTCGACGCTGTCGCGCTCCATCATCACCCACGTCACCGTGACGCTGGCCCTGCTGGCGCTGCTGCTGTTCGGCGGCAAGGCGATCCACTCGTTCGCGGCGACCATGATGTTCGGCGTGGTGCTGGTCGGCACCTACACCTCGATCTTCATCGCGGCACCGATCCTGATCTATCTGGGTGTCGGCGAAAATCGTCATGGCGGGGCCGAGGATCCGCCGGAAAAACCGGAAAAGCCGTCGAAGCGCTGATGGTGAATTCTTCGGACACGCCGCATCTTCCGAGGTCTGCGCCGATCGAGGCCTACGGAAACGGCGGGTTTCGTTTCGATTCGATGTCGCACCGCGGCTCACTGCTGTGCCTGCCGGATTCGATCTGGGCCTGGCCGGTCACGACACCAGCCGAGATCGACCGTTATGCCCTGCAGCGCGTGTTCGATCAGGCGAACAGCATCGACACGCTGCTGATCGGGACCGGCACCGAGATCTGGCTGCCGCCGAACCGGCTGCGGGAAGCGTTGCGCGCCGTGCACGTCGGCGTTGATGCCATGATGACCGGGCCCGCGATCCGCACCTACAACATCATGATCGGAGAGCGCCGGCGCGTCGCGGCGGCGCTGATCGCGGTGCCATGACAGCCGCGCCGTCAGGCCCGGCCGACGCGTCGTTTTGCGCCGACGAAGTGCGGGCGCATGATTTCGAACGCTACGCCGCGACATTGTTCACCGATCCGGCCCAGCGCCGCGCGCTGCTGGCGCTGTATGCGTTTGCCGGCGAAATCGCCCGCGTGCGCGATCACATCAGCCAGGCGCTGCCCGGCGAAATCCGCCTGCAATGGTGGGTCGACACACTGACCGGCACCGGGCACGGCGAGGTCGAGGGCCATCCGGTGGCCGCCGAGATGTTCAATGCCATCAGGACATTCGGTTTGCCGGTCGACGACCTGGTGCGGCTGATCGAGGCGCATCGTTTCGACCTCTACGACGATCCGATGCCGACCATGGATGCGCTGGAAACCTATCTCACGGATACGGCTGCGACGCTGTTCGAGCTGGCGGCGCGCATTTGCGGCCCGCAGACGGCCGTGCCGGAGGGACTGGCGCGCCATGCCGGACTGGCGCAGGGGCTCGTTCGTCTCATCGGGCTGTTGCCGCTGCATGCGGCGCGGCGGCAGCTTTATCTGCCGCAGCAATTGCTGGATCTGAATGCCGTCAAGGTCGAGGACGTCTTCGCCGGAACCGCGACACCGCAACTGCACACCGTGCTCGCCTATCTCAATCGCGAGGCGCAGACGCATCTGGAGGCCGCCGTCGCGGCGCTTGTATCAGCGCCACCGGCTCCGCGCCGGGCCTTCCTGCCTCTGGCCCAGGTGCGCAAGGCGTTGCGCCACATGGAGCAGGGGGCGTTCGATCCGTTCCGGCCGCAGCCGCTGTCGCGGCTGGCGGTGCTTTGGACGTTCTGGCGCGCGTCCCGTAGCTCGCCGTACCGAGCCTGACCGTTGCCTAGAAGCTGAACCTGTCGCGCAGGTTCTTGCGCTGGTCCAGGATGCTTTTCATGAAGGCGAGGTCGGTCTGGCTGGTCAGCATCGGTTCGATCAGGTCGATCTGATTCATCGCAACCAGTTGCAGGATCTCGGTGCGGATGTCGCCGTGTGAATCGCGCGGCAGCGCCGCCACCACCTGCAGGTGCTCCGGCGGCTTCGGCCCGTTGCGCGCGCCGGTCAGCGACGACTGCAACTCGGTCTCAGTGGTCGACGCGTCGGCCTCGACAAAGGCATAAAGGCCGACACCGGCGCGCCGGTCGGCGAAAGCGACGATGGCGGCATCCCGCACGTCCGGATGGGTCTTGATCCGCTCGATCAGCACTGGCGCGTCGTTGACCAGGCGCCGGCCGCCGCCCTCGCGGTCGGTGAAGTTGAAAACGCCGCGGGTGATGGCGCGGTAGACGCGCTTGCCGGTCGCGAGCCAGACCCGCGCGAACAGCGATTTCCGCGCCAGGATCTTCTGCTCTTTAGGCGTCAGCGCGGCGGGCAGGTAACGGCGCTTGTGCTTCAGGAGATGACGGATGTCTTCGTAGGCCAGGATGCGAAACAGCCGGCTACGGCGCTTGAAACAGGTGGCCAGCTGGAAATCGGTGACATAGGCGCGGCCGTCGATGCCGCGCAGCCAGTTCTGTTCCTTGGCGAGATCGTTGTGGCAGATGCCGGCGCGATGCATCCGGCGCAGCGCCGCTTTGGCGGAGGCGAAATAGGCGGCGTCGCCGAACGGGCGCGCCTGATGCAGGGCAATGCCGTTGATGAAGCCGCGCACCAGCGCCTTGTCGCCGGCCCACAGCAGCCGCGGCCCGATATCGATGTCACGGGCGAGGCGGAGCGCCTTGCGTTCCCTGGCGAACAGGTGGCGCGCCAGCAGGTAGGACCACCACGGCACCTGATCGATGCGCCGCAGCACCGCGCCGACCTCGCCGTCAGCGGTCCGGAAGCGTCCACGTTCGATGGAGGAAAAAACGTCGCGCTTGAGCAGCACACCTTCGATCCAGGCGTCTGACAGGGCTGCGGCGTCGGATCTGGGTAAGCTCATGCGCGATCTGAAAAATGCAAGGGAATGATGCAAGTGAATGAAATCGGGACTGCGGTTACGCCGCGGCTGAGTTCGGCAGCGTGTCGGCGATCCACAATTCGAGATCGGACAGCGCGCGGGCGCTCAGCGCCTGCTTCTTCGCCACGGTCTTCTCGTTGCCGCGCAACCGCGTGCCGTCGGCCTTCCGTGTCGGCGGCGACGTCAGCGGCGGGAACAGGCCGAAATTGATGTTCATCGGCTGGAACGAGCGCGGGCCGGCGTCGATGGTCTCGATATGGCCGCCGGTGATGTGGCCGAGCAACGCGCCGAGTGCCGTGGTCGCCGGCGGCGGCGCGAGCACTTCGCCACGCGCCTGCGCCGCGCAAAACAGCCCGGCCAGCAGGCCGATGCCGGCCGATTCCACATAGCCTTCGCAGCCGGTCATCTGTCCGGCGAAACGCAGCCGCGGCTGCGCCTTCAGCCGCAATTGGCCGTCGAGCAGTTTTGGCGAATTCAGGAAGGTGTTGCGATGCAGGCCGCCGAGCCGCGCGAATTCCGCCTGCGTCAGGCCCGGGATGGTGCGGAAGATCCGCGTCTGCTCGCCGTGCTTCAGCTTGGTCTGGAAGCCGACGATGTTGTAGAGCGTGCCGAGCTTGTTGTCCTGGCGCAGCTGGATGATGGCGTAGGGCTTCACCGTCGGATTGTTCGGGTCAGTCAGCCCGACCGGCTTCATCGGTCCATGCCGCAGGGTTTCGCGGCCACGCTCCGCCATCACCTCGATCGGCAGGCAGCCGTCGAAATACGGGGTGTTGGCTTCCCATTCCTTGAAGTCGGTCTTCTCGCCTGCGATCAGCGCATCGACGAAGGCGTCGTATTGCTCGCGGGTCAGCGGGCAGTTGATGTAGTCGGCGCCGGTGCCCCCGGGACCAACCTTGTCGTAGCGCGACTGGAACCAGGCCACCGACATGTCGATGGAGTCACGATGCACGATGGGGGCGATCGCGTCGAAAAAGGCCAGCGCGGTTTCGTCGGTCAGGCCGCGGATGGCGTCCGCCAGCGGCGCGGAGGTGAGGGGGCCGGTCGCGATGATGACCTGGCCCCAGTCCGCCGGCGGCAAGCCGGCGACTTCCTCACGGCTGATCGTGATCAGCGGGTGGCCTTCGAGGGCGTGGGTCACGGCGGCGGAAAAACCGTCACGGTCGACCGCCAGAGCCCCGCCGGCCGGCACCTGATTGGCATCGGCGGCGCGCATGATCAGCGAGCCCAGCCGGCGCATCTCAGCGTGCAGCAGGCCGACCGCGTTGTTCTGGGCATCGTCGGAACGGAACGAGTTCGAACACACCAGTTCCGCCAAGCCCTCGGTGCGATGGGCATCGGTCATCCGCGTCGGGCGCATTTCATGCAGCACCACGCGGCGGCCGGCGGTGGCCACCTGCCAGGCAGCTTCCGAGCCTGCAAGGCCGGCGCCAACGATATGGATGGGGTCCGAGGGGTTTTGCGATCCGGTCGTCATGGCTCACACCTAGAACCTGACCGGGGGCAAGGCAACCTTCAGAGAGGCCACGATGCCCAGTTGCGGCAATTTATACGCGCCATACCCGAACACAGCCATGCGCTGGGGATAACGGCTTGAAACTGCGCAAAAAAAGGGGCTGGAAACGAGAACGCCCGCTCTGCAGCGGGCGTTGTCCGTTCGTCAATCAAGTCGAAACGGTTAGCCGTTGTAGGAGCCAGCAGCAACGCGCGGGATGTCCGAACGATCGAGGCCGATGTCGGCCAGTTCACGATCGCTCAAGCGGGACAGCTCGCTGAGGTTGCGCTGATAATCCCTAAACGCCTGGATCATGCGGATCAGTGACATTAACATAGCAGTAGTCTCCTTCGTATCCGGATTCAGCCCTTGGAGGGAAGCCGCTCCGGTGAATTCAATATAGGCGCCGAATCTGCAGTGCAACATAGCTTATGTTGCGATGCAGCTAGTCGTAATTTGCATGCCTTAAGCAAGAACTGATTAACTGTTCGAAGCGACTAAGGCAGGTTATTCGGCACCTCAGGCTCTCTCCCGATATGGGTATTGTCGACGTAAAATCAATGGCTTGATCTGCAGCGAAAGATTTAGCCGGCATTCGGCGGGTTCCCATGCCTTCCGTGAAAACCCCTCCGAGATCCTTCCTCCGATACCATGTTCTCGACGCATGGAACTCTCTAACATCGATTTTTGTGTTCATTCTTTGGCGAATCGCAAAATCGACCGGGGTTGGAATCAAATTTTTGGTTCCGAACTGGTTTGGCGCCGCACGCGCGGCCGGACGGTCGCAAGCTCCGCATGGACGTCACAGCGCTTGCGTGGCATAGCCAAGTCCATGCTGTGGCGAGTCCCCAAGCGACGACTGCCGATCCTGATCCTGGCCTACGCATTCGCGTTGCAGGTGATCGTGGCGGGCTGGGGCGCCGCGTTGCACGGGCCAGGCTTCGCGGCGGACGCGCTGTTCGGCACCCTTTGCCGATCATCAGCCGCGGTTTTCAACCCCGCCGGCAAAACGCCGTCGTCGCCCGACCAGTTGCCCGCGCCATCCGGCCATCACGATTGCGCCCTGGCGTGTCTCAATGCGCTGGGTGGCGGCAGCTTCGCCATGGCGCAGGTCGGCGGGCTGCCGGCACGCGATGCGCCTGTCGCCGCCGTGCAGCCGATGGATGGCCTTGCGTTCGCGCATCTGCGCACCGTGTCCGCATCGTTCGCCGCGCGGGCGCCACCGCACCTGGTCTGAGTTCTCTCGCGCCACATCGTACCGCACGACGTTCAGATCCATTTTCGTTGAGGACATCATGATTCAGTTTTCGCACGGCTGCCCGAAGCCGCTGCTCGGCCTTGCCGTCGCAGCGCTGGGACTCGGCCTGTCACACACCGCAGCCTTCGCCCATGTCACGCTCGCGACCGCCGAGGCGCAAGCCAGCGCATCCTACAAGGGGGTGCTGCAAGTGCCGCACGGCTGCGCCGGAGAGGCGACGCAGGCCATCCGCGTGCAGATTCCGGAGGGCGTGATCAGCGTCAAGCCGATGCCGAAGCCAGGCTGGACCCTCAGCATGACCCGCGGCGACTATGCCAGGAGCTATCAGAGCCACGGCCAGAGCGTGAAGGACGGCGTCAAGGAAATCGTCTGGTCGGGCGGCAGCCTGCCCAACGACAATTACGATGAGTTCGTGTTCTCCGCTTTCATCGGCGGCGATTTCAAGCCGGGGCAGGCGGTCTATTTCCCGACGATCCAGCAGTGCGCCAAGGGAGAGGCCCGCTGGGTCGACATTCCCGGCGACCAGCAGACCGCGCATGATCTGAAGACCCCGGCGCCGCAACTGCGAATCGTGGCGGAGACGGCCACCGTGGGCCAGGCTCAGATGGATCACAGCCAGATGGATCACAGCGGACACGGCGCCATGACGATGGCGATGCCCGCGTCGGGCAGCGACACCTACAAGATCGGTGACCTGGTGGTGGCCTCGCCCTGGACCCGCGCCACCCCGGGCGGTGCGAAGATCGGCGGCGGCTATCTGAAAATCACCAACAACGGCGCAGCGGCGGATCGCCTGCTCGGCGCGACGTCAGGCATCGCCGATCACGTCGAAATCCACGAGATGTCGATGACCGACGGCGTGATGAAGATGCGCCCGCTGACCGATGGACTTGAAATCAAGCCGGGCGAGACCGTCGAACTGAAGCCGGGTGGCTTTCACATGATGTTCATGGATCTCAAGCAGCCGCTGAAGCAGGGCGACACGCTCAAGGCGACGCTGAAGTTCGAAAAGGCGGGAACGCTGGACGTGAATTTCAGCATCAACGCGCTGGGCGCGACCGGCGGAATGCAGCACCAGCATTAAAAACGACGCATCGTCATCTCGGGGGCGCGCTGCGCACGCCTCCGGAGTGATGGGCGTGCAGGCGGCACGGCAACGTCATGCTGCGTCGTCACGCGCAGCCAGTCGGCCTCACGGCACCTCGAGCTGGCTGGCAAAATAACCGACGGTCTTTGAATAGACCTGGCTCTTGTTCCATTGCTGGATCACGTCGAAATTCGGCGTGCCGGGATCCCAAGGTTTGCCGCGCTGCCAGCCGTAATTGGCGAGGAAATTGGCCGTCGAGGCCAGCACGTCCGGCGCGCTGCGCAACAGGTCGCTATGACCGTTGTCGTCGAAATCGACCGCGAACTTGATGTAGGATGACGGCATGAACTGGGTCTGGCCGATTTCGCCGGCCCAGGCGCCGCGCATTTCGGTCGGGGCGAGGTCGCCGCGGTCGACGATGCGCAACGCATCCATCAGTTCGCCACGGAACATCTCGGATCGCCGGCAGTCATAGGCCAGCGTTGCGATCGAGCGGATGGTCTGAAACTTCCCGATATTGACGCCGAAATCGGTTTCCAGTCCCCAGATCGCAACCAGGACGGAGCCGGGCACGCCGTATTTCTGTTCGATGCGCGACAGCAGCGAACCGTATTGTTTCATCAGGTTTCGCCCGCGCATCAGGCGCGGCGGCACCATCCGCCCGGAAAATTCCTCGAAGCTCTGGCTGAAGACGCGCTGGCCACGGTCGCGCGAGATCACGCTCTGGTCGAGGGTGATGCCGTTCAGACTTGCGGTAATGGTGCGCTGGGAAATGCCTTGTGCGGCGGCATCGCGCTTGAAGTCATCGAGCCAGCTGTCGAAGCTGCCCGTGCCGCAGGTTGCGGCAGCGGCCCCCGCAAGCGGGGTGGCGAGCATGACGGTGAGCATTGCGAACGGAAGGTATCGTCGACGGGCCATTTTGTGGTCACTCACGGCAGCGGATTAGCGAATGAATATTAATGCCCCGGACTGTTTAAAATTGATGGCAACGGCGGCTAAAACAAGGCGTGGGATGCCACCGCGGCGCTTTACCTGCGAAGTAACCTTACCTGCGAAGTGATCTGGCGAACCTGTCGCCATCCGCAAGGCCGAGTTCGAAGGCCTTTCGGATGCCGTCGGGATTGGTGATGTCGAACTGCTTCACCTCGATCTTTTGCGACGGCTGCACGTACGTGCGATTGCGGATCGAGGGGACGTTTTTGTAAAGCCGGGTCAGCAGCACCAGCGTGCGGCCGCCTGCGGCTTCAACGGCGGTCAGGGGCTCGATCGGGACGTTGTCGACCAGGCCGCCGTCGAACGCCGGCCGGTCGCCGACAAGGGTGACCGGCATGAACGGCGGGACGCCGCCGCTGGCGATGAGGGCGCTCCGCATCTGCTGCGGATCGGTCAGGGAGCGCACGGTGACGAATTCGCTGCGGAAGCCCAGCGCCCGGCCGAACCGCGGATGCACCGGATGAAACAGGTGCTTTTCGATCTGGTAGGCGCCAATCCCGATGGCCGCGCCGAGTGCCGGCGACAGTCCGCGCGGCAGCCGCGCCACCGCGATCCGGAAATCGGTCAGGCTCTTGATGCGGGCAAGTGCCGCGGTGTCGACGGTCTGCATCAGCAGGTCGTCATACATCGGACCGACCGGGCAAAGCGGTTTGCCCTGCCGCCAGGCGGCGACATCAAAATTCCTGAGATGCGGTCCGCAGGCGCCGATCACGCTGCGCCGGACCTCCGGGCCGATCCCGAGCAGGCTGTAGGTCGCGGCATACGCTCCGGCGCTGGCACCGACCACCACGCCGGGCGCGAGACCGATGCGATCGGCTACGGCTTCGTAGAAGCCGCCTTGCCAGTAGCAGCGGTTGCCGCCGCCTGCGAAGGCAATGCCGTCAAACATTGAGGCCGTCAAACATAGAAGCCTGGTGCTGATTCATCATCACCAGGCTTCTTGCCAAACTGCATCGCCGCGATCAACCGGCCAGCGGCGCCGGCCGGCGACCATCGCAGGGCAAAAATTTCTACGATCGGTTCTTTTCACGGCTCCATGGAATGAGATTGGCCGGAAAGTCCGCCGCATAGCGCGGGCCACGGGGCGGGCGAGGCGGATCCTCGTAGGGGGTTGGATTGGGCTCCACCACCTTGCGGTAGAGGTGCCAGGTCGCGTGTCCCAGCACCGGGACGACCACGGCAAGCCCGAGGAAGGCCGGGATCGAGCCGACGATCAGGAGCGCGGCGACGATCAACCCCCACGCCGCCATTGCCACCGGATTGGCCGCAACCACCCGAAGCGAGGTCAGGACGGAATCGGTGGCGCTGGCGTGCCGGTCCAGCATCATCGGGAACGAGACCACGCTGATGCACAGCGCGGCGAGAGCGAACAGGAAGCCGACCCCGCAACCGACGATGATCAGCATCCATCCCTGTCCGGTGGTCAGGATCCGCGAGAGGAAATCGGGAATCCCGGCGGCGGGGGCATAACCGAAGGTGGCGACATAGATCGCCTGCGCGGTTGCGACCCACACCACGAACAGCATCAGCAGCACAGTCCCCAGTCCAAGCATGGCGCCGAAGGACGGCGAACGAAGCACGCCCAGCGCCTGCGATGCCGAGACCTCTTCGCCGCGCTCACGGCGGCGGCTCAACTCGTAAAGACCGATCGCTGCGAACGGGCCGAGCAGGGCGAAACCTGCGGCCAGCGGGAACAGCAACGGCAGCACCGAGTAGCCGAGCACCAAACGCGCGATCGCCAGGCCCAGCACGGGATAGATCAGGCACAGCATGATGGCGTGGCTCGGCACCGCTTTGAAATCGTCCCAGCCCCGCGCCAGCACATCGCTGAGATCGGAGACGCTGATTTTGTGCACGGCAGGCGCCGATGTGGCGTCCGCACTCTGTGTCACATGTGGGGGCGCATTGCCCGGATATGGGATGCCCATGATCGTTCTCTCCCTTGCATCGGCGCGTTGAGTGCGCAATGCGCTCGCCTGTCGCCGCAACGGTCGCGATCAAGCCGAAGCCTGAGCAGAGCGGAAGGCGGAGCAGAGCAAAGGACGCAAGTTCGACGAGACGGAGCTTTGCTGGGCAAGAACCTGTCGCAACCTGTCGTGCAAGCCTAACGCCGTTGGAACCAAATGGTTCTCACGCTTCGGTGAGATGTTTTGTGCAGTCGCAGCATTGAACCGGGGTTGTTCAGGTTCGATCGTTTGCGAGAATGAACAGGAATGAAACGCCGGCGCACGCGAGCGCGGGTGTCACACGAACGTCAAACGACAGCATCGCCGGTGCGCCAACAACGTTATTGTGGCGTCATTCTGTCCCAGGCGGCCGAAACTTCGCAAACTGCGTATTTTCGCACATTGGCAAGGTTGGATCGTCCGTCTACAGTTGCGATGTCTGGCGCGGTGCTCGCAACAATTTGCGTAGCGTCGGCCAACATTGTGCGATCCATGTTCAAGTTATTGGGAGCGACTTCATGAGCATCTTTGGAAAGATAATGGGCGCAATTTTCGGCACCAAGGCCGAAGCCGCGCCAGCCGCCCCCGGCGCGGCACCCGCGTCGACCACAGCCTCGACATCGACACCGGCGGCTGGTGGTGCCGCGGCACCGACCCAGACCGTGGACGTTGCGGCCATCCTCGACAAGGCCGTCGCGGCGCAAAAAGAAAAGCTCGAATGGCGCACCTCGATCGTCGACCTGATGAAGGCGCTCAACCTGGATTCGAGTCTTGCCGCGCGCAAGGAACTCGCCAAGGAACTTCATTATGATGGCGACACCAACGACTCCGCCAAGATGAACATCTGGCTGCACAAGCAGGTGATCACCAAGCTTGCCGAGAACGGCGGCAAGGTGCCGGACGATCTCAAGACCTGATCGCAAGATCCGATCCGGGATCTGCTGATCCAGAACACCTGATCCCAGTCTTTTGAATTTTACCACCAAAGGCCCGCTTCGGCGGGCCTTTTTTGGCTGCTGGTATACTGCATTGGTGATATCAGGTGATCATTAGAGATCATGTCCGAGGGATCATCGATCGATGCTGAAATGGCGACATGTGGCCGCGATCGCGAGCGTTCTTGCCTGGGCTGTGCCCGGCCTGGCGAGCGCTGAATCGCTGAAGGTGCTGAGCGCGGGCGCCTTCAAGCAGGTGATGCTTGGGGTGATCCCGCAATTCGAGAGCGGCGGGACGATGGTGCAGCTCGACACCGATACCGTCGGCGGTCTGCTCAAGCGGGTCGAGGCGGGTGAGGCTTTCGACCTGCTGGTCGCGTCGCCAGCAGCACTCGAGACTTTGAAGAAGGCCGGCAAGGTTGCGGACAGCGCCGTTGCACTCGCGCGGGTTGGTGTCGGGGTCGGTGTAAAGGACGGTGCGCCGCCGCCTGATATCAGTAGTGTCGAGGCGTTCAAGCAGGCGCTGCTGAAGGCGAAGGCCGTTGCCTATGTCGATCCGACGGCCGGCGGCACCAGTGGAATTTACATTTCGCAAGTGATCGATCGGCTCGGCATCGGTCCGCAGGTGAGGGCCAAGTCGGTGCTGGTGAAGGGCGGCAGTTCCGCCGATCGGATTGTCAGCGGCGAGGCCGACATTGCGATCCAGCAGATCAGCGAAATCCTTCCCGTGAAGGGTGTCGTGCTTGCCGGGCCGCTGCCGGCCGAGATCCAGAATTACACGATCTATGCGGCGGCCGTGGCATCGACGACCAGCCAGCGGGCCGCGGCGGAAGCCCTGATCCGGCTGCTGCGCAGCAAGTCGGGCGCCGCCGTCATTGCGGCCAAGGGGATGGAGCCGGTGCCATAGCGCCGTGCCGTGCAAGCCGTTCGTCAAGTAATTGAAGTCGCTGTCGCACTCCAGGACGGATCAACAAGAAGGAAAAACGCCATGATAAGAAAAGATACTTCAGTCATCGATCGCAGAACGATCCTCGCCACCGGCGCGGCCGCTCTTGCCGGCGCGACTGCTATGAGCGCGCCCGCGGCTGCACAGGCCGGCGCGAAGCCGCTGTTCGCGGTGCCGGCGGTCACCATTCCGATCGTCGGCGAGAGCGAGGTGTTTCCGGTGCGTCGCATCTACTGCATCGGGCGCAACTACGCCGCCCACGCCATCGAGCGCGGCTCGGATCCGAACCGCGAGCCGCCGTTCTTCTTCCAGAAGCCGACCGACGCGATCCAGAACGTCGCTGTCGGCACCGTGGCCGATCATCCGTATCCGTCGCTGACCAAGAACTACCATCACGAGGTCGAACTGGTCGCGGCGCTGAAGTCCGGCGGCACCAACATCCCCGCCGAGAAGGCGCTCGAGCATGTCTACGGTTACGCACTCGGCCTCGACATGACGCGGCGCGATCTGCAGAACGGCATGGCGGCGGAAAAGAAGCCATGGGAAATCGGCAAGAGCTTCGACCATGCGGCGGTGCTCGGCCCGATCCATCCGGTCAGCAAGACCGGTCATTTCACCAAGGGCGCGATCTCGCTCGCGGTCAACGGTACGGTCCGCCAGAGCTCCGATCTCGACAAGATGATCTGGAGTGTCGCCGAACAGATCGCGAAGCTGTCGGAGGCATTCGAGCTCAAGGCCGGCGACATCATCTATTCGGGTACGCCGGAAAATGTCGGTCCCGTGGTGAAGGGCGATGTGCTGTTGTGCAAGCTCGAAGGCCTGCCGGATATGTCGATCAGGATTGCATGAGGCGTGCTGTTGGCGGGTAGGGGCGAGAGCGCCGTCTCGCCTTGTCCGCCAACTCCAGCTATGAGTGGTTCTTTGGTTCTGGCACACGCAGGAATGCGCGTGTCAGAACCTGAACACCGGACTGGAGACCGTCATGGCCAATGAAAAGGGCCCCAACGTCAAGAAAAAGCAGAAGTGCAAGAACTGCGAAGGCAAGGGCTTGCTGAAAAAGGGCGACAAGGTCGTGAAGTGCCAGCGCTGCGGCGGGACCGGATTGCGCTGAGGGGCCGACTACTGCGCGCGGGTCCAGCGGATCTCGCCGAGGTCCTCGCGGAACGAAAACCTCTTGAGGTGCTCCACCACGACGTTTTCCAGGCGCGCCAGCAGTTCCGGATCGGCGGCTTCGATCCGCATGGTCAAGGTATCCGGCGTTGCCTCGAGCGTAGCCGTGCGATCATCCGCGAACGGGATGCGGCCTTTCTCCGGGGTGAATTCCACCGCGAATTTGTGGCTCCAGTGCTTGCAGAGCTGCTGCAGGTAACGGCTGGCGGATGCGGTGGCGATCTGGGTCTCGGTGACGAGCATGCGGCTATCCCTGTGATGATGAAGCCCAGCTGGTGATCGGACTTTACCGCTGCAAGGCGGGGCGGCGGCGGTTTTGAGAGATTCCAGGTTTTGCCGGCGAAACCGAGCTCGTCCTCAGCGCTCCAGCGCCTGCCACTGCGGATGTTTCTCCAGGTAGTCGACCACGAAGCTGCATCCGGCGACGACCTTCTCGCCCTTGGCCTGGATCAGATGAAGCGCGCCCTCGACCAGCTGCGAGGCGATGCCCTGGCCGCGCAATGCCCGCGGCGTTTCGGTGTGGGTGATGATAACAGCGCCGCCCGCCAGCCGGTAGTTGGCGAAGGCCGTGGCGCCGCCGACATCCATCTCGAAACGCTGCAACGCAGGATTGTCACGGACCGCCGATGCCGTCCGGCCTGAAGTGTCCGTCATCGCTGTCTCCCTCACGCCAGGAGGTCGGCTTGTTCGGGATGCTTCTCGATATAGGCTTTCACGAACGGGCAGTCCGGCACCACCTTCAGTCCGTCCCGCCGGACCTGTTCCAGCGCGCCCTTGACCAGCTTCGAGCCGACGCCTTTGCCGCCCAGCTCCTTGGGCACTTCGGTGTGGGTGAAGGTGATCACGCCGGGCTTGAGCTCGTAATAGGCGGCGGCGACATGGCCGTCGACCTCGAGTTCGAAACGGTGGGCAGTTGCGTTGTTAACCACGTCGGCGCTCATCGGGACTCCTTTGACACTTGGCTTTATCAAATCATGGCGCTCCCATCTTGCAAAGCTTCAGGGCGGCCCTACGTGCATGGGAGACATACGCTTGCGATGCGGCCATGCTCACACGGTCGTTCGTAGTGCTGGGCAGGTTCTGATCGACGTATGCCGCTTCCTGAGGAGGAGGCCGCGATGTTGAACATGCGTTTTTTCAGTAGTCATCGTCCGTGGGAGGACTGGCTGGGCATGCTGGCCGGTCTGCTGATTGCACTGTCGCCCTGGTTCGCGGGCCAGCTTGACTATCGTGTTGCCGTCGCCAATGCGTTCATTGTCGGCGTTCTGGTGTTCTTCCTGGCGCAGCTTGAATATGTCGTGCTGCAGCGCTGGGAAGAGGTCGCGGAAGCCGGCCTCGGCATCTGGCTTGCGATCTCGCCCTATCTGTTCGGCTATGCGGGCGAAGGGCTGCTGCGCTACTGGCACTCCAGCCTGGGCGGCGTGGTGATTTTGCTGGCGGCGCTGAAGCTCTGGCAGGACTGGGAATTGAGCGACGACGATCTCGCCCGGCACGGGCAGTGACGTCAGGCGCAACGGCCGTCGTCCGGGCTCGGCTGCGGACGACGGTGAGTTGTGATGCGCGTGCGTGAGCAAGGCGCTGGCGGTGCGCGGTTGCGATCGGCATGACCGCGCGTGCGGTCGATTTTTCATTGATCGTTTCGCGAACGACGTCGTTGCGCACGCGCCACGTCGATTGTGGCATGTCATCGTCTTCATCGTGATCGGCTGCATGCATTGTTGATGTGTGGCCGACGTTGTGCCCCCCGCCAAGACAACGCAAAAGCGATCCGCAATCCGTCCGCAATGTCGTTCGGATGCTGTCGCGCGCCGGTTGCCACAATCCCCGTACAACTCCGGATGCAGAAGGTGCGCACGTATAGGTTGCGTTATTTTGGCAACAAGTGTCGACTAAAGTCGCAGGGAACTCAATTTTCGGGCACGAAATACAACCTTCGGGTGTAATTTCGATTCGTGCCTGAGTCATTGGCCGAGCTCTCGCCGATGACCGAGCACGACCTTGCCGGTGCACGTCGCAGTGTGCGCCCGCCGTAGGCCATAGGCCCAGGACAGGCCAGCAAAATCCACTCGGAAGCCAACGTTGAATTCTTCGGAAGGTCAGCGACCGACCGGTTGCGGCCGCTTGGAAACTCGCGAGCAGAGGAGTTGTGGCGATGCGTGCGATCCCGGTTTTTTCGGTGGCAGCTGATGTTGTGACCAAGCCGCCGTGTCCAACCGCTGAGTTCGCCGCATCGATAGATCCTGCGGCTGGAGTTGGTACCCGGGTTCGTGATCGACATTCCCCACGCCGTCGACGGGCGATGACCGCTGATCGAGCAACGACTCCCAATGCGCCGTGCACCATCGTGCAGCGTCATGGCGCGCGGCGCCGCTTTGATCGATCCGCGCTGCTTCTCAGTGCGTCCAGCCTGGCGTTGTGGATGGCGATGGTTCCCACGCCAGGCCACGCTCAGGACGCGTCATGGACGGGCGCGGGGCTGGGGATCTGGAACAATCCATTGAGTTGGGCGCCCGCAACCGTGCCCACCGGCACGGCGACGTTCGGATCATCCCTGGTTCCGGCGGTGGCGTTCACGGCAGGCACGGCCAGCACCGTGAACACGATTTCCTTCACCGGCGCGGCCGTTCCCTACACATTCAGCATCGTCGGGACCCTCGGACTCAACACCTCACTGATCCTGGCGGGGACCGGCATTCAGGATGCATCCACCGGTCCGCAGAATTTCATCACCTCCGGGGTGGTCGGCGGCACCGGCAGCCTCATTTTTCAAGGCTCCAGCACGGCGGGCGACGTCAACATCACCAACAACGCCAACGGCATCACGCAGTTCACCGGTTCAAGCACCGCCGGCACGTCGACGATCACCGCGAACACCGGCGGCAGCATTTTGTTCGCAGGCTCCAGCACCGGCGGCAGTGCGCAACTCGTGGTCAACGCGGGAGGCGCCCTCGACATCACGGGCTTGACCTCCGGAGGCATGACCGCCGGCGCGCTCTCGGGAATCGGGGGCGGTGCGCTTCATCTTGGCGCGAACGCGCTCACGCTGAACGGCAACCTTAGCACAGGCTTTGACGGCACCATCGACGGAGCCGGTGGCGCGCTGATCAAGAACGGCACCGGGACATTGACGCTGTCGGGCAACAACATCTTTTCGGGCGGCGTCACGCTTGGCGGCGGAACGCTGGTGGCCGGCAGCAGCACGGCGCTCGGCACCGGCGTTGCAACGCTTGGGGCGGGGACGACGCTGGGGCTTGGCGCCGGCGTCAGCCTCGGCAATGCGATCAACCTGACCGGTTCGGCGTCGCTCGACGCCTCCCTGGGCGCGGCCAGCCTCACCGGCAATATCGGCGGCGCGTTCGCCCTGACCAAGACCGGCGCGAGCGCACTGACGTTGTCGGGCAACAACACCTTCAGCGGCGGCTTGACGCTCGGTGCGGGTACGTTGATCGCGGGTAGCAACACGGCGCTCGGTACCGGCACGGCATCGCTTGCGGCCGGGACGACGCTGGGGCTTGGCGCCGGCGTCAGCCTCGGCAATGCCATCAACCTGACCGGTTCGGCGTCGCTCGACGCGTCCCTCGGCGCGGCCAGTCTCGCCGGCAATATCGGCGGCGCATTCGCGCTGACCAAGACCGGTGCAAGTGCACTGACGCTGTCCGGCAACAACACGTTCAGCGGTGGCCTGACGCTTGCTGCGGGCACGCTCGTTGCCGGCAGCAGCACGGCGCTCGGCACCGGCACGGCCTCGCTTGGTCTTGGGACAACGCTGGGGCTTGGTGCCGGCGTCAGCCTCGGCAATGCCATCAACCTGACCGGCTCGGCGTCGCTCGACG
>JBGMOD010000093.1:0-11283 GCA_041424235.1 Hyphomicrobiales bacterium
GCGCCAAATGGCGCGCTCGCACCTCATAGGGTCACAGCCTCTCAGGATGACGGAGCTGCTTCAACGTAAACTCATCACGCTTTAGTCGTAAAACTCTGGGGACATCTTCAGGGTGTCGCGTTGCGCCCTGTCGTGATTGATCCAGAGTTGCGCACGCTCCTTGGTCAGGATGTCGGAGATCCGCTGCATCGAGGCCAGCGTCTTTTCCTTGCTGAAATTGTTGGCGGGCACGCCGCGATTGTCCCAATTGCTTTTGAAGTGGGCCGCATCGCCCGACAGCACGATCGCGCCGGTGTGGGCCAGTTTCACCAGCAGTGACTGGTGGCCGGGCGTGTGCCCCGGTGTGGAGAGAATGGTCACGCTGCCGTCGCCGAACACGTCGTGGTCGCCGTCGAGCTTGGTGACGGGATGACTGGGGGCAAATCGGGGCGTGTTATTGGCGCCTGGCCAGTCATATTCCGCCTTCTGCACATAGAGCATGGCATTCGGAAACATCTCGATATTGCCGATATGGTCGGGATGGGTGTGAGACACCGCCATGCTCTTGATGTCCGCGGGGGTGAGACCCAGCTGGGTGAGCTGCGAGGCCAGCGTCTTTGGGCGATGCCAGGTCAAAAACCGGGGATCGGCCGGCTTTTGCCCGTCCGGCAGATCCGCGATGCTGTCGGCCAGGCCCGTGTCCCAGATGAACCAGTCCGATCCGTGCTTGATGAGGTAGCAATTGTCGACGAATGCCATCGACTTGCCTTCATTGACACCCGGCGACCACATGGAGATGTCGCCGGCGGTGCCTTCGCCGCAATTGAGGATGTAGAGCCGGTCGACAACACCAGCCGCGTGCGCGGTGCCGAACATCGCCTGTGCGGCCAGTGTCAGCAGGGCAACAAGTGCATATCTCAGCTTAATCATCGGTCGTTGCTCCGTTCGGCGCGGCATGCGACGTGCCCTGATGTAGCCCGTGCCTGTCGCGGGGAGCCTTCAACTTTACGCGAGCGATCGTTTGAGATGACGAACGGGTGAACCGGGGGCGGATATGGCTGCGCCGTCGATGCGGAGGTGAGGCTGCAAAGCCGTTCGATCACACGTTGCCTGGATCGCACGCCTGGTGACCCGAATTCGAAGTTCGCACTTCGCAGCTCCCTCTGAGCGAACTTCGAATTCGATCAGGACACTAGAAAACCTAAGATTCGAGTGCAGCTTATGTTTCCGAAATTCCCTCGAAGAGATCGCCGCGATGTGAGGGGAATTTCGGAAACGCTGCACTAGAGCTATTTCCGTTCCGATAGAATCGGAACGGAGCTCTAGCTTCTTGTTTTGACGCGTTTTCTTGACGCGAACCGGTATCCACTTCGCTGGAAAACGCTCTAGTCGCGATCTCCAGTCATGGCCGGGCTTGCCGCGCCGCGAACCGGGAGGTTTTCGGCCCGGGAACGGCAAGCCCTTGCAATCCGGGCGAACCCGGCTTGCGGCCATCCAGCTCTCCGGAGGGGGGCATCTTTCGGAGAGAAGTGGAACTCCGGGACAAGCGGCCCGAAGTTGAGGTGGTTGTGCCGAAGCAATGTGTCAGGCGCTACCCGCGGCAGACTAGAATCCTTTCAAATTTCAGTGTGCACCGGCCCCGCCTGCGCTCTGGACCCTGCGCGTGAACAGAACTGCGATTGCGGCAAGCGCCAGCACCACGCCGATCACCGCAAATGTGTCGCTGAAGCCCATGACCAGGGCCTGGCGCTTCACGGTCTGGCCGAGCGCAACGATCGCCTGGTGATTGGCCGTCGCCGGGTCGGGCATGCCATGCGCCATGAAATAGCCTTGCATCTGCGCGAGGCGGGCACGCACTTCTTCGCGGCCGAGCGTTACCGACTGGCCGATGATGTTGGAGTGGAACTGCTCACGTTTGGTGATCACCGTGGCGAGCATCGCCGTGCCGATCGCGCCGCCCAGGTTGCGGAACATGTTGCTGATGCCCGAGGCCGCTGCGGCGTCCTGCGGTGCGATGTTGCCGGTCGTGACCGATGTCAGTGGGGTGAGGACCATCGCCTGGCCGATCGCTCGCACGATGTTCGGGATCCAGAGCTGGTCGCCGGCATAGTCGAGCGACATGGTCATGTTCATGAAACAACTGTAGGCGAAGATCATCAGGCCCAGGAAAGCGATGTAGCGGGTGTCGAAGCGCTGCATCAGTTTCGGCACCAGCGGGATCAGGATGAGCTGCGGCAGACCGGTCCAGGCCATCACCATGCCGATCTGCTCGGCATTGTAACCCTGTGCCTGGCCGAGATAGGCCGGCAGGATATAGACCGATCCGAACAGCGCGAATCCCAGCAAGGTCATCGCGATGGTGCCGAACCCGAAGTTGCGCTGGAGCAGGAGGCGCAACCTGATCAGCGGCTTCTCGACGGTGAGTTCGATCCAGACGAACAGCACGAGGCTGACCGCCGCGACAATGGCGAGCTTGACGATGAATGGCGAGCCGAACCAGTCGTCCTTGTTGCCTTCTTCCAGAACCGTCTGCAGTGCCGAAAGCCCGACGGCCATGGTGGCGATCCCGGCCCAGTCGCCTTCCTTGAGCAGGCCGAGTTGCATCGGCTGATGCTCGAGGGTGGCGGCGAGCGCGGCAACCATCACGATGGTGGGCAGCACATTGACAAAGAAGATGGTCTGCCAGCCGTAATTCTCGGTGAGGTAGCCGCCGATGGTCGGGCCGATCGCGGGCGCGAAGGTGACGGATAGCGCGAACACCGCGAGGCCGATCGGCTGCTGTGGCTTCGGCAGCTTGGTCAGCACCAGCGTGAACGCCATCGGAATCAGCACGCCGCCGGCAAAGCCCTGCAAGCCGCGCATTGCGATCATCGAGGGCAGGTCGTGGGTAAACGCACAGGCCACCGAGAACACCGCGAACAGCGTGGCGCTGGCGAGCATGTAGCGGCGGAACGAGAACACCCGGCTGAGATAGTCGGTGAGCGGGATCACCACGATCTCGCCGATGAGATAAGAGGTCGAGATCCAGGAGCCGTTGTCGACGCCGGTGCCGATGCCGCCTTCAATGTTGAGCAGCGAGGCGTTGGTGATCTGGATGTTCAGGATCGCCATGAACGCGCCGATCATGGCCGCGAACACGGCGATCCAGGTGGTCAGGCTGGCGCGGTTTGGATCACTCGCGACGCGATCAGATCTCTTTCCAGAGGTCGGAAACCCGGCGATCGAGGCTGACGGGGCTGGATTTGACATGACATGACACTCCAGAAACCTTGGATGCTTTGGCGGCTGCGACGGCCTGGGGCCGCGACAGCGTATCGATGGTCGGAATCACCGACATGCCCGGACGCAGCGCGATCAGCGCGTTGTCGTTGTCGAGCTTGATCTTCACGGGGATGCGCTGCACCACCTTGGTGAAGTTGCCGGTTGCGTTGTCCGGCGGCAGCAAGGCGAACTCCTGGCCGCTGGCCGGCGCAATGCTGTCGACATGGCCGTGCACCACCTGGCCGGGGAACATGTCGACGCCGATCGCGACCGCCTGACCCCGGCGGACATCCGTGAGCTGTGTTTCCTTGAAATTGGCGACGATGTAGGCGCCATCCGCCGGCACCACCGACATCAGCTGGGTTCCGGCGGTGACGTACTGGCCGACGCGCAGCGTGCGGTTGCCGACAACGCCGTCAAGCGGCGCAGTGATGCTGGTGTAGCTGAGATTCAGTTCCGCCTGCTCCTGGGTGGCTTCGGTGCGGGCCAGCGTGGCATTCGCCTGGTTGATATCTGCTTTCAGCAGATCAACCTGCTTGAGTGCGGAGGCCAGGTTCGCGGTGTCCCGCTGCAGCGTCGCGTTGGCGCCGGCGATGCGCGAAGCTGCCTGTTGTGCGTTCTGCACGCTGCCGAAACCGGTCTTGGCCAGATCGGAATAGCGGGTGTTTTCCTGCTGGGCGAATGTGACATTGGCCTTGTCGACGTCGATGGTGGCGCGTGCGGCGTCGATCACCGCTTGCTGCGCATCGAGCTGCGCCTCCTTGCTGACAATCGCGGCGCGAGCGGCGGCGACATCGGCCTTGGCCTGGTCGAGGGCGACCTTGAAGTCGCGTTCATCGATCCGCGCCAGCACCTGTCCGGGGGCGACGTGTTCATTGTCGCCGACCAGCACTTCGCGCAGGTAACCGGAGACTTTCGGCGCGATGGTGGTGTTGTCGGCCTTCACATAAGCGTCGTCGGTCGACACCTGAAAGCGGCCGACGGTCCAGTAATCGAAGCCGTACCAGGCGGCACCCGCGAGCACGGCAACCGCCGCGCCGGCCATCAGCAGACGGCGGAGGCGGCCGGTTCGTGAGGGCGGCGCGACGGCGGACGAGGCTTCGTTCTTGTTATGGGCAGCCTCGCCCTTGAGAAGTTCCCTGGCGGGCGGGACCGGATCGGCTGCGGGGTGCTGCAGCAGCCCTTCGGCCGCATCGGGCGGAAGCGGGCGGTCGACCTCAAAAGACGCGGAATGGCGGGTCATGGTAGGCTCCTCCAACTTCATCCCTTTGTAAAACAACGATAAATTAGCTGTGATCGGGGCTTGAAGTGAATTAGGAAACTTGATATTTTCCAAAATAGAGAGGATCACGAGACTGTCAATAGAATGATGATCATCATGCAATCACATAAATGCGAGGATGATTGACATGAAGACGACACAGGAGAGCGTTGCGGACGCCGACGAGCGGCGTTTTCGCGGCCGGCCCCAGGCGCGGCCCGATGAGGAGACCCGCGCCATCATCTTCGATGCCGCGCGACATCAGTTCGCCGTCAGCGGTTATGCCGCAACCAGCATGGAGATGGTGGCACGCCGTGCCGGCGTCTCCACCAAGACGCTCTATCGGTTGATTCCCACCAAGGCGGCGCTGTTCGAAGGCACGGTGACGGCGCGGATCGACAGCTTCGTGTCGGTGGTCAATCTGCGCACCTGTGAACACCAGGACATCGAGGTGGCGTTGCAGACGGCGCTGTTGGTCTGCGCCGACCTGGTGTTGCATGACGAGGTGATCGCCCTGTACCGGATGATGCTGGCGGAGAGCGACAAATTTCCCAACATCAGCGAAACCTTCTATCAGAAGGCGATGCGGCGCACGATTGCGGCGCTGGCCGAATGGTTGCGCGTGCGTCAGCAGCGCGGATTGATCAGGCTCGACAATGTCGATGAAGCCGCCGGCATGCTGTTCGGCATGATGGTGTTCGAACCGCAGCGCGCCGCACTGTTCGGTCACCAGCCGCTGCCGTCGCGCGAGACCATCGAAGCGCGGGCGCGCTCATGTGCGGCGCTGTTCCTGCGTGGATGCGGGGCGTGACTTCGCACGAGGCGAAGCCGGGATTCGGAATATCCGAATTGCCTCGATAGGGAATACGCCTAGCCTCCACTTCGGAGGAGGCGTCAGCATGCCGGATATCCTTGTCGAGGTGCGCGGAGCGTGGCTCGGTGATCGCAAGCGGTCATTCCTGCTGGCCATTCATGATGCGGTGATCGAGGCGCTGAAAAGCGATCCCGAGGACAAGGTGGTTCGCCTTGTCGAGCATGCGCCGGACGACTTCCTCATTCCGGCGCCGGCCAGCGACCGCTTCACCCATATCGAGATCACCCTGTTTGTCGGTCGCTCGATCGATACCAAGCGGATGCTTTACAAGGCGATGGTGCGGCATCTCGCGCCGTTCGGCATTCCCGCCGACGACATCAAGGTCGTGCTGAAGGAGGTGCCGCTGGCAAATGTCGGGATGCGCGGCGGGCAGGCGGCCTGCGATATCGACCTCTCCTACGACATTCAGGTGTGAAGGTCTGCGCATCGGCGCCTCGTACCGCCGATCTGAAGTTCCTGCACCATTCGTTTCGGCCTTGGCCAGTGTGATCAGGTTGAGGTGCAGGGTGCGATCGCCGCGATGCTCATTCAGGATTTCGACCGCCGGAGCGCGCAACCGCGATTTCGCGGGCTCCCCGCAAAGCCCCGCTTGCGTAATCCGTCCATCGGCTCTTGACTCTGACGTGGCGTGATCCCTGATCGAGTGCGTCGCGTGAAAGCGAGGGACCATGAGCGTCTACACGGTCAAGCAGGTGGCGATGATGTCCGGGGTGTCGGTCCGGGCGTTGCATCACTATGACGAGATCGGCTTGCTCAAGCCCGCTTGCGTGGGAGCGAACGGATACCGCTACTACGGTCGCGACGAACTCCTGCGCCTGCAGCAGATTCTGTTCCACCGGGAGCTCGGCTTCCCCTTGGATGACATCCGCAAGGTGCTGGACGCCGCCGATTTCGACCGCATTGCGGCCCTCCGCGCCCATCGCAAGCGGCTGGTGAGTGAAGCCGCGCGTTATCGCCGGCTCGTGCGCACGCTTGATGCCACCCTCGCTGCGCTCGAAGGAGATACGGACATGAACGACAAGACACTCTACCAAGGTTTTTCGCCGGAAAAGCAGCAGGAGTACGAAGCCTGGCTGGTGGCCCGCTTCGGTGAAGGAGCCCGCGCGCAGATCGATCAAGCGCGAGAGAAGATGAAATCGAAAGGATGGGGCAAGGCCGATTTCGAGCGGCACCTTGCCGAAGCTGAAACCATCCGTACCGCACTGGCGCGGGTCATGACGGAGGGCCAGCCGCCCGATGCCGCGCCCGTGTGCGAACTGGTAGGACAACTGCACGCCTGGGTCGGGCGTGGTTGGAACAGCATACCGAGCCGCGAAGGATTCATCCGGCTCGCTGAGATCTATCGAGAACATCCCGACTTCCGTGCGACCTTTGAAGCCCACGCGACCGGCCTGACTGACTATCTGGCCAAAGCGATCGGCGCGTATGCCGAGCGCGAGCTCACCTGAGCTTCGGGTGAACGCTTCGCACAGATCTGAAAGCCCGGCTCGCGCCGGGCTTTGCTGTTGCGGCGGCCTGTTTTCGCGTCACGCTCACTTCGGCGTGAAGGCGTAACGTTGGCCGGTTCGGCTGCGAACCTTACGGAAGACGCACAAGGATGCGTTCAACCGGACAAGGAGCAGGATCATGTCGAGCAAATGGATTCTGACCGTCTTACTGCTGCCGCTGCTGGTGGTCTCTACAAACGCCTTCGCCGGTTCGACGATCAGCGACCGCAGCTATTGGCCGAATTCGGCCAGAGCGCAAACCGCAACGCATGACGATGTCGCTTCGGCGTTCGCTTCCGCCGGGACATGGCCGCGCGAGGACAACGTGCATGGGCTGGGCGGTGAGATGTCGCCACGTTACCAGGGCGGTCCGAAATCGGACTTGCCGCGGTGAATGGAGTGAGCCGACATCGAACGATGTCGTTGATCAGCGCTTCACCCGGCGTGCCGGCACCGTACCACGGTCCAGTGTGCGGACGATGTCGGTGATCTGCTCGCGCAGCCAGACATGCGCCGGGTCGGCATGGCTGCGCGGATGCCAGGCCGCGAGCAAGGTAAACGTCTGCGTCTCGAATGGCAGGGCGAAGCTGTCGAGCCGGTCGGTGAAGCGGGACAGAAACCGCTCCGGCAGGGTGCAGACATAATCGCTGTTTGCGACCACCATCGGCGCAAGATTGTATTGATGTACGGCCACCGCCACGGTGCGGCTTTTGCCCAGGGCCTTGAGGGCCTCGTCGATGAAGCCGTGGAAGCTTTGTCCGCGCGACGACACCAGCACATGGCGCAGGTTGCAGTACTCCGCAAGACTGGGCGGCTTGTCGCCGCGCGGATGACCGCGGCGCTGCGCCATGCGGTAGCGATCGGTGAATAGCCTGGTCGATTTCATGCCGGGGGGCAGGCCGCCCTCGGTGCCGATCACGAGATCCGCCTCGCCGCGTTCGAGCAACGCCGTGGTCTGGTCCGGCGCCGGGCTGCGGAAGGCGATGCGGATGCCGGGGCCCGCACGGCGCTGGATCCGATCGATCAGGTCGAGCCCGAGCATCACGACGGCATTGTCGTTGGCGGCAATGGTGAAGGCGCGTGTCGCGGTCTGCGGTTGGAAGTCCGCGGTGTGCTTGACCAGTGCTTCGAGATCCCTGAGCGTTGCGCGCAGCGGATCTTTCAGCGCCAGCGCTCGCGCCGTGGGGATCATGCCGCGGCCGGTTTCAGAAGGGACCAGCAGCGGATCGCCGAACGTCTGGCGCAGCCGGGTGAGTTGCGCGGATAGTGCGGGCTGGCTGATGTTCAGCCGCGCGGCGGCGCGCGTCACATTGGCCTCCTCGATCAGGGCATCGAGCGACATCAGCAGGTTCAGGTCGATGCCGCTGAGATCGGCCACGGTTATAGCTCCCATATTATCTATCGATTTCAATTATGCCGTCCGCGCAGCCAGATTGTCCATCGGTTCGATGAGGATGAGCGGTATGGATACGGCGCATACGACCTTTGTGATCGGCGACGTCACGGTGACGCGGGTCGCGGAGCAGCACGGCCCCGGCTTCGCGCCGGAGTTCCTGTTTCCGGACTGGACGGCGGAGGCGCTTGAGCGGCACCGGCACTGGATGATGCCCGACTATTTCAGCGAGGCCGAGGGCAAGTTCATCGCCAGCATCCACACCTGGGTGATCCGCACCCGGCATCACACCATCCTGATCGACAGCTGCGCCGGCAACGACAAGCAGCGCCAGATTCCGCGGTTTCATCAGCTCAACCTGCCGTTCCTGCAACGGCTGCGTGCCGCGGGCGTCGCGCCGGAAGAGGTCGACTACGTGCTCTGCACCCATCTGCACGCGGATCATTGCGGCTGGAATACCCGGCTGGAGAACGGCCGCTGGGTGCCGACGTTTCCCAACGCCAAGTATGTGTTCTCCAAAGACGAACAGCAGCATTGGTCGGGTCCGGCCGGGGCGGTCGGATTCAATGCCGGTGTCTATCAGGACAGTGTCCTGCCGGTGATCGAGGCGGGGCAGGTCGAACTGATCGACGGCCGCGGCGAGATCGGCGCGGGGCTGCTGGTCGAGCCGACGCCCGGCCACAGTATCGGGCATGTTGCCTTTCGATTGTTGTCGCGCGGGCAGGAAGGTGTCTTCAGCGGAGATATCATGCATCAGCCGATCCAGATCCATCAGCCGACATGGAATTCGGCGTTCTGCGAGGATGCGGAGCTGGCGCGGCAGTCGCGCCGCTGGGTGCTGGAGCACTGCGCCGAGCAGCGGGCGCTGTTGCTGCCAGCGCATTTCGCCGGGCGGTTTGCCGGACGTATCGACCGCAACGGTGACGGATTTACCTGGAGAGGTGGAGAATGATGCGGTGACGAGCGTACGATAAGATGCCGTTTCAAGTCTTGCCTGCGATATGTGCGAGGTTGTTCTCCGAAAGGAATGCTGTGCCGATGCCTGCCGTGACCCGCACCGATGATCTCGCCGTCGACAATTTCATGATCCCGAGCGACACCGCCGGTATCGAGCTTTATGTCCGCAACAAGCGGCCGCGCGCCATGCGCGACTTTTCCGCGGAGCGGACGCTGCTCTATGTGCACGGCTCGACCTATCCCGCGGAAACCGCGTTCGACCTGCGGCTCGATGGCCTGTCCTGGATGGATTACATCGCCGGCCATGGCTATGACGTCTACCTGGTCGACGTGCGGGGGTATGGCGCCTCGACGCGGCCGCCGGAGATGGAGCAGCCGGCCCACATCAACCCGCCGATCGTGCGCGCCGACACGGCGATCCGCGATGTCGGCAGCGCGGTCGATTTCATCCTGACGCGGCGCGGGCTCGCGCAACTCAACCTGCTGGGGTGGTCGTGGGGGACCACCCTGATGGGCGGTTTTACCGCGGCGAACAACGCCAAGGTCAACAAGCTGGTGCTGTACGCGCCGCAGTGGATCCGGACCACGCCGAGCCTGTCGGATCTCGGCGGCGAACTCGGTGCCTATCGCCAGGTGCCGGCCGCGAGCACCAGGGAGCGTTGGCTCACCGGCGTGCCCGAGGACAAGAAGGCGACGCTGATTCCGCAGGGCTGGTTCGAGACCTGGCTCGAGGCGACCTTTGCCACCGATCCCTGGGGCAACGCGCAGACGCCGCGGGTGTTGCGCGCGCCGAACGGCACGGTGCAGGACAGCCGCGAGGTGTGGTCGAAGGGGCAGGCGATCTACGATCCCGGCAAGATCACGGTGCCGGTGCTGCTGGTCCATGCCGACTGGGACCAGGATCTCCCGATCGACATGACCCGGACCTACTTCTCCCTGCTGACCAATGCGCGTTACCGGCGCTGGGTCGAGATCGGCGAGGGGACCCATTCGGTGCTGATGGAAAAGAACCGCATGCACTTGTTCCGGGCTGTGCAGGCGTTTCTGGACGAGACGCTGTAACGCCGTGGTGGTCCGGGCAACGGCGAACGCGGCAATGGCGTTGCTTCAATCGCCCGGCGGCAATTGAGCCACGGCACCCCCGGCGATCAGGCGCTCCGTTTCCGCGTCGTCGCAGCCGATCTCGGCGAGGATTTCGCGCGTGTGCTCGCCAAGCAGCGGCGCCAGCCGCTCCGGTCGGGGCTGGCTGTCGCTCCAGGTCGACGCGACGCGCATCGAGACGACGTCGCCCTCGGCGGGATGTTCAGCCTCCTGGAAGAAACCGACCGCGCGCAGGTGCGGATCATCCATGATCGACGTCAGTGTGTGGGCCGGCGTATGCGGGATATCGCAGGCGATCAGCTTCTCGATCCACTCCGCCGTGGTGCGGCCGCGCATGAGCTCAGCCACTTCGAGATAGATCGCGTCGATATGGGCGAGGCGGCTCGGGTGGCTGGCAAAGCGGGGATCGTCGAGTTTCTCCGGGCGGCCGGCCATGGTGAAGAAGTCGCGCCAGTGCCTGTCGGTGTAGAGCAGCACGCAGAGATGGCCGTCGGCGGTGCGATAGGGCTTGCGGTTCCTGGCCAGCAGGCGGGCATAACCGCCCTGGTCGAGCGGCGGGCGGTAGCTCAGGCCGCCGAGATGATCGCCCAAGACGAAGCTCGCCATGGTTTCGAACATCGGCACGTCGATCTTCTGGCCGCGGCCGGTCTTGTCGCGATGGCGCACTGCCGCGAGCACGGCGTTGACCACATGCAGCCCGACAATGCGGTCGGCGATGTTCACCGACACATAGCGCGGCGTGCCGTCGCCGGTCTCCGCCAGCAGGTGCGGCACGGTTGAAATGCCCTGGATCAGGTCGTCGTAGGCGGGACGCGCTGCGTAAGGACCGTCCTGGCCGAAGCCGAAGGCGCCGACATAGATGATGCCGGGATTGACGGTGGCGACGTCGTCATAGCCGAGTCCAAGCCGCGCCATCGCCTGTGGACGGACATTGTAGATCAGGATGTCAGATTTTTTCGCGAGCCGCAGC
>JBGMOD010000094.1:0-92436 GCA_041424235.1 Hyphomicrobiales bacterium
CTTCTTGAAGCGACTGACGAACGAATTGTTGGCCGTCCCCTCGATCCCCTGGAAGTAGGAGGCCGCGGTGATATGGCCTTCCCCGACATCGAAACCCATCGCCGCGATCTCGGCCTCCGTGGTGGTCAAGCTGGCGATCGGCATCTTGCGCGGGTCGAGCCCGACGTTGGTATAGGCCTGGTAGAGGTAGACCGTCCCCTCGCCCACGACGGTCGAGAAAATCACGTCGGGTCGAAGTCTCCGGATATCCTGCACGATCGGCAGGAAGTCCTGCCAACGGGCATGAACGCCGACATAACGCTCTCCCACCACCGAACCGCCATTGGCCTTGAGCAGCTCGCGCATCACCCGGTTGGATTCGCGCGGATAGATGTAGTCCGAACCGACAAAGTAGAACCGGCTGCCGTAGGTATCCATCAGGTAACGGCACAGCGCGAGGCTGTTCTGGTTGGGCGAGGCTCCGGTATAGATGACGTTGGGCGAGGCCTCGAAGCCCTCGTAAAGCGTCGGATACCAGAGCAGACCGTTCAGCCGCTCGACCACCGGCAGCACCGCCTTGCGACTCGACGAGGTGTAGCAGCCGAAGATGGTGCTGACCTCGTCTTCGATCATCAGGCGCTTGGCATAGTGCCCGTAGGCGATCGAATCCGAGCCGGGATCGTAAGCGACAGGAACCAGCTCACGGCCGCAAACCCCGCCGGCCGCGTTGATCTCCTCGATCGCCAACAATGTGCCCTGGTATTGGGTGTCCTCGATCACCGACATGAAACCGGTACGAGAGAACAGCACGCCAATCCGCCAAGGGGCGGATGTTTCATGCGAAAGGCTGGCCATGATCATACCCTCGAGTTCAAGGAGGGACGGGAACGATTGTTACTCTTGAACGCAGATTTCAATAAAAAGATTGCACGGCACCTGAACGGAAACAAGCACAGGTTTTCATCGCTGCCTGCATCGGCGGCACCTTTAACCCCGTTTGGTGTGAACAAACTCCAACCTGCCCGTGCACGGGTGCGGCAACCGTTACACGATCCGTGCTCTCACACATTATCTATGAGCAACGTCGCAGCTGACTTGCACCCACGCGCGAGCTTGCATGTATCCGCAACCGAACGCGCGCCGATCCCCAATCTTCAACAGGAACGCATTGATTGCATTGGCGTTCACCCTGCGGTTGTGAAAGTCCAATGCGCGACCGTGACAGGGAGAGAGATTAGCATGGCGAGAAAAACCGTGAAACGAAAGTACTCACGCGGTGCGTCGAAGAAAGTCGCATCCGCAATGAAGAAACGCAAAAAGGGCACGCTTAAGAGCGGCCGCAGCCGCAAGACCGTCAAAAGCCGCAAGCAAGCCATCGCGATCGGCCTGTCCGAAGCGCGCAGGAGCGGCGCGAAAGTCCCCAAGAAGAAAGCAAACAAGAAGGCGAAAAAGCGCACCGTCAGGTCGCGCTAAGGAAGAAACCTGAGCCACCGGCCGGTTGGTCAGGCGGCCGACCGGTCGACAAAGTTGGCCAGGCCGAGCAACGCCGGCGATTCCTCGAGAATCATGAATGTGGGTATCTTGCGCAGATAATCCCGAAACCGGCCCTTGGCCTCGAAACGTTCGCGAAATGGCGAGGACGCGAACGCATCCTTGAAGCGCAGCAGGATTCCACCGGCCAGATAGATCCCGCCGGTGGCACCCACGGTCACCGCAAGGTTACCGGCCACCGTACCGAGCATGGCGCAGAACACACGGAAGGTTTCGACACAGGTGGCATCGGTGCCGCGGATGGCATGGTCGGTGACATCCGCCGGCGACAGTGGTTCCGGCGTGCGGCCGTCGATGGTGCAAAGTGCCTGATAGAGATTGACCAGACCCGAGCCGGACAGCACCCGTTCCGCCGAGATGTGCGACCAGCGCTCGCGTAAAACGGCAATGATCTTGTCTTCCTCCGCCGTCACCGCCGGCAAGGTGACATGCCCGCCTTCGCCCGGCACCATGATCCACTGACCGCGATCCGGCACCAGCGTGCTGACGCCGAGTCCCGTTCCCGGTCCAATGATGCCGATCGGCCCGCTCACATCGGCCTTCACGTCGCCGACCGGAAAGCGATCGGCCGCCGGCAAATAAGGGATCGCCATCGCGATCGCGGCGAAATCATTGACGACGACCAGCGATGACAGGCCGAGCGCGGCCTTCAGCTCGCTGATCGAGAACGACCAGCTCTGATTGGTCAGCTGGATGTGATCGCCAAACACTGGCCCCGCAATCGCCAGCACGCCCGTGCTCGGCCGCAGCGTATCGGGCAGCGTGGCGATGTAAGCTGTCAAGGCATCCTGCAGCGTCGGATAATCATTCACGGCGATGTGGGACAGCGCGCTGTATTTGCCGCTCTCGGCAATGGCAAAGCGGGCATTGGTCCCGCCGATATCTCCGATCACCCGCCGTGCGTTCATTGATTGTCCTGCATCGCCTTCATTGCAAACCGACCCGATATATACCCCTCAGGCCTCCGTCCCGTTCCATCTCGACCCGAGCACATCCCTCAATCGTGACAGGTCCAGCTCGCTTGCAACGGCCTCGATGGCAAGGGGCAGCTTGCGGCGCCAGTTCGGATGCTCGTTGATGGTGCCGGGGATGTTCGGCTGATCCCTCACCTGCTGCAGATCTTCCATCGCGACGGCCAGGATGCGCGATGGCGTGCGCGCCAGGAAGCCGATGGCATCGTGGAAATCGATCCCGCCCTCCGAGCGATGCGCAGCAGCGCGGAAAGCCGCAAGCGCCCAGTGGCGTTGCTCGTCGCTCTCTCCGGGGTCCAGTCCCAGCGCCCGCTTCGTCTGCAGGTCATGACCCGACGCCCATCCGGCGAAGGTCGGCAGATCGTGGGTGCTGAAAGTCACCAGCGCGTCGGATGCATAGCGATCAGGCGCCATGAACGATCCATCATGATTGCGCTCAAAAATCATCACCCGATACGACCAGATGCCGCGATCTGCGAGGCGTTCGCGGAAGCCTTCGGGCACCGTCCCCAGATCTTCGCCGATCACGATGCAACGATGCTTCCGGCTCTCCGTCGCGATCACCGCCAGCAGCGCCTCGAGCGGCATGCGGACATAGACGCCTTCGCGCGCCGAAAAGCCTGACGGCACCAGATATATCCGCTGCAGGCCGAGCACATGGTCGAGGCGAATGGCTCCCGCATAGCGCATGGACGCTTCCATCATGTCGCGAAATGGCTGGAACTGGCTCCGTTCGAGGCCGGCAGCACTGAAGCCGGCCAAACCCCAGTTCTGTCCGACGGTGTTGAGCTGATCCGGCGGCGCACCGACCGAGGCGTGACGTGAAATCACCGATTGCCCGTTCCAGGCATCGAAGCCATCCGCCTTCACGCCGACGGCAACATCGAGATACAGCCCGACCGACATCTTCAGCTCGGCGGCAAGATCGCTGCACTGCTGCAACTGCCGGTCGGCCAGCCACTGGATAAACTCGAAGTACGCGATCGCGCGCGCATCCGGGCCGTGGCGAAGCGCAGCAAGCCGGTCGGCATCCGGTTCGCGCCATTCGGCCGGCCATTCCCACCAAGGCCCCTGATGGGTGTGCCGCAGGAATTCGAAGCAGGCAAAACGAGTGAGATTGTCGCCACGCGCTTGTCGAAAAATCTCGAACTCGGCCATGTCGGCTTTCGACCCGTCACGCCTGAACCGTTCGAACGCCAGGCGCAGCGCGCGCCATTTCAGCCCGGCGACGGCGGTGTAGTCGACAAGATCGGCACGCCTCAACACCTCCAGGCTGTCCGCATGCTCCGAGAGAAAGTGCGCCGGCAGATTCGGAGCCTTGGTGACATCGACATAAAGCGGGTTTAGGAACAGCCGGCTGTTCGGCGAATAGGGACTGCAGTCCGCCGGGTAATTATCGAACAGCGCGTGCAGCGGGTTGAGGCCGACTCCCGCAGCGCCGGCCCGCGCCGCAAGCCGGATCACCGCCATCAGATCGCTGAAATCGCCGATGCCCCAGTTCGAAGCCGAGCGCAGGCTGTAGAGCTGGACCGTCAACACCCAGACTCGCTCGAATTCGCCGGCGAACGCCTTGTCCGGCGCCACCACCAGCGTGCCGTGATCGGTCGTGCCTCGGGCGTCAACCACGCGCAATCGGTAGACGCCGGGGGCGAGATCGGTCGGCCACGCAACCGCGCGCTGCGCCGATTGGCCGCGGACAAGCTCGTCCTGGTCAGATGGGCGACTGATCGCCCATTCCACCGGCAATTCGGTGACATTGAGCTCGGTCGAAGACTCCTGACCGGCGCGCACCACCACGGGCCCGGGAAGCAGACGATGCGATGAGGGCAGATCGACGTCCCGGAGGATCGCCTGCAGGACGGCGGGGCTGGCGGAGTGCGCGTGCCCCTGCGCGTCAAAAAAGTCGGTTTCGATGCCGACGGCGGCAGCCCGAGATCTCAAATCCATCAGGTCTTCTTTACCATTGCGCAGCCATATCCACCCAAGACATGCCCACCCTGACCATACCGCCGGGGCGGCACGGGTTGGTGACCATCTGATTCATGACGAATATTGGTGACAAATATAAGTGACAATAAAGGTGATAAAAAAGGCAGGGAAAGACGGCTGAACAACCAGCCATTCCCGGGTAAGTTCCGGGGAACCAGTCCTCTAAGTAATTGTTCTACCTCACAGGTATCTGGCCTTCGAACGGGCCTCGTCAATTGGGCGGTGAAGCAGGTGAACAAACGAATACAAGCCGGTAGCGGCCTTGCGGCCGCCGCCGCTTTTCATATCGAGGCGGTCTATCCCAGCGTCGACGATGGCCGTTTCCCGGTGAAGCGCATTGTCGGCGAGCCGGTGGAGGTGTGGGCCGACATCTTTCGCAACGGCCATGAGGTCACGGTCGCCCAGCTGTTGTGGAAGCGCGACGGCGAGACCGAATGGCGCCGCGAGCCGATGCGGCACGACGTCAACGACCGCTGGACAACGTCGTTTACCCCACGCGACCTCGGCCGCCATCATTATATGATCGAAGCCTGGACCGACGAGTTCGGGACCTGGCGGCGGGATTTCGAACGCAAGCGCGACGCCGGTATCGATGTGTCGCTCGATGCGCTCGAAGGCGCCAGCCTGCTGACCAAAGCCGACGCCGCAAAGCGCGAGGCCGCCGCCGTCATCATTCAGAAATGCGAGGATTTCCTGCATAACGGCGATGCCGAGCCGCTGCTGTCGCCTGAGCTTGCGGATGCGATGGCGGAAAGCCAGCACCGCCTGGGTCTGACCGTATCGCGGTCGTATCCCCTGGTGATCGACCGTCCGGTGGCGCGGAACGGCGCGTGGTACGAAATGATCCCGCGAAGCCAGGGGACCACACCCGGACAGCATGGCACCTTCAATGACTGTATCGCGCGCATTCCCGAGATCGCGGCGCTGGGATTCGATGTCGTCTATCTCACACCGATTCATCCGATCGGCACGACCAATCGAAAAGGCCGCAACAACGCGCTGGTAGCAGCTCCCGACGATCCCGGCAGCCTCTACGCGATCGGCAGCGCCGACGGCGGTCACGATGCGGTGCATCCCGAACTCGGAACACTGGACGATTTCCGCAACTTCGTGACCGTCTGCAAGCAGCATGGCATGGAGGTTGCACTTGATATCGCCGTGCAGTGCTCGCCGGATCATCCCTGGTTGCGCGAACATCCCGAGTGGTTTCGCAAGCGGCCGGACGGATCGATGCGCTTTGCGGAAAATCCACCGAAGAAATACGAAGACATCGTCAATCCCGATTTCGACGCGCCAAGTGCGCCGGCGCTGTGGGACAGCCTGCGTGATGTCATCCTGTTCTGGGTGACGCAGGGCGTGCGCATCTTCCGTATCGACAATCCGCACACCAAGCCGTTTCCATTCTGGGAATGGCTGATCGCCGAGGTGCAGGCGCGCCATCCCGACACCATCTTCCTGGCGGAAGCCTTTACCCGCCCGAAGCTGATGAAGGGCCTCGCCAAGCTCGGCTTCACCCAATCCTACACCTACTTCACCTGGCGAACCTACAAGAGTGAGATCGAGGACTATCTGCGCGAGCTCACCGGTTATCCAGAGCGCGACTATTATCGGCCGAATTTCTTCGTCAACACGCCGGATATCCTGCCGTACCATCTGCAGGGCGGCGAGCCCTGGATGTTCAAGTCACGGGTGGCGCTGGCGGCCACACTCTCGTCCACCTACGGTATCTATAATGGCTTCGAGCTGCTGGAACACGAACCGATCCCGGGCAAGGAAGAATACATCAATTCCGAAAAGTACGAGATCAAGGTTCGCGACTGGAACAAGCCGGGCCATATCAAGGACTATATCCGCCAGTTGAATGAGGCGCGGCGCAGCAATCCGGCCTTGCAGCAGACCGAAAAGCTGCATTTCGTCGCAATCGAGGATCCTAACGTGATCGGCTTCCTGAAAGAGAGTGTCGACGGCAGCAATGTTGTCGCCGTTGCCATCGCGCTGTCGGCCGACTCGCACGATGTCTGGTTTCCGATCGGTGACGCTGAAATCGGGCCGAGCGGCAGCCGACGGAAGATCGTTGCCGTCGAAAACGTCACGACCGGCGAACGCTACGCCGTCGAATGGGGCGGTATCCGCTTGTGGATCGATCCCCATCGCGATCCCGCCATTCTGCTGCGATGCCTTGCATGAGGCATGGCATGAATGTGATGTCGCACGTCTCGAACAAAACGTCCTCGCACCACGACGCCGCCGTGGACAATGACCCCTTGTGGTACAAGGACGCCATTATCTACCAGCTGCACGTCAAGGCTTACGCCGACAGCAACAATGACGGGATCGGCGACTTCGCCGGCCTGACCGCCAAGCTCGACTATCTGCAGGAACTCGGCGTCACCGTGTTGTGGCTTCTGCCTTTCTACCCCTCCCCCGGACGCGACGACGGTTATGATATCGCCGACTATGGCGCCGTGAATCCTGATTTCGGCACCATGCGGGATTTTCGCCGCTTCATCGCCGAAGCCAAGCGTCGCGGCCTGCGGGTGATCACCGAGCTCGTGATCAACCACACCTCCGACCAGCACACCTGGTTCAAGCGCGCCCGTCGCAGTCCGCCGGGCTCCAGCGCGCGCAACTGGTATGTCTGGAGCGACACCGACCAGATCTACCGCGGCACCCGGATCATCTTCACCGACACGGAGAAATCGAACTGGACCTGGGACACCGAGGCCGGCGCCTATTACTGGCATCGCTTCTTCTCCCATCAGCCTGATTTGAACTTCGACAATCCGCGAGTGGTGAGCGCGGTCATCCAGGTGATGAAACGCTGGCTCGATGCCGGCGTCGACGGCTTCCGTCTCGACGCGATTCCCTATCTGTGCGAGCGCGAAGGGACCAACAACGAAAACCTGCCGGAAACCCACGCCATCATCCGTCAGCTCCGGCGCGGCCTCGACGCCTACGCCAAGGACAAGATCTTTCTCGCCGAAGCCAACCAGTGGCCGGAGGACGTCCAGCAGTATTTCGGCGATGGCGACGAATGCCACATGGCTTATCATTTTCCGCTGATGCCGCGGATCTACATGGCCATTGCCCAGGAAGACCGGTTTCCGATCACCGACATCCTGCGCCAGACCCCCGACATTCCCGAGAACTGCCAGTGGGCGCTGTTCCTGCGCAACCACGATGAATTGACGCTGGAAATGGTCACCGACGTCGAGCGCGACTACCTGTGGTCGACCTACGCCAATGATCCCCGCGCCCGCATCAACCTCGGCATCCGCCGCCGCCTCGCGCCGTTGATGGACAACGACCGGCGCAAGATCGAGCTGATGAACTCACTGCTGCTGTCGTTTCCGGGAACGCCGATCATTTATTACGGCGACGAGATCGGCATGGGCGACAACATCTATCTCGGCGACCGCAACGGCGTGCGCACCCCGATGCAGTGGTCGCCGGACCGCAACGGCGGCTTCTCGCGCGGCGATCCGGCGCGGCTTTATGCGCCGCCGATCATGGATCCGGTCTATGGCTATGACGCCGTCAATGTCGAAGCGCAATCGCGCAGCCTGTCGTCGCTGCTGAACTGGACCAAGCGCCTGATCTCGGTGCGGAAATCAACCGCTGCCTTTGGCCGCGGCTCGATCACCTTCATCCGCCCGGTCAACCGCTCGATCCTGGCCTATGTCCGCCAGTACGGTGACGAGATCATCCTGTGCGTCGCCAACCTGTCGCGGGCCGCACAAGCCTGCGAACTCGATTTGTCGCCGTGGAAGGAGCGCATTCCGCTGGAAATGCTGGGGCGCACCAGTTTCCCGCAGATCGGCGAACTGCCCTACATGATCACGCTCGCCCCTTACGGCTTCTACTGGTTCAAGCTCGAGGAGAAGCCGGCCTCGCTGCGGCCGCCGGTGGTCGTTCCGGAATTCGAGACGCTGGTTATTCCCGCGGGTTCGGTATGGGAATCGCTGGGACGTACCCGCGGCGTGTTCGAACGTGACGTGCTGCCGCAGCATTTTGCTCTCGCGCGCTGGTTCCCCGAACACTCGCAGTTCGCGATCTCCGCCAAGCTGATCGCCGCCGTGCCCTGCTCGAATGACGAAATCATGGTCCGACCATGGATCGCATTCTGTGAAACCACCCATCGCAATCAGACCGGCCGCTATCTGATGCCGCTGCGCATCAACTGGTCCCGTTTCGATCGCTCCCGGTACAATCCCAATGCGCTGGCGGCGGTCCGCCAGGGCGCCACTGAGGGCACCCTCGTCGACGTCGCGACCGACAAGGATTTCATCACCTTGCTGCTCGACAATGTCCGCGCGAATTTCACCATCGAGGATCAGGGCATCCGGCTGGAATTTCGCGGCACCAAGCGATTCCTTGGCTCATCCCTGAAGCCGATCGAGACGGTGCGTGCGGTGCAAACCGAGCAGTCGAACAGCACGGCGCTGGTCGACGGCAATTATGTGGTCAAGATCTACCGCAAGCTCGACGCCGGCATCAATCCGGAGATCGAGATGGGGCAATTCCTGACCGATGTCGCCGGGTTCGCCAATACACCGGCATTGCTCGGCCATGTCGAGGCGATCGAGGGCGATAGGCGCAGTGCGGTTGCGATCGTCCATGCCTTCATCGAAAACCAGGGCGATGCCTGGTCCGTTACCAGCAACTACCTCGATCGCTACATCGAGGAGCAGAAAGTGCTTCGCACCCATCACGAGACATCTCAGCCGGACGAACGCTCCCAGTATCACCTTTACATGGAGCAGACCGGCAAGCGGGTTGCCGAGATGCAGGTCGCACTTGCAAGCCACAACGACATCCCCGATTTCGCGCCGCAGCCCGTCACCGAGGACGACGTCCAATTCTGGACCGACGCCATTGTCGAACGGGCGGAGCGCGCTTTCGACGGCTTGCGGCGCCAGCTCGACAAGGCCAGGGATGCCGACCGGACGCTGATCGAACGCGTGTTGGAGTACGCTCCGAATTTCCGCGATCATGTCGAACGTCTTGCGCCGGATATCGGACAAAATCTCAGCATCCGGCATCATGGCGACTTCCATCTCGGCCAGATGTTGATCGTCAAGGACGACATCTTCATCATCGATTTCGAAGGCGAACCACGCCGCACGCTGGTGGAGCGCCGTCGCAAGGCACCGGCGGCGCGTGACGTCGCGGGCTTGATTCGCTCGATCGACTATGCGGCGACCGCGGCGCTGGAGCGTGCGCTCAAGGTCGAGGCCGATGATGCCGGCCAGACAGCGGCCGCGCTGGATCAATGGCGTCAGCGATCGACGGCCACATTCCTGACCGCCTATCGTGCCGGCATGACCGATGCCCGCCTGTGGCCCACCGATCCAATCGCGAGTGACCGCCTACTCGACTTCTTCCTGCTGGAAAAGGCATTCTACGAAATCGAGTACGAGCTCGCCCACCGTCCCGACTGGCTTCGCGTTCCGCTCGCCGGAACCCTGCGGGTGCTGTCGCGACAGCGAGGAACTGTATGACCAAACTCCAGGACGAAGCCTATGCGGTGATCGAAGGTCGCCATTCCGATCCGTTTCACTATCTCGGCCCCCATGCCGAGGGTGACGCAACGGTGGTGCGCACCTTCCTGCCCGGGGCGCTGGAGGTCGAAGCCATTGAGCCGGACGGCCACGCAGCCAGCCTCTCGCGCATCCATGAAGCGGGGCTGTTCGAGGGCAGGTTGTCGAACGGATCGATGCGTTATCGGCTGCACGCCAAGTTCGGCAACGGCATCACCGAGTTCGATGATGCCTATCGCTTCCCGCCGATCCTGTCGGATTTCGATCTGCATCTGCTCGGCGAGGGCACCGATCTCAATCTCTACAAGAAGCTCGGCGCCCATCGCATGACCATCGATGGCGTGGCCGGCGTCGGCTTCGCGGTTCATGCGCCCAATGCACGACGAGTCAGCGTGGTCGGCGACTTCAATTTCTGGGATGGCCGCCGGCACGCCATGCGCGTCCGTGGTACCGGCTACTGGGAAATCTTCGTCCCGGGCGCGCTGCCCGGTGATCATTATAAATACGAGATCGTCGATCGGACCGGACGCCTGCTGCCGCTCAAATCCGACCCGCTGGCGTTTTCAGCTGAATTGCGCCCGCACACGGCTTCGATCGTTGTCGACGAGCGCAGCCTGCATCGCCCCTCGCCCGCGCCAGCCAACATCAATGGCCTCAACGCACCGGTTTCGATCTACGAGGTGCATCTCGGCTCATGGCGCCGCAAGGCCGGCAATGAGTGGCTGAGCTATCGTGATCTCGCCGAGACGCTGCCAGCCTATGCCCAGGACATGGGCTTCACCCATCTGGAATTTCTGCCGATCAGCGAACATCCTTTCGATGGGTCGTGGGGCTATCAGCCGACCGGCATGTACGCCCCGACCAGCCGGTTCGGTTCGCCGCAGGACTTTCTCGCTCTGGTCGATGCCTGCCACCGCGCTGGCCTCGGCGTGATCCTGGACTGGGTGCCGGGTCACTTTCCCGACGATCCACACGGCCTCGGCCAGTTCGACGGCACCGCGCTCTATGAGCATGCCAATCCGCTGCAGGGCCGACACCTCGACTGGGGGACGCTGATCTACAATTTCGGCCGCACCGAAGTCTCCAACTTCCTGCTGTCGAACGCATTGTTCTGGCTTGATCGCTATGGCGTCGACGGTCTTCGCGTCGATGCGGTCGCCTCCATGCTGTATCTGGATTACAGCCGGCCGGCCGGCGGCTGGATTCCCAACAAATACGGCGGCCGTGAAAACCTGGAGGCAATCGAGTTCCTGCGCCGTTTCAACACCGAATTGTTCGGCCACTTCCCGCAGGCGACCACCGCGGCGGAGGAATCCACCGCCTGGCCGCAGGTGTCGCGGCCGGTCGAGTTCGGCGGGCTCGGCTTCGGCTACAAGTGGAATATGGGCTGGATGCACGACACGCTGGAGTACATCGGCAAGGATCCGATCCACCGCAAACATCATCACGGCCAGATCCTGTTCGGAACACACTACGCGTTCTCGGAAAACTTCATCCTGCCGCTGTCGCATGACGAAGTGGTGCACGGCAAACGATCGATCCTCGGCCGCATGCCCGGCGATCCATGGCAGCGGTTCGCCAATCTGCGCGCCTACTATTCCTTCATGTTCGGCCATCCCGGCAAGAAGCTGCTGTTCATGGGCAACGAATTCGCTCAGGAGCGTGAATGGAATCACGATCAGTCACTCGACTGGCACTTGCTCGAGCACGCACCCTATGCGGGCATTCAATCGCTGATCCGCGACCTCAACCGCCTCTATAAGACGGTTCCGGCGCTGCATCAGCTCGACTGCGATCCCGCAGGCTTCGAATGGGTCGTTGCCAACGATGCCGACCGCAGCGTGTTCGCCTGGATGCGCAAGGGCGTCGATACCCGCTCGCGCTGCCTGGTCATTTCCAATTTCACGCCGAACATCTATCGCAATTATCGCATTCGCGTTCCGTTCGGCGGTCGCTGGCGCGAGGTCTTCAATTCTGATTCCGCTCATTATGGCGGCAGCAATGTGGGCAATGGCGGCGTGGTCGAGACCTCGGCGACACTCGTGCCTGAGCTGAGGCTGACGATCCCGCCGCTGGCGACGATATTCCTGGTGCTGGAAGATTGATGATGCGATTGACTGCGGGGACCTCCCATCGCCTGGGCGCAACATGGGATGGGCGGGGCACGAATTTCGCGCTGTTTTCGGCCAACGCCACCCGCGTCGAACTCTGCCTGTTCGACGGCCAGGGCCGGCGCGAGCTCGAACGCGTCACGCTGCCGGAACGAACCGAGGACGTCTGGCACAGCTATCTCAACGACGTTTCGCCGGGACAGCTTTACGGCTATCGCGTGCACGGTCCTTATGAGCCGAACCACGGCCATCGCTTCAATGCGCACAAGCTGCTGCTCGACCCCTACGCCAAGCGGGTCGCCGGCCGGGTGGTGTGGAGCGACGCGCATTTCGGCTACCGCACGGGGAGCCAGCGCGAAGATCTGTCGTTCGATCGGCGCGACAATGCCCGCGGCATGCCGAAGGCCGTCGTCGTCGACGAGGTCTTCAACTGGGGCCTGCGCGAACTGCGGCCACAAATCGCCTGGGAAGACACCATCATCTACGAGGCCCACGTCAAGGGCCTGACCCAGACCCATCCGGACGTCCCGGCGCAGATGCGCGGCACCTACCGCGGCCTCTCCTCGCCGGCGATCATCGACCATCTGAAGCGGCTCGGTGTGACCACCGTCGAACTGCTACCGATGCACGGGCTGGTTGACGATCGCCGCTTGGTCGAAATGAAACTGGTGAATTACTGGGGCTACAACACGCTGTCGTTCTTCGCTCCGGAGCAGCGCTATGCGCCGGACAATCCGCTCGATGCGTTCCGCACCACCGTGGCGCGGCTGCACGATGCCGGCATCGAGGTGATGCTGGACGTCGTCTACAACCATACCGCCGAAGGCAACCACCTGGGTCCGACCCTGTCGTTTCGCGGCATCGACAACGCCAGCTACTACTGGCTGACCAAGGACAATCCCCGCTTCTATGAGAACTTCACCGGCACCGGGAACGCACTCAACCTGACACATCCGCGCGTGCTGCAGATGGTGATGGATTCGCTGCGCTACTGGGTCGAGCAATGCCATGTCGACGGCTTCCGCTTCGATCTGGCACCAACGCTGGCGCGCGAGCCCGACGGCTTCAAGCGCGCCGGTGCATTCCTGATGGCGATGCGGCAGGACCCCGTGTTGTCAACCGTCAAGCTGGTGGCGGAGCCTTGGGACATCGGCCTCGGCGGCTATCAGGTCGGCGCCTTTCCCTCGCAATGGTCGGAGTGGAACGATCGCTACCGCAGCACCCTGCGGCGCTACTGGGCCGGCGAAGGCAGCCTGATCGGTGACGTCAGCTCGCGCATGATTGCTTCCCCCGACGTGTTCAAGCACGACGGGCGCCTGCCGCGCGCCAGCATCAACCACATCACCGTCCACGACGGGTTCACGCTGATGGACCTGTTCAGCTATAACGAGAAACACAACATGGCCAACGGCGAGGACAACGCCGACGGCTCCAGCGACAATCACAGCATCAATTGCGGCCATGAAGGGCCGACCGACGATCCCGACATCCTGCGTCAGCGTTGCCAATTGCGTCGTAACCAGCTCGCCTGCCTGTTTTTGGCCCAGGGCGTGCCACTGCTGCTGGCCGGCGATGAGGTCGGCAATAGCCAGAACGGCAACAACAACGCCTATTGCCAGGACAACGAGACCGGCTGGATCGACTGGGATGGATTGCGCCATAAGCGCGACAACATGGTGGATTTCGTCGCCCACATGACTGCGCTGCGACGCCGGTTTCCGCAATTGCGCGCCAGCCACTGGGTAGCGCCGCTGGTTCCGAAAGCGCCGAATGGCGTGTTGTGGCTGACACCGCAGGGCAACGAGATGACGGAAACCGACTGGAAATTTCCCGACGGCCGTTTCGTCTCCTATGTCCTGGGCGCGGTCGATTCCCATGCACCGCTCTACATCGTGCTGAACGCGGCCTCTGAAGCCATCAGCTTCGCGCTGCCGACACTCGATGGCTACACCCAATGGGAACAGGTGCTCGACACCACCAATGACGATCAGTCGTCGCGCCGCTTCGCTCGCACCACCGTGATGGAAGCGCCGCCGCATGCCGTGCTTGCTTATGCGGGGATGCCATGAGCGCCCGCCGGTTTGGCCCAACGATCACGGCCGAAGGGACCACCTTTCGGCTGTGGGCGCCGGGAGCCAAGACCGTCGATCTGATGCTGGATCGTCCCGTCGCGATGACGAAACAGCCGGACGGCTGGTTTGTCGCCACGATCAGAGGCGCAGGTGCCGGCACGCGTTATCGCTACCGGATCGACGGTGATCTCGACGTCCCCGATCCGGCATCGTCGTTTCAACCGGACGACGTATTCGGAACCAGCGAAGTCATCGGCCATGCGTCCTATCGCTGGCGCGCCGACACATGGGCTGGCCGGCCGTGGGCGGATACCATCATCCTCGAGACCCATGTCGGCACCTTCACCGCGGAGGGGACCTATCGCGCCATGATCGACAAGCTCGATCACCTGGTTGCGACCGGAATCACCGCCCTCGAACTGATGCCGCTCAATGACTTCGCCGGCCGCCGCAACTGGGGTTACGACGGCGTGCTGTGGTATGCGCCCGATGACAGCTATGGACGGCCGGACGATCTGAAAGCTCTGATCGACGAAGCTCACCTGCGCGGCCTGATGGTGTTTCTCGATGCCGTCTATAACCACTTTGGGCCGGAAGGGAATTATCTCGGCCGTTATGCGCCGGCTTTCTTCATGCAGGCCAACACGCCGTGGGGCGCCGCGATCGATTATCGCCAGCACCTTGTGCGGGATTTCGCCATTCAAAGCGCGCTACAGTGGCTGCGCGACTATCGTTTCGACGGTCTGCGGCTGGACGCCGTCCATGAGATCGCCGAAGCCGGCGAGAATCCATTGTTGCGCGATCTCAGTCTCGCAGTCGGCGACCTCGCCCGGACAACCGGGCGCATCATTCATTTGATGGTCGAGAACGATGACAATCGCGCCAGCCTGTTGGCGCCGCAGATCGAACCGCCCGACGGCCACTATCGTGCCCAGTGGAACGATGATTATCACCACGCCTGGCATGTGTTGCTGACCGGCGAGACCGGCGGTTATTATCGCGACTACGTCACTAATCCCCGCAATTACATCCGCCGCGAGTTGATGTCGGGCTTCGGTTACCAGGGCGAACCGTCCGAACATCGCAACAACCGTCCACGCGGTGAGCCGAGCCTGAAGTTGTCGCCGCTGGCCTTCATCAACTTCCTGCAGAACCACGACCAGATCGGCAACCGCGCACTGGGCGACCGGCTGGAGCTCCTTGCCAAACGCGAGGCCATCGAAGCCGCGCTCGCCATCACCCTTCTGGCACCGATGCCGCCAATGCTGTTCATGGGGGAAGAATGGGGCTCGCGAGAGCCTTTCCCGTTCTTCTGCGATTTCAAGGGCGGTCTCGCGGACGCCGTTCGCCAGGGGCGACGGCAGGAATTCCAGGCCGCCTACGCCACCTACGGCGACAATATTCCCGATCCGCTCGATCCGGCGACATTCACCTCCGCCAAGCTGGATTGGCAGAATCTCGATCAGGAGCCATACCGGGCGCGCGCGACCTTGATCCGGGACCTGCTCGCAATCCGCCACCGCGAGATCATTCCGCACCTGGCGCAGGCTCGCTTCGATCCCGACAGCACGCCTGCCTCCCAGGAGGCCCTGCTTTCGGCACGATGGATCCTCGGCGACGGACAAACGTTGTCGCTGATGGCAAACATCTCCGATCAAGCAACCGAACGTTCGTTACAGCCCCTTCAAGGCGCAGCGATCTGGGGTGGCGAACCACCTGCTCGGCTTCCGCCCTGGTCCGTGTACTGGCGTTTGGGATAACCGATGGCGCATGGCATTCCGCTTGCGACCTATCGGCTGCAGCTGACCGCGGACTTCGGCTTCGATGCCGCGGCGTCCATCGTGCCTTACCTGAAGACGCTGGGCGTCACCCATCTCTATGCATCGCCGTTCCTCAAGGCGCGCAGCGGCAGCACCCACGGCTACGACATCATCGATCACAATGCCCTCAACCCTGAGCTCGGCGGCGAGCCCGCGTTCGAACGGCTCAGCACCACGCTGAAAGCCCACGACGTCGGGCTGATCCTGGATTTCGTGCCCAATCACATGGGCGTGCATTTTGCCGACAACGCCTGGTGGCTCGATGTTCTCGAATGGGGACCGGCCTCGCCGTACGCCGCCTTTTTCGACATCGACTGGGACACTCTGCCGTTCCGCCGCCGGCCGGGAATCCTGCTGCCGATCCTCGGGACTTCGTACGGCAGCGCGCTCGACCAGGGCGCGATCGAACTGCGCTATGAAGCGACAGACGGCTCGCTGTCGGCCTGGTATTATGAACACCGGCTGCCGATCAGCCCCAATCGTTATGGCGAAATCCTGCAGGTGATCGTCACCACCGCGAACGCAGGCGACGACACCGCCGGCAAGGCGTTGCTGTCGATTGCCGCACAGCATCGCGGCTTGCTGCGGTCACGGCAAGAGGTCTCCGCCATGAAAGCGGCGATCGCCGCCGTCGACGGCGGCGCGGAGGTCATCGACCGCGGCCTTGCCGCCTATCGCGCGGGCCCCGGACGAAGCACCGAGACGCTATTGCTGCATCATTTGCTGGAGCGGCAGCACTATCGCGTGGCGGACTGGCGCGTCGCGACCAGCGACATCAACTATCGCCGCTTCTTCGACGTGAACTCGCTGGCTGGCCTGCGGGTTGAACATCCCGCGACATTCCAGGATATTCACGGCCTGGTGACCCGGCTGATCGCGGACGGCAAGCTCCAGGGGCTGCGGCTTGATCATATCGATGGCCTGCGTGATCCTGCCGGCTATTGCCAGCGGCTGCGCCGCTTGATCCGAGCGGCCCAGCCCGATCCAAGCCGGCCATTCTACCTCCTGGTCGAGAAGATCCTCGGCGAAGGCGAGGCGTTGCCGCGCTTCGCCGGTGTGCACGGCACCACCGGCTACGAGATCCTGAACACCATCAGTCACGTGCTGATCGACGACAGGGGCCTCTCGGAACTGGATGAAGTCTGGCGGCAAGCTGCCGACATCCGCCCGGACTTCGATCCGGTGTTGTTGCAGGCCAAGCGCCGGGTGATCGACACCATTCTCACCAGTGAGTTCACGGTGCTGGCACGGCTGCTCGCGCGCATCGCGGCTGGACATTATACCACACGCGACTATTCCGCCGTGGTCTTGCGCGAAGCCCTCGAACTCTACGTGTTGTATTTCCCGGTTTATCGCACCTATTCGACGGTGAGCCACGTCTCCACCGGCGACCGCGCTTTGGTCGAAACCACCATCGCGCGGGCCCGCGCCAACTGGCCGTATTCCGATGCCGGCATCTTCGACTTCCTGCGCGATGCCTTGACCCTCGACCTGATCGCGCCGGGCAATCCGCCTCACAGCAAGCCGCGGGTGCGCCGCTTTGCCCTGAAGGTGCAGCAGTTCACCGGCCCCACCATGGCCAAGTCGCTCGAGGACACTGCATTCTATCGCTACCACCGGCTACTGGCGCTCAACGAGGTCGGCGGCAACCCGGCGGCGCGTGAACTGCCGGTCGATGTTTTTCATCAGGCGATGGTCGATCGCGCGCGGGATTGGCCGCATGCGATGACCACCACGGCGACCCATGACACCAAGCGCGGCGAAGATGCCCGCGCCAGGCTATTGAGCCTGTCCGAACTGTCGCATGAATGGGCGGTCGGCGTCGGCAAGTGGAAGCAGTTCAACGCCCGGCACATCACGGCGGCCGGCAACCTCCGTTGTCCGTCCGTCGCGCACGAATACATGATTTATCAGGCGCTGCTCGGCGCCTGGCCACTCGACAAGCCGGATCAGAGTTTTGTCGAACGGATGCAGGCTTATGTCGTGAAGGCTGCGCGCGAGGGCAAGCAGGAATCCAGCTGGATCAATGTCAACGAGGCCTACGAGCAGCGCCTGCAGGGCTTCATCGCAGCCATTCTGGCTGCCGATCAATCGCCCGAGTTCCTCGAATCCTTTGCCCGTTTTGCCGAGCGGACGTCCCTGCTGGGTGCGATGAACACCTTCAGCCAGCTCACCCTCAAGGCCACCCTGCCCGGCGTTCCCGATTTCTACCAGGGCACGGAGCTGTTTGATTGCTCGCTGGTCGATCCGGACAATCGCAGAGAGGTTGATTTCGTGGAACGGCAAAGCGCGGTTAGCACAGCCGGCGACATCGACTGGCTCGACCTGACCGCACGCTGGCGTGACGGCCATTTCAAGCTGCAGTGGACCCGTCACTTGCTCACCTTGCGGCAGGCGTTTCCGGATATCTTCACCCAAGGCAGCTATCGGCCTCTTGCCGTTCACGGTCCGCACAGCGATCACGTGCTCGCCTATGCGCGGCAGCATCGACGCGATGCACTGGTCGTCATCGTTTGCCGAAAGTTCGCTGCCTTGACCGACGGTGGTCGTCACTGGTTCAAGTCCACCGATGTCGACGCCTCGATCGATACGACGGATTTCACGTTCCGAGATGCTGCGCTTCGCGATGCCGTGGATCCGAGCGGCGCGTTGACGTTGTCCCACGCGCTGAATGACCGACCAGCCGTTGTCCTTCCCGCAACCGCGAGGACACCGCTTCACCGCAGCGATTGAGCTGCTTATCGAGGGAACCAGCCAGCATTTATCAATTGGGCGACATCGTGGTCGCGAGGGGGCGATCCGCCCCCATCCGCGTCATCTCCGAGGCAGACCTGTTGCTTCACGTTCAGGATGACTAGCTCATAGTCGGCTGCAACGGAAAGCACTCGGGATAAATGCGATGACAAGCCAACAGAATTATCCAGAGAATCATTACGAGACCCAGGACAACGTTCTGTACTTCTCGAAGTCACTCGAACTCCGCGCCAGGGCCATGCAGGTCGCCCGACGCGCCCGTGCGTACCCTGTGGGTCCGACGCGCAATGAGCTGCGCCAGATTGCCCGCGCTCTTAAGGCCCTCGCCGACAACGACGCCTGGCTGAATGGCCGGATCGAGCCAAGATCATCGCGGAACAGGCTGCGCAGCGCCTGACGGCTGCGGCCGTTAACCAATCTTGCTCAGCAAAGCCGGGAACCCACGCAAAAATTTCATGTTTTCGGACGGAACCTTTGAGCCGCATGACGATTGAGCGTCATGCGGGAACTCGCGTTGCGTGATCCCGAAATGTTTTGAGGGCAGGTTCCGCATGCTTATGGGCCGATCGTCGCCAGACGTTCCGCGCCATCCGATCGCTGGCATGATCGGAACCTGATCCAGGGGGATTATCGATGCAGAACGGCCTCGATCCGGGTCTGAGCGCAGTTGATTCGTCGATTTCAGCAAAAGGCAGTGGTGAACATCTGGAAGCGCTTCTGGTCGCCCTCCAGGCGATGCGCGCCGGCGATTTCTCCGTGCGGATGGCCGGCAATCATTTCGGCATCGAGGGCAAGATCTCCGACGCCTTCAATGAAATTGTCGCGGCCAACGAACGCATGGCAAAACAACTGGAGCATGTGGGCCAGGTCGTCGGCCGCGAAGGCAAGACCCGGCAACGCTTGAAGGTCGGCCTGCCCGGCGGAGCGTGGGCCGACATGGAAGGTTCGGTTAACACGCTGATCGACGATCTGCTGTGGCCAACCCGCGAAGTGACGCGCGCCGTCGCGGCCGTGGCCCAGGGCGACTTGTTGCAGACCGTGAAGCTCGATGTCGAGGGCCGTCCGCTGAAGGGCGAATTCCTGCAGTCCGCGACCATCGTCAACACGATGATCAAGCAGCTTAGCGTCTTCACCTCCGAAGTGACGCGCGTGGCGCGCGAAGTCGGCACCGAGGGCAAGCTCGGCGGCCAGGCCCAGGTGCCGGAAGTGACCGGCGTCTGGAAGGACCTCACCGAGAGCGTCAACTCGATGGCGAACAACCTGACCGCGCAGGTTCGCAACATCGCCGAGGTGACCATCGCCGTTGCCAGCGGCGACTTGTCGAAAAAGATCACGGTGGACGTGCGCGGCGAGATTCTGCAGCTCAAGGAAGCCATCAACACGATGGTCGACCAGTTGCGCTCGTTCGCCTCCGAGGTGACGCGCGTCGCGCGCGAAGTCGGCACCGACGGCAAGCTCGGCGGCCAGGCTATCGTGCCCGGCGTTGCCGGGACCTGGAAGGATCTCACCGATTCCGTGAACGCGATGTGCGGCAACTTGACCGCGCAAGTCCGCAACATCGCGCAGGTGACGACGGCCGTGGCGCGCGGCGATCTATCGCGCAAGATTACCGTGAACGTGTCCGGTGAAATCCTGGAGCTGAAGGACACCATCAACACCATGGTGGACCAGCTCAATGCCTTCGCGTCGGAAGTGACCCGTGTCGCGCGCGAAGTCGGCACCGAAGGCAAGCTCGGCGGCCAGGCTCAGGTGCCTGGCGTGGCCGGCACCTGGAAGGATCTCACCGACAACGTCAACTTCATGGCGTCGAACCTCACCGCCCAGGTCCGCAACATCGCCGATGTCGCCACCGCCATCGCGGGCGGCGACCTGTCAAAAAAGATCACGGTGAACGTATCGGGCGAGATCCTTCAGCTGAAGGAAACGCTCAACACCATGGTCGACCAGCTCAACGCCTTCGCCGGTGAAGTCACCCGTGTGGCGCGCGAGGTCGGCACCGAGGGCCGGCTCGGCGGCCAGGCCAACGTGCCCGGCGTCGCCGGCACCTGGAAAGACCTCACCGACAGCGTCAATTCGATGGCCGGCAACCTGACCGCCCAGGTCCGCAACATCGCCGAGGTGACGACCGCCGTGGCGCGGGGCGACCTGTCGCGCAAGATCACGGTGGACGTGAAGGGCGAAATTCTGGAGCTGAAGAACACCATCAACACCATGGTGGATCAGCTCAACGCCTTCGCCTCGGAAGTGACCCGCGTGGCGCGCGAGGTCGGCACCGAAGGCAAGCTCGGCGGCCAGGCCGAGGTGCCGGAAGTCGCCGGCACCTGGAAAGACCTCACCGACAACGTCAACTTCATGGCGTCGAACCTTACCGCACAAGTGCGCAACATCGCCGAGGTGGCGACCGCCATTGCCGGCGGCGACCTGTCGAAAAAGATCACGGTGGACGTACGCGGCGAAATCCTGCTGCTCAAGGATACGCTGAACACCATGGTGGAGCAGTTGCGCTCCTTCGCCGCCGAAGTGACCCGCGTGGCGCGCGAGGTCGGCACCGAAGGCCGGCTCGGCGGCCAGGCCGTGGTGCCTGGCGTCGGCGGCACCTGGAAGGACCTCACCGACAACGTCAATCTTCTCGCGGCCAACCTCACCACGCAGGTCCGCAACATCGCCGAGGTGACCACCGCGGTGGCGCGCGGCGATCTCTCCCGCAAGATCACCGTGGACGTGAAGGGCGAAATCCTCGAGCTGAAGAGCACCATCAACACCATGGTGGACCAGCTCAATGCGTTCGCCGGCGAAGTCACCCGCGTGGCGCGCGAAGTCGGCACCGAGGGCAGGCTCGGCGGCCAGGCCCAGGTCACCGGCGTCGCCGGCACCTGGAAGGACCTCACCGACACCGTGAACGTGATGGCCGCCAACCTCACCGAACAGGTGCGCGGCATCGTCAAGGTCGTCACCGCGGTGGCCGATGGCGACCTCAAGCAGAACCTCACCGTGAAGTCGAAGGGCGAAGTGGCGGCGCTGGCCGAGACCATCAACAACATGACCGGGACGCTGGCGACCTTCGCCGATCAGGTGACGTCGGTGGCCCGCGAAGTCGGCGTCGAGGGCCGGCTCGGTGGCCAGGCCAACGTGCCGGGCGCCGCCGGCACCTGGAAGGATCTAACCGGCAACGTCAACCTGCTGGCGGCGAACCTGACGACCCAGGTCCGCGCCATCGCCGAGGTGGCGACCGCGGTGACCAAGGGCGACCTGACGCGCTCGATCCAGGTCGATGCCCGCGGCGAAGTGGCCGAGCTCAAAGACAACATCAACACCATGATCGGCAATCTGCGCCTGACCACCGATCTGAACACCGAGCAGGACTGGCTGAAGACCAACCTCGCCCGCTTCACCAACATGCTGCAGGGCCAGCGCGATCTCGCCACGGTGGGGCGCCTGCTGCTGAGCGAACTCGCGCCGCTGGTCAACGCCCAGATGGGCGTGATCTATCAGGTCGAGAACGAGGACAGCCCGCGGTTGCGGCTGCTCTCGGCCCACGCCCAGGATGGCGCCAATCCGCACAAGCCGATCGTCCAGTTCGGCGAAGGACTGATCGGCCAATGCGCCGTCGACAAGCGCCAGCGCCTGGTGTCGGATGTGCCTTCCCGCAATATCACCTCGGCCCTGCTGCGCGTGACGCCACAGAACCTGGTCGTGCTCCCGGTGCTGTTCGAAAACCAGGTCAAGGCCGTGATCGAACTGGCGTCGATCGCCACCTTCACGACGTCGCAAATGACCTTCCTGGAGCAACTGACCGACAGCATTGGCATCGTGCTCAACAGCATCGAAGCGACCATGCAGACCGAAGGCCTGCTGCAGCAGTCGCAGCAGCTCGCCGGCGAGCTGCAGACCCAGCAGAAGGAATTGCAGCAGACCAACGAGCAGCTCGAGCAGAAGGCGCAGCAGCTTGCGGAACGCAACGTCGAGGTCGAACGCAAGAACCAGGAAGTCGAGCAAGCCCGCCGCGCCCTTGAAGAAAAAGCCAGCGAGCTTGCGCTGACGTCGAAGTACAAGTCCGAGTTCCTGGCCAACATGTCGCACGAACTGCGGACGCCGCTGAACAGCATCCTGATTCTCGGCCAGCAGCTGACCGACAACCCCGATGGCAACCTCAGCGCCAAGCAGGTCGAATTCGCCCGCACCATCCATGGCGCCGGCACCGACTTGCTCAATCTGATCAGCGACATCCTGGATCTGTCGAAAATCGAGTCCGGCACCGTCAGCGTCGACGCCGAGGAGATCCTGGTCTCCAATGTGCTCGACACCGTCGCGCGGCCGTTCCGGCACGAAGCCGAGGACCGCCAGCTCTCGTTCGAGGTCAAGGTCGATCCTCACCTCAGCCGCAGCATCGTGACCGACTCCAAGCGGCTGCAGCAGGTGCTGAAAAACCTGCTGTCGAACGCCTTCAAGTTCACCCAGGGCGGCAGCGTCAATCTCACCGTCTCCGCCGCCGTCAGCGGCTGGAGCCAGGAAAACGTGCTGCTCAGCAAGGCCGCGGCCGTCGTCGCCTTCCAGGTGTCGGATACCGGAATCGGCATTCCCCTGGAAAAGCAGAAGATCATCTTCGAGGCATTCCAGCAGGCCGACGCCAGCACCAGCCGCAAGTACGGCGGCACGGGCCTCGGCCTCGCCATCAGCCGTGAGCTTGCGAGCCTGCTCGGCGGTGAAATCCATCTCGACAGCAGGCCCGGCATCGGCAGCACCTTTACGCTTTATCTGCCGCTGAAATACGAAGGTCCGAGCATCGCGCCGCAGACGGTTCCGGAACCGCGTACCCGCCCCGAACTCGCCGTGATTTCCTCCACTTCCGGTCAAGAGCGTGCCGTGGAGCAGGTCCCTGATGACCGCCTCAGCATCGAGCCCGGAGACACCATCCTGCTGATCGTCGAGGATGATCCACACTATGCGCGCGTGCTTGCGGATCTGGCGCGAGACAAAGGCTTCAAGGTCCTGGTCAGCGCCCGCGGTATCGAGGCACTGGATCTCGCCAAGCAATTCCAGCCCACGGCGGTGTCGCTCGATGTATTCCTGCCCGATGTGCTGGGCTGGACCGTGCTCAGCCAGCTCAAGCAGAACCCGCTCACCCGGCATATTCCGGTTCAGGTGATCACCCTGGACGAAGACCGGCAGCACGCACTGTCACGTGGCGCATTCTCCTTCGTCACCAAGCCGACCACCACCGAGGGGGTCAAGGAAGCGCTCGGACGCATCAAGGAATATACCCGCCCGCGCCGCAAGCGGCTTCTGGTGGTGGAAGACAATCGCGCCGAATCGTTGAGCATCCATCAGCTGCTCGGCCACGACGACATCGACATCGTCACCGCCGAAACCGGCAAGGATGCGCTCAGCACCATGCGCCGGGACACCTGCGATTGCGTGGTGCTGGACCTTCGGCTGCCGGACATGACCGGCTTCGACGTGCTGGAGGAAATCCGCAAGGATGACAAGCTCGCCGATACACCGATCGTTGTGTTCACCGGACGGGAGCTGTCCGCCGACGACGAAGCCCGGCTCCAGAGCATTGCCCGCAGCATCGTGGTGAAGGGCGTGGAATCGCCCGAGCGCCTGCTCGACGAAACATCGCTGTTCCTGCATCGGGTGGTAACCGATCTGCCCCCGGAAAAACAGCGGCTGCTGGAGCGGCTCACCACCTCGGACGATGACCTGATCGGCCGCACGGCGCTGCTGGTCGACGACGACGCCCGCAACATCTTCGCGCTCAGCAGCGTGCTCGAACGGCGCGGCATGAAGGTGCTGACGGCGACCACCGGCTCAGAGGCGATCTCGCTGGTCGAGAGCAGCCCCGAGATATCCATCGTGCTGATGGATATCATGATGCCGCAGATGGACGGTTACCAGACCATCGGCGCGATCCGGCAAAACCCGGCCTTCCGCCGCCTTCCCATCATCGCACTCACTGCGAAGGCCATGAAAGGGGATCGGGAGAAGTGCCTGGAGGCCGGCGCTTCGGACTATCTCGCCAAACCTGTGAACACCGAACAGCTGCTGCTGTCGCTGCGCATGTGGTTGCACCGATGATCGCAACAACCGAACGCAACAGGGTCAATATCCTGCTGGTCGACGATCAGCCGGCCAAGCTGCTCGCCTATGAAGCCATCCTCAAGGATCTCGACGAAAGCCTGCTCGTCGCCTCCTCGGGCCGCGAAGCCCTGGAATCCCTGTTGCGCAACGATATCGCCGTCATCCTGATCGACGTCTGCATGCCGGAGCTCGACGGCTTCGAGCTGGCGTCCATGATCCGCGAACATCCGCGCTTTCAGAAAACGGCGATCATTTTCGTCTCCGCGATCCAGGTCACCGATCTCGACCGCCTGCGTGGTTATGAGATGGGCGCGGTCGATTACCTTCCGGTGCCGCTGGTGCCCGAAGTGCTGCGCGCCAAGGTGAGGGTCTTCACCGATCTCTATCGCAAGACCCGTCAGCTCGAACAGCTCAATGCGGAGTTGGAGGCGCGGGTTCGCGCGCGCACCGCCGAACTTGAGGCCTCCAACATCCGCCTGGTCGAAAGCGAACAGCGGCGAACGCTGGCGCTCGCCGCCGGCAAGATGGGATCGTGGGATTGGGATTGCGTCAGGAACGATCATCTGTGGGACGAAGGCCAGTATCAGATCTTCGGCGTCGACCCGCAGACGTTCGTGGTCCATCCGGACACCGTGCGCCCGATGATTCACCCCGACGATATCGGGGGCCTGCAGGACGCCATTGCCAGGATCAACCAGGGCGCGCAGAGCTGTGAGGCGGAATTCCGCATCACGCTGGCCGATGGCGAGGTGCGCTGGTGTCTGTGCACCGCGGCTTCGACCCTGGACAACAACGGCAGGGTCGTGCGCGTCAGCGGCGTCACAGTCGATATCACCGAGCGCAAGAAAGCGGAAGAACGGCAGGCCCTGCTGGCCCGCGAGGTCGACCATCGCGCCAAGAACGCGCTGGCGCTGGTGCAATCGATCGTGCGGTTGACCCGCGCGGACGATATCCCGAACTACGTGAAGGCGGTGGAAGGCCGCATTACCGCGCTGGCGCGGGTGCACACGGTGCTGGCCCAAGCGCGCTGGCAGGGCGCGGATATGCGCGGCTTGATCGACGAGGAGCTCGCGCCCTATCAGGTCGGTGACACCAGACGTGTCAGCGTCGAAGGTCCTTCGATCATGCTGCAGCCCACGGTCGCCCAGACCCTGGCGCTGTCGATCCACGAACTGGCCACCAACGCGGCCAAATACGGCGCGCTCTCGGTGCGTCAGGGCCATGTCGACATCCGCTGGCGCATCGACGGCGACGATCTCGGCCTGACGTGGAAGGAAACCGGTGGCCCCGCCGTCACCGAGCCTGTGACCCGTGGCTTCGGCACCCGCAGTGTGATTGCCAGCGTCGAGACCCAGTTGCAGGGCGAAGCCAAATTCGATTGGCAGGCGGGCGGATTGATCTGTCGGCTCCGCATTCCCGGTCAGCAGAATCTGCCTGTGCCGGGGCGGCGCAACGCGTCGAACGGCCACCGGCCGGAGCCCTCCAAGCTGGCGTTTACCGGCTCCAGGGTGCTGCTGGTCGAAGATGAGGTCATCGTCGCCATGACCATGAACGACATGCTCACCGATCTCGGCTATTCGGTGCAGGGCCCGCTCGGCCGTCTCTCCGACGCTTTTGCCTCAGCGATGACGCAGCCTCCCGACGTCGCCATTCTCGACGTCAATCTGAACGGCGAAATGATCTACCCTTTGGCGGAATTCCTGATGGAGAAAAAAGTGCCGGTGCTGCTGGTGACCGGGTATGGCGCTGACGGCATCGACCGGCGCTTTGCCAGGCTGCCGCTGCTGCAAAAGCCGCTCGATCGGCACATGCTGGAGCGGCTATTCCCGGCCATCACCGCACCCGAGGTTTCATTTCCGACCCAGCCAGCGAAGAATTTTCATACGCGGCAGTAACGCCCGTCCTGTGGCGCACCGCGCACGGTGACCGGCATCTCTTGACTTGAAGATTTGAAAGAGAAAGAGCGCGCGGACCCTGTCCGCTCGCTCTTTCTCATATCCGTAGTCCGTGGCGATAACGCGCTCACGACCGCTCTCGCGATCTCCGGTATCAAAGATGACGCCGAAGATGTACTACCTGTTTGCGCTAGATCCGACCGAGCAACAAGAGGATCAGCAGAATGACGATCACGAGACCGAGACCGCCACCGCCGTAGTAGCCCGTGCCATAGAATGGTCCGCCACCGAGGCCGCTGAATCCGCCCAGCAGCGCGATTACCAGAATGATCAGAATAATCGTACCTATCGACATCGAAAATCTCCTCAGCCCGCAAAGGACAAAGCAGCACATCGTGCGTGCCGTCCGGGTCAAACCAACCATCGCTCCGTCGCGATCGATGCTGGGGCAATCCGCCGCGGTAGCAAATGTTCCGTCACCTGTTCCGTCGTCGGGGCGGAACAAATCGCGGTGGAGCGGTTACTGTCATGAACCACAGGAGGTGTTTTCAAACCGCGATAACCTGTGGCGATCCTGGTCCGGACATCCGCCCTGTCACTCAGCTTTTGCTAGCCGGACCTAGGCTCTGCTAGGATCGCGTCCCATTCCTTATGCCGGACAGCCACGCCATGACCGCCCCCTCATCGCCCCGCACCGGACCACGGCTGAGGGTCCGCGCCTTGCTGGTAGGCGACCGGCTGAACACCACCAATCTCGAAGCCCGCGAGATGATTTCGACAACGCCGGCGGCGTTTCGCGTTCAGGCCCAGGGCATTGCGGTGCTGTTTCGCTACGGGGTCGTGGTGCTCATCGGCCTTGCACCGGATGAGGAGATCGCATTTCTTGCCGCGCTCAAGCCGCGCATCTCCAGCGAATTCGCCCGCTTTGAGGAAGAAACCACCGACATCGAATTGGGCGACGATCCCGCGGACCTGGTTCAGCCCGGCGGCCCGATTTGCGTCAACGCCTTCTCCAACGACCGCCTGCTGGTTATCGCCGACGCGCTGGCCAAAAGCACTGTTCTGGCGCACGACGAGCGGCGGGTTGCGGCGGTCTTCGACGTCATCGAACCGTTCGCGCGCGAGCTCGCCGAACGTGGACGGACACCGCGCGACCGCAAGGCGATGCTGAAGCTGATCGGCAACGCGCTATTGGTGCAGCAGCGGGTGTCCGGCCGCGTCGCCGTGGTGGAAAAACCCGACGCGCTCTGGGACAAGCCCGAGCTCGAACGGCTTTATGCGCGGCTGGAGGACGAGTACGAGCTGCAAGAGCGCGTCGAAGGGCTGGATCGCAAGCTGACGGTCATCGCCGAAACCGCCCAGGCGCTGACCGACATGATCGATACCCGGCGTTCGCTGCGGCTGGAGTGGGCGATCGTAGTGCTGATCGTGTTCGAGATCGTCCTGACGGTGTATCAGATCCTGGTGCATTCAGGCGGCCATTGAGTCCGGCTGAAAATGGACTCTGGCCGCCCTAGAGCTCAGTTCCGATAGAATCGGAACGGAGCTCCAGCTTTTTGTTTTGACGCGTTTTCTTGACGCGAACCGGTATCCACTTCGCTCGAAAACGCTCTAGAGATAGCGCAGTCTTCAGTCGTGCTCGTATCCGTAGATCTCGGGGAGGATGAAGATCGCGGCAAGCAATCCGATCAACGGAAAGATCGCCGTGAACAGTGTCGCGCCGGCCTGCCCGATCGCCGTGAACAGCGACGGAAACAGGAAGATCGCCAGGAATGACGGCAGCTTGACGAACATGTAGGCGAAGCCGCTGGCCGTTCCCCGATACTCCGGTTTCGCCACCACCGTCGGGATGGTCATGCAGTTCGACGCATCCCAGTAGTGTCCCCACAGCATCGCGGCGGCGATATACGGCAACAGTGCGATGTGGCCGGTGTAGAGCGCCCAGGCGGCCGTCAGCAGCGAGACGAACACGATGCCAAACCCGGCAATGCCGATGCCGCGATGTCCGATCTTGGGCGTGATCATCGGGCCAACCCAACCGGCGATCGCCGCCACGACGTAGAGCGCCATGGTGACGAGGTTGGTCCCCAGGATCGAGGAGACGCCCACGGTCACGAACAGTACCGGCAGGTAGAAAGCGAAGGTCGAGAACTCGCTGCCCTGGCAGAAGCACGCAATCCAGCCGTAGAGAGTCGCGCGCCAGCGGATCGGGTCCTTGCGGATGTCTGCCAGAAAGGCGGTCGGTCGCGGCTTGGGCACGACAATGTCGCGGTCCGGCAACATGGGCAGGGGATCACCATACATCTGCGTGCTGACCTGCTTGGCTTCCTTGAACCGGCCATGGCGGATCAGCCATACTGCGGTCTCCGGCAGGTCGTGACGCATCACCAGGATCACGAAAGCGGGCAGCGCGCCGAGACCTAGCGTCACCCGCCAGATCCATTCCTCCGGCAATTGCGCCACGATGAAGATCGCAATAACCGCCAGCGTCAGCACCTCACCGACTGCGAACATGAACTGCCAGCGATTGCCCATCACTTCACGATCACCCTTGGGCATCGACTCCATGATGTAGGTGTAGCCGTTGGAGATATCGCTGCCGAGCGGCACGCCGAGCAGGAAACGCACCACCACCAGCCATCCGACACTGGGCACGAAGGCCTGCACCAGCGCCAGCACGATGAACAAAATCATGGTCGACAGAAACATCACCCGTCGCCCGATCTTGTCCGACAGCCAGCCGCCGATCAGCGCACCGATCAACGCACCGCCCTGGGTGCCGGCCGCCGCCAGCCCCAGCAACAACGGATCGGGATTGTATTGCTGCTTGATGAACACCAGGACGAAGGCGATGGAATACAGATCCCACGCCTCCACCAGGATGGAGGACATCATCAGCCAGCCGACCCGGTTTCCCTTGGGATTGTAGTTGGTGATGAGATAGCGCGCAGCCTGGTCCATGGCCGCTTGATCGGTCGCAGCGATCGTAGTCATGGTGCTTCCTTCCCTGAATTATTTTTTGCCGTGTTTCTCGCTAGAGCGTTTTCCAGCGAAGTGGATACCGGTTCGCGTCAAGAAAACGCGTCAAAACAAGAAGCTGGAGCTCCGTTCCGATTCTATCGGAACGGAAATAGCTCTAGGTGGAGGTTCGCACCGTCGCCTTGAATCGTTTGGTGATGTCAGGCAGCAGTTCGAGCCCGAGGCCCGGTCCCGGCGGCACGGTGATCTGGCCATCGGCGACCGGCGGCACCACTGTCACGAGGTCGCGATACCAGGTCCGGTAATAGGCCCGCACGCTCTCCTGGATCAAGGCGTTCGGCGCGTTGAGGGATAGGTGCGTCGAGGCGCAGAGCACGACCGGACCGGTGCAATCATGCGGCGCCACGGGCAGATGCCATGTTTCCGCCATCGCCGCGATCTTGCGCGCCTCCGACAGGCCGCCGCACCAGCCCAGATCCAGCATCACGATGCCGGCAGCGCCGGTCTCGAGCAGATCACGGAACGCCCAGCGGCTGCCCAGGGTCTCCGACGCGCAGATCGGCGCTGGCGACACCGCGGCATAGCGCGCGAGTTCACCCAGCGAATCCATCCGGATCGGATCTTCGTGCCAGTACGTGTTGAACGGCGTCAGCGCCTTGGCAATCTGCATCGCCGGCAACAGCTGCCACAGCGAATGGAATTCGACCATGACATCGATCTTGTCGCCGACGGCGCGGCGAATCTTTTCGAATGGCGCAAGCGCCGTCTTCAGGTCGGCAGCCGAGATATGCCAGCCGTCGGATTTTTCCGCCGCGATGTCGAATGGCCAGATCTTCATGGCGGTGATGCCTTCGGACAAGAGGTCCTCGGCGAGTTCGTCGGCACGGTGCAGGAAGGCATCGAGATCGTTGAGATCCTTGACGTCCAGCCCCCAGTTTCCTGTGTTCTGTCCGCTCCCCTTGCGCATGTAGGAGGTGCCCGCACAGGTGTTGTAGGTGCGGATCGTCGGCCGCGAGAAGCCGCCGAGCAATTGCGCGATCGGCTGGCCGGTCACCTTGCCGAACAGGTCCCACAGCGCGATATCGAAGGCGGAATTGCCGCGTGCTTCGACCCCGGTCGAGCGAAACCCGAGATAACCCGTCAGGTCCTTGGCGAGCCGGTCGATGGCCAGCGGATCGCGCCCAAGCACCTTCGGAGCCATGACCTCGTGGACATAGGCTTCGACGGTGGCCGGCGCGAAGAAGGTTTCACCCAGACCCACCAGGCCTTCATCCGTATGGACGCGCAACCAGATCAGGTTTGCGAATTCCTCCAGCCGGATGGTTTCGAGCGCCGTAATCTTCATATCAGATGCCTTTTAGTTGATACCCGCGGCGACCAGCGCCTTGGTCGAGTGGTCGAAATGCTCCGCCATCAACGTTGTAGCGGTGTCATGGTTGCGATCGTGGATCGCCACGGCGATGGCCTCGTGGCATTCGATACTGGCCATGCGAGCGCTGTCGCTGGCGCGGCTGTTCCAGCCGATGTGCCAGCTCTCACGGGTAACGACGTGAAACGATCCGACAATGAGATTGAACATGGGATTGCGCGATGCACGCGCGATCGCTTCGTGAAACGCGATATCATGCTCCATGACCTTGCGCAGATCCGGAAGATCCGCGCGCATCGCCGCCGCCAGCGCCACGATTTCGGCCGCCTCGCGATCGGTGCGGCGCATCGCGGCGAGCGCCACGGTCCGCAGCTCGATGGTTCGGCGCACATCGTAGATCTGCTGGATACTGATCTGGTCGGTGTGGACGGCATGATCCAGCACGATGGCCAGGACGCTCGGATCGATGGCGGAGACCCGCGCCCGCCGCCCGTTGCCAACATCGATCAGCTTGAGGGCCGCCATCGAACGGAAGGCCTCGCGGACCACGACCCGCGAGACGCCAAGTTCGAGCGCGAATGCGTTTTCGCCGGGAAGCGCATCACCCGGCGCGAGCCCATTGCTGCGAATGTGGGTCTTGAGGGACGCCACGACCTGATCGACCAGGCTGGCGTCTACCCCCGATCCGGCCACGGCGGGCAGAGTCTCGGTCGTCATTTCCTCAGCCTATATTATAGGTTTTATATTCCTATAATACAGCTTGAAGCGATCCTCTTGTCAACCCGCCGCCTAGCAACGGGAGAGGATCGCGCGCGGGTGCCGACGAGCCCACCCCAAGAACGTCGGGAAGGTTGAGCCGTGCGCTGCTGACCGCGTTGGTGACCTATGACGCCGTCAATTCCGTCAGCTCTTCGACCACGGCGAGGGCCGGATAGAAATTATCGTCATGGAAATACTGGCTGCGGGTGATCAGCACCGGGATTCGGGCGCCGCGGGCCGCCGTCAAGCCGTTGCCGGAATCCTCGATCGCAAGACACGTGCCGGCCGGATGTCCAAGCCGAGTGAGCACCTCGACATACACGTCGGGCGCCGGCTTCTTGCGCGGGACATCGTCACCGGCAACGACGGTGGAGAACAGCTTCTTCCAGTCACGATCGAGCGAGGCCGACAGCAGCGCGTCCACATTGCCGAATGTGGTCGTGGTGGCGATCGCGAGCTGCTGACCGCGCGCCACGGCGCCGCGGATCAGCGTTTCGACGCCTGGTCGCAGCGGACAGCCGCCCTGCGCGATCAGGTCGGCATACCGCCGTGTCTTGATCCGGTGCAGATTCGCGATCTCCGCATCCGACAGCCAAAGGCGATGCTGCTGCATCCGGTCGAATGCCTGCATGCGCTCCTTGCCACCGGTGACCCGCAGCAGGCCCTTGTAGGTCGGGCGATCCCAAAACCATGGAATTCCGGCCTGCGCGAACGTCTCATTGAAGGCGCGACGATGGATCTCCTCGGTCTCCGCAAGGGTGCCGTCGACGTCGAAGATCAGCGCACGAACATGCCCCACCAGATCCTTCAGCCGGCGGCGGCGCAAAACAGCCAGGGACGGAACGCCCTTCATGACGGCCGTCCCGGCTCCGAAGCTCCTGAAAACACCCGGCTGGCCAGCACATCACCCGCCTCGATCGACATCAGGTCGCTGCTGGTCAGAACCCGGTCGAGCTTCGACACCAGCCGATTGGCCTGGCGCAGCCGGATGCGATCGAGCGCATTGCGGATCGAGCGCGCGTTGGAGAACAGCGGCTGGACCTTGCGCGCCGCGATGTAGCGCTCGAACGCCGCGCGCGCATCGGGTGTAAACCGATAATTCTGGTCGTCGAGCATCAGTTCGGCAATCGCGAACAACTCCGCATCAGAGTAGTCCGGAAAATCGATATGATGCGCGATGCGGGAACGGAAGCCTGGGTTGCTCTGGAAGAAGCGCTCCATGCGATCGCCATAGCCCGCGAGAACGACGACGAGGTCTTCGCGCTGGGATTCCATCACCTGAAGCAGGATCTCGATCGCCTCCTGTCCGTAATCGCGTTCGTTCTCGGGACGATAGAGATAGTAGGCCTCGTCGATGAACAGCACTCCGCCCATCGCCTTCTTCAGGATCTCCTTGGTCTTCGGCGCAGTGTGGCCGATGTATTGTCCGACCAGATCGTCGCGGGTCACGCTGATGACATGGCCGCGTCGAACGAAGCCGAGCCGGTGCAGGATGCCGGCCATCCGCAACGCCACCGTGGTCTTGCCGGTGCCCGGATTGCCGGTGAACGACATATGCAGGGTCGGAAACGTGGTCGCCAGCGCCATCTTGCGGCGAATACGCTCGACCAGCAGCAGCGAGGCGATTTCGCGGATCCGGGTTTTCACCGGAACGAGACCGATCAGCTCGTTATCGAGCTGCGCCAGCACCGAGGCGATGTCGACCGCTTCGAATTCCTGGCGCAGATCGACCGAGGAAACGACAGGCTCGGCGACGGCGATATCATCCGAAGCGGGCACGACAGATGGTCTGGAGTTCACGCGACTCACCATATCTCTGCAAGATCAAATCGACTTTGCTTTTTAAAGATGCTCCGTCGCCGTCGAGACGACGACGACGGAGCAGGACATCCGACCGGCGAGGGGGCGAACGACCGGGAGGTGAGATCGTCCGTGTGCGCGGTCGAATGAATCACGACGAATAACGCTCGCCCTCAGGTCGCTCCGCCGCATAGGCATGCGTCGAATACCGCATGTTGCGGCCGACCGATTCCTGCCGGCTGAGCCGGAAGCCCGGCTCGTCCTGCGGCCGGTTCACGATGAAGGAGATCCGCACGGACTCCCATCCGTGGGTCGAATCGAAGCCGGAAATGCGGATATAACGATCGCCATAGACGCGTCGGCAATCGGCGAGTTCCTTCATGATGCCGGCGGCGTCGGGCAGATCGAACATCGGCAGGCCCCACATATCCCAATAAGTGTTGCGGGGATGCGGATCGTCGGTGAACTCGATGTTCACCGCCCACCCCTTGTCCAGGCAGTATTGAACCTGGCTGGTGATCTGGCTGTCGGTCAGATCCGGGAGAAACGAAAAACAACCTTGGGTGACACGCATGATGTCTGTCCTTTCAAACCGCGAGACTTGTTAAACAGCGAGCCTGCTAAACCGCGAGACTTGGCGTCGGCACGAAGTCGGGCGCATCGGTCGATTCGTAATTGAAGGTGACGTCTTTCCACACCTCCAGCGCTTCACGCAGCGGCGTGCAGGTCTGCGCCGCCTTGGCCAGGATCTCCGGGCCTTCGTGAACGTAGTCGCGGCCCTCATTGCGGGCGAAGATCATGGCTTCGAGGGCGACACGGTTGGCGGTCGCGCCGGCCTGGATGCCGCGGGGGTGGCCGATGGTGCCGCCGCCGAACTGCAGCACCACATCCTCGCCCAGCAGATCGAGCAGCTGATGCATCTGCCCGGCGTGAATGCCGCCCGACGCCACCGGCATCAGTTTGTTGAGGCTCGCCCAGGGCTGGTCGAAGAAGACACCATGTTCGAGTTGCATCGGATTGAAGTCCTCGCGGCAGATGTCGTAGTAGCCGCGCGTGGTGTTGGGATCGCCCTCCAGCTTGCCGACCACGGTGCCGGCATGGATGTGATCGACCCCGGCGAGCCGCATCCATTTGGCGATGACGCGGAAGGAGACGCCATGATTGCGTTGCCGCGTATAGGTGGAATGCCCTGCGCGGTGCAGATGCAGGATCATGTCGTTGCGGCGCGCCCACTTCGCCATCGACTGGATCGCGGTGTAGCCGATCACGAGATCGATCATGACGATATTGGAGCCGAGCTCGCGGGCGAACTCGGCGCGCTCGTACATGTCCTCCATGGTCGCTGCGGTGACGTTGAGATAGGTGCCCTTGATCTCGCCGGTCGCCGCCTGGGCGCGATTGACCGCCTCCATGCAGTACAGGAAGCGCTCGCGCCAGTGCATGAAGGGTTGCGAATTGATGTTCTCGTCGTCCTTGGTGAAGTCGAGTCCACCCTTCAAGGCCTCATAGACCACGCGGCCATAGTTGCGGCCGGACAGGCCCAGTTTCGGCTTGACGGTGGCGCCGAGCAGCGGGCGGCCGAACTTGTCCAGCCGCTCGCGCTCGACCACGATGCCGGTCGCCGGTCCCTGGAATGTCTTCACATAGGCGACCGGCAGCCGCATGTCCTCGAGCCGCAGCGCCTTGAGCGGCTTGAAGCCGAACACGTTGCCGATGATCGAGGCCGTGAGGTTGGCAATCGAGCCCGGCTCGAACAGATCGAGGTCGTAGGCGATATAGGCGAAGTAGCTGTCCGGCGAATTCGGCACCGGATCGACACGGTAACACTTCGCCCGGTATTTTTCCGCCGCGGTCAGCCGATCGGTCCACACCACCGTCCATGTCGCGGTGGAGGATTCACCGGCGACCGCCGCGCAGGCCTCCGTCGGATCGACGCCATCCTGCGGGGTGACGCGGAACAGCGCAATCACGTCGGTGTCCTTGGGCACATAGTCCGGCTCCCAATAGCCCATGCGCTTGTATTCCATGACGCCGGACTTGTAGCGTTCCTTGCCGCGGATGGTCATCGACTGGTGGTTCATGTCACGCTCCTCATGATTGGTGTGGCGATGGCCCTCAGGCCACAGCGGTCATTCCCTGGATTTTCGGATCGAGCGCACCCGAACGGTAGCGCCGCGCCATGTCCGCGAGCGGAATGACTTTGATGCGGCCGGCATTGCCGGCGGTTCCGAACTGCTCGAAGCGCTCGCGGCAGAGATCGCGCAAGGCGTCCATTGCCGGTTTCAGAAATTTACGCGGATCGAACTCGCTTTTCGTCTGCACAGCGACCTTGCGGAAGACCGCGGTCATGGCCAGCCGGCAGTCGGTGTCGATATTGACCTTGCGCACCCCGTGCCTGATGCCGCGGACGATCTCCTCCACCGGCACGCCCCAGGTCTGCGGCATCTCGCCGCCGAACGCATTGAACATGTCCTGCAACGGCTGCGGCACCGAGGACGAGCCGTGCATCACCAGATGGGTGTCCGGCAGGCGGCGATGGATCTCCTCGACCACATCCATGGCCAGGATCTCGCCATCAGGCTTGCGGCTGAACTTGTAGGCGCCGTGCGACGTACCCATGGCGATCGCCAGCGCATCGACCTTGGTCGCGCGCACGAAATCGACCGCCTGGTCCGGATCGGTCAGCAATTGCTCGCGGCTGACCGTGCCCTCGGCGCCGTGGCCATCCTCCTGCTCGCCGCCGCCGTGCTCGAGCGAACCCAGCACCCCGAGTTCGCCCTCCACCGAAGCTCCGATCCAGTGCGCCATCTCCGCCACGCGGCGCGTGATGTCGACATTGTAGGCATAATCGGCGACCGCCTTGGCATCGGCCTTGAGCGAACCATCCATCATCACCGAGGTGAAGCCGTGCTGGATGGCGGTGGCGCAGGTGGCTTCGTCGTTGCCATGATCCTGGTGCAGGCACAGCGGGATATGCGGATACATCTCGACCAGCGCGTCGATCATCCTGGCCAGCATGATGTCGTTGGCATAGCTGCGGGCGCCGCGCGAGGCCTGCATGATGACGGGCGCGTCGACCGCATCCGCCGCTTCCATGATGGCAATGCCCTGCTCCATGTTGTTGATGTTGAACGCCGGCACGCCGTAACCGCGCTCCGCAGCATGGTCGAGCAGTTGCCGCAGGGTGATTTTTGCCATCGTCGTCTCCGTCACCAATATCCCTTAACGATCACGCCGTTGCCGTGCTTTGCGCCGCATCGAAATTCAGTATGGCCCGGTGCGCGGCCACGACCACGGCGTCGGCGGTGATGCCAAACCTGCGATAAAGTTCGCCTGCAGGCGCGGATGCGCCAAAGCCTGTCATGCCCACAAACTCGCCATGCTCGCCGATCCACTGGCGCCACGCGCCCTGAATGGCGGCCTCGATGCCAACCCGCGGACCTCGTCCCAGCACGGCCAATCGATCCTCCGCCGGCCGGCCGGCAAACAATTCGAAACATGGCGCCGACACCACCGCGGCGCGGATGCCGCGCTGGCCCAGCGTGTTGGCTGCCTCGACCGCGATGGCGACTTCGGAGCCGGTCGCAATCAAGGTCACGTCGCGTTCGCCGTCAGGTTCGACCAGCACATAGGCGCCCCTGGCCACGCCGTTCGTCGAAATCAGGCTGCGATCGAGCACCGGCAGAGCTTGCCGGGACAGGCAGAGAATCGAAGGCTGGTGTTCGGCGCGCAACGCACAATCCCATGCCTGCGCGGTCTCGACGGCGTCCGCCGGACGAAACACCAGCAGATTTGGAATGGCGCGCAGCGCGGCCAGATGCTCCACCGGCTGGTGGGTCGGCCCGTCCTCACCAAGTCCAATTGAATCATGGGTCATGACGTGGATGACGCGCACCCCCATCAGCGCGGCGAGGCGGATCGCCGGGCGGCTGTAGTCCGAGAAGGTCAGGAACGTGCCGCCATAGGGAATGAAGCCGCCGTGCAGCGCGATGCCGTTCATCGCCGCCGCCATGGCGTGTTCGCGAATGCCGTAGTGGACGTAGTCGCCATCGAACACGCCGGGACCGATCGACCGTTGCGCTTTTGTCAGGGTCAGATTGGAATGGGTCAGGTCGGCGGATCCCCCGAGCAGCTGCGACGAGGCCGCGGTCATCGCTTCGAGGACCTGTTGCGACGCCTGTCGCGTCGCGATGGTGGGCCGTTCTTCGGCAAACCGGCTGCCGATCTGCCGCAGCGCCTCGTCGTGCCGGCGGGGCAATTTGCCTTGCAGCGCGCTTTCGAAGCTGATGCGCTCGCCGGCGTCCAGCCGCTCCATCCGGGATTTCCAGGCGTTGCGCGGGCCCCGCCCCCGCGTGCCGACGCCACGCCAGTGCGACAGAAGCTCCGCGGGGATGTCGAACGGCGCATGCGGCCAATCCAGCGCCGCGCGCGCGCCGGCCATTTCCTCGGTGCCGAGCGGCGCGCCATGAACCTTTTCGGTGCCCTGGCGGGTCGGCGCGCCATAGCCGATCACGGTGCGGCATGCGATCAGCGACGGCGCGTCGCTCTCGCGTGCTTCCGCGATGGCCTGAGCGATCGCGGCCGGATCATGGCCATCGATCCGGCGCACCGACCAGCCCGACGCCTTGAAGCGCAACAATTGATCGTCGGAGCACGACAGCGACGTCGCACCGTCAATGGAGATCTGGTTGTCGTCGAACAGCACGATCAGGCGCGCGAGCCTGAGATGCCCCGCCAGCGAGATCGCTTCATGGCTGAGGCCCTCCATCAGGCAGCCATCGCCGGCAATCACGTAGGTGAAGTGATCGACCAGCGCGTCGCCAAAGCGTGCATTGAGCAACCGCTCGGCCAGCGCCATGCCGACTGCGGTGGCGATCCCCTGCCCCAGTGGCCCGGTCGTGGTCTCGACACCAGGGGTATGGCCGTATTCCGGATGCCCCGGCGTCTGCGACCCCCACTGACGAAACGCCCTGAGCTCATCGAGCGTCATCGTCTCATAGCCCGTCAGATGCAGCAGCGCGTAGAGCAGCATCGACCCATGACCGGCCGACAGCACGAAGCGATCGCGATCCGGCCAGTGCGGATCAGCGGCATCGAATTTCAGGAATTGCGAGAACAACACCGTCGCAACGTCCGCCATGCCCATCGGCATTCCCGGATGACCCGACTTCGCCTTCTCCACGGCGTCGGCGGCCAGGAAACGAACCGCATTGGCCATCGCGGCGTGGGAGACGGCCGGACGAACGGCATCGGTTGCTGTGGAAGCGGTGTGAGCCGTCATAGCGTGCGCCTCTTGCGTTCGATCAGTTGCAGGATCAGCGGTGTGAGGATGAGCTGCATCGCGAGATCGAGCTTCGATCCGTGGATCACGATCGAATTCGCGCGCGACATGAAACTGTTGGGAATCATCGACAGCAGATAGGGAAAATCGATGCCGCGCGGATTGCGCAATCGGATCACGACCATCGATTCATCCGGCGTCGGGATCCACCGCGCGATGAACGGATTCGAGGTGTCCACCGTGGGCACGCGCTGGAAATTGATATCGGTCTCGGTGAACTGCGGACAGATGTAGTTCACATAGTCCGGCATGCGCCGCAGAATGGTGTCGGTCACCGCCTCGGTGGAGTAACCGCGATCCTTGCGGTCGCGATGCAGCTTCTGGATCCATTCGAGGTTGATCACCGGGACCACGCCGATCTTGAGATCGGCGTGTTGCGCGACATTGACCTTGTCGGTCACGACAGCGCCGTGCAACCCCTCGTAGAACAGCAGGTCGGATTCCGCCGGCAGCGGCGACCAGGCGGTGAAGGTGCCGGGATCGCCGCCGTACAGCGCCGCCTCTTCGTTGTCGTGAACATAGTGCCGCGTCGTGCCGGTGCCGGATTCGCCGTAGTCCCGGAACAGCTTTTCGAGCTCCTCGAACAGATTGGTCTCGGGGCTGAAATGGCTGAAATGCCTGTTGCCCTGTTCCGCCTTCTCCAGCATTTTTTGCCGCATTTCGGCGCGGTCGTAGCGGTGGAACGCATCGCCTTCGACATAAGCCGCAGTCACCTTCTCGCGGCGGAAGATGTTCTCGAACGTCTTCTTCACCGACGTGGTGCCAGCGCCGGACGAACCGGTCACGGAGATGATGGGGTGTCGACGGGACATGGGCGCCTCCTCAGCGGAACAGGCCGCGCCGCGCAAACAATGGCGCGTCGCTGCTCTCGAACCGAAGCTCTATCCCCTCGTGCAGGACATCGACATCGCGCACCGCGCGCGCCGATCCCATGATCAGCGGCACCCGCTGATGCGGCCGTCGTGCCGATACATCGAGGACGCGGTCGCGCCCCGTGCTCGCGGCGCCACCAGCCCACTCCATGATCAAGGCGATCGGATGCGCTTCGTAGATCAGCCGCAGGCGGCCCTCGCGATAGCCCGGACGCGCATCGGCGGGATAGAGGAACACGCCGCCGCGAACCAGGATACGGAACGTCTCTGCAACCAGCGAGCCGATCCAGCGCATGTTGAAATCTTCGCCACGTTCGCCGTTTGCGCCCTGGAGGCAATCGTCGATGTAGGCGCGCACCGCCCCGTTCCAGTGTCGGCGATTGGAGGCGTTGATGGCGAACTCCGCCGTGTCCGGCGGAACGCGAACGCCGCGCCGGACCAAGATAAACTGCGTGATGCGGCGGTCGAGGATGAAGATATCGACGCTGCCGTTGAGCGCCAGCACCAGCGCTGTCTGCGGGCCATAGATGAAAAATCCAGCCGCGCACTGCGCCACGCCGGGCTCGAAAAACGACGACAGGACGTCCCGCGCGCGCGGCCGGATCGAGAAGATCGTCCCGACCGACATGTTGTTGTCGAGGCCGGCCGACCCATCGAGCGGATCGATCGCGATGCAGAGCGGCGCATCGGGATCGAGCGCCTCCGGCAATTCGGCCTCTTCCGACAGGATGGCCGCAACCGGCGCGTCGCGCAGCGCCGCGCGCATCAGGCGATCGGCTGCGACATCGATATCCGTCTGCCGGTCGCCATCCGGATTGATCCCGCCAACCTGACCGGTGGCGTCAGCCAGCGGCCCAGCCGCGATCGTGTCGGCCAGCTCGACAGCCGCGCGGGCCAGCGAGGCAATCACCGCAACCACGGCAACCTGCTGGGGAAGCTGGAATGCCGGGCCTTCAAGATAGGCAGCCAAGGTCGGTTGATGATCCACCGGTCGTCTCCCTGAGATCGCGCCCTCTTCGATGGGGCTGCCTGACCCGATGCGGCCCCTCAGGGGCTGCCGTCTCGCTATCAACGTCGAAATTGCTAAATTAGTAAAATTTCAATATCTTAGGTATGAGCAAAGAAATTCTTATAAAGGTAGGCGTCTAACACGAGGTGAGCCATGGCCGGCCGTTTTCCACGCGACCTGACGCTCCGCCAGCTGCGCGCACTGGCTGCCGTGCAAAGCACGGGCTCGGTCACCGCGGCCGCGAACTGGCTGAATCTGACCCAGCCCGCCGTTACCCTGCAGCTCCGCAATCTCCAGACCCTGGCGGGACTGCCGCTGATCCAGCGCACCGGCGACGGCATGCGGCTGACCGACGCCGGCCGCGAAGTGCTCGCCATGACCGGACGGATCGAAGCCGCGTTGCTTGATTGCGAGCAGTCGCTCGACATGATCGCTGGCCGCACCGGGGGCCGGGTCTCGATCGGGGCCGTCAGCACGGCAAAGTACTTCGTGCCGTTCGCGATCGGCGCGTTCTCGAAGCGCAATCCGAAAATCGATATCGCGCTCAAGATCGGCAATCGCGAGGATATCCACGAAGCCCTGCGCGGTTACGATCTCGATATCGCCGTCATGGGACAACCTCCGGCGGATGTGGCGGTGGACATGCGCCTGCTCGGCCAGCACCCGCATGTCGTGGTCGCCGCCGCCGATCACTGGCTGGCGCGCGACGAGGGCCTGGCCGCGGTCGATCTCACCTACGAGACCTTCATCACCCGCGAACGTGGCTCAGGCACCCGCATGCTGATGGAGCAATTTTTCCAGGCGACCGACCTGCAGCCGAAGATCGGCATGGAGATGGAAAGCAACGAGACCATCAAGCAGGCGGTGATCGCGGGGCTCGGCGTCGCGTTCATCTCATCGCACACCGTGGCGCGTGAGCTCGAGGACGGCCGCCTTGTCACCCTCGATATCGCCGGCCTGCCCGTGATGCGGCAATGGTACGCCGTACGCCGCCGCGACAAGGAGTTGCTGCCACCGGCGCAGGCGATGCTCGACTTCCTGGGCGAGGAAGGATCCCGCTATTTGCCCGCGATTCCCGCGGCTCGATAAACTGAAGACGCGGCACGAACGGAGGTCCCGCAGCGTAACGGCACAGAGCTCTCGCTCTGTGCCGCGTGGCAGTTCAGACCCGCTCGATGATGATGGCCGGCGCCATGCCGCCGGCGGCGCACATCGTCACCAGGCCGCGCTTCAGGTTGCGCCGCTCGAGTTCGTCCAGCACCGTGCCGATCAGGATCGAGCCGGTCGCGCCGATCGGATGCCCCAGCGCGATCGAACCGCCATTGACGTTGACCTTGTCACGGTCGAGCTTGAGGTCGCGGATGAACTTTTCAGCAACCACCGCGAAAGCTTCGTTGATCTCGAACAGATCGATATCACCGATATCGAGGCCCGCCTTGGCCAGCACCTTGCGCGCTGCCGGCACCGGTGCGTTCAGCATCAGTGTCGGCGAATCGCCCATGTTGGCCATGGCAACGACCCGCGCGCGCGGCTTCAGGCCGTGCGCCTTGGCATAGGCAGGTGAAGCCAGCAGGATCGCCGCGGAGCCGTCCACCACGCCCGACGAATTGCCGGCGTGGTGAACATGGTTGATCTCGAGATCGGGATACTTGTCGAGGATCAGGCTGCGATAGGTGGTCCCCTTGTCGTCGATCGGATAATCGGCGATGGCAGGGAACGCCGGCTTGAGGCCCGACAGCGCTTCCAGCGTGGTTTGCGGGCGCGGATACTCTTCGCGATCGAGCGCGAGCGTGCCGTCTTCGCGGTAGACCGGAACGAGACTCTTGTCGAAATAGCCATTGGCGATGGCGTTCGCAGCACGCTGCTGGCTCAGCAGCGACAGGCGATCGGTGTCTTCGCGGCTGATGCCTTCCATGGTCGCGATCGCGTCGGCGCAAACACCCTGGTGCGACTGCGGATGCAGCGCCCGCAGCCGCAGGTTTCCGGAATCCATCAGCATCGGCCCGTCGCCGCGCCGCGTCGCCATCGACATCTTCTCGGTGCCGCCGGCGATCACCAGATCCTCCGCGCCCGCCATGATCGAAGCCGCCGCCATGTTGACGGTGGTGATGCCGGAGCCGCAGAAGCGGTCGAGCGTCACGCCGCTGGCGCGGACGTCATACCCCGCATCCAGCGCCGACATCCGGCCGATATCGCCGCCTTGCGGACCGACCTGCGCGCTGGTGCCCCAGATGATGTCGTCGACATCGGCGGTGTTGATGCCGGTGCGCTCGGCGAGCGCCCGCAGCACGGTCGACCCGAGCTGCTGAGGATGAATCTCCGACAGCGCGCCTTTGCCGGCTTTGCCGATGCCGCGCGGGGTGCGGCAGGCATCGATGATGAGTGCTTCGGCCATGAGTTGTCTCCTCTGCTTCCTCGTGCGCTGTGACCGCGCGGATTACCGGGGCGCCATGCGGATCGCGCCGTCGAGCCGCACATCCTCGCCATTGAAGTACGTGTTGGTGATCATGGTGTGCGCGAGTTGCGCATACTCGTCCGGCCGGCCGAGGCGGCGCGGGAAGGGAACCTGAGCACCAAGCGCAGCCTTCACCGCCTCCGGCGCCCGCTGCAGCAGCGGCGTATCGAAGATGCCGGGCAGAATGGTGTTGACCCGGATCGCTTCGCTGGAGAGATCGCGTGCAATGGTCAGCGTCATGCCGACGATGCCGGCCTTCGACGCGGTGTAGGCAACCTGCCCGATCTGCCCATCTTCGGCGGCCACCGACGCCGTATTGACGATGGCGCCGCGATCGCCATCCGGCAGCGGATCGAGCGTCAGCATGCCGGCGGCGCTCTTGGTGATGCAACGGAAGGTGCCGATCAGATTGACCTGGATGATCCGCTCGAAATTCTCCAGCGGATATTCCTTGATCTCGCGGGTCTGCTTGTCGCGGGAGACGGTTTTCGCCGATCCGCCGACGCCCGCGCAGTTCACTAGAATGCGCTCCTGACCGATCGCTGCGCGTGCCTTGGCAAAGGCCGCATCGACCTCCGGCGTCGAGGTCACATTGACCTTGCAGAACACGCCGCCGAGCTCCTTCGCCAGCGGCTCGCCGAGATCGCCGTTCAGATCGAACAGGGCGACCTTGACGCCGTGCGACGCCAGCATCCGCGCGGTGGCAGCCCCGAGACCCGAAGCACCGCCGGTGACGACGGCCGAAATTGAAGAATCCAGTTTCATGAGGGTGTCTCCTTCCCAGTCGGCCGGCTTGCTGCAGCGCATTTTGCGCGCAGCCACCGTCGGTTTTGTTTTTTCAGGCGAGGATGTCGAGCCGCGTACTTTTCTAGGGACCGCCTCGACTGCGAGCAAGGATCTTTGGGCTGCCCTGACCGAAACGCAGATATGCCGGAGCGGCTTCGTCCGCGTCACGGAATTCTCGGAGACAATGTGGGGATAGCGTGACCGGCGAGACGGTATCGCACCGGCTTACTCGTCCCGGTTGTCGTCACCGCTTCCCGTGGCACGCTCCAGCACGCGAATATGCCGCTGAAGCAGCGCGGCGGCCTTGGCGACATCGCGTTTCTTCAGCGCGTTGACAATCTGGCGATGCGCCTGGCTAGACCCGGGCTGCCAGCCGGCGGAGCGGGTCGCGGAAAAGATGATCCGGGAGTTGGCGAGCTGAAGTTCGTCAAGCATGGCAAGCAAGCGAGGCATCTTGCAGGGAGCCACCAGCTCCCGATGGAATGCGCGATTGGCCTGCTCCCATTCGATGATGGATTGCGCCTGTTCGCCGGCCAGCAGCGCCTGCTCGATTCGATCGAGAGAAGCCGCGTTCAGCTTCGGCGCCGCGTGCGTCAGGGCCAACACCTCGAGGGAGGCGCGAATCTCGACGATCTCCTGCATCGAGGCGTGATCGAGCGGCGCCACGCGCATTCCACGGCGAGGCTCACTGATGAGCAGACCTTGTGCCCGCAACAGCTGGAACGCCTCCCGCGCGGGAACGTGGCTGGATTCAAATTCTTCGGCAACGCGGTCCTGACGAAGGGGAACGCCTGGCGCGAGCTCGCCGGAGACGATGCGTTCTGCAAGGACACGCGCGATGCGTTCTGCAGTCGTTTGCGACATGATATTCCTATAGATTATCTATGATAAAAACGCGTGCGCGTCCGAACAACGTCTGTATGGTCTCGCCATCATAGATCATAGCCCAAAATTATCTATGATTTTCCAAGATAGGGGCCATCTGCATGGGAGCCACCCCAGCGCCCGCCCCTTTCGCGTTGAGGCACCGCCCGGGTGCCCTGAAAGGAAGAGATGCCCACCCCCACGCAAGACACATCCTCGGTCGCTGTCCCCGCTCCCGCGTCGACGTTCAAGTCCTGGACGCAGGCGGAGGCCCGCCTGATCTATGCTGCTCCGTTCAACGACCTCCTGTTCCGCGCGCAGACCTTGCACCGGGAAAACTTCGATCCCAACCGCGTGCAGCTCAGCAAGCTGCTCAGCATCAAGACCGGCGGATGCCCGGAAGATTGCGGCTATTGCAGCCAGTCCGCGCACTATCCAACGGGCCTGAAGGCGTCGAAACTCATGGAGGTCGAACGCGTCTTGACCGAAGCACGCAAGGCCAAGGACGGCGGCGCGACCCGTTATTGCCTGGGCGCCGCCTGGCGCAACCCAAAACAGCGGGACCTCGACACTGTCGTTGCAATGGTTGAGGGCGTCAAAGCGCTTGGCCTCGAAACCTGCGTCACCCTCGGCATGCTGTCGGCGCCCCAGGCGGCGTCGCTCGCCGAGGCCGGGCTCGACTACTATAACCACAACATCGATACCTCCGAGCGGTTCTACAGCGAGATCATCACCACGCGGAGCTTTGCCGACCGCCTGGAGACGCTGGAGCACGTGCGCGAGGCCGGCATCAAGGTCTGCTCAGGCGGCATCCTCGGCATGGGCGAAACCGTCGACGATCGCATCGACATGCTGTTGACGCTGGCCAACCTGCCGGTGCCGCCGGAGAGCGTTCCCATCAACATGCTCATCCCGATGCCGGGATCCAAGCTGGCCAATGCCGCGCCTGTCGATCCCTTCGAGTTCATCCGGATCATTGCTCTCGCACGCATCCTGATGCCGCAATCGCACGTGCGCCTGACCGCCGGGCGCACCGCCATGAATGACGAGATGCAGGCCCTGTGCTTTCTCGCCGGCGCCAATTCGATCTTCGTCGGCGATACCTTGCTGACCGCGGACAACCCCGGAGACGACCGCGACTCCAGCTTGCTGCGCCGTCTCGGCCTGACGCCGGTGGTGCTGGAGAGCGCCGAATGATCCAGGAGCGGCTGGCGCGCTACGAGAGGATGCTGGGTCAGCTCGAACAGAAAGGACGCCGCCGGACCCTGGCGCAACAGAGCGGCATCGATTTCACATCGAACGACTATCTGGGGCTGGCCGAATCGGCGCGTCTCAACGCCGCCGTCGCCACCGCGCTCGCGCGTGGCGTCGCCGTCGGCGCCGGCGGATCGCGCCTGCTGCGCGGCAATCATCCCGAGCACGAAGCTCTGGAAACGGAAGCAGCCGCGTTCTTCCGATCCGAACGCGCATTGTTTTTCGGCAGCGGCTATGCAGCCAATGTAGCCATCCTCTCGACCCTGCCGCAGCGCGGCGACATTGTCGTGCATGACGCGCTGGTTCACGCAAGCACACATGCGGGCATCGCGGCCGGCCGTGCCGAGGCCATCGCGGTCAACCACAACGACGTCGGCGCGTTCGACGAGGCCATCCGCAACTGGCGCAAGGCTGGCGGAACGGGACATCCCTGGATCGCGGTTGAAAGCCTTTATTCGATGGACGGCGACAAAGCGCCGTTGACCGAACTGGCTGAACTGGCCGACCGCCATCATGGGTTCCTGATCGTCGACGAGGCCCATGCAACCGGGGTCTACGGCATCGATGGTCGTGGCCTTTCCGCCGATCTGGAGGAGCGCGACAATATCGTCATGCTGCACACATGCGGCAAGGCGCTCGGCGCCGCCGGCGCACTCGTCACCGGCAGCCGGCTGCTGCTGGATGTCCTGGTCAATCGGGCCCGCCCGTTCATCTACGCAACAGCGCCCTCACCGCTGCTGGCGGCAAGCGTCCGCGAAGCGCTGAAGATACTGGCGGACGAGCCGGAACGCCGGGAGAAACTGCTGCACCTGATTGCGTTCGCCAACGAGCAGCTCGCCAGTCGCCTCGGGATTCAGGGCAGCGGATCACAGATCCTTCCGGTCATCATCGGCGACAACGGCCGCACCGTGCGCATCGCCGAACGAATGCAAACGGAAGGCTTTGATATCCGCGCGATCCGGCCTCCCACGGTCCCGGAAGGAACCGCGCGCCTGCGGATCGCCATCACCCTCAATGTCGATCTCCCAACGATCATGCGCATGTTCGATCGGCTGTCGCAGGTCATGGCCGAGGAAACGCCATGAGTTTACGCCTTGTCGTGACCGGCACGGACACCGGGATCGGAAAAACCGTGTTCTCCGCGGCCCTGACCGACGCGCTCGGCGCCTGCTACTGGAAACCGGTCCAGTCCGGCCTCGATGAGGCGACCGACAGCGAGACCGTCAGCCGGCTAGGCCAAATTCCACCTCAGCGCATTTTTCCGGAAAAATGGCGGCTCAACACACCGGCTTCGCCACACTTCGCGGCGGATATCGACAAGATCGCGCTCCATCCCGACGAGCTTGCTCCACCTCGAACCACCCTGCCCCTCGTCATCGAAGGCGCGGGCGGTCTGCTCGTTCCCCTGACCCGCCAAAAGGTATTCGCCGATGTGTTCGCGCGCTGGCGGCTGCCGGTCATTCTCTGCGCGCGCACCGGGCTCGGAACGATCAACCACACGCTGCTGTCGCTGGAGGCGGTGCGGCAACGCCGGATTCCGATCCTCGGCATCGCCTTCATCGGTGATGCCCATCCGGATACCGAACAGATCATCGTCGAGATGGGATGCACACGCAGTCTCGGCAGATTGCCGCGGCTCGATCCCCTGACGCCGGATGCCCTGCGCCGCAGCTTCCGTGCGCATTTCGACCTGTCTCACATCCGGACGATCAACGCGTGACAACGTCTTCCCCATCATCCCCGGTCTGGCACCCCTTTACCCAGCACGCGCTGGAACCAGCGATGAAGCGAATCGTCAAAACCGGCGGCGCTTATCTCATCGATGAAGATGGCCGCTCGGTTCTCGATGCGATCTCCTCCTGGTGGGTGATCACCCATGGCCACCGGCATCCGGTCATCATGGAGGCGATCCGAACAGCCACCGAGGCGTTCGATCAGATCATCTTCGCCGAGTATACCCATGAGCCGGCCGAGCAACTGGCAAGGGGATTGATCCAACTCGCACCCCAGGGCCTCGCTCACGTCTTCTATTCCGACAGCGGCTCGACCGCGGTCGAAGTTGCATTGAAGATGGCGCTGGGGTTCTTCCACAATATAGGCGCACGACGCTCGCGCATCGTCGTGATGGAACACGGCTATCACGGCGACACCATCGGCACGATGTCGGCCGGCGAACGCGGTGTTTTCAACGCCGCCTATGAACCATTGCTGTTCGGCGTCGACACGATTCCGTTTCCGTCGCCGGGGCGGGAACAGGACACGCTCGATGCCTGCGAGCAATTCTGCCGCACCGGACAGGTCGCAGCCCTCCTGATCGAGCCGCTGGTGCTGGGCGCCGGCGGCATGAAAATGTATCCGCCGCATCTGCTCACCCAATTGAAACGCATAACCGAGACGCATGGCTGCTTGCTGATTGCCGATGAGGTCATGACCGGCTGGGGGCGAACCGGCACTCTCTTCGCCTGCGAACAGGCAGGGATCACGCCGGACATCCTGTGCACATCCAAGGGCATCACCGGCGGCGCACTGCCGCTGGCCGCGACACTTTGCTCGAGCCAGATCTTCGATGCGCATCTGTCGGCCGATCGCCGCCGCACATTTTTTCATTCCAGCTCGTACACGGCCAATCCGATCGCCTGTGCCGCAGCGCTGGCCAATCTCGGCGTCTGGCGGAGCGAGCCGGTGACAGCGCGCATCCAATCGCTGGAGACCATGCATCGTGAACGGCTGGCGCCGTTCCGTCATGATCCGCGTTTCGCGGACGTTCGCCAAATCGGCACCATCGCGGCACTCGACCTCAACGGTTCAACATCGGGATATCTGTCGGATGTCGGGCCGACCCTGCGAGCGTTCTTTCGCCAGAGGGACTTGCTCATTCGCCCGCTCGGCAATGTGATCTACCTGATGCCGCCTTACTGCGTGACGTCAGATGATCTCGACCGCGCCTATGCGGCGATCGATGAAGCCGCGGATATGGTCGCAGCGGCCAAGACATGAGATCCGGTGCAATCAGCCGCGCGGTGGGCCTCGGCTGCCATCTCAACGCCCGAACAATCGCGCTTTGAGAATCGACCAGAAAAGCCCGAAAGCACTGATGCCCTGGGACGCCGCCACGGGTGGCGCCTTGTTATCGATGGAGGCTTCAAGATTAGTCGCAAATGTCGCCGCGAGACGACGGACGATATCCTGAATCAGGCCCGAGCGATTGAATTGAGCCAGCGGGCCGGTCAGTCGCCAGGTGAGATTCACCGCCACGACCGCATCGTTTGAATCGCCGTCGATCACCTGCCAGCGCGCTTCGCCCTCGGCCGACGAGCCGATGCCGGAGTCGCGGCCCCGACCGGCCATTTTGCCCTCACGCCTCGCCGCATCCATCGCCACCCGTGCTTCACCGCTGAACGCCGGCTTGATCGGCCCGAGCGCGATGCGGACCCGCCCCTTCACCGTGTCGCCGTCGATCTCGGTGATCTCCGCGCCGGGCAGGCACGACGCCACGCGCCGCAGATCCGAAAGTGCCTCCCAGACCTTGTCCGGCGTCGCCTTGATGGTGATGCGCTCTTCGATGGTTGTCCCGGCCCCCGCCCCCGCGGGCGACGTCGGCTCCGCCGGGCGAGCAGCAGGAATGGGGACAGACGCCTCGGCCGCACCGATGTTTTCGAGCGCCCGCTCCATGTGCACGGCGGCAGCGCCGGCCACTGCAGGTGGCTTGCCGTGGGACACGGTGCGAATCGCCTCGACAATCCCGACATAGCCGGTGCACCGGCAGATGTTGCCGGACAGTTCCTCGCGGATTCTTTGCTCCGACACCTCACCCAGCCGGCTGACGATATCCCGCGCACTCGCCAGCATGCCCGGCGTACAGAAGCCGCATTGCAAAGCGTGCGAGGCGCTGAAGGCATCGCGCAATTCGCCCATCAGCGGATCATCGTCGAAATCCTCGATGCTTCGAACATCGGCGCCGTCACAATCCACGGTGAAAGCCAGGCACGCGCGCTGCGGCTTGCCGTCAATCAGCACCGTGCAGGCACCGCAAACACCCTGTTCGCAACCAAGATGCGTACCGGTGAGATGCCGGTCATTGCGCAGGAAATCAGCCAGATGCAAACGTGGCTCGACATCGGCCGTAACCGCTGCGCCGTTGATGGACAATGTGACGGTCGCCATGTTCAGTGGTCCGATTTGGCGGCAAGCGCATCGAGCGCGCGGCGCACCGCAGTGGCATGCAACTGCCGGGCGACAATGTCGTGACCGGACAGTACCGATGCAATTTCAACAGCGACGTGGTCACCCGCCGCGGATGCGCCCTTGTCGGCCAGGATTTTCGCCGTTTCCGGCAGCAGCACTGGCGGACCATCCGTCGCGCCGGCCAGGACGCGGCTCAATCCGGTTTTGGGATCGAAAATGGCAACACCGATCGCGTTGGCAAACTCACCGCTCTTGCGGCAGATTTTGTAATAGCCCCATCTCGCTTTGTCGGAGAGGCGCGGGACTTCGACGGCAACCAGTACATCATGCGCATCAAGCCTGGTCTGGAATGCGCCTTCCAGAAAGCTATCGGCCGGCAGACGGCGCTTCCTGCCGTCGGCACTCTGCGATACCAGTGTCGCCCCAAGTGCCGCTGACGTTGAAATCCAGTCAGCCGCGGGGTCGGCGTGGGAAAGGCTTCCACCGATCGTGCCGCGGTTGCGCACGGCGCGGTAAGCGATGCCCCGCGCAACATATGGCAGCAACCCCTGTGTCGGATCCTCAAATGCTCCGTCCTCGATCTCGGCATGGGTCCAACCTGTGCCGATCGACATCACGCTGGCATCGCCTGCGAGCTCGCGCAAGCCTTCGGCACGCTTGATATCGATCAAAATGTGCGGGCGCGCGAGCCGCAGATTGAGCATCGGAGTCAGTGATTGACCACCTGCAAGAATTTTCGCATCGCCATTGCCAGCAACCAGAAACTCCGCCGCTTCCGGCAATGTGCGAGCGCGTTTGTAATCGAATACCGCGGGCTTCATGCGTCGACCTTTTCGCCGGCCTGCGGAACCGCCGTGGCCCTGGTTACGGTTCGAGCAGCAGCGATCGCCGCCAGGATGCGGGTGGGCGAAATCGGCGCATCGCGCAATGTCGCGTTCAGCGGTGCCAGCGCGTCGTTGATGGCGTTGATGATCGCCGCTGGCGGGGCGATCGCGCCGCCCTCGCCGACCCCTTTGATGCCGAACTTGGAATAGGGCGACAGCGTCTCACGATGGGCGATACGGAACTTCGGCAACTCCACCGGCCCCGGCAGGATGTAATCGAGCAACGTCGAGGCCAGCGGCTGGCCGTTGTCGTCATAGGGGCTCTCTTCGAACAAAGCCGTGCCGACTCCCTGCGCGGCACCGCCGTAGGTCTGGCCCTCGACGATCATCGGATTGACCATCTTTCCGCAGTCTTCGACGATGGCGTAATCGAGAATTTCAACAAGGCCGGTTTCGTGATCGACGGCGACACGAACCGCATGGCTGGCGTAGGAAAACACGCCGCCATCCACCTGCGGTTTATAGCCCTCGGTCGCTTCCAGCCCGCCGCGATCGACGTTGTCGGGCAATTGATCCGGACGGATATACCAGGCGCGACCGATGTCTTCGTAGGACACACTGGCCTGCCCCGCATGAATTCGCCCGTTCTCGAACGCCACGGCATTCGGCTCGACCTGCAGCAGATGCGCGGCGATCGCCTTGATGCGTTCAGCCACGACTTCGGCCGCACGCCCCACCGCGCCGCCGGTCATCACAATGCCGCGTGACGCATAGGCCCCGGTGGAAAACGGCGTCGTTGCGGTATCGCCGAGCGTCACGCGAATGTCCTTGTAGGGCACGCCCGTCACCTCACCCGCGATCTGCGCCAGCGTCGTCTCCAGCCCCTGGCCGATGGTGTGAATGCCGGAGCGCACTTCCAGTGCACCATCGGGGGTCAGCTTGACAAAGGCCTGATCGAATCCCGGCACCAGGGGAAGCCCCCATGCGGCGAAGACCTTGGTGCCATGGGCAGATTGCTCGGTGTAGCTGGCAAAGCCAACGCCCAAATATCGGCCGCGGGCGTCGCGACGCGCGCCGGCGCGAAACGCATCCAGCCCGATCATCTCCTTCGCCTCCAGCAGCGCGCCGGGATAATCACCGGAATCGTAGTGCTTGTTGGTGATATTGGTGTAGGGCATGGCGCTGGCGGCCACCAGGTTCTCGGCGCGCACCTCCCACGCCTCGCGTCCCACCGCCTTGGCGATGGCGTCGATGGTCTGCTCCATGGCGAAACACACGCCGGGCCGGGCCACGCCGCGGTATGGCGCGAACGGCGGCTTGTTGGTGGCGACCGAGAACACCTTTGCCCGATAAGCCGTCAGATGGTACGGCCCCGGCAGGTTACCGCCGGCCTGCGCCGCCTCCAGACAGGCGGTGAACGGCCAGACCGAATAGGCGCCGGTGTCGACGGACACCTCGGCATCGAGCCCAAGCAACTTGCCGCGCGTATCAGCGTAGGCTTTGATCTTGTAGTGATGCTGACGCGCATTGGCGCCGGCAACCAGGTGTTCGCGGCGATCCTCGATCCAGCGAAACGGCGTCCTGTAGGTCTGAGCCAGCCACGCCACCGCGATTTCTTCCGGCTGCAGCAGGCACTTGTATCCAAAGCCGCCGCCGACATCGGGCGCGATCACGCGAACGACGGCCTGCGGCAATCCCAGACACTCCGCAAGACCGGCACGAATAAGATGCGGCACTTGCGTGGATGTGTGGACGACCAACTGCCCGGCGCGATGGTCCCAGAAGGCGAGAACCCCCTTGCCTTCCAGCGGATGCATGGTCTGACGCGCGCAGGAGACCTCGAGATCGACGGTGACCGGCGCCGTGGCGGCAATCGCGCCAATTCCGCTGTCGAAGGACGTCTCCAGAAACAGATTGTCACCCCAGCTTTCGTGCAACTGCACGGCATCGGCCCTGCGCCCACCAGCGCAGGACACGATGGCCGGCAGTTCGTCGTAGTCGACCTCGACCAGTTCCGTCAGATCCTCGGCCGCCGCGCGATTCTTGCTGACGCACATGGCCACGGGCTCGCCAACGAAACGGACTTTCTCCCGCGCCAGAACCGGATACTCCGAGACCTTGTAGCCGGGAATGGAGGAGCGCGTGACAATGGGCGAAACACCCTTGAGGTCGTCGAGGAAGAAAATCGCATGCTCATGGCCTGCCGGTCGCGTCCGCGACACGATGCGGGCATGCGCGACGGGGCTGCGCAGGAACGCCACCTCCTGCAGTCCAGCCATGAACAGATCGCCGACGAACTGGCCGCGACCGCGCAAATGCCGTGCGTCTTCCTTGCGAAGAACGCGCGCACCGATCCCTTCTGCGGGAGATGTGGTTTCGCTCACCTGTTCCTCCATGGACGCTGGCGCGGGGCGCTGCGCTATCCGAGGCTGCGTTGTCGGCCGAATCAGACCGGCAGACACAGCGCGTTCGGCACCAGCAGATTGTCGTAGACGCAATGCCGTTTGGCCAGCTTCAATCCATCCGAGCTGCTGCGAAAGATGTCGTGGTAGACGCCGACCTGATGCAGCGTCGCGTCCGGGCGGTCGAACAGAACCTGCAGTAACAGATAGTTGGCGCTGGCCCGAATCGAACCGTCCGCATCCACGCCGGTCACCTGGGTGTTGCTGACGATATGCCGCAGGTAGCGCGGCGCGAACATCGCGGTTTTCTCCAGCGCGAAGGCGCGGTCGCGGATCATCGCCTGGTTTTCGCAGTAGATCAGCCCGACCGGCATGCCGCGGTCGTGATTCTCGCGAGACAGCACGACATAGCTCGCGTCCTCGCAGAACATCTCGGCCCAGTCCGCCAGCCGTTGATCGTCGAGCGCCGCCGCGTAGAGCGCGTTGAATTGCTCGATCTCCGCGCGCAGCAGCATGCGCTCGATACGAGCGTCGCGGGTATCGGCAATTGCGGATGTGAAGTCGAAGGCAAGAGACATGGTTCTGGTTTCCTCAAGTCGGTGGCCGGCGAGCGATTGGGCGACCGGTCTCACAACTCCATCACCTCGCGCCAGTGGCGGTACATGCCGCGGATCGCCGCCTCCGAAATCAGCGTGTCGGAGGTGCCGTTGTTGCCGGGATCGAGTTCAACCAGGTGAGCACCGTCCGGCACCGAGATCATGCCGTCCTGCACGAACTTGATCGCCTCATTGTCCTCGAGGCCGAGGAAGCCGGCGGGCCCCATCAGGTTACCTTGCCGCAGCCGGTGGCGCGTCATCGCTTCGTCGTCGCCCTCGAAGCCGAACATGGTCCATTTCATGATGAACTCGTTCGGGCCGGTCGGCACGATCTGGCGAATGCCGAGGGTGTTCATCTCGCGCTGGATGATCAGGTTCGGCCACAGCGTCATCATGGTGACCGACCACGGGCTGTCGAACTCATCGACGAAATCCATGAAGCGCGGATCGGACAGTGACATGCCTTCCTTGTAGGCGCGCATTTCCTTCTTGGTGTCGGCGGCGATCTTGCTGGCGTCGGATTTCGCCGACGCCATCACCCCGTGCCGGCCGCTGGCATCCGCCAGCATCAGCGACTTGTTGCCCGCGACCAGCAGGCCGAAGGTGACCAGGAACGTATGCAGCAGGGTGGCGTGGTAGGGGTCCTTGAGATTCTCGTGATACAGCTTCCAGTTGCCGGGCAGGCTGTGGCGATAATGGCCGAGCACGCGCGGCGTGCGGCCGTCGAAGGTCGCCTCGAACTCCGCCAGGATCTCGGGGCCGAGATAGTCCGCGAGCGGCTCCATGTCCTCGCAATAGGAGGCGAACACCACGCCGCGATGGCTGGTGACCTTCAGCCGCTTCAGGCCATGTTCGGAGGTCTTGAAATCCTTGGGCATGCCGCCCGCGCCGTTGACACCGCGCCGGAACGGCACCCCCGCCAGGTTGCCCTTCAGATCGTAGGACCACTGATGATAGGGACAGACGAATTCCTTGGTGTTGCCGTGCAGGTCGCGGCAGAATTCGGCGGCGCGATGCACACAGCGGTTTTCGAACACGTGGATGCTGCCGTCGTCGGCGCGCGAGACCACCACCGGCGTCGGTCCGACATTGGAGCGGATGAAATCGCCGGGATTGCGCACCTCGTCTTCCAGCGCGACGAAATTCCAGGTGCGGCCGTGAAAGATCTTTTCGACTTCGCGCTGATAGATGAAGTCGTCGGTGTAGACCCAGTCAGGAACCCGGGTCAGGCCCTCCGCGGGCCAGATGTACGCCTTGGCTTTGTCTTCGGGTGAGACGTGCGCCGGGGCCTTGGCATGCGCGTTCATGGCATCTCCCTTGTTGTCTTGCGAGTGATCGAGAACGACCGCAGCCACAGCGGCTGGATCAAATGGCGCGGCGCTCTCCAGTTCCGCGCGCGCCGCGCGAATGGCCTGCGGCGACGAGAAGGCGACGACCGATGTCAGCTGTCCCGATGCGGCATCGAACGTCCGATAGACCGCTCCGGCGACACCATCCTCGCCGGTGCAAGCGACGGAGTCATTCGGCGCGGCCACCCCCAGGATTTGCACATTGAGGCCGAACTGGTCCGTCCAGAACCAGGGCTGCTTCGCCACCCCCGCATCGATCGGCGCACCGGCGATGCAGCGCCCCGCTGCGGCGCCCTGCTGTTCGGCGTTGTGCCAGCTTTCAAGACGCCCGCGCCGGCCATTGATTTCGGCATGGTGGAGCGCGCAATCGCCCGCCGCCCAGATGCCGGGCACGGTGGTGCGGCTTTCAGCATCAACAGCGATGCCGCCCTGCACATCGCAACCGGCAGCGGCGGCCAGCGCGGTGTCCGGCTCCAGCCCGATGCCGACGAGTGCGGTGTCGGCGATCACCGGTTCCCCGGAGGTCTTGATGACAAGCCGCCCATCGATCCGCTCGATCGCCTCGACCGACGTCGCGGTGCGAACGCTCACGCCATGCTTTTCCGCCAGCCGGCGAAACGCGCGACCGAGCGGCGCCGGCATCACGCGCGCCATCAGCTCGGCTTCGCGTTCCAGCACGGTGGCGGACACGCCCAGTTTGGCCGCCACCGACGCCAATTCCATGCCGATGAAGCCGCCACCGATGATGGCGACAGTTTTTGCTTTGCGAAGAACATCGCCGATCGCGGCGGCGTCCTCGCGCGTACGCAGATACAGAATACCAGGCAGCTCCGCGCCCCGGACGGCCAGACGGCGAGGCTGGCCGCCCGTCGTAATCAGCAAGGCGCTGTAGGGCAGCGTCAGCCCGTTGGCGAGCGTGGCCACGCGCGCCTGCGCGTCGATGGCTGTGACGCGCGTGTTCAGATGTACGGACACCCGAAACGTTTCCAGATCCGCAGGGCGCAAACGCGCGCATGCGTCCGCGTCGGCGAGTCCGAGCAGGACATCCTTGGACAAGGGCGGGCGCTCGTAGGGAAGATGCGGCTCAGCGCCGACGAGATCGATCGCGCCTTCATAACCGGCGGCGCGCAAGGCACGGATGGCCGCGGCGGCCGCCTGCCCCGCGCCCACAATGAGACACCGTTCGCCGGCGCCGGCATCGACTGCCGTATCCGGGAGCGCCGCGTCGGCCACGGACAAGGTCGGTTGCTCGGCAATGGCCGACGCATCCAGGTCGACGAAGACGGTGCCGTCCACGATCTTCACCGGATAGGTTTTGATATCCTCGGTCAACGGCGCGCACAGCGCCTTGCCGGAGCGAATATCGAACAGCCCCTGATGCAGCGGGCATTCGATCTTGCCGTCCTCGACAAACCCATCCGCGAGAAAGGCCAGCGCATGGGTGCAGATGCCGTGGGTCGCGTAGACCTGATCGCCAAGCTGATAGAGAGCGACGGGAATCCCTTCGATTTCAACGCCGGTCACACCATCGGGGCGCAACGCCTCCAGCAGAATGGCGGAACGCCATGTCATCGGGCTCTCCTTCGTGGTCTCGCTATTTACTCAGTATAACACGTTATTTTTGATTGCAAGGCGGAAACATCATCCGATCTACCGCTTATAATTGGCAATTCGTGTGATCTTGAGGGCTTCAGCGGAGAAATAAATAAGATGTATACATCTTAATTTATGAAAGCCAGCCGATCGATACGCTGGGCTTGCGACGGCCGCCTTTCAGCATCCGAAGCGGCCGCGCCCGAGCTGACGCGTTCAGTGCCCGTTCGCCTGCCGGTTCTTGTAGTGCCAGGGCAACGCAAAGCGCTCGATGACGTCGAGTGCGCCGATCAGGGTGACACCCAGCACCGAGAGGATGAGGATCGCCGCGAACACGCGCGGGGTGTCGAACGAGCCCTGCGCGGTCAGGATGGCGAAGCCCAGCCCCTTCTGCGAGGAGACGAATTCGCCGACGATGGCGCCCACCAGCGACAGCGACAGCGCCACCTTGAAGCCAGCGAACATGTGCGGCAGGGCGCAATACATCTTGATGCGCAGCAGCACCTTCAGCCGCGAACCGCGCAGCACCTTCGCCAGATCGAGCTGATCCGGCGGCACCGAATGCAGGCCGAGCGCGGTGTCGATGACGATCGCGAAAATCGCGATCAGGGCGGCGATGGCGATCTTCGGTTCGGCGCCGGTGCCGAACCAGATGATGAACAGCGGTGCGATCGCCACCTTGGGCACGCTGTTCAGCGCAATGAACAGCGGAAACAGCAGGCGGTCGAGCAGCGGCCACTCGACGATGGCGACGGCGAAGGCGACGCCGATCACCACCGCGAGCGCGAATCCCATCAGCGCAACGCCGACGGTGAAGACGGTCTGCTCCGCGAACCACGCCGGCTCACCGGCGATCTCGCGGATGATCGCCGACGGTGACGGCAGCAGGATCGGTCGGATGGCGCCGAGATCCGTGGCCAGCTCCCAGATCAGCAGGAAGGCGACGGCGCCAAGCAGCGGAATGCCGAAGCGCGCCAGGCGATTGGTCTGTTGCATGTGGTCTCCTCGCCGCAACGCCGGCGGCTTGCTGCGGATGCGGGACGCCGTGCGGCCCCACCCTCATGTCTCAGTCGTGGATCAGGCCCATTTTCTCGAACAGGCCGCGAATGTGATGGGTGTAGCGGATGAAATCCGGCGTATCGCGCACCGCGAGTTTGCGATCGCCGGGCAGCTCGACGCGGATGTCCTCGGCGACCTTGCCGGGACGGCCGCTGAACACCACGATCCGCGTCGACAGGAACACCGCTTCGGAAATCGAATGGGTGACGAAGCCGACCGTCATGCGCTGCCGCTGCCAGAGCCGATGCAGATCGACGTTGAGCTGGTCGCGGGTCAGGGCGTCGAGCGCGCCGAACGGTTCGTCCATCAGCAGCAGCCGCGGCTCCAGCAGCAGCGAACGGCAGATCGCCGCGCGCTGGCGCATGCCGCCGGACAGCGCGCTGGGATAGACGTCGGTGAAATCCTTCAGCCCCACCATCGCCAGCAATTCGCGGGCGCGCGGCTCGTAGGCGGCGCGGCCGTAGTCGCCGAAGTCCGCCGGCAGCAAGGTGTTGTCGAGCACGGAGAACCAGTCGAGCAGCGCATCGCGCTGGAACGCGATGCCGAGCTTTTCCGGCGGTCCGTCGATCGGCGCGCCGTCGAGCAGCAACGCGCCCCCGGTCGGACGCTCCAGTCCCGCGAGACAGCGCAGGAACGTGCTCTTGCCGCAGCCGCTGGGGCCAAGCAGGCTGACGAATTCGCCTTCCGCGATGTCCAGCGTGACATCCTCGAGCGCAAGCAGGCCCTTGGCGCCGTTGTAGCGCTTCTGCACGCCGCGCGCGGATATCATCACCGGCGCCGGCTCGAACGCCGGCGATGTCGTGGCCGCGCGCGACGGCCATGCGGAGACACGCTCAGTTGCCGCCATTTGCGATCTCTTTCACCAGTTTTTCGTCAATGAAGTCGTTGGTGTAATAGGCGCTGGGCGATTCCACGCGCTCCATCAGCTTGCCCTGCTGCAGGGTATCAACGCCCTTGGCCCAATCGGCCTCGGCCTGGATGCCCATGGTCTTGCCCGCGGTGGCCGGTGTCGACACCAGCCCGCGCAGGATTTCGACCTGCTCGAGCAGCACCTCCGCGTCGAGCTTGGCCTGCGGCCGCGCCTCCATGATCGCCTGAATGCCTTCGGCTTCGTGCCCATTCAGAATGTATTGCCAGGCGCCGGCGGTGACGCTGGCGAATTTGCGGATCTGATCGGGCTTCGCCGCGATCGTCGCCTCGGTCGCGAACAGGCCGAAGCTCGGAAACTCCAGGCCGTAATCGGAGAAGCGGATGGTCCTGGTCGGGCGCTGGCGATCGAAGATCGGCTGCATGAAGGGCGCCGACGAGAATGCGCCGTCAACGCGGCTGGACATATACAGCGTGCCCTTGTTGGCGGCGTCGACATTGGTCAGCTCCAGATCGCCGCGGGTCAGGCCGCCGGCGGAGATGAAGCGATCCAGAAACGGCGTCTCCAATGATCCGGCGGTGAAGGTGAGCTTCTTGCCCTTCAGATCCTTCGGGGAATTGACGCCGGTGTCCTTGCCGATCATCAGCCCGATGTCGTTCTGGCGAATGAAGCCGGCCACCGAACGTACCTTCAAGCCCTTGGAGCGCGCGATCGCCATGGTGGCGAGCGAGGCGTGGCCGAGGTCATAGGCGCCGTTGCCGACAATCTGCACCGTGGAGACCGAGCCGTTGCCGTCTTCCAGCTGAACGTCGAGGCCCTGCTTGGCGTACCAGCCCTTCTTGATGGCGAGGTGGAATGGCAACTGATCGCCCCAGGGCGTCCAGTCCAGGCGCACACGCAGCGTTTCGGCTGCGTTGGCGGGGGTAAAAATCATCGCAGCGACCGCCGTCACGGCGCTGAGCACGAATGTGGCACTTGCTCGCATGGGGACCCTCCGTCGGAAATAATCCGGGGTAGACTACCTTCTTGTTTTCGAAGGCTTCAACAATAAAAGGATATATACTGATTAATTATCGCGCAAAAATGCAAAAATCAATGGGCAGATGACCGCACTTTATGCGCTCATCCGCCTAACTTGCTCAAAGCCCTTGGTGAGGAGCGGGGCGACTGCAACGCCAGCGCAGGCCGAACGCCCGCGACTCAAGCGGGCGGAACGAGCCCCGGAACGACTGCGACAGCAAGCCGCTGCTCAGCCCTTGGCATCCGGCGCGTGCGACTTCTTTCTCCGCCGGAGCTCGACATCATCGAACCCGGATTCGGAGGGAACCGACTGGCTGTTGCCGTCGATCAGCTGGGTCAACACCGCCAGGAACGCCGGACGAAACGGCGGCGCCAGCGGCGCCAGGATACGGTCCTGCGCACGCATCATGCTGGCGCGGCCCTGCTCGAGGATCGTCTCGCCTTCAGGCGTCAGAAAGGCGATTTTAGAGCGCTTATCACGGGAGCTGCGCTCGCGGCGAACCAAACCCCTCTCCGACAGGCGCTCAAGCACATCGGCGACGTTGGTGCGATCGATCCCGACCTCCCGACCGAGACTGACCTGGTCGCTGCCCGGGAAATAATGCAAGGCCGTCAGCAGGCCGTACTGCACCGGGGTGAGGCCGAACTCGCGACACTCCTCCACAAAAATGGCGGAGTGAATCTGGTGCAGACGGCGGATCAGATAACCGACACGCGACCACAGCGGCAACTCACCGTGCCGGTCCTTTTCGCCCGTCGCGGCCTGCGCCAGCTCCTCGATTTCGCTCATTGCGTATCTATAAAACGAACTGACCAAGCCCTCAACCTCTCGTCAAACAAATCAGTACCGCCCGGATTGACGGGAAACCGAAAGAAAATTATAAACTCAGTATACATCCTAATTTTGATGGCGACACCCTTATCAAAAGCGAGGTCGGTATGCGGAATTTCACGGCTCTGATCCTTCCCCTGCTCGCCATTCAAATGGCCAGCCCTGCCCTTGCGGGCCCCGACGCCGTCACGGTCGGCGTCATCAACGACCTGAGCGGTGTTTATGCCGACCTCGGCGGCCAGGGTTCCGTCGTCGCCGCGCAGATCGCGGTGGAGGAATTCGGACCGAAGGTTTTGGGCAAGCCGATCAAGATCCTGTCCGGCGACCACCAGAACAAGCCCGACATCGGCTCCCAGCTCGCGCGCAGGTGGTTTGACGTCGACAACGTCGACATGGTGATCGATTTTCCAAACTCCGGCGTCGCACTGGCGGTGCAGGAGGTCGCCCGCGAAAAGAAGAAGGTCGCGATCTTTTCGACAGCCGGATCGACCGATCTGACCGGCAAGGCCTGCTCCCCGACCGGCTTCCAGTGGACCTATGACAACTACTCGAACTCCGCGGGCCTCGCCCAGGCGATGGTCAAGCAGGGCTTCGACAGCTGGTATTTCCTGACGGTGGATTATGCGTTCGGCATCTCGCTGGAAAACGAAGCCACGAAGGCATTGACCGCGGCCGGCGGCAAGATGGTCGGCGCTGCCCGTCACCCGCTCAACACCGCCGATTTCTCGTCCTTCCTTCTCACCGCACAGGCCTCCAAGGCCAAAGTCGTAGCGCTGGCAAGCGCGGGCGGCGACGTCATCAACGCCGTGAAACAGGCCGGCGAATTCGGGATTGGCCAGGGTGGCCAGACCCTCGTTGCCCCCGTGACTTTCATTACCGACATTCACGCGCTCGGCCTGCCGGTGGCACAAGGACTTACCTTTGTGACCGGCTATTACTGGGACCTCAACGACGCCACACGGGCTTTCGCGAAGAAGTTCTACGATCGCCGCAAGGCAATGCCGACCATGGCGCAAGCCGGAGTTTATTCCGGCGTGCTGCACTATCTCAAGGCCATTGCCGCCGCCGGTACCGACAATGCGGACGCAGTCGCCGCGAAAATGCGCGAACTGCCGGTGCGCGATGCCTTTACCCAGACCGGTACGGTTCGCGCCGACGGACGCATGGTGCACGACATGTATCTGGTCCAGGTGAAGAAGCCGTCGGAATCAAAAGCACCGTGGGATTACTACAAGGTGCTCGCCACCGTGCCGGCCGATGTCGCCTTCCGACCGCTCGCCGACAGCGCCTGTCCCCTCGTCAAGAAATAACGCAAGCCGGCACCGCCGCACACATCACATCGTTTGGAAGCCAGGTGCTTCACAGCCGGCAGACGAAGTCGCTGTTCTCCAGGCCGACCGGCATCTGATCACAACGCATAGGGAGCACGAACATTGGCCAACCGTATCCGAAAAATAGCGCTTGAAGAGCACTTCATGGCGCCGGGCTTCCAGGACTATTCAAAAGCCTTCACGCGATTGATGGGCGACACCGCGCAGGCGGAACTGGCCGCGAAGCTCGACGATTTTCACGAGCTGCGCATAGCGGACATGGATCGCTCCGGCATCGATATCTCCGTGCTCTCGCCCACCGGCCCAAGCGTGCAAGGCGAGAGCGATGCCGCGCTCGCGGCAAGCCGGGCCATCCAGGCCAACGACTATCTCGCGAGCCAGATCGCGCGCAATCCCAAGCGGCTTGCCGGATTCGCTTCGCTGGCCATGCACGATCCCAAGGTCGCGGCGCGTGAACTCGAGCGCACGGTAAAAACGCTCGGCTTCAAGGGCTCACTGGTGAACGGCCATACCAACGGCACGTATTATGACCTGCCTGCCTACGATGCCTTCTGGGAAACCATGCAGGATCTCGACGTCCCGCTCTATCTCCACCCGATCGACCATCTTCAGGTGCCGCTCGCCTATGCGGATCGTCCGGAACTGGCCGGCGCGGTCTGGGGCTGGGGCGTTGAGACGGCATCGCACGCTCTGCGCCTGCTGTTCAGCGGCGTGTTCGACCGCTTTCCCAGACTCAAGATCATCCTCGGCCACATGGGCGAGGGACTGCCGATGCTGCTGTGGCGGTTCGACAGCCGCTTTGCGGTCTACTCGCAGGGCGTGACGTTGCAGTTGCGACCCTCCGAATACTTCGGCCGCAACATTGTCATCACGACATCGGGGGTCTGCTCGCACGCCGCGCTCGCCTGCTCGATCGCCGAGATGGGCGAACAGGCGATCATGTTTTCGGTCGACTACCCCTACGAATCCAGCGCAACCGCCTCGAACTTCATCGAGACGGCGCCGCTCTCGGATGCGGTGCGGCAGCTTGTCTGTTCCGGCAACGCCGCACGCCTGCTGAAGATCGACCACCGATAATCGCGAGAGAGACAATGCAAAAGCCATATCGCATCGGGCAGATCGTCCCGAGCTCCAACACCACGATGGAAACGGAAATTCCGGCGATGCTGACGGCGCGTCAGCTGATCCGGCCGGAGCGCTTCACCTTCCATTCCAGCCGCATGCGCATGAAGACGGTGAAAAAGGACGAACTGGCGGCGATGGATGCCGAGTCGGATCGCTGCGCCCTGGAGCTCAGCGACGCCCGCGTCGATGTGCTCGGCTACGCCTGCCTCGTCGCCATCATGTCGATGGGACACGGATATCATCGCGCATCCGAAGCCCGCCTGCGGGATCGCACCAAGGACAACGCGGCCGAGGCGCCTGTCGTCACCAGCGCCGGCGCGCTGGTGGATGCGCTCAAGGTGATTGACGCGAGGCGGATCTGTCTCGTGGCACCTTACATGAAGCCGCTGACGGAGATGGTCGTCGACTACATCCGAAACGAAGGCTACGAGGTGACGGAGTGGCGTGCGCTGGAGATTGCCGACAATCTCGAAGTCGGCCGCCATGATCCCGCACGGCTCCCGGCTATCGTCGCCGACATGAACACGCGCGATGTGGACGCCGTCGTTGTTTCCGCCTGCGTGCAGATGCCGTCGCTGGCGGCCGTGCCAAAGGTCGAGGCCATGACGGGCAAGCCGGTCATCACCGCGGCGATCGCGACCACCTACGCCATGCTGAAGGCGCTGAAGCTCGATCCGGTGGTGCCGGGCGCGGGCGCGCTGTTGTCCGGCGCTTACTAAGCCTGGTCCATGAGTATGGAGACCGCGATGAGCAACTTCATGTATGGCGCCCATGTCCAGGCCAACGGCGTGCGCCAGCACTATTTGCGTTATGGCGGCGCCCGCGCGGACCGCGATCCGGTCATTCTGCTTCCGGGCATCACCAGCCCGGCGATCACATGGGGGTTTGTCGGCGAGCGGCTCGGCCGCGCATTCGATGTCTATGTTCTCGACGTCCGGGGACGCGGCCTGTCGGAGGCATCGGTCGATCTCGACTACAGCCTGGACGCGCAGGCGAAAGACGTGATCGCGCTTGCTGAAGCTCTCAGCCTGTCGCGTTATGCCATCGTCGGCCACTCCATGGGTGCGCGCATCGCCATTCGCGCGGCGAGAAGCCATCCTGCCGGCCTGACGCGGACCGTTCTGATCGATCCGCCAGTGTCGGGACCGGGCCGACGACCCTACCCCGCCAATCTCGCCTGGTATGTCGACTCGATGGCCGCCGCGCGCAAGGGCGCCGGCATCGACGTCATGCGCAGCTTCTGTCCGACATGGACGGACGAGCAACTGCGCCTGCGCGCGGAGTGGCTGCACACCTGCGACGAGCGCGCCGTGCTGGCGAGTTTTGCAGGGTTTCACGACGACGACATTCACGACGACCTGCCGCATGTGAGAGTACCCGCGCGCCTGATCCTGGCCGAGCGCGGCGACGTCGTCACCGAAACCGACGTCGCCGAGATCACCGCGCTGTGCCCCGGCATCGAGGTCGCCCGCGTACCGGACGCCGGCCACATGATCCCCTGGGACAACGAGTCCGGTTTCTATCGCGCATTCGAGGCGTTTCTCGGCGCGCGGGTCGATTGAAGCATTTTTTCACAAGGAGACGACAATGGCTGTCAGCGATTACGATCTCATTCAGGCCTGGAAACAGGTTCTCACCTTGTCGAAACTGGAGCGCGGTCAATTCGTCACCGTGCTGACCAGCGCATCGACGCATCCGCAGACCTTGTCCTGCGCCATTCTGGCGGCGACCGACATGGGCGCCGTGGTCAATCGCCTCGATCTGCCCCCCGTCAATGGCGACAAGGCGATCAGCCGCGACGCGCTCGCCTACCTCGGCACCACACCGCTGACCGGCAACCGCGCCGCGATCGCAGCGCTCAAGGCCAGCGATCTCGTACTTGACTTGATGACACTGCTGTTCTCGCCGGAACAGCACGAAATTCTATCGGCAGGCACCAAGATCCTGCTCGCGGTCGAACCACCGGAAGTGCTGGCGCGCATGGTTCCCACCATGGACGACAAGAGGCGCGTGATGGCGGCCGCCGAAAAGCTCGGCAAGGCGAAGGAGATGCATGTCACATCCGATGCCGGCACCGATGTGCGCTTCTCGCTCGGACAGTTTCCGGCGATCAGCGAATACGGCTTCGTCGACGAGCCCGGCCGCTGGGACCACTGGCCGAGCGGTTTCGCACTGACATGGGCCAATGAGGGCGAAGCGGAAGGCACCATCGTGCTCGAGCGTGGCGACATCCTGCTGCCGATGAAGTCCTATGTGCGGGACCGGGTGCACTTCAAGATCGAGAAAGGATTCTGCACCGGCATCGAGGGCGGATTCGATGCGGACATCCTCTCGGAATACATGGCCACCTACAACGATCCGGACGCCTACGCCATGTCCCATATCGGCTGGGGCCTGCAGCCGCGCGCCCATTGGTCGACCATGGCGATGTATGATCGCGAGGCCACCATCGGCATGGACCCGCGTGCGTTCGAAGGCAATTTCCTGTTCTCGTTCGGGCCCAACAACGAGGCCGGCGGCAGCCGGACCACTGCCTGCCACATCGACATTCCGATGCGAAATTGCAGCGTCTCGCTCGATGGCGTCGAAATGGTCCGGCGCGGCAAGGTGCTCGACGGCTACGAACCCAAACACGGCCTCGCATTGGCCGCACGCCGTGCATAAGGAGGCCGAGACCTATCAGCGGCAGGGGTTCGGCGCCGCGCTTGATCTGCGGCCGCCCTATGGCCTACTGATCGTCGACTTCGTCAATGGATTTGCCGATCCTGCGATTTTCGGCGGCGGCAACATCGCCGCCGCCATCGAGAGCACAAGGGAGTTGCTGGCGCATGCGCGCCAGCGGCAATGGGCGATCGCGCACACGCGCATCGTGTTCGCCGACGATGGCTCGGATCACAATATCTTTTCGCTCAAGGTTCCGGGCATGCTGACACTCACGGAACATGCGCCGGCCAGCGCCATCGTCCCTCAGCTTGCGCCCGCAGCGGGTGAACTGGTGGTGCGCAAGCAGGTGCCATCGGCCTTTTTCGGCACGGGTCTGGCGGCGTGGCTGACCCAACGCGGTGTGCAGACCCTGGTCGTTGCGGGCGCTGTCACCAGCGGGTGTGTGCGCGCCAGCGTCGTCGATGCCATGTCGCTGGGATTTCGTCCGCTCGTCGTCTCCGACTGCGTCGGAGATCGCGCCATCGGCCCGCACGACGCCAATCTGTTCGACATGGAGCAGAAGTACGCAACCGTTGCGACGCTGCACACGGCGCTCAAGGCAACGAGCCAAAGCAGCCAATAGCTGTTCCAGCGGGTTTTGCAGAAGGCCTTAGCCGACCTGGGAGATGAGATGATCCCGCTGCTGCGGTCTGAACTGCGTTGGAAGCGTAGAACGGCGGGTTGAGATGGATCCAGGGTTCGTTCAGCGCTCGTCGTTGCAAAGCGGACCTCAAGCCCGTGCTTGAAGATGATCTGGTCCGTTCGGGTTTCGCAGAACCTTAAACCCGATGCCGCAGAATCAATTTATTCAATGATATAAGACGTTTAGGTGGTAGCGAGAGAGGGACTCGAACCCCCGACCCCAGGATTATGATTCCCGTGCTCTAACCAGCTGAGCTACCTCGCCATTACCTCGGAACCGGATCAACCGGTTGCGACCGGCGGCATATAGAAGTCAGCTGAATCCGATGTCAAGCAAGCTGCGGGTGGGGGCCGGAAATAGCTGCTCCAGCCCTATTTCGGCCGCACCGAGGGATCGCCGCCGGGGCCTCCGGGAGGTGGAATCACGGGCGTATTGCCGCCCTCCGGGGTCGGCGCCCGCATCTCCGGGTCCACACCGGCCGGCGGGCACAGCACACCGCCGGATTTCGCCAGCTTGTCGCTCAGCGGCTCCTGGCTTTGGCCGGTGGTCTGGCCGCGTGGCGCGATGGTTCCGTCCCGTGGCAAAGGCTGGGTCGGAGCGCAGTTGTGGTCGTCACGGGCCACCGGAGGCGCGCTCGGCGCCTGAGGCGTTACCGGTGATGGCGGAGCCTGTGCGGATGCCATCATTGATGTCATCGCCGGAACCACGGCGAGTGCGCTGATCATCAGAACTGTCGGTGTCCATCTCATGCGGACAAAACGAAACACCCCGCGGGATGTTCCGACGGCCGGGAGCCTGTTTCGAACCGGATGCGAATCAACTTTTCCGATAGCGGATCAGCGAGAAATGCCCCATCGGCGGCATTGGACGCCGTTCCTGCAGCGTCACGCCGCCATGGCGGGCCGCCCAGCTGACCAGGCGTTCCCACGGAAACTCCGGACGCCAGCCGAGCCGGCGTGCCAGCGGCGCGAAGCCCAGTTCAAAGATGCGGCGCGGGCCGCTTTCGGCGCCGATGTGATTGACCAGGATCAATTCCCCACCGGGCTTGAGCACGCGAATGAAATCGTCGAGCGTTCCCTCCGGATCGGGCACGGCCGTGATCACATATTGCGCCACCACCGCATCGAAGGTGCCATCGGCAAACGCCAGGTTCTTGGCGTCCATCACCGACAGGGTCTCGACATTGGTCAGGTTCAGCGCGCGCACCCGCTCCTGCGCCTTGCGCAACATCGGCTCGGAGATGTCGACGCCGCACAGCTTCGTGGTGCGCGAATAATCCGACAGCGACAATCCGGTGCCGACGCCAACGTCCAGCACCCGGCCGCCAATCGCATCCGCAACCGCAATGGTGGATTTGCGGCCGTGATCGAACACCGGCCCGAATACCAGGTCATAGACCGGAGCCCAGCGCGCATACGCCTTCGCCACGCCGGCGCGATCGATATCGTTTCCCATCCCCCGCCCTGTTGGTGATTTTCGAGCCCGATCCGGAAACGTGGAAACCGATTTTCCGAACAGATCATGCTCAAACAAGAAAACTCTAATGCATGCCGACGGCCAGCGGCTCCGGTTTCGGTGCGGCATCCTGCGGCAGTACACGCCCAGCCGCCGCGCTGACGATGAAGCCACCGCCGAGCACGCGCGCCTGGCCTGTGGGCGCATCGTAGAACACGCAGGCCTGGCCCGGCGAGACGCCTTCCTCGCCGTCGACCAGTTCGATCTCGTAGCCGCCATCGACACGGCGCAGCCAGGCCGGCTGCGGCGCCCGGGTCGAACGCACCTTCACGAACATCTCCAGGCCCTGCGCGGGAAGGCGATCCAGCGAACCGTCGCCGATCCAGTTCACCTCGCGCAGCACGATGCGGCGCATGCGCAGCGCCTCGCGCGGGCCGACGACCACGCGCCGGGACGACGCGTCGAGCCGCACCACATAAAGCGGAGCATCGGACGCGATGCCTAATCCACGGCGCTGTCCGACCGTGAAATGGGCGATGCCCTGGTGCCTGCCGATCACATGACCGTCGAGATCGACAATGTCACCGGGCAGCATCGCGTTCGGCTTCAGCCGCTCGATCACATCGGTGTAGCGGCCGGTTGGAACGAAACAGATGTCCTGGCTGTCGTGCTTGTCGGCCACCGACAGGCCGAAGCGGCGTGCCAGCTCGCGGGTCTGCGCCTTGGTCAGGTCACCGAGCGGAAAACGCACGTCCTGCAGCTGGTCCTGCGTCGTGGCGAACAGGAAGTAGCTCTGGTCGCGCTCGGCATCGGCCGCGCACACCAGCGCGCGCGAGCCGTCGGCGAGACGGCGCGATGCGACATAGTGACCGGTCGCCAGCGCCTGCGCGCCGAGTTCCCTCGCGGTCGCCAGCAGATCGCGAAACTTGATCGAGCGGTTGCACTCGATGCACGGCACCGGCGTTTCACCCAGCGCGTAGCTTTCGGCGAAACGATCGATCACGGCTTCACGGAAGCGGCTTTCATAGTCCAGCACATAGTGCGGAATGCCGATCCGCTCGGCCACGGCGCGAGCATCGTAGATGTCCTGGCCGGCGCAGCAGGCGCCCTTGCGGTGCGTGGCCGCGCCGTGATCGTACAGCTGCAGCGTGATGCCGACCACGTCGTAGCCCTCGGCCTTCAGCAACGCAGCCGTCGTCGACGAATCGACGCCGCCCGACATGGCAACAACTACCCGCGTCTCTTCGGGACGACCTTCCAGATCCAGACTGTTGAGCATACTTCCGGCCAACCTCGATCGGGCGGCGCCCGGGCGCCGCCGACATCATTTACACCCTTTATAGTAGGTGGGTCTTCGCGGAGGCAATCGGAACGACCGCCCCGAAAAATAGAAGACGGCAAAACTTGCCGCCGGGCAGCAAATAAGGCCTTCCCGGAGGGCCGAAGCCGTCGACCTCAATGCTTCAAGATATTGAAATTATTATACTTTTTATATCGAAAGCCTTGGCCCGGTCCTTGCTGAAAGAGTTGCAGTCCATTTCTGCGAGGCTGCTCCGTGTTCCGTGTGACGTCCGAGAATTCCGCGACCGCCGCATCCCAGAGCGCGCGGCCCAGATCCACGGCGCCCAGCCAACCCCCTGCCACCAGCAGCTTTTCTGCCCTGGTCGACAGCAATTCCGACGCGGCCGCGGACTATCGGCCACCGGCCAACGATCCGCCGCCGCCGCGGCAGTCATCTGCGTCGTCGCAGTCCCAGAGGACGTCGGCCGACGACAACAAGCCGGCCCGGCCGGACGACAATTCCACCTCCCAGGCCAATCCGAATGCACCGGCGTCAACCGCCGCGGCGCCTGAAGCCGGCGCGACGGTCGCCGGCAAGGACGGCAAGGCCGTTGCGACAAAACCCGGCGGCAAGGACGACGGTGGAAAGTCATCGGACCAGGCGGATAGCGGCGATACCGCATCATCGACCGCGCAGCCGACCGTTCCGGTGGCGGTGGTGATTACCGGTGCGGTTATTCCCTCAGCCGTCCCCGCCCCGCCTGCAACGACCGGCGACACGGCGGCCGCTGGAACGGCTGGGGCATCTGGCGGCGCCGCCGCAACCGCTGCGGTGCTGGCCGCCGCGGCCGCCACAGCCGAGGGCGCAACCGCCACACCGGCAGCGACCGACGCTTTTGCACAAGCCGCCGCAGCCGCACAGGCTGCCACGGCAACCGAGGCCAATCCGACCGGCGGACCGGTCAAGACAGCAGCCAAAACCATTCTCACCCCCAGCCTTGCAAGCCCAGCGACGGTCGCCACGGACGCCGCCGCGACGGCGACACCCGGCGGAACGCCCCAAGGGGCCGAAGTCACAGCTGCCGGCGCCACGGGCCAGAAGCCCACCGCCGAGGCCGTGGCGAAGAAAGACCAGGCCGCGATCGATGCCGCCAAAACAGATGCCGCCAGCAAGGACGGTGACACGGTCCCGTCCCCCACGACGGGCAGCGGACATCACCTCCCCGCGCTGAGCCTGGATACGTCATCGCTGACATCCGATTCGGCCCGGGGCGCGGCCGCAGCCCTGCAAAGCCAGCCGCAGACCCAGGCAACGGCAACAACCGTGGCCCCCCAGTTGAACGCAACGATGACAGGTGCGACGCCCGTGCCGCTGGCCAACGTCGCCATGGAAATCACGGCCCAGGCCCAAATCGGCCGCAGCCGCTTCGAAATCCGCCTCGATCCGCCCGAGCTCGGCCGCATCGACGTGCGTCTCGATGTCGACCACAAGGGACAGGTGACGTCGCATCTCACCGTCGACAAGGTCGAGACGCTCGACCTGCTGCGCCGTGACGCCCCGCAGTTGCAGCGCGCGCTCGAGGATGCAGGCCTGAAGACCGGCGACAGCGGCCTGCAGTTCAGCCTTCGCGATCAGTCGTCGTCATCGGGTGGCCGCGACGACAGCAATACCGGCCGCAATGCCCAGCGCCTGATCATCAGCGAGGACACCACCGTGCCGGCGGAAGTCGCCGGCCGCAGCTATGGCCGCATGATCGGCGCAAGCCGCGGCGTCGACATCAGGGTTTGAGGAAACACATATGGTCGATGCAACCACACCAACCCCGGTCACCTCGGCGCCGTCCACCAATCCACCGACAAGCGGATCCGGCTCCAGCTCGGGCGGCAGCACAAAAACGACCGGTCTCGCGGACAATTTCCAGACCTTTCTGACGCTGCTGACCACTCAGTTGAAAAATCAAAACCCGCTCGATCCGCTGGACACCAACCAGTTCACCCAGCAGTTGGTGCAGTTCGCCCAAGTCGAGCAGCAGCTCAAGAGCAACGACCAGCTCACATCGCTGGTCAACATCGAGAAGGCCGCGCAGTCGACCCAGGCGCTGGTGTTTGTCGGTGCGACCGTCGCCGTCGACGGCAGCACGGCGCAACTCGCGAAGGACTCGACGGGAAAGAACTCCGCAACCTGGAATCTGAACGCGCCGAAGAATGCGAGCGCCGTCATCAACATCACGAACTCAACGGGTCAAACCGTCTATAGCGGAAGCTTTACCCTCAATTCCGGCAATGCCAGCTTTGTGTGGGATGGCAAAGGCAATGACGGCACGCAATGGCCGGCCGGAAGCTACAAAATGAGCGTGACGGCAAAAGACAGCAACGGCCAGAGCGTGGCCGTGTCGACCGAGATTCAGGGCACCGTGGATTCCGTCGACCTGACCGCAACGCCCGCACTGCTCTCGATCGGCGGACAGACCTACACCGTGGACAAGATCAAGCGCGTGGTGCGGCCGACAGCCAGTAGCTGACGACGACGCCCCCATCGGGCGAATTCCAACACTCAAGCATCCGCCGAACTTGCCCGCCCGGCCTCGTCAAGAGGCCGGGTGAACTCTATTGCGCTGCATTTTCAAGGAGATTCTGATTGGACCGATATGCTTAGGCAAATTTTAAGCCACGGAGCGTAGGGTTCCAGAGTGAGTTCAGTGGTTAGAGTATGTGAGTAAGCCATGACAGAACCCCATCGCCCGAGGGTGAAATACGTCATCGGGCCCGACGGCAGTCCGTTAACAATTGCGGATTTGCCTGCTCCCGGGACAAAACGGTGGGTCATCCGCCGTAAAGCCGAAGTTGTTGCCGCGGTCCGCGGTGGCCTGCTCTCCCTTGAGGAGGCTTGCAGCCGCTACACACTGACGGTCGACGAGTTTCTATCCTGGCAATTCTCCATTGACCAGCACGGCTTGGCCGGTTTGCGCACCACGCGCATTCAACAGTATCGCCAATAAGCCCGTCTTTTCATAACCAGTCTGGTGAAACCGGCCCCCTAGGGCCGGTTTTGCTGTTTGGTGTATGCCGAACCGCTGAAATCGATCGAATGGTGTGCTTTTCGAACACCACATGGTTCCCATTTCTTTAAAATGCCCGCCCGGTTAACCGGCGTTAACCATATGGAAACCATCACATAGGCAAATTCTGCCCAGTCGGCGGTTAGAGCCGAATCTCTGGGGCTGAGCTTTGCAAGCGCTGTTGGGATTTTTGAGATCGCTGGGAGCAGCGCGACTGGCGGCGATGGCGGCCGTCACGCTGGCCCTGATCGGCTTTTTTGCCTTCGTCATCATGCGCGTCACGACGCCGCAGATGACCACGCTGTTCACCGACCTCAGCTACGAGGACTCCTCGGGCATCATCAAGGAGCTGGAACGCCAGGCCATCCCCTATGAGATGCGCAATGACGGCGCCATCCTGATGGTGCCGAAGGACAAGGTGACCCGGCTGCGGATGAAGCTCGCCGAATCCGGCCTGCCCAAGGGCGGCGGGGTCGGCTACGAGATCTTCGACAAGTCCGATGCCCTCGGCACCACCAGCTTCGTCCAGAACATCAACCATCTCCGCGCCCTGGAAGGCGAACTCGCCCGCACCATCCGCGCCATCGACCGGGTGCAGTTCGCCCGCGTCCACCTGGTGCTGCCCGAACGCCCGCTGTTTTCACGTGAAACGCCCGAGCCATCCGCCTCGATCGTGGTCCGGGTCCGCGGCATGCTGGAGCCGCAGCAGGTCCGCGCCATCCGCCATGTGGTTGCTTCCGCCGTCAACGGCCTGAAGCCGCAGCGGGTCTCGATCGTCGACGAAACCGGCCGATTGCTGGCCGATGGCGCCGCCGGTGACAGCGCCGAAGGCACGAGCGGTGACGAGCGCCGGATCGCCTATGAGAAGCGCATGCGCGACCAGATCGAGGCGATCGTCTCCTCGGTGGTCGGCGCCGGGCGCACCCGGGTGCAGCTGTCGGCCGATTTCGACTTCAACAAGGTGACCCAGACCTCCGACAAGTTCGATCCGGAAGGCCGGGTGTTGCGCTCCAGCCAGTCGCGCGAGGAATCCAGCCTCTCGGCAGACGCCAAGGACGGCCAGGTCACCGTCAACAATGAACTGCCCGGCAACCAGCGCAACGACGCCGGCACCACGGCCCGCGACCAGAGCAAGAAGAGCGAGGAAATCAACAATTACGAGATTTCCCGCATCACCAAGACCGAGGTCACCGAGGCCGGCCGCGTCAACCGCATCTCGGCCGCGGTGCTGGTCGACGGCACCTACAGCAAGAACGAAAAGGGCGAGACGGTCTACCAGGCCCGCAGCAAGGAGGAGCTGGACCGGATCACGGCGCTGGTGCGCACCGCCATCGGTTTCGACCAGAAGCGCGGCGACCAGGTCGAGGTGGTCAACCTTCGCTTCGCCGAGGCGCCCGCCGCGGTTCCGCTGAACGAGCCCACCGGCATCCTCGGCATGCTGCAGTTCACCAAGGACGATGTCATGAATGTCATCGAACTCATCGTCATGATGCTGCTCGGCATCGTGGTCCTGTTTGTGGTGATCCGCCCGCTGGTCAAGCGCATCCTGTCGCCGGAAGTGAACCTGCTGACCGGCGCGCCGCAGCCCGCTCTGCCCGCGGTCGTCGAAGCCGCCCCTGCTCCGACGGTCGCCAGCACCAACGCCATGTCGAACCTGATCGACGTCGCCCAGGTGCAGGGACAAGTCCACGCCCAGTCGGTGCATCGCGTCGGCGAGCTCGCGGATCGCAATCCGCACGAAACCGTCGCGATCATCCGTCAGTGGCTCCAGGAACCGGCAGCGTGATCTGACATGGCCTCGACCCAGCTCACCACCAGCAACGCCAACGACATCCAGAGCACGGTCGCGGCCCTGGCTGCGCGCCAGGCCAAGCGGCCGCAGGGCGAAAAGGTCAGTGGGCCGAAACGCGCCGCCATGCTGATGCTTGCGCTTGGCGAACAATATGGCGGCAAGATCTGGGCCCTGCTCGACGACGACGAGTTGCGCGAACTGTCGCTCCATATGTCGAGCCTCGGCAACGTCGAGGCCGACATTGTCGAGGACATGCTGCTGGAATTCGTCTCGCGGATGTCGGCATCGGGCGCCCTGATGGGCAATTTCGACGCCACCGAACGGCTGCTGCAGCAATACCTGCCGGCCGACCGGGTGCACGGCATCATGGATGAGATCCGTGGACCGGCCGGCCGCAACATGTGGGAGAAGCTCTCCAACGTTCAGGAAGAGGTTCTCGCCAACTACCTCAAGAACGAATACCCGCAGACCATTGCCGTGGTGCTCTCGAAGCTGAAGCCCGAGCATGCGGCGCGCGTGCTGTCGATCCTGCCCGAAGACATGGCGCTCGACGTCGTCAACCGTATGCTGAAGATGGAAGCCGTGCAGAAGGAGGTCATCGAACGGGTCGAACAGACACTGCGCGTCGAGTTCATGTCCAACCTGTCGCAGACCCGCCGCCGCGATGCGCACGAGGTGATGGCCGAAATCTTCAACAATTTCGACCGCCAGACCGAAACCCGCTTCATCACGTCGCTCGAAGAGGACAACCGGGAGTCGGCCGAGCGCATCAAGGCGCTGATGTTCACCTTCGACGACCTGGTCAAGCTGGACGCCGGCTCGGCACAGACCCTGATGCGCCATGTCGACAAGGAAAAGCTCGCCGTCGCCCTGAAAGGCGCCAACGAGGCCGTCCGCCAGTTCTTCTTCGGCAACATGTCGACCCGCGCCGCCAAGATGCTCAGCGACGACATGGCGTCGAGCGGCCCGGTGCGGCTGCGCGACGTTGACGAGGCCCAGGCGCTGCTGGTCAACCTGGCGAAGGACCTCGCGGCCAAGGGCGAGATCATGCTGTCGAAAAATCGTGCCGACGACGAATTGGTGTACTGATGGCCGCTCCCGCAAAATTCCTGTTCGATACCGACTTCTCCGCACCCAAGACCAGGGAGCGCGCGATCACCAGCGCCGAGGTTGCGCAGCAGATCGCCGAGGCCGAGGCCCGCGGCTACCGCGCCGGCCACGAAGCCGGCCAGCACGAAGCCACTGTGGAATACGGCCGCCGGCTGTCGCTGGCGCTCGAGGAGATCGGCCGGTCGATGGACGCGATCGCCAAGCAGTTCGCCGGCGCGGAAGCGCGCATGGAAGTCGAGGCGGTTGACGTCGCCGTTGCGGTCGCCCGCAAGCTCTGTAGCCAACTGATGGCGGCGGAGCCGATGACAGAGGCAATGGCCCTGGTCAGCGACTGCTTCCGTCACCTCACATCGACGCCGCACATCGTGGTCCGGATCAACGACCAGCTCTACGAATCTGCTCACCAGAATATCGAGCGACTTGCGCGCCAGAGCGGCTTTGAAGGCCGCCTTGTGATTCTCGCCGAGCCGGATATCGCCAGCGGCGATTGCCGGATCGAATGGGCCGACGGCGGCGTCCGGCTCGACCGCGCCGCGACCGAAGCCAAGATCGACGAACTCGTCGGGCGCTACATGGCGTCCCGCAACCAGACAGCGGCGCAAGGACACACGATGGGGGCACAATCATGAGCGGCAACGACACACAGGTCCCGCTGCAGGATCTCAACGCCGCCGACGCGCCCGACCTGAGCGACGTCGGCTACCGCGAGGACGAAGACCAGACCTCGCGCGTCGCCGCCGACCTCGAAGCGGTGTTCGACGTGCCTGTGCAGGTTTCCGCGGTGCTCGGCCGATCCAAGATGGATGTCGGCGATCTGCTCAAGCTCGGGCCCGGCACCGTGCTCGAGCTCGACCGCCGGGTCGGCGAAGCCATCGATATCTACGTCAACAACCGCCTGGTGGCGCGCGGCGAAGTCGTCCTGGTCGAGGACAAGCTCGGCGTCACCATGACCGAAATCATCAAGGCCGAACGCGGCTGACGGATTTGTTCGGGTTTTTGAAACATGCCGGCACACCGCCGGCCAAAATATAACGAGACAGGATACAGGAGCAGAACATGCGGCTTCTCATCGTTGGCACACTGAAGGGCCAGCTCACGACCGCCACCAAGATTGCCATGGAGAACGGCGCCACCGTCACCCATGCGGAGGACTCCGAGCAGGCGATGCGCGTGCTGCGCGGCGGCAAGGGCGCCGACCTGCTGCTGGTGGATGTCGCTCTCGACATCCGCGACCTGGTGATGCGACTGGAGGTCGAACACATCCATGTGCCGATCGTCGCCTGCGGCATCACCAACGATGCCCGCGCCGCGGTGGCGGCAATTCATGCCGGCGCCAAGGAATACATCCCGCTGCCGCCCGATCCGGAACTGATCGCCGCTGTGCTGGCCGCAGTGGCCAACGATTCTCGCGATCTGGTCTACCGCGACGACGCCATGGCAAGGGTCATCAAGCTGGCGCAGCAGATCGCCGGCTCCGACGCCTCGGTGATGATCACCGGCGAATCCGGCACCGGCAAGGAGGTGCTGGCCCGTTACGTCCACACCCGTTCCAACCGCGCCAAGCGTCCGTTCATCTCGATCAATTGCGCGGCGATCCCCGAACATCTGCTGGAGTCCGAATTGTTCGGCCACGAGAAGGGCGCCTTCACCGGCGCGATCGCCCGGCGCATCGGCAAGTTCGAGGAAGCCACCGGCGGCACCCTGCTACTGGATGAAATCTCCGAGATGGATGTGCGGCTGCAGTCGAAACTGCTGCGCGCCATCCAGGAGCGCGTGATCGACCGCGTCGGCGGCACCCGCCCGGTGCCGGTCGATATCCGCATCATCGCGACCTCGAACCGCAACCTGGCCGAAGCGGTGCGCGCGGGCACCTTCCGTGAAGACCTGCTGTTCCGGCTGAATGTGGTGAACCTCAAGATCCCCGCGCTGCGCGAACGCCCCGCGGACATCCTTGAGCTCGCCCAGCACTTCGCCAAGAAATATGCCGACGCCAATGGCGTGCCGATGCGGCCGCTGTCGGCGGAAGCACGCCGCGTGCTCTCAGCCAATCGCTGGCAAGGCAACGTTCGCGAGCTGGAAAACACCATCCATCGCGCCGTGCTGATGGCGAGCGGTGACGAGATCGGCGCCGACGCGATCCTGACCCCCGATGGCGACCGCCTCGATCTCGCCAAGACCCCGCCGGCCGTCGCCCACGCCACCCTCGCCGCCGAACAGGTGACACGCGCGCTGGTCGGCCGCACGGTGGCCGATGTCGAACGCGATTTGATCCTGGAAACGCTGAAGCACTGCCTCGGCAATCGGACGCATGCCGCCAACATCCTCGGCATCTCGATCCGCACCCTGCGCAACAAGCTCAACGAATACGCCGACGGCGGCCTACCGATCACGCCCGCCGGCTCCGGCGACTACCGGGGCATGGCGGCGTCGGCCTGAACGCATCGCATATCTGACAACAAAGCCGGTGCGGCTCCGCTACACCGGCTTTTTTGTCGAAAATAATCGCAGATCATGCGATGATTGCTGCGGTGTTTCGAGAGCACCCGGCAACCACGTCAGATCACCGCGAGGTTCAGATGCGGCCAGTATCCTGCGCGACCCGGCACATCTTTCTTGTTTTCACCGTGTACGGGGCCGTCGGCGCGACCATAGCCGCGGCAACAGATGCGGACGCGCCTACGAAAGTCCGCACCCTCTCGACAAAGCCGCAGTCTCCAGAGGAGCATCACGACGCGACGCTCAGCCCGGAGCTCCCAGCTACGCACTCCACCGACACGACGATCGGGTCGAACCCCGGTAGCCACGTGGTGGTTCATACGGCGCCCAGCACCGCCGACGATCCCCTCCGCGTTCGCACGATACGCATCGGACCTCAGTCCGCGCCGCAATCACGTATCGACGTGAGCAAGGATCAAGCAGAGCCGCCGTCGTCGCTCAAGGCTCATCAGGAATAATCATTGCTGTTGGGCGTGCGGAAGATCCGGATCGGCTGCCCCGGCTCGGGGACCGGCCTCAGGTAGATCTCATAAAGACGAAACGCCACAAAGCCGATCACGGCAATGGCCACGATCATTGCAAGCCACGACAGTGCGCGCTGCTTCGGCGTCTCCTGCGCCTTGCTGTCCCCGGATCCGCTCAAGGCGTGTTGTAGACCTTGTGGTTGTGGGCCAGGCGTCGCTGCCACAGCCACAGCAGCGGGACATAGATCAGCGTCACGATCGACACGAATATGGTGCCGAAGCTGGGCACGCCGCCGAAAAACAGCGAGCTCAGCCGCGCCAGCGTCCCGAACACCAGGATGAAGGTCAGCACGGAAAACTGCGTCTCATGCTTTTCGATGTGGGGGATCGAAATCCAGTATTGCGTGCCGACGGCGAGCAAGACGCCGGACAGGAAGCGAACCGCGCCATCCATGGAGGGATTGTCGTCGAGGCTGAGAAACCGCACGCCCCAAGCGACGCCCGCTAGGCCCATCGCGATCGGAACCACGCCGGCGATGAAGATGGCGATCTGAAGAAGTCTGCGTTCCACGGTGCCCCCGTTTGGACGTCCAGGGCGTTCAACCGGCGCCTGCCGGGCTGTATGCCCTCTATATGGTCATGACGGACGGAATGACGAGTTTCCAGAGCAAATCCGGAAAAAAATATCGCATAACACCTCTGCCGAGTCAGGTATGTACACGGCTCGTTCGATCTTTGTACCACTCCTTCGGATCATGACCACATTCACCCCGCACCAGAACGCCGCGCTGAACGCCGTGGCCGACTGGATCAAGGCCAAGCCTGGCGAAGGCGGCACACCGCAGGTGTTCCGCCTGTTCGGTTTTGCCGGCACCGGCAAAACCACGCTGGCCCGGCACATCGCCGACGGTGTCGACGGCGACGTGAAATACGCTGCCTTCACCGGCAAGGCCGCTCTGGTGATGCGCAGCCGGGGCTGCGACGGCGCGTCCACCATCCACTCGCTGATCTACCGCGCCCGCGAATCCGGCGAGGAGCAGCCGAATTTCGAATTATGGGACGATGCCCCCGCATCCAAGGCCAAGCTGATCGTGATCGACGAGTGCTCGATGGTCGATGCCGAGCTCGGCCGCGACCTTCTGTCATTCGGCGCGCCGCTACTGGTGCTGGGCGATCCGGCGCAGCTGCCGCCGATCCAGGGCGGCGGATTCTTCACCGAGGCCGAACCGGACGCGATGCTGACCGAGGTGCACCGCCAGGCCCAGGACGATCCGATCGTGCGCATGTCGATGGCCGTGCGCGAAGGCCGCTCGCTCGAGCTCGGCCAATTCGGTGACAGCGAGGTGATCAGCCGTGCCAGCCTCGATCCCGACCGTGTGATGCGGGCCGATCAGATCCTGGTCGGCCGCAACAACACCCGCCGCGCCTACAACATGCGGGTGCGCCAGAAGCAGGGCATCGAGGATCCATTGCCGGTCGCCGGCGACAAGCTCGTGTGCCTGCGTAACAATCGCAAGAAGGTGCTGTTCAACGGTGGGCTATGGCGCGTCAAGGCGCGCGCGCAGTCCAAATCCCAGATCGTCACCATGCGGCTGATGCCGGATGAGGAGTTCTCCAGCAAGGTGACGAAGGTCTCGGTCCGCGCCGACTGTTTCAGCGGGGGCATCGAGGCGATTCCGTGGGAGCAGCGCAAGCCCTATGACGAGTTCGACTACGGTTACGTGCTCACCGTACACAAGTCGCAGGGCTCCCAATGGGACGATGTCGTGCTGTTCGATGAAAGCTTCGCCTTTCAGGACTCGCGCGCACGCTGGCTCTACACCGGCATTACCCGCGCCGCGAAGAAATTGAGCATCGTGATCTGACTGCGGCAATCCGTCCGCGCCACAATGGCCCGGCAAACTGCCGTGGTGGGGAACAAATCAGGAGACTGCGCGTTTCACGGCGGCTCGCCCAAAAAGGAGTATGGAATGCAATTGTCTCGAATCCCTGCCCGCATTATCGGCGCCGCGCTGATCGCCTCCACCGCATTGTCGCTGTCCGCGCCGGCGATCTCGGCCCCCCTGCAGGCAACCCCCGGTCTTGGGAAAGCGGCGCCTGCTGCGACGGAGAACGTTCAATATCGGCGCTGGCACGGCGGCGGCTATCGCGGTGGCTATCATCACCATCACGGCGGCGGCGGAGCCGGCGCGCTGATTGGCGGCCTCGCGGCCGGCGCGATCATCGGCGGCGCCATTGCAGCCGGCCAGGCCAACGCCGCGGCCCAGCAGAATGCGGCCTACTGCGCACGACGCTATCGGTCGTACGATCCGGCATCGGGGACCTACCTGAACAACGACGGCAACCGTTACCCCTGCCCGTAAACATCTAAAAAAGACCATCTCAGGGCTGCGGGATTTCGGTCCCGCGGCCTTTTTGCTGCGTCAAACATCTGCGTGCCTTCCGGCGTCCATCTCGCAAGCGCAACAGGATTTTGCGTCTTTTGGCGTATTGGCACGGCGGAACCCGTGGTCGTAAAAATGAAGTCGGGGACTATCCATCCGCATCTCTGCGGATACGGCTTCATGACAGACATGATGTTGCTGCGACAGCTGTGATGCGGCGCATGCCGCAACCGTTGTCGACGGGGAAGATGCGCGTGAGATGACGGACACGACCAGCGAAGCGGAGACGATAGGAGGCCACATCTCCGATCCCGCGGAGAAGCTGACCAACCCGCTTCGGTGGCGGAACATGGCGCGCTGGATTGCGCGCTGCAATGCATACGATATCGCAACGGTCGTTCTGCTCGGCGGACTCGCCATTATTGCAGTCTGCACATTTCGCGACTACGCGATATCCAACGACGAAGGTGTTCAGCATCATTATGGCGAACTGATCATCGCTTACTATCGCAGCGGTTTCGCCGACCAGAGCGTTTTCCACTTCGAGAACCTCTATCTCTATGGCGGCCTGTTCGACATCATCGCCGTCGCACTGAGTCATCTGCTGCCGATGGATCCCTATGATCTGCGGCACATCATGTGCGCGCTGATCGGCCTTGGAGGGATCGGCGCGGCCGCCGCGACTGCACGGCTGATTGCGGGGCCGCGTGCCGGCCTGATGACCCTGGTCGCGCTCGCCGTATGCGGCGCCTGGTATGGGGCGATGTTCAATCACACCAAGGATATTCCGCTGGCGGCGGCAATGACCGGCGCCACATTCTTCCTGCTGCGCATCGCGCGCAACCTGCCGCGTCCGCGCGCCGTTGACCTGCTGGCGTTCGGGGCGCTTGCCGGCGGCGCGCTCGGCATGCGCGTGCTCGGGCTGCTGCTGGTGATCTATGCCGGCATCGCGATTGCGCTGTTCCTGCCACGACCGATCCGCGGTCACGGCCGCGCGCGATGGCGCTTTGCAGCCGAATCCTCGCTCCGACTGGTCCCGGCGCTGCTCCTCGCCTATCTCGTCATGATTTTTGCCTGGCCCTGGGCGGCGCTGGAGCCACTCAACCCGATCCGCGGTCTGCTGACCTTCTCGGAATTCCAGTATCACATTCGCACCGTGCTGGCCGGGCAGGTCTATGAGATGGCGAGCGTGCCTCGGCTTTATGTTCCGATCTACATCCTGATCCGGGTGCCGCTGTTGACGCTGTTCGGCGCCGGTCTTGCGCTCATCTTCGCGTTGTTGCCTCGTCTCGCTGCATCATCGACTCCGACGCGGCGCCGGGAGATCGCGCTGGTCGCGCTGACGGTGATTGTACCGCTCGCCTGCCAGGTGATCTGCCACGGCCCGGCGTTTACCGGCTTGCGCCATTTCCTGTTCGTGATTCCATCGCTCGCGATCCTGGCGGGCATCGGCCTCGATCTCGCGGTGGCGACAATCGCGGCTCGTCATCGCTCGGCCGCCGCCGGCGCGCTTGCCGTCGCCACGGCCTGGTGCCTGTGGAACGCAGTCACTCTGGTTCGCCTGCACCCCTACGAGTACCTGTTCTACAACCCGGTGATCGGCGGCCTGGAAGGCGCATCGCGCCGCTATGCCACCGACTACTGGGTCAACATCATGCCCGCAGCGGTCGATCAGCTCGAAGAATACCTCACGCGCACGGAAGCCGCCGGCGGTGTGCGGACGCCACGCCGCTACACGGTCGCCGTCTGCGGTGAACGCATCTCGTTCGAGCGGCGCGCCAAGCCGCGTCTCCTGAAATGGATCCGCATGCAGCAGTGGGAACAGGCGGACTTCTTCATTGCCCCGACTCACATGAACTGCGACCGCATTCTCGACGGCAAGGTGATCGTCACCATCCAGCGCCTCGGCGTCCCCATCGGCTACGTCAAGGACCGTCGCGCCCTGTCTCACCCCGCGATGGCTGGAATTCCATAGGCTTCCGCTGACCTGACCCAGGCTGAAACCTCACGAACTCGTGTGGCCTGCGGCTGTAACGGTCCGCTCTGCCGGCCGTATCTCGAGCATGCCGCCAGGTCCGCAATTGCGCCCCCCGGCGCCAATCCGGCATAATCCGGAACAATTGCCGGCCCTGGATCACTTTCGGCGCGTAGTCCGGTCGCACAATGCGATTGCGGAATAGGCGCCCCCAACCCGAGGACCCCCCAATGCCCCGCCTCCCCTTGCGCCGCATGCTCCTGACCGCCGCCACCGGCGCCGTTTTGCTGTCGTCGGCATGGATCGGCCCCTCCCGTGCGGCGGAGGACGCCGTGATGATTCCGCCGCCAACCGCAGACATGCCCGCGACCGACGGCACGCAAACCGCCGTTCTTGCCGGCGGCTGCTTCTGGGGTGTCCAGGGTGTGTTCCAGCACACCAAGGGGGTGCTTAACGCGGTGTCGGGCTACGCCGGCGGCGCCAAGGACACCGCCAACTATCCGGCGAGCGGCACCGGAACCACCGGGCATGCGGAGTCGGTTCAGGTGACGTACGACCCGAAGGTGATCTCCTACGGCAAGCTGCTGCAGATCTATTTCTCCGTCGTGCACGATCCGACGCAGCTCAATCGCCAGGGGCCCGACACCGGGACCCAGTATCGCTCGACCATCTTCGTGCAGAACGACGCACAGAAGAAAATCGCAGAGGCCTACATCGCTCAGCTGAATGCGACAAAGGTTTACAAGAAACCGATCGCAACCACGATCGAATCCGGCAAGCCATTTTATGCCGGCGAGGAGTACCATCAGGACTACCTGACATTGCACCCCTATCAACCCTATATCGTCTACAACGACGCCCCGAAAATAGAAGCCCTCAAGAAAATCTTCGCCGACAATTATCGCGACAAGCCGGTGCTGGTTCGCGATACCAAAGCAACGAATTGATGGCGACGAATTGACGTGAGAACCTGATACACCATCACCATCCCTCAAATGAGGGATGGTGATGCGATCGCTTCACACGATTTCACTTTAAAGTGCTGACGTCCGAGCTCTCGCCTCGGACGTTTGATGACGAAGAATTGAGACGCAAAAAAGCGGAGATGCTTATGACCGACACCCGCACCAAAGTTCAGAAGACCGAAGCCGAGTGGCGCAAGGAATTAACGCCCATGCAGTACGCAGTGCTGCGAGAAAAGGCTACGGAACGGCCGTTTTCCGGCGAATATGAGCATACGAAAACGCAAGGCACCTATGTCTGCGCCGGCTGCGGCCAGACGCTGTTCGAATCCGACGCGAAATTCGATTCCGGCTGCGGCTGGCCGAGCTTCACAGCACCGGCGACGGAATCACATGTCGATGAAGAGCGCGATGTCAGCCACGGCATGATTCGCACCGAGGTTCTGTGCTCGAACTGTCAAGGCCATCTCGGTCACGTATTCCCCGATGGTCCGGGACCAACAGGTCTGCGTTATTGTATTAACTCCGCGGCCTTGAAACTGAATCCAAAGTAACCAGATAGCTGTTCCTCACCGGGTTTGAACGCGTTACGTGCCTCGCGCGACCAACACCGGTCGCGCGAGGATTTGTTTACCAAAGCGGCGTAAACGCCCCGCGTGAGTGTTAACGTTTAAGGATCTTCGAAATGTCTCAAGCTTCCCGCAGCCGCGTTCTCGGCTTCGGTCTCGTTGGTCTCGTGCTCGAGACCATCATCTCGCATCCGGCTCTCGCCACCGACAAGGTCTCGCTGTTCAAAGTCGTGACCGCAAAAGACGAGATCGTGATCGGATTGACCGAGGATGAACTGGCGCGCTTCGAAGGCAAGAACGCCGGTGGAATTGCAAAGGCGCTGAAGGCCGAAGGAACGTTGTCGGTGTGGCGTTATGCAATGCGCAAGGCCGGCACCGGCGATCTCGAACAGGCCCCCTCGGGCAAGATCGGATTGATGGCGAACGACGCGCTGCGCGTCGAGCCGTATACCTCGCCGGTCAAAGTGGTGCCGATCGACGAAACGAAATAGCCGACCGCATCGCCGCCGACTTTCAAGCCGTTTTCATCGCGCCCCTCGAAAAAGCCCGCAACATCGGTTGCGGGTTTTTCGCATTGCAGCATGCAATTTCAAGCATGCCATTGAATTTACTGCATTTAATTTAGCAATGATCCAGACCAGATTCATTTCTTGAAAGCTCAGGGGTCGTATTTCTCACATTCGTGCCCATATTAGGGTCTAAGATAGATCCACGATCCGGTGTCGCAGTCACGCACAGGCACCGGTTTTTCGATGATCAAGCTGGATCAACAGAGCGCGATTGCCGTGCAGTCCACGTGCAATGCCTGTAGGCGCTCTTTCGTCAGAAACCGCCCACCACGTCGAGATAGTTGATGATGCGTTTCAATTACACCAAGTCCGCCGAACTGTTTCCTGCCGCAATCCGCAAGAAGCGTCGTGCTGGTTTTGCCTATCGCCGGTTCGACACCGCGGCCGATGCCGTGCGTTTCGCGATCGAGGAGTTGCCGGCCGATTCCCTTAATGGCGCCTACCTGCAGGTCGGCGAAGCGCGGTTCGACAAGAACGGCATTCGCGATCTCTACGACAGCACCGAGTTTCCGCTCGAACGCAAGCTGCCAGAGCTCGAAGTCGCGGAACAGGACGTCGCCTGAGCTTTTCGCCAAAGAAGCTGGATATCTGCTTCATCTCAGGTGAAACAGATGTCCAGCTTTGTTTTTTGATTTGCTTTAGCGTTGCTTGTCCAGCCAGCGCCGCATCAGGCGCATATTGCGGATGTTCGCCTTGAACATCACGTCGAAGGCGTCGCCGGCCAGTGGCACCATTCCAACCACGCCATCGAGCGCGACGTTGCCGAGCATCCGCGCGGTGACATGCCATGGCGCGCCCAGCGCGCGGGCCTCGCGAACGATCCACAGCGAGATGGCGGTGGTGATCAAGTCGCCGACAACCGGGATCAATCCGATCAGGCCATCGATGCCGTAACGGATGTTGGTGCCAGGCATGATGAAGGCGACATCAAGCAGTTTCGCCAGCGCGTCAAGCCGAGCGATGCGCTGTTCGCGCGTCAGCGGACCGGTTTTGAAGCCAAAGGCCTGGAACTGGGCCTGAAACGGGTCGCTGTAACGGCGGCGACTCCGCGAGAGCTCCTCGGAGCTGACCTCCCGGCCGTCCTGATCGATAACCAAACCATGGGTGCGTGACGGTGCCATGCGCCCCATATGGGGAGCCCTTGCAAACGATCAAGCGCAGCGCAGAGCCGGTTCCAGTACCGTCTCAGCGTCACCTTGTCCCTGCTCGATCCAGCGTCCTCGGATCAAATTTCAGGGCGCGGGCGCGCTGCGCAAGAGCGCAGCCCTCGCAATAGCGCGCATCCTTGAAGTCAATCCAGTTGTGCGCATAGATCCTCTCACTCGGGATCGCATAACGCGCCTGGAGCAGGCGGACCAGAATGTCCCACGCTGCCAGCTGCGCCGGCGTCGCGGGCGCGGTCACGTCGGGAAAATTTCCTGCGAACTCGATGCCAATCGAATTGCCTTTCAGCACCTGATGAAACGTCGGCCCGTTGTCGATGTATTTGTTGTCGTTGCGGTTGGCGCCGTCGCCATGGGTCGGGATCACATCCTCCCGCGTCGCCCAGTAGACCGTGCCATCGGTCTCCACCCAGATGGTGACACCGCGGCGTGTCGGATTTTTTGATTGCTCCTGCGCCCCGTACCGCGCCGAGCCGGCGGGCCCTTCGGTCTGATGCACGATGATGTTGCGCCAGGCGTTTGCCTTCGCCGGATCGCCCCAGGGCGAGAGCCAGACGATCTTGAGGCCGGGGATCTTCGGCGTCCCGGTGGCGCGCGCGAGCCCCGCGAGATCCGGCGCATCCGCGGCCCGCAGATTGGGCGTTGCCCCGAGCAGGAATACACTCAACGCAATTGCGAGACGTGATCCCGCCTGCAGCAATAAGCCACGTACGCCTATCATGCCCGCCATGCACCTGACCCTCCCCTCGCCGTCGCTCGACTTCGATCCGATCTCCGTTACGATCACCGGATTGAACCATATTGGGGAAGAGAGAGTCACGTGACCAAGACACCGATCTGGCAGTGGTCGGCCGTGGAAACGGCCGCAGCCATCAAGAAGGGCAAAGTAACGTCGGAGGAGGTCATCCGCGCCCATATCGACCACATGCACAAGGCCAATCCGGCCCTCAATGCCGTGGTGGTCGACCTGAGCAAGGATGCGCTGAAGGCGGCGAAGGCCGCCGACAAGGCCCTTGCAAAAAGCAAAGAGAAGGGCACCGGGATCGGGTCGCTACACGGTGTGCCCGTCACCATCAAGATCAATATCGATGTCCAGGGCCAAGCCAATTCCAATGGCGTGGTGGCCTTCAAGGACAATATCGCGCCCGGCGATTCCCCGGTCACTGCGAACCTGAAGAAGGCAGGCGCGATCATTCTCGGCCTGACCAACACGCCAGAATTCTCCATGCGCGGTTTCACCGACAACCCGCTGCACGGGCTGACGCGCAATCCTTGGAATCCTGCCATCACCTGCGGCGGTTCTTCGGGTGGCGCGGGCGCTTCCATTGCCGCCGGCATCGGCACCATTGCCCACGGCAATGACATCGGCGGTTCGCTGCGCTGGCCCGCGCAATGCAACGGTATCGCCACCATCAAGCCGACCCAGGGTCGCATCCCGGCCTTCAATCCGAGCGCCACCGCGGAGCGACCGCTGATGGCGCAATTCATGTCGTCGCAAGGGCCGTTGGCCCGCGAGGTCCGCGATGTGCGTCTCGGACTGGAGGTGATGGCGCAGCGTGATCCCCGCGACCCCTGGTGGGTGCCGGCACCGCTGAAAGGGCCCAAGCCCAAGACACCGATCAAGGTCGCCGTTGCCAAGATTCCCGAGGATATGGACACCGACCGTGGCGTGATCGCGCAGTTGCGCAAGGCCGCCGATCATCTCGCCGATGCGGGTTACAAGGTCAGCGAAGTCGAACTGCCTGCGCTCAACGACGTCTGGCAGCTTTGGTGCAATCTGATCATGACCGAGTTGCAGGTCCTGCAGGAGGCCCAGATGCGGGCCACCACCAGCGCCGATTTCCAGAAGACCCTTGACGGCTTCCTGGCAGCTTCGACCCGGCTCGATCAGGTCGGCTACATGAAGGCGATCAGTGACCGGTCCCGCCACATCCGAAACTGGATGACTTTCCTCGAAGACTACCCGCTGATCCTGACACCGACCACCGTCAAGGCGACGCCGGAGACCAATGCCGATCTCGGCGGCGATCAACGGGTCAAGGAGCTGTTCTGGAACGACCTGCGCTTCATCTCGTCGATCAATGTGCTGGGCCTCCCCGCCGCGGTGGTGCCGGTCGGATTGCACAACGGCCTGCCCGTCGGCGTCCAGATCATCGGCTCCCGCTATCGCGAGGACCTCTGTCTCGATGCCGCAGCGGCAATCGAGAAGAAGGCCGGCATTCTGGTCAAGGAGCTGTGGCAGAGAACTTGAGGCGCCCTAGCGCCCCGCTTCAACGCTGTTGAGGCTCCCCGGGGGCCCGGGACAGGGTCACTTGTCCCGGGGCCCTGCCTTTTGGATGACTTCGCGTGCACCCCCAGAGCCGGATTGCGAACCATCAGTTCCTTCCGCATCCGGCATTCGCTATGATTCAGCACCAATCCGGCCCTTCCGAGAGAGTTGATGACGCTGAATCCATCGCAGCTGCGCGCCAATCTTCGCCTTGCCAGCGGCCTCATCCTGCTCGCCTTCGTGGTCTGTCATCTCGCGGCCCATGCCACGCTGCTGATTTCCATCGCCTTCGGCGAAGCCGTGCTGGCCGTGCTGATGGCGCCTTGGAAGACGATCGCCGGAACGGCGATCCTCGGCGCCGCCGTGGTCGTGCACTACGTCAATGCGCTGTGGTCGATCTACAGCCGCCGGTCGCTGCGGATGGCGCGCTGGGAACTCTGGCAGCTGGTGCTTGGTCTGAGCTTGCCGCTACTGCTGGCGCTTCATGTGGTGGCCACGCGCATTGCCGAACTCGGGGCCGAGGTGACGCCCGACTACCCCGCAGTCCTTGTCAGCCTCTGGCAGGCCGTGCCTTGGCTCGCCGCGCTTCAGTCCACGGCGGTGATTGTCGTGTGGGCCCATGCCTGCATCGGCATGAATTTCTGGCTGCGCACCAAGCCGTGGTTTCCGGCTGCACTGCCTTACCTGCGGCCGGCGGCATTGCTGCTACCGGCACTGGCGCTGGCCGGCTTCGTCGCCGCCGGCAACGAAGTGCGGCGCGACGCGAAGAAAGACCCTGACTATGCGCAGACCGTGCTGGAGGACGCAAACTACACCAATGAAAGCCGGGCCTTCGTCAATCGCATGACAGCGGCTGTGATCGGCGGCCACATCCTGCTGACCCTGCTGCCGTTCGCGGCCCGCGTCATCCGCAGCCGGCTGTATCGCCGGCAGCGGCCGCCAACCCTGACCTTTGCGAACGGGCGTCGCATGATCATGGAGCCCGGTGCCAGCGTGCTGGAGACATTGCGCGACAACGGCATCCCTCACGCCGCGGTGTGCGGCGGCCGGGCGCGATGCACCACCTGTCGGGTGCGGGTGACGCAGGGGCTGGCGGAGTTGCCGGAGCCGGAGCCGCTGGAAGCCAAGGCCCTCACCCGCATCCAGGCCGCGCCCGGTACACGGCTCGCCTGCCAGATCTGCCCGACCTCGGATATCGCTGTCATGCCGCTGCTGTCGGCGGAGGCGACCGCGATCGACGGCACCGCGCGCGGCGGCCTGGAAGGCAGCGAGCGCCTCGTCACCGTGATCTTCATCGACCTGCGCGGCTCCACGAGCATCGGCGAAGCGCGCATGCCCTACGATGTGCTGTATCTGCTCAATCATTTCTTCCACGAGATGACCAACGCACTGGACGCGACCAACGGCCATTATTCGCAGTTCACCGGCGACGGCCTGATGGCGCTTTACGGGCTCGAGGGTGATCCTGGACGGGGCGCAATGGACGCGATCCGTGGCGCGCGCGAAATGCTGATCCGCCTCGACCGCCTCAACCACCAGATGGCAACGGACCTGCCGCAGCCGCTGCGCATCGGCATCGGCATTCATTTCAACGAAGCCATTGTCGGCGCGATGGGCCCGCCGAAGTCGCAGATCCTCACCGCGATCGGCGACACCGTGAACACCTGCGCCCGGCTGGAAAGCCTGACCAAGGACTACAATTGCTCGCTGATCATCTCGAAGCAGGTGGCCGAAGCCGCCGGCCTCGACATGAGCGGCGAAACCCTGCATGACGCGCCGGTCAAAGGCCGCATCGCCACGGTGCAGTTCTACGCGCTGAATGCAGTGCCCGAGCTCGCGTGATCGATCGCCGCCACGTCCTGTCTTAGCGCTCAGCAAATGCCAGCTTCGCCCCGAGCGCGACAAAACCGGCGGCGAACGCACGGCGCAGCCAGGTCATGACGTTCGGCCGGCTGATGATGCGATTACGCACACGGGCGGCCGACAGGCCATACGCCACGAACACGGCGAACGTCATCGCCATGAAGGCGAGGCCGAGTTCGAGCATCCGCAGCAACGGGCGCAATTCGTCCACCAGGATGAATTGCGGCAAGAAGGCGAGAAAGAAGATCGACAGCTTCGGATTGAGGATGTTGATCAGGAAGCCGGTCAGGATCGTCTCGCGCAGCGAGCGTACGTTCACGGTCTCATCGACGTGCAGCGCCCCGTGCTCGCGCAAGGCTTGCCAGGCCATATAGAGCAGATAGGCCACGCCGAGCCATTTCAGGGTTGCAAACGCCACCGCGCTGGTGTGCAGCACGGCAGCGAGACCGAGCATCGCCGCCGCGATGTGCGGGACGATACCAAGCGTGCAGCCGAACGCTGCGGCGACGCTGACGCGCGATCCGCGGGTGAGCGCCGCGGCCAGCGTATAGAGAACGCCAGTACCCGGGGAAGCGATGACAATCAGCGAGGTCAGAAAAAAGGACAGCGTCATGACGATCAGCGTCCCTGCACCAGCCGGTCGGCAAAATAACCAATGGTCTTGCGATAGATCACCGCCCGATTCCATTCCCGCATGGCATCGAAGTTCGCCGATCCCTCTTCGTAGGATCCGCCCGCGCGCCAGCCGTTGGTCTTCAGCAGGTTGGCGGTGGACGCCAGCACGTCCGGCACGCTGTGCCTGAGATCAACATGGCCATTGCCGTCGTAGTCCACGCCATACTTGATGTAGGACGACGGCATGAACTGGGTCTGGCCGATTTCGCCAGCATAGGCGCCGATCATGTCGCGCAGCCCGAGGTCGCCGCGCTGCACGATCTTTAGCGCCGCGAGCAGCTCACCTTGAAACAGCTCAGTGCGGCGGCAGTCGTGCGCCATGGTCGCCAGCACCCGGAACACCGGAAGCTTGCCCATGTCCCCCGCACCGAAATCGGTCTCCAGCCCCCAGATCGCGACCAGGATCTGCGGCGGCACGCCGAATTGCCGCTCGATCCGCGATAGCAGCGCGGCGTGACGCTGAAGCATGGCGCGACCGGTGTTGATCCGCCCTGATCCGACGCGGGTGGCAACATACTGCTCGAACGTCTTGTTGAACGTACCGCGCTGGCGCCGGTCGAAATTGAGGACAGCCTGATCCTGGGTTACGCCGCCAAGCGCAGCGTCGATCACGTTCTGTGAAATCCCCTGGGCTGAGGCCTCACGGGAGATGTTGGCGACGAAGGTGCGAAAATCACCGCCGCACTGCGCCGCATACGCTGGCATCGCGACCAGAAGCGCACCAAAAATCACAGCGAGCCGCAGCCTGTTCATGTTGCTTCCTTCTGAGGGAGATCGTCGCGCAATCGAGGATCAAAATGATGTCTTGAATTGTCGCCCGCACGCAGGACCGCGTCAACTCCTCGTACGCCGGCAGCGTCGACGCGTCGCGACCCAATAAAAATCGCCGGCACAAGGCCGGCGATTTTGTTCATATTCGAGAGTCCGACGCTCAGTTATCCAGGAAGCTGCGCAGCTTGCGGCTGCGCGACGGATGCTTGAGTTTGCGCAGCGCCTTGGCTTCGATCTGGCGGATACGTTCGCGAGTGACCGAGAACTGCTGGCCGACCTCTTCCAGGGTGTGGTCGGTGTTCATGCCGATGCCGAAGCGCATGCGAAGCACACGCTCTTCGCGTGGCGTGAGCGAGGCCAGCACCCGCGTGGTGGTTTCGCGCAGGTTGGACTGGATCGCCGCGTCGATCGGCAGGATCGCGTTCTTGTCCTCAATGAAGTCGCCGAGGTGTGAATCCTCCTCGTCGCCCACCGGGGTTTCCAGCGACAGCGGCTCCTTGGCGATCTTGAGGACCTTGCGCACTTTCTCCAGCGGCATGCCGAGCTTCTCGGCCAGCTCTTCCGGGGTCGGCTCGCGGCCGATCTCGTTGAGCATCTGGCGCGAAGTGCGCACGATCTTGTTGATCGTTTCGATCATGTGCACCGGGATACGAATGGTGCGGGCCTGGTCGGCGATCGAGCGGGTGATCGCCTGCCGAATCCACCATGTGGCGTAGGTCGAGAACTTGTAGCCGCGGCGATACTCGAACTTGTCGACCGCCTTCATCAGGCCGATGTTGCCTTCCTGGATCAGGTCCA
>JBGMOD010000095.1:0-1641 GCA_041424235.1 Hyphomicrobiales bacterium
CAGCATGAACGACGCCACCGCCAGCGACTTCACCACGCCGGCAGTGACAAGACAGAGACCCACGCGATCACCTCACGAGAAAGTTCAGGCCGTGGCCGCGACCTGCGCCGGCTTCTTGCGCCACTGCCAGAGCAGCGCCGCAATCGCGATGGCAAAGCCGAGCTCGTCGCTGTAGTCAAACTCGCCCAGCAGCAACATCGCCGCGATGAAGCTCACGATCCGCTCAACCACCGTCATCCGCGTGAACAGGAAGCCGATGGCGACCATGCCGAACAGGCCGATGGCGACCAGCGCCTTGACCGTGGCGTAGATAACCGCGCCGTAGAAGCCGAGCGTCGCCTGCATCGGATCGCCGTTCTGCAACATCAGCGCCGGCGAATACACCGCGATGAACGGGATCACGTAGCCCGCCAGCGCGATGCGCATCGCTTCCCAGCCGATCTTGTCGGGATTTTCCTTCGCAATGGGTGCGGCGGCCAGCGCCGCCAGCGCCACCGGCGGCGAGAGGTCGGCCATGATGCCGTAGTAGAACGCGAACATGTGGCTGATGATCAGCGGCACGCCGAGCTTCGCTAGCGCCGGAGCCGCCAGTGCTGCAACGATGATGTAGGTCGGGATCGTCGGAATGCCGGTGCCGAGCACGATCGACAGCAGCATGGTCATGACGAGCGCCAGGAACAGGCTCTTCTCGCCGAGGCCGATCACCCAGCTTCCGAAGATGGTGCCGACGCCGGTCTGCGTCATCATGCCGATGATGGTGCCGACGATGGCGCAGGCCATGCCGACGGTGAGCGCCGACTTCGAACTATCCGCCAGCGAGTCGCGGCAGGCGGCCAGCGTGGCCCGTCCGCCCTGCGTGAAAGCTGCGATGCCGACAAGCACCGCGACAATCGCCGCAACATAGCGGATATCGACAGAGCTGCCGTTGCGGAACAGCGATCCCGCCACCAGCGCGAGGCCGATCCAGAACACGTAACGTAGCGCGACGTTGGAAAAGCCAAGCACGATACTGGCGCCGAGGATCAGCGCCACAGTCAGCGCAAGGCCCATGCTGCCCGCATAGAGCGGCGTGAAGCCCTCGAACAGCATGAACACCAGCGCGGCCAGCGGCAGCACGAGAAACCAGCCCTTGGTCAGCGCCTTGATCACACTCGGAATCTCATCCTTCTTCATGCCGGTGAGGCCGTATTTGCCGGCTTCGAGATGCACCATCCAGAACGCAGAGGCGAAATACAGGATCGCCGGAATGACAGCGGCCTTCACGATCACCGAGTAATCGACGCCAAGCGTCTCCGCCATGATGAACGCGACAGCGCCCATCACCGGCGGCATGATCTGTCCGCCCATCGACGCGGTGGCCTCGACGCCGGCCGCGAAGGCGCGGCGATAGCCGAACTTGATCATCAGCGGAATCGTGAACTGACCGACGGTGACGACGTTGGCGACGCCAGAACCCGAGATCGTGCCCATCATGCCGGAGGCGACGACGGCGACCTTCGCCGGTCCGCCGCGCGTGCCGCCGAACAGGCCGAGCGACACGTCGGTGAACAGCTTGATCATGCCGGCGCGCTCGAGGAAGGAACCGAACAGGATGAACAGGAAGATGTAGGTCGCCGAGACGTAGATCGGCACGCCGTAGAA